>DATLSF010000038.1:0-74441 GCA_035534335.1 Acidimicrobiales bacterium | reverse complement strand
ACACTTCTCGAAACGCCTTATAGAATAAGGCTTGTAGTAGTGGGCCGTGCAGGACTTGAACCTGCGACCCCTTGCGTGTCATGCAAGGGGTCGCATCTTCGCTTCTCGACTCGGCGCCCAAGGCGACAGATGGGGAGAATGGAAGTCAATGACGCAGTGGCTCGCAGAGTCAGATCGCGACTCCGGCCCAGTCAACCGCGCTAATACACGGGCTATACACGTAACGTGTATACTTACTGTATGAGCAAAACAAGGACAAACATCGAGATCGAGGACGACTACCTCCGGACGATCATGGATCGCTACGGCATACACACGAAAACTGATGCCGTCGATCTGGCTCTGCGACATCTGGCTGGGCAACCCATGACCCATGACGAGGCGCTGGCGATGCGTGGGGCACGCGCGATCGGAAAGATTCCCACCGACGCCGGTCCCTCCGCGTCGTGATCTTGGCGGACAGCTCGGCCTGGGTGGAGTACGACCGAGCCACGGGCAGCCGAGTCGACCAGCGCCTCGTCGAGCTCATCGGCGAGGACGGTCCATTGGCGGTCACGGAACCCGTGATCATGGAGATCGTGGCGGGAGCCCGGACCGACGAACGCGAGGTGGATCTGCGCCGCTTACTGTTGCGGTTCCCACTGCTGAGTTTCGACGCCGCCGTAGACTTCGATGCTGCCGTGAGTATCTATCGGCAATGTCGCCGTGCGGGTGTCACCCCCCGAGGCATGGTCGACTGCATGATCGTCTCAGTTTCGCGCCGGCACGGTGCATCACTTTTGACCGCCGACGCTGATCTGAGCCGCGTCGCGAAGATCGTCGCCGTCGGCCTGGATGATTCATCAATTGCGCCTAAGTAGCCATTGGGACCTAGCGGCCAATGTAAGTTGTTGCACCCGAGGCACCATGCGGGCCGTGCAATGTGGGCCGTGCAGTGGGCCGTGCAGGACTTGAACCTGCGACCCCCTGCGTGTCATGCAGGTGCGCTACCAGACTGCGCCAACGGCCCCTAGGCGAGCAACCTTACCATTGAGATTGTTGCGTTCTTGTCGGCTACTCGCGTGCTGGGGACCAGGCAATGGCGACCCCAAATGTGACCACCGCTACCAGCGCACCCAAGTCCTCTCTCGAGCCCCCGGCAAGATCTCTTTGAGATTATGAGCAATATCTTGAGCCACGCCCTGAGTACCGCTACTCGTTAGAGGGTTGCCGCCTCGAACTTCAGAGACAAGTTGTTGCACCCGCTGATGAGAGATGCCGAGAAGCTCGCCAGCGTCGCGATACGAGAGACGAGCAACCTTGGTCAGTGCCAGCGCGGCATCTGACATCATCGCCCCTGCATTTTCAGCGGCAACCTCGGCGATTGCGCGCGAAGCAATCGCTTGATCGACTGAACTTTGCACCTGCTCTGGCAGGGCTACCGCACGAAAGTCGATTGCACCCTTCGCATCGTCAATCGGAACATTGAGCCAAAGAGCAAGTGCATCAACCAGATACTCACGAGCCTTCCCGAGGGTTCGGCCGAAAGTGTGTACCTGAGGAAGCTCATCAATCTCAGCGATCCAGTTTCCGGATTCGTCGAGCTCGAAGGTCGCGTGGTAGCGAGTATTCAAGATTTGGGTCTTAGCCACTTCGAATCCAATCCTCTCCTAGACAAGGCGCGAGATCTCGCTGAATTGAACGGAGAAGTCCCTTCGGAAGGCCCCAGCGGGTATTGGAACAACACCTTGGCAAGTTCCACACCTCACAATCAGGTGAGATCGTCTGGTGGACTTCAACGCAACCCGAACGTTGCAGCAGTCTCCGCAGGTCTCGCACTTTTGCACCTATCAGTCTAGCATACTAGCCTGATAGGTGCGAAGAAGGACAGCGGGGAAGACTCGTAGGCAGTGAACGCTCAGTGTCATGCAAGCGCGCTACCCGACTGCGCCAACGGCCCTTAGGGGAGCCGCCTTACTACCGTGGTCTGGCAACGCCCGGGCGAGCCTTCGCCAAGGACGGTCTGATGACGGTCACTGAAACCAGGTCGAGCGCGTCGCAAATTTGTATCGTCTTCGATAGTTACCAACTCGACGGTCATCCGAGGAGGCGGACATGCAATTTGCGATTGACGATCGCTCTCCCCTCATTGATGATCCCGTCGCGTTTCGAATCATCGAGCTAGAGCCGGGCCAAGAGGTTCGACTCGTCGCCTCTTGGGAACTTGCAGGAGTTGCTTTTGAGTCTTCCGGCTTGTTCGAAGCTGACGCCCGCGGCGTCGTATCGCCATGCGAACATCCCAGCCTCGGCGGCACCTATCGGGGAGTGGATGCCCGTGGTCTGTGGTGGTCGGCAGGGTTTGAAGGTGACGTTGCACATACCAACCTTGATCCAATCGTCACGACGCTGAGTGCCACAACGGACACGGAACGCGCCGATGCAACAATCACCAGACACTTCGCCGACCCGACCGTTGAAGTCACATCCGTGAGCGAAGGCGGCCTTGTCGGAATGTACTTCCGTCCCGAAGGTGAAGGTTCGCATCCAGCGGTCATGGTCGTCGGAGGGTCTGGCGGTGGTTTCAACGGCGCGGACGTGCCCGCCGGGCTCCTTGCCTCTCGGGGTTTCGCGACCCTGGCACTCGCCTACTTCGGGTTGCCGGGGCTCCCGAACGGACTCGTGGACGTGCCTCTCGAGTACTTCGCTTCGGGCCTGCGCTGGCTACAGGCGCGACCGGAAGTCACAGGCCGGGTTGGAGTGCTGGGCCAATCCCGAGGCGGAGAGTTGGCGCTCCTGTTAGGTGCCACGTTTCCTCAGATCGGAGCGGTGGTCGCTCGCGTGCCTTCGGGGGTCGTGTGGGGAGGCTTCGGGCCGGGCGCGGGTCCCGAGTCGGCGGCCTGGACGCTGGATGGTCGCGCCGTACCGTGGTTGCCCACCAATGACGATTCACCCGAGTGGGCCGAGGTCTATAAGAGCAGCCCGCTCGTGTGCACTCCGGGAGCCCTGGCCGATCTTTCACATGTCGAGGCCGCGCGAAAGGCGGAGATCAAGATTGAGCGAGCGTCGTGCCCGATCATGATGATCTCGGGAGAGGACGACGCGCTGTGGCCCTCGACCACCTTGGCCGAACTCGCCGAGAAGCGCGCTCACGCGCACGGATTCGTCCACCGTCTGATTCACTTGCGCTACCCCGACGCCGGACACTTTTGCGCGACGGCCCCGGGGCTACCGAGCCCGCTCGTCGTATCGCACCCGGTAGACCATGAGCTCATTGCACTAGGCGGCAGCCTCCAAGGTAATGCCGCCGCTCAAGCTGACTCCTGGCCAAGGACTCTCGACTTCCTTCACGACGTTCTTGTTGGATAGGCAGGGACTGGCGTCGATTCGGTCGACACGGGGCGCTTCTATTCCCCCATCGTGAGGGCTACCTTCTCGGCCGCCGCGAGCAACTCCTCGTCGGACACATTGGGCAACACGTCCTCCCACAGAGGCAGCATCATTCCCTTCGCCTCGAGCATCCCGAGAGGGCGCGGAATCATCCACACGTGGAAGTGGGATCCCCCATCCCCCCACCGATAGAGGTGGACGCGCGCGACGTCACCGAGCGACAGGATGCCCCGTTCGACTTGAGCGATGACGCGCACGAAGTCGGCGGCCGCCTCAGGGGACAGGTCCTTGAAGGAGTCCGCGTGCTCACGAGACGCCAGCCACACGGCTCCGGGCAAGCTCCCCCCGACGGGCGGATGCAGCGACCAGTACTCGTTGGACCAGACCGCCGATGTGGCCTGGCCGCCACAGATTCCACACGGGTCTCCGCCCGGTTCACCGCGGCGTGGCGGCTCGGGGATCTCGCGTACTCCAGGGGCGCGCGGCGTCAAAGGTTCTTGATATGGCAAGGTCATGAGAGGTCCTTTCGGGTCGAGTCATGGTCATTTGTAAGGGTGTCTCGGAGGTCCGGCTTGTGGGCGACAAACTTCAAGATGTCGTCGACCACCAGCGTGATCCGTACGAAGCCGACGGCCTGCAGGCGCACGAGGAACGACGCAGGGTCCATTGGGTTATACGTGTCGCCCTCGTGGAACTCGTGCAACCCGGCGCTGGCCAGGCTGTCCGAGCCGACGAACGCTCCGCCGGGCCGCAACACGCGATGCACCTCGCTCAACAGGCGCTGCTGGAGTTGCGACGTTGGCAGGTGGTGGAGCATCGTGAAGGACCCCACCGAGTCGAAGGCATCGTCGCCAAGCTCTAGTCGAGTCGCGTCGCCGACGATGACATCGACGTTGTCTCCACGAAAGCGCCCAGAGAGCGCCTTCGCCGCAACCTCGTCGTTCTCGACCACACTCAAGCGGCGAACCCGTCGACGCAGCCAGTCGGTGGCTGCGCCCGGACCCGGCCCAAGCTCGAGCATCTTCTCGCCAAACTCAGCGATCGACGAAAGGAACGGCAAGACATCGGCCTGAATGTGCTCGGCCCACTCGGGGCTCGGACACAGCTTCGCGTGATTTTCGTTCATGCCGTGAGGCTAGGGAGCGCGCGGCAAGAAACCAAGACCGTAAAGTGACGTTCGATGTCGCCAGACGGACAAGTTTCGAACTGCGCAGTTCCCGCCGACGTCGGCATGGAGGTGTGTACGTTTCCCATGCCCGCCGGGACCGTCTTCGACTGGCACACGCACGAGGATCACCAACTGGCCTGGGCGTCGACCGGTGTCCTCACCGTGCGCAGCCAGAGCGACGCGTGGGTGCTGCCGACGACCCGCGCCCTGTTCATCCCCGCGGGGGTTCGTCACGAGACGCTCTCCCAGGGCGCTGCCACCATGCGCAGCGCCTACATACGTCCCTCGTTCAGTTCAGTGACCTGGACCGTGTGCACGCCCGTCATCGCCTCGACGTTGATGGGCGAACTCCTCGGCCGCCTCGAGCGCGAGGACCTCTCGCCAGAGAGTCGCACCCACACTGAGCGCGTCCTAGTGGACCTCCTCGAGCCGGTCGCGTCGGTGTCATTTGACGTTCGGCTGCCGGTGGACGAGCGGGCGTGTCGTGTCGCGGACTTCTTGAGGCGCGATCCGGCCGACAACCGAACACTGGCCGAGTGGGGCAAGGAGGTCGGAGCGAGCGCCCGGACCCTCGCTCGCTCCTTCGTTGCCGACACCGGGCTCCCCTTCGGGAGATGGAGGACGCGGCTGCGACTCGGTGCCGCGATGGAGGAACTCGCCCGCCAGAGCCCCGTCGCCAACGTCGCCCGCGACGTGGGATACGAATCGGCGAGTGCCTTCGTGGCCGCGTTCCGTAAGGAGACGGGGATCACGCCCGCCGAGTACTTTCGAAAGGGCAGCGATACGTAGCAGATCTCGCCGGCGTCTTCTAAATGCAGGTCACTTCGGAGAGACCGTATGGCTCGCCACATCCATCTGCGCGATCAGTTTTTTGGGGGCAACCGTTCGGTACGGTCCTCACACAGCGCAGCGACCTCGCCAGTCCACTCGCCCGTCGAGGCGTACGCCGAGCCATCCGCGAGTACCTACGTAAGGAGGCCGGAAGAATCTCTTGGGCGATAACTCGATCAACGACTCTTGAGCTCCCAGCGGTGCCGCGCACCACAGATGGGGGAACTCGTTGTCGTGATGGCCCTCCGGCCACAGAGCCACGAACTGCCTTTGGACGAGGAAGGCGGGTGATCCGTGACTTAGTCTCTCCGTCACCCCGGGTAGCGCCAGGCAGAGCTCCCGAACCCGCTCTTCCAGCGCAGCGTCGCTCACGACTGCATGGTACCGATGAGTGAGACTGATTGAGAGATGACGAGTCGCACGCGCAAGCCGACAAATGCCGTCAGGCAATCCACTACATCGAATCCGTCACCCCTTGGGCGCCTTGGGAAGCCGCTCCAGTGCCCGCCAAAGGTCGTCGAGAATGGCTTCGGAATCTACTTCGAGTGCGAAGGGCGCCGTTCGGTTGGCCCTATTCCAGTCGGGTACCCCCGCGGGGTCAACATATGAGAGCACGCTCTCAGTCAGCGTGACCGCCTCAGGAATCGAGACCGCTGCGACGTTGACAATGTCCCAGAGCACTTTGTCACCCTCACGCTGAACGTCCATATCCATTGGTCGTCCATGTGCGGCGTATTCGGTGAATAGGTCGGCAAGGTAGTTCCCCAGTGGTGAACGGAGCTCGCGGAATCTCTCGACGCACCGGGTCCAGGGCAACTTCACTGTTTCCACTGCCGGCCAGCCAGTGAGCACAGTGAGGTTCTGGGCGCTTTGAAACACACGACGCCACGCAGCGATGTCCGCGCGAGCATTGAGCTCGCCAAATTTGTGCTCATTCCACGACTCCGGGTCAGGGAAGCCGCCAGCCCAAATGATCTGAACCCGTTCCTGAGTGGCTCGCGGGGCCACCTGCACAAACGCGGCAATATCGGTGGCTGGACCCGTGCCGAGGAGTGCAATCGGTCCCTGCTCGCACGCGGCGAGCAGAAACTCCAATCCGTCGCTCGGGACCACATCATCAATGTGCTCCATCGGGCTGCTCGCTCCCCGCAAGCACGGAACGTCCTCCCTCCCGCTCAGCGCGACGATTCGCTCCGCCTCTTCCTGGTAGATCTCAACGGAATCTGGTCCGCTGGCCAGAGTGTTTTGAACCGAGATGACGCCGACGACATCAATTCTTGGGCACCCCAATGCGTACGCAATCGCCACTTGGTCATCTATCTCATTCTTCGTGTCGCAGTCCAGGATCACTCGTACGGGCGCGTCGGCAACCCACGATGCGCTAGTCGACACGAGCGATCCTCTCCAAAACGAAGTTCCGAGCTTCTGCGGCGGCGTCGTCGGGTGAGGCCTCAATCGTGCGCCAAATCCTCAGGTCGGAGCTCACGGGTATCTCCGCCTGAACAAACATCTCCACTCCGATCCACTTTTGGTAGTCGATCTCTCGGAGAGCGTTAAAAAACACGCCCCAGGGGAATCGATCAGTGACCGGCCGACCACGATCGGATCCCGACACGTGGACATGAACGAGCCGCGACGCGGAAATCTTCACTGCAGCGTGGACATCCCGCTCCTCAATGTTCATATGAAAAGTGTCCAGGTGAACGCCGACGTTTGGCGCATCGACCTCGTCGGCCAGCTCCATTGCCTGACTGGCCGTGTTGACGAGGTCCGTCTCAAAACGATTGATCGCCTCGATTCCCAGCGTGATTCCCCGATCCTGAAAGTCTGGCGCGACGGTGGAGAGTGACTCGGCGGCCCAATGCAGTCGTTCTCGTCTGGATTCGGGTGATCCAAACACGCCCCACGGGGCGTAGATCACACCGGCGAGCAGGTCGGAGCCGAGTGTCGCCACGACATCGGCGCAGCTTCGCATGAATGCAACGCCAGCGCCCCGCACGGAGGAATCAACGCTGGAGACGTCGTGTTCGGGAGATAGTCCGGTCGTGCACTTAAGTTCCACACCGACGTCGCGAGCTGTCGCGGCGAGAGCGGCGAGACCGGATGATTCGATGCCCAGCAGAGAGATCTCCACCCCGCTGTACCCCAAGGAGCTCGCCTTCACGATGTAACTGGCCAGATCCTGACCCCACTGTTTGGCCCAGAGCGCGCTGTGGACACTGACTCTCGAGGCCGCGTCGATCATGAGGCGTAGGCCGCGTCGTTGTAGAGAGTCGCCGCATCCACCACCTGGACTCCGAGTTTCGCGAGGGCATTGCTCTCCGCCGCCGGAATGTGGTCACTCACGACCGCAGTCAGTTCACTGGGAGACGCCGCGACGTGCCCGGAACGAAGCGTCCACTTCGACGCGTCGACCACGCACATCACCCCTACCCGGGTGTTCTCAATCATCTGCCGGGCCACGTCGGCCTCTTCGGTGCTGTCCGTCATGGCCCCTGACGTGGCGGAGATGGAATCCGCCCCGATGACGGTGAAATCGGCCCACAGGCGCCCCACACCGCTGCGAGTGAGGTCGCCGACCAGCGAGCACGACGCGCCACGGATCGCGCCGCCGATGACGAAGACGGTCGCACCGTCGGATCGATACTGTGAGGCCGCGGCGAGGTTGGACGTGAAGATCGTCAGGTCGGGTCGCACCATGAGGAATCGGGCCACTTCGCACGTGGTTGTCCCGCCGCCCAGGAACACCGTCCCCTCGTCCGGAATCATCTCTGCGCAACACCGGGCGATTCGACTCTTGGCGTCGCGCTGAACGGCTCGTCGAGCCGCAAAGATCGGATCGGACAGCGGAGCGTCCAGTCGGATGGCGCCTCCCCTGGAGCGTTCCGCCAGGCCACGTTCGGCGAGCTGATCCAGGTACCGTCGAACGGTCACCTCACTGATCTGGAGGTCGGAGGCGAGTTTCTTTACCTTCACCTGGCCTTCGTTGCGCAAAACCTCTTCGATAAAGCGAATTCGCGAAAGGGGCGATCCAAGGGACGCACTCACACTGGACGCAGCGTTGGAGTTCATTGATTTACTCCGTTCATTCGTGGGTTCCGTCGTCGCCAACGAATCCCCCATCATCAACCGCCACCTAAGCACAAGGTAACACGCACACTGACTGAATGTAAAGGCACCATAACGCCAATTGCTAGTTGCGTTACTGTTCGTTTAGGGTTACCATCCAACTCAATAGGACGAAAGCGAGGGGTTCAGCGGATCGTGAACGACAACAGCGCGGCTGACGGAGCTGAGACCGCCAAGGCCCGTCGCATCCTGGTCAATGACCCCCAACGACTGGTTTCGGAGTTGCTCGATGGGTACGTCAGCGTGTGGGGTGACTTTGTCCGACTGAACTCGGACGGCTTGATCGTTCGGACGGTAGAGAAACCGAGGGGGCGCGTAGGGCTGGCCATCGGAAATGGACTCGGCCACGAGCCGGCAATGTTGGGCCTGGTCGGTCCGGGGCTCTTTGACGTGAACATTCCGGGTGAACTCTTTGCGGCACCGGGCCCATTAAATATTGCGGCAGGTATCCGAGCGGCCGCCCGCGGCGCGGGTGTCCTGTTGTGCGTGTCGAATCACAGCGGCGACGTGTTGAGCGCCGAAATGGCGCTCGGCATGTTAGGACCGACAGATCCCGAGTGTCGCATGCTGCTCCTGTGGGACGACGTCTCCACCTCGCCCGTGCATGGTCCTGACCGGCGGGGTGGCTCTGGGCTCCTTTTTGCCTGGAAGATCGTCGGCGGAGCGGCCGAAGCGGGAATGTCACTCTCGGAGTGCGAGCGGATCGGAATCAAGGTCCGGGACAGTATTCGGTCGCTGAGCGCCGTCTTTGGTGGTACCGAAAATCCGATCACGGGCCAGCCGGTGTCGTCGGTCGCCGTCGGCACCGCCCTCGTTGGCGCCGGGGTTCACGGTGACAGCACGGGAGAGATCGTCGCAATCACAAGCGCTGACTCGATCGCCGAACACCTGATTCAGAAGATTGCGCTCGATCTGGAGATCAAGGCGGGAGAGCACTGCGGGCTGATCGTGAACGACGCGGGCGCCATGTCCGTCCTCGAGGTGACGCTGGTGGCCAGAGCCGCGAAGCGATGGCTAAATCAAAGGGACGTCGTCGTCGACCGAGTGTGGTGTGGGCGGTACGCGACGACGCTCGCCACCGCCGGCGTAGGAGTCTCCATCTGCCGATTCGATAGTGAGTTATTGGATTTGTGGGACGCGGACTGCACGTCGCCGGCCTTGACCATGTCGGGGGCGAGCCGTGCCAACTGACGTACTTAGCGCCTCAGACGTCGCCCACGTCCTGACGCGAAGCGCTCAGGAGTTGCGTGGCGCCGCGAGCGAACTCGACTCGCTGGATGCAGCCGTCGGCGATGGCGATCACGGCAGCTCGGTCGCCACTCTGTTTGAGACGGCGGTCGCCAAGACCAATCTCGAGGAGCAGTCGGCGGGTCACCTCTTGAACGAATTTGGCCAATCTCTCTTGCGTCACTGCTCCGGGGCGTCCGGCACCCTCTACGCGGTGCTGTTCACGAATCTGGGTTCGACCCTCGAGCCGGACGACGCCATTGGACTCAGCGCCCTGGCGCGAGGGTTCCGACGAGGTCTTGACATGGTCCAGAAAGCTGGTGGGGCGACACCTGGGGACGCGACGATGGTCGATGCACTGGATCCGTTCGTGGACGTCCTAGAGGAGCAGGCTCGCGACAATGCCACTTTGTCCGTTGCGCTTGAACGCGCTGCGGACGCGGCGAAAACGGGAGCAGTGTCGACGTCGCAGATGGTGGCCCGAGTGGGCCGTGCTCGAGGCTTTGGTGATCGAACGCGTGGCCACGAAGACCCCGGTGCCAGATCGTTCGCCGTGATTGCGAACGCGTGGAGAACCTCAAGTTGAGAGGGCCGACGTCTGGCTGATGGTTTACAGGTAAGGACAAGGGAGCAAGGTGGCAAAGCCGGTAACGAAACTCAGGAAGTCCGAAGTGACCCCGCCCTCGACGGATGAGTCCGTGGCCCTGTGGACGGTGATGAGTCAGATTCGGGCTTTCGAGACGGAAGTATCGCGGATTGCAGAGTTCAAGGAGGCGGAAGGCTATCTCCATACCTACATGGGTGAGGAGGCCGTGGCCGCGGGCGTCATCCCCCTTCTGCAGGCGACCGACTGGCTGACGTCGACGTACCGGAATCACGGCCACGCGATTGCCCGCGGCGTACCCCTGCCAGCCATCGCCGGCGAACTCTTTGGTCGAACAACCGGGGTCTGCGGCGGCAAGGGGGGCTCCATGCACGTGGCCGATCAGAACCTCGGGATGATCGGCGCTATGGGCATCGTCGCCGGTGGGCTGCCCGTCGCCGTGGGCGCCGCGTTCGCGTCGAACTACCTCGACGAACATCGAGTGGCGGTGTCCTTCTTCGGCGATGGGGCCGTTCACCAAGGGGCGTGGCACGAGTCCCTGGAATTTGCCTCACTGTTTAACTGCCCGGTCGTGTTCGTGTGCGAGAACAATTTGTACGCCGAGACGACCGCGATCGACTATCACCTCCTGACCGAGAGCGTCTCGGACATGACGGGCTCGTATCGGATTCCTGCTGTTCAGGTCGACGGCATGGACGTGTTGGCCGTGCGCAAAGCGGCGACTCAGGCAATCAGCCACGCGCGAGATGGTGGCGGGCCGGTGCTCATCGAAGCGATGACCTATCGCTACGGCGGGCAGTACGAGGGTGACACCCAGACCTACAAACCGCCAGATGAGGTTGCGTACTGGCGCACCCGTGACCCCCTGCCAACCTTCCGGAAGGCCGCCACTGACGCAGGTCTGCTCACCGCCGAGGAACTTGATCAGATTGCGGATTCGTCCAGACTTGAAGTTGCCGAGGCGTTTGCCGAGGCCAAGAGTGCGCCCTTTCCCGACGTTTCTGTCGGAATGCGCGACGTCTACGCGCAGTGGACGGAGTGAACATGTCCCGGCGAATGAATGTAAAGGACGCGATCAACGAAGCGCTTGCCGCCGAAATGTCCCTCGATGACCGGGTGTTCCTCATCGGCGAGGATATCGGAGGAGGGGCGGGCAGGGACGAGCAATATCCCCCTGCGCTCGATGCGTGGGGTGGACCATTCGGAGTGACACAGGGCCTGCAAACTCGATTTGGACGCAAGCGCGTCATTGACTCAGCACTCGGGGAAACGGGATTCATCGGGGCGTGCATCGGTGCGGCCATTGCCGGGCTTCGTCCGGTCGCCGAGATCATGTACATCGACTTCATCGGCACGTCATTTGACCAGCTCTTGAACCATGCGGCGAAGCTTCGGTACGTCTATGACGGAAAGGTCTCGGTCCCCATGGTGGTGCGCACGGTGTCGGGCGCTGGCTTTCGGGCAGCGGCGGAGCACTCACAGTCCCTGTACTCCCTCTACACGCACATTCCGGGACTGAAGGTGGTGGCCCCGTCGAACGCGTACGACGCCAAGGGGCTGCTGGTCACCGCGATCCGGGACCCCGATCCCGTCATCTTCATTGAGCACAAGAGGCTCTACATGACGGAGTGCGAAGTTCCCGAGGAGCAGTACGCCATTCCTTTTGGCGAGGCGGCCATCGTCCGCGAAGGTAAAGACGTGACGATCGTCGGGGTCCAAAAGATGGTTCTAACGTCGCTCGACGCGGCGAACCTACTCGCAGAACGGGGTATTGAGGCCGAAGTCATCGATCCGCGAACGTACTCGCCTCTGGACACTGGCACGATCGTGAAATCTGTAGAGAAGACGGGGCGATTGGTTGTCGTCGACGAATCTCATCCGCGCTGCTCACTGGCCACGGATATCGCGGCACAGGTTGCTGATCTTGCGTTCGCAAGTTTGCGCGCACCGATCAAGAGGGTCACCGGAGCGCACACCCCGGTTCCCTTCTCGCCCCCGCTGGAGGATGCGTTCATTCCGCAGCCGAGCAACGTTGTAAACGCGGTTATGGAAATTCTCTAACGCGAGATGTTCGACACGGTGCCGGAGCGCGGTCCTAAACCGGACCACCAACTGTCCCGTCTATGACGCAAAGGAACCTCGTCGATACCATCGTGAGTATGCGCCGGAAAGTAATGATTGCCGTTATCAGCGCGTTCCTAATTGGGGGCGCTGCATGGGCGATCTGGCCGACAACGAGGTGGCCCCGATCGTTCTGTGCGCCGGTCGTGAGAGTGGTAAGCGCCGACGCGGATGCCATCTCGATCAGCCTTAGTCACCCCGCGCCCTCACTGACCTCCACACAGCAGAATCAGGTGGCCACGCTGCTTCATGATGTTCGGCTCTCGGACGTCAACGCCCCCACCGCTCAGCTGCAATCGGAGCTGAACCGTTACCTTGCCCAACTGGGCGTCACGTTCTCGACTCAAAGTGTGACGGATGCGATGAGCCAGTTCGACCGGCAAGCACGCACCCAGCTCAGAGACTGCGGGGTAACCCCCGTCGGTGCCTGATGAGCTGCTTGCGGGCCACGCAAATTGTTCAACGTCAAACCCGGTGCCGCCTGGGCGCTCGATGTTCACTCACTACGGGGCGGCGCACCCAATATCGCAAGCTTCGGGACATCCTCGATCAACCGGATCGTATAGGGATCGGTCGGATTCTCGAGGATCTGGTTGACGGTTCCTGACTCGACCACCTTCCCCTCGCACAGCACGATGGCCGTCTGGGCGATGGAGCGTACGAGGGCAAGGTTGTGCGTAATGAAGATCAACGACAGGTGCTGCTCGCGCTGCAATTTCCGCAGCAGTTCGACGATGACCGCCTGAACTGACACGTCCAGAGCCGACGTCACCTCGTCGCATACCAGCACGTCCGGCTCGACCACCAGCGCCCGGGCGATCGCTACGCGCTGGCGCTCACCGCCGGAGAGCTGATCGGGGTACCGGCCGAGGAAATCTTTCCCCAGCGACACGTCTTCCAGGACCTTCGCAGCTCGCTGGGCGCACGCGCGCGAATCCAGATTGAAGAAGTGCTCGAGCGGTTGGGTGAGGATCTGCCCAACGGTCTTTCGTGGATTCAGCGACGTATACGGGTTCTGGAAGATGTACTGGACCCGGCGCAAGACATCTTTCGGTCGCCTCTTCACCCCGGGAACGAGTGGTTCGCCGTCGAAACGCATCTCGCCGGTCCAGTTCGTGTGCAGCCCGACGAGGCAGCGCGCCAGCGTGGTCTTTCCCGAGCCGGACTCGCCGACCACGGCCACACAGCGCTCAGGCTCCAGGTCCAGGTCGACGGCGTGCAGCACGCGTTGATAGCCGTAGGAAGCCGAGAGCCCGCGCAGCGACACCGCGGAGTTGGCGTCGCTTGGCGGTAGTGCCGGGACGATGACCCGCTCTCGTTCGACGTACTGGATCTCCGTGGCCCGATGACAGCGCACGAGGCTGCCGTTGACCAATTGCGGCATCGGCGTCTCGGTGCGACAACGATCCACTTCGAACGAACAGCGCGGAGCGAAGAAACATCCGGTTGGCCTCCGCCCGGGGCGCGGCGGATGCCCGTCAATACCGATCAACACCTCCGCCCGTTCCGGCGATGGCGCCGCCGCCAAGAGCCCGCGGGTGTACGGATGGACGGGACAGGTGAAGATCTGGCGGGTCTCGCCGAGCTCGATGACGCGCCCGGCGTACATCACCGCGACTTGGGAGACGAGATCACCGACGACGGCCAGGTCGTGGCTCACGTACACCGCGGCCACCCCGTAGGCGCTGCAGAGGTTGCGGATGGTCTCGAGGACGTGACGTTGGCTGGACACGTCCAGTCCGGTCGTCGGTTCGTCGAGCACGATCAGCGAGGGGCGGCACGCAAAGGCCATCGCGATGGCGAAGCGCTGCTGCTGGCCACCCGAGAGCTGGTGCGGGTAGCGACGCAGCATCTCGGGTTTGGCGTCGAGGTGCACCTCTTGCAGTACCTCGGCCACCCGCTGGGCAGTCCCGTCAACCGCATCCGGGTGCGAGGTCAGCACCTCGGTGAGCTGTCGGCCGATCTTGAGGGTCGGGTTGAGGGCGGCGGCCGGGTCCTGCGGCACGTACGAGACCTTCGCTCCGCGAAGCTCGCGAAGCTCCGGCGCACTCATCGCCAGCAGGTTCGAGCCGTCGAGCAAGATCTCGCCCGAGCTGATCCGAAGGCCCCGACGCGCGTACCCAAGCAGGGCCAGGGCCAGGGTCGTCTTGCCCGAGCCGGACTCCCCGACGACACCGAGTACCTCGCTCGAGCGAACAGAGAACGACACGTCGCTCACCACGTCAGAGCCGTCACTCGTCAACCGGATCTCCAGGTCGCGCACCTCGAGCCGAGCCGGGGCGGGACTGGCGACGGCGACCGGCGTCGTGACCCCCGGGCCTTGAACCGGTACGTCCGAGCTCACGACGCCTCCGGGGTGGTGGCACCGATCAAGGCGACCTCTACGTTTCGGCCCTCCACTCCGATGGCGACGCGAGCCACTGAATCCGTAAAGGTGTTGACGCCGATGGTGAGGAGCGCGATGAACAGGGCGGGGACGATCACGGCCCACGGATTCAGCTGGAGACCGATGCGGTTCTCGTTGATCATGTAACCCCAGTTCGGTGCGGGTGGTGCTTGCCCGAAGCCGAGATACGCCAAACCCGACATGATGACGATCGAAAAGGTCAGCCGTAGACCGGCCTCGACCATGAGCGGCGAGATGAGGTTCGGAACTATCTCGGACCACATGACCTTGGCCGGCCGTACACCTTGAAGTTCGATCGACTTCACGTAGTCGCGTTCGGAGATGTCCAGCGTCGCGGACCGCAGGACTCTCGCGACCTGTGGTGCGTGCGTGAGGCCAACCGCGATGACGATGAGCCAGAGCTTGGGACCGACAAGGCTCACCAGCAGCAGGGCGAACACGATGGAAGGGAAAGCGAGGATCACGTCGACCGTTCGCATGATGAGTCCATCGATCCGTCCCCGCAAGTAGGCGGCGGATATGCCGGCGGTCCCACCGACGACGAGTCCGAACATCGTGGCCGCGAGCGCCATGAGAATCAATACCCAACCGCCGTCGAGTAGCCGTGACAGCACGTCGCGACCGAGCGTGTCCGTCCCGAGCCACGAGCTCCCACTCGGCTTTCCGAAGGGGACGTTCGCGAAGGAAGTCGCCGAGTAGGGCGCCACGAACGGACCGATGACGGCGACCAAGGCGACGAAGGCCGTGATGCCAAGACCCACCCTCCCCCGGGGAGTCCGGGCCGCGGTGCCCAGGGCAGCGAAACCCTGTCGGCGTCGGAGGCGAGGCGGCGCGGCGGAGTCGACGGCAGCGCTCATTGGGTCAGCCGTCGCCTCGGCGTGGCCAGGAGAGCGATCACGTCCGTGAGGATGT
Source organism: Acidimicrobiales bacterium (assembly GCA_035534335.1). Lineage (GTDB taxonomy): Bacteria > Actinomycetota > Acidimicrobiia > Acidimicrobiales > RAAP-2 > RAAP-2. Next base: position 58,676 of record DATLSF010000038.1, on the reverse strand, counting down.
TCACGATCACGTAGAACGCGGCCAACACGATCACGATGAACTGGATGACCGGGATGTCGCGGTTAGAGACAGCGTCGACGAGGCCCTGGCCGATGCCCGGATAGTTGTAGACGTACTCGACGACGACGATCCCCCCGGCGAGGTACAGGAAGTTGAGCCCGATCACTTGGATCGTCGGGGCGATGGCGTTCGGTAGGGCGTGAAAGAGCAGAATCCGCCACGACTTGACGCCCTTGAGCCGCGCCATCTCCACGTAGTCGGACTCGAGCGCCTCGATAGTGGACGCTCGCATCATCCGCAGGGTGTAGGGGACGATCACGATCACCAGGGTCGCAACCGGCAAGATCAGGGCCTTCGGGTTGTTCCACCCGTACGAGCCCGGCGGAATAATCGACACCGCGGGCAGCACGTGGGAGACCAGCGTGGCAAACAACGAGATCAGCGCGATTGCGATGACAAACTCCGGCAGAGCGGTGACCGTCAGGGCGACCACCGACGTCACGTGGTCGAACCATCCGTCCTTGCGCAGCGCCGCCACGGCACCGGCCGTGACGCCGATAATCGTGCCGATGGCGCCGGCGAGGACGAGGAGGATGGCGGAGTTCACGAGTCGGGGCTCGACCACCGACCACACGCCTTGCCCACTGGCGAGCGACGTACCGAGGCGGCCCGTGAACAGGCCCGACAGCCAATGCCAGTACTGCGCGAAGACACCCCGGTCGAGGCCGAGTTGCTTCTCCAGCAGGTGCAGGCGGGCGGGCGTTCCCGTGCGACCGAGGACGGCGTAGGCGGCGTTGCCGGGCAGCACCTGCGTCGCAAAAAAGATGATCACCGAGACGATCAAGAGGGTCACGAGACCGGCGAGGCCTCGGCGGGTCACGAGCGCGAGCAGGGGTCGCCGGGCGTGCCAGGGCACTGTCGCGGGAGCGACGACGACCTCAGAGGCAGGTGCGACGGCGGTCGCTACCGCCATGGCACCATGCTCGCTCTCAATACTCGGCACACACCCAACTTATTCAGCCGTCGTCACGATGGCGGGCGGTTGCACCGCCCAGACCGTGTTCGTGTCGTGGGCCGTCACCCACACCAGGTCGTCGGCCACACGAACCGCGCCACTGCCCGCTGGGGGGCCGTAGATCGTCGTGACGCTGTTCGTCGCGGGATCGATCGAGGCGAGAAGGACCGCGGTACCGCGAACCCACACCCGACCCGCGCCCGTGGCGATGTCGCCACCTCCGCCCTCCATCCCGAGCGCGAAGTTCGCCACCGCCTCGTTGGTCGCGGGATCGATCCGCGTCACGGAGCCGTCGCCCCAGTTCAGGGTCCAGACGGCGCCTTCCCCGGCAGCCAGAAAGCGCGGTTGCGTGCCGGTCGGAATCGTCGCGACCACTTCGTTCGTCCTCGGGTCGATCCGCTGAACCGAGCCCGACGAGGGCCCCTGCGGACTCGCCGAGTTGGTGATCCATACGGCGTCATCGGAAAATGCGGTGCAGTAGGAGTTGGGTAGGACCGCAACCGTCGCCACCACCTCATTGCGTTCGACATCGATCCGGCTCAGGACTCCCTCCGCGCTGAGAACCCATACGGAACCCGCCCCGGCGGCCAGGCTCAATTCGCCTGTCGGGTCCGCCAGCCCGGTGGGAATCCTGGCGGCGACTGCGTTGGACTCGAGGTCCAGGCGATACACCGAGTGCTCCTTGCAACTGGCAACCCAGAGCGAACCGTCATAGATGACCATTCCCCCGCACGGCCCTGGCATCTGAATCGTCGCCACGGGGTCCGGTTGATCGAACTGGAGTTTCTCGACCCGGTCTTCGTTGGTCGCCCAGACGGCTCGACCGTCGGCCGCGAGAAAGTCAACGTATCCCGGAACCGTCAAGCGAGCGATCGCGTGATCGTCGATTTGAACCGTGGACGGTTGATCCCCAGGAGTCACTTTGGCCCGTACTGCGCGACGTACTCCGCCACGATCGGACCGAGCTGCTCCTGAGTCCATCTCGTGATCTCCTTGTCGGCGTCGCTCCAGTGCCGCGGCTCGCCGAAGACGGACGGCTCCAGGATCCCGTAAAACTTTCCCTGGAAGTAGATCGGCGCGTGGATGAGCGCGCGGTGCTTGAAGGTCTCGGCCTCCCACGGGACGTTGATGAGCCCCGAGGGGTCGTTCTCGATGTCGTCGATGAAGATCGCCTCGGGCGACACCAACGCCGCCGAGTACAGGGGGTCCGGAGCGTTCGGCTCCACCTCGTCGACCCACTCGTCGGAGAACCAGGACTCCCACGTCACGGCGTACTCCTCCTTCTCGTCGCTCCACCAGGCGTGTGTGGTGTTCGCGCGGTGCAGGTCGGGCTGACGGCAGTACAGGATGCACCGCTGGCAGTCGAGCGCCTCGGCGTACAGCACCATCAGCTGAGTGAGCTTCTCGTCGACGTCAGCGTCGCTCTTCGCCCACTGCAGGAGTGAGTCGGGAATAGTGGTACCGGTCATGTTTCTCTTTCTTCTCTTCGTTGACTTCTTAGTGACGGACTGCGTGCCGCAAGGCGTCTCGATAGCGCAGCGGTTGGATCTCGCGCCAGGACATCCACTCGCCCAACTCGCTAAGTTCCTCGGTGATGTCCCCCTGGACAAAACCGTGGTGATGCTCCTGGCCGGTGGTGAGGAGCGTGTCGAGCAGGTCGTGGGCCGTCACCTCAGTCTCCGCGTACCGGAAGTTGCGTATCCATCCGCGATCGCCGTCAAAACCCGCGAACTCCGGGTCGGCGAACACCTCCGCCCGGAAGTTCCAGAGCGATCGCGCATCGTCGGACACGTAGGCAATCGTGCACTCTCCCGGCGCCAAGGTCAGGTTGACGACCGCACCGAAGGGGCCGCTCGCCTGCTTTCGACCGAGGGTGGAGTGGAACTCATAGGTGGCGCCCTTGTCGTCCGCGAGGCTGTGGGGCGACCCGCCGCAGTGCCACAACAACGCCGTGTTGCGATCTGGGTCGATGACCGCAATGTCCATGATCGTCGGCTTCGTGCCCGACACGGCCCCCATCATCCGCATCGTCAGCGCGCCGAGAACGTCGCCTTCGTGCGCACTGGGAATGCCGTCCTTCTCCGCCAACCAGCACAGAGCCAGCAGGGGCGAGACGTCGTAGACGTCCTGCATATCCGGCCAGTCCTGTAGCGCCACGGCATTCGCGTTGTCCCGCTGGCACACAGCGCGCAACGCGAGGTAGAGACGCGCGTTTCGTTCGATGCTTTCGTCGTGGACATTGACCGCTCGTGCGGCGGCGACCATGTCGACGGCGACACTCTTGGCCTCGCCGTCGGTGAACTCGCGCGCAATTGAGACCAGGTCCCGGAGTTCGCGCGGCAGTACTCGGGCGCCGTGCAGACGATCGTGCAGGTCGCGCTGGTCAAAGCGCAGATCCTCAAACCCGGGCGCCAGGCCGCCGATCCACGCGACCCGCGACTCGGCTAGGGCCCGACACCCCTTCAGCGCGTCAATCGTCACCTGGAAGCGTCGACGGAAGGACTCCTCTTCCACGTGTCCGTAGAACCACTTGAACGGCATCGCGCCGCGGTAGTAGCGCCGCAAGGTGGACGTGAAGATGTTCGCCGTGACCAGAGAGTTGAACAGGATGTCGCCGTCGTATCGCGGCTCGGGCGTCGCCCAAATACCCAGACGGATCCCGAGGTCGGCGAAGGGCAACAGCGCGTCGGCCATGCAGCACGCGGCGGTCTGGATGATCAGGAAGTCCAAACGCTCATCCGCTAACTCGCGTGCGATGGCGGTCGCCTGCTCGGCGTTCATCACGCCACCCTCTCGTGCGACCAACTCGAAGCCGAGTTGGTCGGCGAGCGTCCTGAGACCTGTTCGCGCCCGGGTCAACTGCCCGTACTCCTCGGCGTAGTAGGTGGCGATGTGCACGCCGACGTAGCCGACCCGGATGGTCACGGCTACTTCTTGAACCAGAACGACCTGAAGTACTGGCCGGAGAGCGACCCGATCACGTTCTTGACTGGACCAACGAGCTTCGGCGACCAGCCGTCCACCAGCGGTGCGTAGAAGGGGATGATGTAGCCCCCCTCGTTGTAGTCAATCATGCACATCTCGTGGATGACGTCGGCCTGCTTGGCCCCAGCGGGCAGCGCGAGCGCCTGCTTGTAGAGCTGGTTGTAGCGCGCGTTGTTGAAGTGGCACTCGTTGATGGGTGCACCATTCGCGGTTGCCTGGCTGGCGGTGACGAGATAAGGATTGGGGCCCCACCAGTCCTGGGCAAACTTCCACTTCAGGTAGTTCGGGCCGTAGTAGTCGGTCACCGTCGTCTGTTGAAGGTTGACCTTCACCTTGGCCGCTTTTGCCTGCTCGGCGAAGACCGTGGCCGCCTGGACCGATCCGTTGAAGATCGGCCCGGTGACGAGTGTGGTCGTCATCCCCTCGAGCCCGTGCTTCTTGAGGAGGAACTTCGCCTTGGCGATGTCCTGCACCCGCTGCGGGATTGCGTGGTCGTACTCCGGGTCTTGGATGCTGAAGATGTCGTTGCCGATTGCACCGAATCCCCCAAAGACCTGTTCGAGCATCTGAGGCCGATTGACCATGAGTCGGAACGCCTGGCGAACGTCGACGTTGTTGAACGGCGCGACATCGGTACGCAGGGTAAAGGGCACCCAGAAGCCGGCGTTGTAGGCCGCCGTCGACTTTCCAGATGACTTGAGAGTGCTCTGGCTCACGTACGTCAGGGGCGCGATGCAGTCGACCACTCCGGAGATCAACGCGTTGACCATGCTGGTTTCGTCGGTGTAGTCGGTGATGATCACTTCGTCGACGTAGGGCAGCGGCTTGCCGTCCTCACCGTCCAACCAGTAGTTGGGGTTCTTGACGAAGACGCTCTCCTGGCCGGGGGTGAAGGACTTGAACATGAACGGCCCCGTGCCGACGGGCTTGTTCGGGTTGTAGCCGACCGCGGGCATGATGCCAGCGAATCCGTAGTTGTAGAAGCCGTACGGGAACGTGGAAAACGGGACGGTACAAGGCACCCGCAAGGTCAGGGGGTCAAGGATCTTGATGTTCTTCACGTCGGCGAGGCCGAAGCCGGCCGCCCCGAACAGCTTGTTCTTGACGATATATTGCATCGTGTGTCGGACGTCCTCGGCGTGGAGGGTCTTGCCGTTGTGGAAGGTGATACCGCTCTTGAGACGGATGGTCCAGACCGTGAAGTTCTTGTTAGGAGTCATCTCCGCCGCCAGCGAGTTGGAGAAGGTGCCGTTGAGGTCCTGTTGGACCACCACGTCGTAGAGCTGCGCCGCCCGGGCAAAGTCCAGGTTCTCAGCCGCGTGCCCCGCGGCGAGGGTGTCGCCGGAGCCCCCGCCGGACATTCCGACGCGCAGCGTGCCACCCCTTCTCGGCCTGCCGGCAGTCGCCGCGGCGGCGCCAGTTGCCAACCAGCCAGCGTCGAGGGCCGCTCCAGCACCCGTTGCGGCGATCGCACCCAAGGAATACTGAAGTACGTCGCGCCGCGAGTGAGTGCGTGGTCCAGTGCTTTCGAATCCGTTTCCTGTTGGCATTTTGCCCCCTGTTATTTTGCCGAGCGTGCCTAGGGCACGCAGTTCCAATCAGGCACTTCCATCACCTGCAGGTCATCAGAAGTCACTCATGTCGTCGACACGAGTGCCTTGAGTCGAATCTCCCCTCCGCGATCACTCGCACTCGTTACCCAGCTTCCTGAACACCGAGCGAGCCTCATGCTAGGAGTATTCGGACACGAACGCAAGTTGTTTGACGTTTGTTTCTGTCCGGAGTAACGTGCATTTGCCATGAAAGGTGAAAACACTCGGACAAGCTCGCTCAGTTGGCCACCACGAAAGCGACAGGTGACCAACCGCTCGCTCGGTGGGTCGTCGTCGGGCAACTTCCCTCGTGTCCGTGCTGAGGGGTGTCAGAGCAGGTGAAGCAGCACCCGGGCCATCCGAGCAAGTTGGCCGACGAACTGCTCTCTCTGACCACGGACGAGGGGCTCTTTTCCATCCTGGCGATTGATCACGGTCAGTCGCTGTTGAGCTTGCTCGGCAATGGCGACGAGTCGGACCACGGACCCATGCGCGAGGCGAAGATTGCGGTACTCGGGCTGCTGGCACAGCACTGCACCGCGGTACTGGTCGATGTTCCCCTGACCGGAACGATTGGTACCTTGTGGCACCCTCCCGAGGGCGTCGGGTTGATCGTGGGCTTGGACGAGTTCGATTACGACGACGTGGAATGCCCGCCACCGAACGTTCCGTCGCGTGAACTTCTACGAAGGCTGCGCCGGGCGGGAGCCAACGCCGCCAAGATCGTCCTCTACTACCACCCGAATGCGTTGGACGCCGCCGCGAGACTCGAAGCCGTTACGCAGGTCGCCGAGCAGTGCCACGACGAGGGTCTCCCCCTGCTCGTCGAACCGTTGCCCCTACCCATGGGGGGCTCGAGCGACGGTTCTGCTTGGCCGGCCGCCGAGATCGCCGAAAAGGTGGCCAAGACCGGGGCTGACATTCTCAAGCTGCCCCTTACTCTCGGGTCGCAGACGGCCGCCCTGGCAGCGGACATTACGAAAGCGGCGGCGGGTACACCCTGGATCCTTTTGAGCTCCGGCGCTCCTTACTCGGAGTTCCTCGAAACCCTTCGCGTTGCGCTGTTGGGGGGTGCCGCCGGATTTGCCGCGGGACGCTCCATCTGGGGGGACTTGGTGGTTGACGTCACGGACGACGATGCCCGCGCTGAGTCGTCGCAGCGCCTTGCGGAGGCCGCGGCGCTCACTCGGTCACTGGGAGGAGTGCACCGCACATGAAGACAAATCCGACGCAGGACACCCCGTCGCCGAGTACGACCAGCCACCACGATACTGGCGAATCATCACTGAAGCCCGGGCGAACGGGAGTTGAAGCGGTACCCCTTTCGCGCCTGCGCGTCGTCGAGGAGCGGCTCCGCCAGAACGGTGAGGTCATCGTGGCGAACCTGGCGCGCGAGTTCGGGGTGAGCGAGATGACCATACGGCGAGATTTGACAGCGCTCGAAGAACGCGGGGTGGCGCAGCGGTCGCATGGCGGTGCCATACTCGTTGACTCCACATTCTCGGACCCGCGGTTCATCGAGAGCCGGCTGCACCAACGAGCTGCGAAACGACGAATCGCCCACCGCTGCGCGGAACTACTTCCGAAGTCGGGCAGTTTGTTCGTTGGTGGAGGAACCACGACGAGTGAAGTGGTCAGTTGTCTGCGGGACCGACCGGACCTCAACATCTTCACCTCGAACCTGGCAGCCGCGTCCGAGGCGATGTCAGGAGGTGCCAGCCTCTCCATCATCGGCGGCGCGGTGCAGGGACCCACGTGCTCGCTGGTGGGTGAGCTTGCTCGGGCGTCGCTGGCTCTGCTGTGGGCCGAGAGGATGGTGCTGGGCGCAGACGCCATCTCCGCCGAGGGCGGAATCACCAGCCACGGTGGCGCCGAGGCCGACGTGGCGAGAATGATGATCGAGCGGACCAGGGGTGACCTGATCTGCGTCGTCGACAGCACGAAGTGGGCGGCATTAGCCGATCATGTTGTCGTTCCCATCACCAGGATCTCGATGGTGATCACCGATGGAATGCCCGCCGACGAAAAGGCACGACTGACGCGCCTCGGCGTGAAGGTCGAGCTCGTCGGTTGAGGTGGTCTCGACACTCGGACAGAGTCCGATTCCGTACGCATTTGGCGTGACTTCACCGACATCGTTATTGCGGTCGCGTGCTCAATAGCGACTTCGCCATTCTTGGCGCGTGCCTGGGCTTTTCCGCGAACTTGATCTACGCGGCGGCAACGTGGAGGGGCAGCATCGTTCCCAACCGCGTGACGTGGTACTTGTGGACCGCCATTCCACTGATCATTTTCGCTGCATCCGAGTCGGAGAATGCAGGCCTACCGTCCTTGTTCTCGCTCGCCGCTGGACTGGGACCGGCGGTTGTGGTGCTCGTCATTCTCGTGAGACGGCGCGCCTCGTACTGGAAGATCACTCGCTTGGACGTGTGCTGCGGCGTCCTCTCGCTCGTCGCCATTGGCCTCTGGGTCAGTACGCGCGACGGTGACTACGCCATCGCACTCAGCCTCGCGGCCGACCTGGCGGCGGCGTTTCCCACCCTCGTCAAGGCGTACAAGGAACCGTCGTCAGAGAGTGCCACCGCCTACGTGCTGTACATGGTTGGGGCAGTTGTCGTTCTGCTTGCGACCAAGAAACTGACCACAGCCAATTCGGCGTTTCCCCTCTATGCAGCCATTCTGTACTTCTCCTTGAGCTTCCTCATCATCTCTCGACGCGCACTTGCGTTGAAGCAAACTGACAGATTGGCCCCACGGAAGGCGTAGGGCGCCACGGATCTTGTGGTGACGATGCGTGGTGACGTGACTTATGCTCAATTGCACGAAGAAGCATTTCACGATACGGCGGATGATGTCACTGCTCGTGATCGCCTCGCTCTTGCAGGGGCTCATCCTCACGGGGACGGGATCGGCGTCATCGCTGAGTCCGTACCGCAACGCGTACGTTCTTGTGCCAAAGATCATGCTCGAAGACGGCGAGATCCTATTCACCCGATTGACTAACTCGCAGCTGACGCGCGTACGTGTTACGCCAGCTGAGGCGGCCCGCATCGCGAAGGTTCGGGCCGGAGCCGGATCTCACTCACGCGTCGTCTTTGAGTCCCTCGGTGGTTACGTGGACAAGAATCAAATCATCCACGACTGGGTTGGAACCAAGTCCTTCATTCCCAAAGCGTTACCGGCCTACATCGTCAGAGTGTCCGGGGTGATCATTCCCTCACTGGGCCCCGTCGGGGGTGTCGGCGGCCACTTCTGGAACGTCATAGTCAATGCCACCAACGGCAGGACCATCTGCTTGTTCTCTTACAACTGACATCTCCCCAACCGTGGGCCGATGAGAATCCACTCGTCCGTATGAAATTGCCGAGTTCATTTGCTCACGCACACTTCAAGGTTGCCCCACCGTTTCGTCGATCTCCTCCAGCGTCATCGCTAGGGCCAACGGCATCTGGCCGGCGTTGTTGCGCACGACCTGTTCGAGGAACACCTCCACCGAGGCCACCGCGTCACCGAGGGCGTCGTGGCCCCCCGGCGTCACGCCGTAGTGGCGACACAGCTGGCTGAGGCGTCGGCTCGGGCGCTCGACATTTCGTGGCTCGATCGCGAGGTCGTGCTCGATCACGTCGATGATGCGCAAGAGCGAAATGTCGAACTCGGCGTCCTGCAAGGTCCTGCCCAGGACGGAGATAGCGCTGCGGCGCAGCATCTCGAGATCGAAATGCACCACGTTGGCACCGACGACGTGCGCACCCTGAGCGTGGAGGTCGCGCAGGATGTGAATCGCTCGGGTGAGGCCCGCTTCGACCGAGAGCACGTCGAACTCGGGCGCCCTGGCCTCGATGTCCTCGACCGACAACCCGTGAACCCGGCGGGCTCCCGCGGTGATCGGTCGATCGGGGACGACGAAGAAGTGCTCGGTGCTGGTGAGCCGCCCGAATCGATAGACGCAGAAGCCATAGGCGATCGCACGCTCTTTGGCGACGTCAAGACCCGTCGTCTCGGTGTCAAATCCCACCATCAGCTCGGGCACTCGCAGGTGCTTCTTGCTCACGGCCCCATTGTGGCATCACGGAACGACACCCCCCGTCCGTTTTGACGCCGCGCGCGGTCCTGGACCAGGCTGAACCTATGGAAAACAAAGTCGTTTTGATCTCCGGCGCGTCCTCTGGTCTGGGACTCGCCTGCGCCAACCATCTCAACTCGCGGGGCTGGCAGGTCATCGGAGCCAGCCGTCGGGTCCTCTCCCCCACACCGTGGAACGCCCTGGCGATGGACGTCGACGACGACAGTTCGGTGACGTCGGGCGTGGCCAAGGTCGTTACCGAGTACGGCCAGTTGGACGCGGTCATCGCCAACGCCGGCTGGGGCCTCGCGGGAGCCGTCGAGCGCACTCCGACCGAGGACGCCAAGGCCCAGATGGAGACCAACTTCTTCGGCGTCGTGCGGGTGGTTAAGGCCGCCCTGCCCGCCATGCGCGAGCGCGGCGGTGGCCACATCGTCATCGTGAGCTCAATCGGGGGCGTCATCGGCATCCCGTTCCAGGCCTTCTACTGCGCCAGCAAGTTCGCCCTCGAGGGCTACGCCGAAGCCCTCGCCTACGAGGTGGAGCCCTTCAACATCCACGTCACCCTGGTCCAGCCCGGCAACTTCAAGACCGGGTTCACCGCGGCTCGCCGCAAGGTTCCCATCGAGGCGCACAGCCCCTACGCCGAGGCCGAGTCCAAGGCGGTCACGCTCATGGAGAGCGACGAGCTGAGGGGCACCGATCCTCGCGACGCCGCCAAGGCCATCGAGAAGATACTCAACGACAATCGACCGCCGCGACGCATCTCGGTCGGTAGGTGGAACGAGCGAATCGGCGTCGTGGGCAAGCGTGTCATCCCGTTTCGACTCTTCGAGCGCGCGGCGCGTTCCAGTCTGGGTGTGTGAACCAACTCCGCCACGCACGAATTGTGACCTTCGACCCTACGCAGGAGGCCCGCCCGCTCTCTAGCGTTCGAGTGAAGGGGTTCAACCCGACGCCGCGCGACGCGGGGCGTGACTGGACTCCTTCACCAGACGACTCAGGAGGTCGGCCGTGAAGGCACTCGTATACGAAGGTCCCGGACGCAAGTCATGGACAGACATTCCCAATCCGGTCGTCCAGCGCCCGACGGACGTCATTGTCAAAATGGACGCGACCACCATCTGCGGCACTGACCTGCACATCTTGAAGGGTGACGTCCCCGAGGTGGCCGTCGGCCGCGTCCTCGGGCACGAGGGCATCGGCGTCATCACCGAGGTGGGCTCGGGCGTCTCGCAACTGGCCGTGGGTGACCGCGTGATCCTGGCCTGCGTGAGCTCGTGCGGCAAGTGCTCCAACTGTCGTCAGAACCTGTACAGCCACTGCCTGGACCCCGAGGGGGTTGCCGGCATCGGCTGGATCTTCGGCTACATGATTAACGGCACCCAGGCCGAGTACGTGCGGGTCCCCTTCGCGGAGAACTCCCTCTACAAGGTTCCCGAGGGCGTCACCGACGCCGAAGGCATCCTGCTCTCGGACATCCTGCCGACCGGTTTTGAGATAGGTGTGCAGTACGGCGCCGTCAAGCCCGGCGACGTCGTCGCCGTCGTCGGCGCGGGCCCGGTGGGCCTGTCCTCGGTCATGACGGCGCGCCTCTACGGGCCGTCCAAGATCATCGCGATCGACCTCGACAGCGCGCGCCTGAAGAGGGCCGCGGAGTTCGGGGCGACCAACGTGGTCAACTCGGGCGAGGCCGACTGGAAAGAACAGGTCCTGGCACTCACCGACGGACAGGGCGTGGACGTGGCCATCGAGGCCGTGGGCATCCCCCAGACCTTCACGATGTGCACCGAGGTCGTGCGGCCCGGCGGGCACGTCGCCAACATCGGTGTGCACGGCAAGCCGGCCGAGCTCAAGCTCAACGAGCTGTGGATCAAGAACATCGACATCTCGATGGGCCTCGTGAACACGAACACGCTCTCGATGCTCCTCAAGCTGGTCGCCGAACACAAACTGCCCGCCGACAAGTTCGTGACCCACGAGTTCAGCTTCGACCAGGTACTCGAGGCCTACGACGTGTTCGCCAACGCCGCCCAGTACGACGCGCTGAAGGTCCTAATTCACTAAGCGACAGATCGGTGGTGACCCGCATGGGTCGCCACCGATCTCGGTCGAACTCGCGCCTCCATAGTTGTCCGACGCTCTTTCTTGACTCAGATATCTCCGCTCACCCGGGACCAGCGTGCTCGAAGTGAACCTCACCACCAGGAGATTCGCCCACGAACGCGCCATTCACAACTTTCCGGCCCTGAATTGACTTTCGCCCCTTCCTTACTTAGTATCTTCACTTAATTAAGTAAGTTCCCCTCTTTACTTAAGAGGTCGTCGATGGAGGGACATGGATCGCAAGACGTCTGACGCTTCGCCCCAACCGAAGCGTTTCTCTGCTGCTCCTCCCGAGACGACGGGTGAGCGGGAGCCCGCGGCACGCTCAGGCCTTCCGCGGGCCTCTCGTTCACTGCTGCGCGACATCAACGTCAGCCTCCTCATCGAACTGGTTCGACGCGCCGGTTCCATCTCTCGCGCCGACCTCGCTCGCCAGAGCCAGCTCAGCGCCCCCACGGTGTCGGCCATCATCGACCAGCTCATGAAGCGCGGCATCGTCGTGGAGACCACGACGGCCCCCTCCAGCGGCGGACGGCCTCCGGTGCTGCTCACCATCGACCCCAAGGCCGGCTACGTCGTCGGGATCAAGCTTCGTGGGGACGGCCTGACAACAGTTGTCTGTGACCTCGACGCCGAGATCGTCGCCAGTGCCGAGCGCTACGTGCCCCTCGTCGGCGACCCGGTGTCAGCGATCGAGGCTATCGAGCAGGAGACGCGGCGCGTCCTGCGTGACGCCGCGGTGTCGCCCTCGAAAGTCCTGGGCCTGGGAATTGGCCTCTCCGGCGTCATCGAAACGAGCGACGGAGTCTGCAAGTTCTCGCACCTTCTGCAGTGGCACGACGTGGAGCTGGCTGAGCCGTTGCGCGAACGCCTGGGTCTGCCGGTGTGGGTCGAGAACGACGTCAACACCCTGGCCGTGGCCGAGAAGTGGGCCGGCGACGCGCTCACTGCCAGCGACTTCGTGACCCTGAGTGTGGGACGTGGCATAGGCCTAGGGATCGTGGTCAACCGGTCGCTCTACCGCGGCGCCCATGGGGCCAGCGGCGAGTTCGGACACATGATTGTCGAGCCCGGTGGCCCGCGCTGTGAGTGCGGGCGCTTCGGGTGCCTCGAGGCCATGGTTGGCGAGGGCGCCCTTCGGCGCCGCATCGGCGAGCGCAAGGGCCACGACGTCTCGCGCGACGAGCTGCAGCTGCTCGTGGAGATGGGCGATTCGTCGACCCTGGAAGTCGTCGACAGCGCGGGACGAAAACTCGGGCTGGCCGTGGCCAATGTCGTCACGCTCCTGAATCCCGAACTGCTGATTATCTGCGGTGAGGGTACGTCCCTCGGAGGGACCTTCATCAACCCCATCGTCACCGCGGTGCGCGAGCAGACCTTCGCCGATCTTGGCCGGGAACTGGACATCAAGGTCCAGAGTTGGGGAGACGAGGCGTGGGCGGTTGGTGCCGCCACCCTGGTGCTGCGCGAGTCGTTCAACCTGCCCGGTGCCGATGATAAGAGTTCCGCGATCTGGAATCGCTCGCACTCGGCGCTCCCCGATAGTGCGCTTGAATCGAGTCCCGTCCGTGGTTGAATCCCTCGACTCGGTGGGGCAGACCGATCGCGTGCAGTCGAGCGTCCAGTCGATCTTACGAAACCAGAGTCCCAACGGCGCCATCATCGCCTCCCCCGATTTTGACCAGTACCACTTTTGCTGGTTGCGGGACGGCTCCTTCGTCTCCTATGCGCTCGACCTGGCGGGAGAGCACGACGCCGCGAGCCGTTACCACGCGTGGGTCACCAATGCGGTGCGCGACATCAGCAACGTTATCGACGACGTAGTTGACCGGCGTCTGCGCGGACGTCCGCTCGAGCCCACGGACATGCCGCCGGCGCGCTTCGCGCTCGACGGATCCGTGGTCGTGGACGGCTGGCCGAGCTTCCAGGTCGACGGATATGGAACGTGGTTGTGGTCGTTGGGCCAGCACCTACGACTCGCTCCCAAAGTCGAACTGTCCGACGATCTGCGAGACGCCATTCGGCGCGTCGGCCGCTACTTGGCCATCTTTGCGCTGACCCCGTGTTACGACGTGTGGGAAGAGAGCGGCTCGGCCCTTCACACCTCGACCTTGGCGTGCGTCGTTGGTGGTCTCGAGACCGCCGGACGACTCGTCGGAGACGAGAGCTTTCTGGAGTCGGCCGCGTCGATCAGCGCCCAGGTTATCGACAGCGCGGCTCAGCTCGGCCATTTCGCCAAGTCGAACGAGAACCAGGATGTCGACGCCAGTGTCCTGTGGTTGGGAACGCCGTTCCGAGTCGTTGCTCCCAGCGACCCGCACTTTGCGCGAACCGTTTCGATGGTCGAAGACCGGCTGACGTTGGAGGGCGGTCTGCGCCGCTACCCCACCGACACCTACTTTGGCAGCGGGGCATGGCCGGTCCTGACCGCGTCGCTTGGATGGCACTACGCCGCGCTTGGCAACCTGACCGAGGCACGTCGCTGCCGCGACTGGGTCGCGGCACACTTCGACTCACTGGGTCGGCTGGGCGAGCAGTTCGGTGGTGAAAGTCGAGACGCGCAGCACTACCTCGAATGGGTCGACCGCTGGGGACCACCCGCCCAGGACCTGACGTGGTCGCACGCCATGTTCGTGGTGTTGTCCATGGCCATCGACGAGTTCGAAGCCCGCGACGGCACCACCAGCGCGAATGCGACGCCACGATCAAGGAACGAAAAGTCACCGTCGTGACGTCGCGCCTCGCATCAACACGACGAACAATCCGAATCGAATGGCTCACCCGAGCCACCACGTAGTCGGTATCCGAGGGGGGAGGAGAAGGGGCGAGGGCCACGAGGTTCAGCGAATCACCAACACCAGGTCACACGGCACCGGCCGCGAGACTCAAAATGAAAGATAAGAAAGTGAGAATTGCAATGAAACTAAGCCATTCCATCAGAGGAAGGACGAGGGTCACCCCACGAATCGCGCTGGCACTGACGGCGCTCCTCGGTGGCGGTGCCATTCTCGGCGTCTCTGAGTCGGGTACCGCTACGGCGGCGACGCATCACCGTGTCGTCGTGACCTTCTGGAACGCGTACAACAGTGTGACCGAGACGCCCGTCATGAACGGGATCGTGATTCCAGCCTTCGAAGCCGCGCATCCCGGTATCAAGGTCGTGGACGACACGCTGCCGTACAACGGCATGCTGCAGAAGTTCATCGCCGCTTCGGCCGCGGGACACCCGCCAAGCCTGATGCGTTCGGACATTGCCTGGGTTCCCCAGCTGGCCTCCGAGGGCGTGCTCCTCAAGACGTCCGCACAGCCGTGGTTCGCGAAGATGAAGAAGGCCGCATTCCCCGGGCCGTTGTCGACCAACTTCTACAAGGGCTCGTACTACGGGATTCCGCTGGACACGAATACTCAGGTCCTGTTCTGGAACAAGGCCGACTTCGCCGCGGCGGGCTTGACGCCGCCGACGACATACGCCCAGCTGATCTCCGACGCGCAGACGCTGACTGTTCCGTCCAAGGGCCAGCACGGGCTGGGCGTTGACAGCACGGACATCTGGAATGTTGGACCGCTGGTCTGGCCGACCGGAGCCAACTTCACGAACAAGTCGTGGACGAAGGCGACTGGCTACATGGACAGCTCGACGATGATCGCGGCAGTGCAGGAATTGGTCACGCTGGACACGACCGGCGTCATCGGTAGTGACATGGTTGGCGGTTCCGGCGCGATCAGCGGCGAGACCGGGTTCCCGACCGGTCAGTACGCGATGTACCTCGACGGTCCGTGGGCGACCAACACCTACAAGCAGGCTAACTTCACGGGCTACGGCACGGTCATTGACCCGCCCGGTCCTGGTGGTTCGGGCTCCGTGGTTGGTGGCGAAGACCTCGTCATCGCCAAGCACGCGCCCAACATGGCCGCGACGATCAAGTTCGTCAAGTTCCTGCAGTCGCCCTTCTCCCAGCTCGCCATGGTGGCCGCCGGACAGATGACCGCGTACAAGACCTACGCCGCGTCGGAGATCAAGGTAAACCCGGCGCTCGCCATCTTCGCCAAGCAGTTGCTGACGGCGAGGGCACGTCCGGTCACCCAGGGCTACGCCGCACTCGACACGGCATTCTCCAATGAGCTTCAGCTGATGCTGGCCGGCAAGATCACCGTCACCGCTGGTCTGCAGGCTGCCGCACAGGCGGCGAACGCTGCGCTGAAATAAGAGAGTGAGCACGGTAGAACGCCTGGAGCGGCACTCGGAGACATCGTCACCGAGTGCCGCTCCGCGACGTTCTACTCGCATCGAAAAGGTAGGGCGTTTTGCGACGCCCTACCTCTTACTGTTGCCGGCGGTCGTGATCTACGGGGTCTTCACCGTCTACCCCATCTTTCGTCAGTTCGACCTGAGCTTCTTCAACTGGCACATCTTCCCGGGGATGTCGAATCCCTCGGTCGGATGGTCGAACTACATCGCCATCTTCCACGACCCGGTCGTGCGAACGGCGAGCTTCAACTCGTTCCTCTTCATCGTCATCACCGTCCCCATCCAGATGGCCATCGGCCTCTTCGCCGCGGCGGTCCTGACTGACCGCTTGCCCGGCTCCATGTTCTGGCGCGCCGCCGTCTATGTCCCCGTCGTGACCTCCTGGGTGGTCGTCAGTTGGGTCTTCTCCTACCTCTTCGCGTCCCAGGGTGGAATGATGAACGCCGTCGTGAGCTTCTTCACCGGCCATACGGTCAGCATCGACTGGACGGCCCAGACGTGGACCGCTAATGGGGTCATCTGGTTGCTCAGCATTTGGAAGGGCGTGGGCTGGTCATTCATCATCTTCCTGGCTGCACTCGACGGGATCCCGCGCCAGCTGCTCGAGTCGGCCCGAATCGACGGCGCCTCGGAGTTCCGAGTGTGGCGCTACGTGGTCCTACCGTCGATCCGCGGAGCCGTCACCTTCGTCACCGTGCTGCTGGTCATCGGCGGCGCCCAGGTGTTCACGCAGATCTTCGAGATCACCAAGGGCGGTCCCTACAACTCGACCCAGTCGTTGATGACCTACATGTACCAGCAGGCCTTCTCCAATTTCGCGTTCGGCTACGCGGCGGCCATGGCGTCGTTACTCGCCGTTGTCCTCTTCGGCTTCAGCGCGGCGGAGATCCGAATACTGCGACGTCAGGACGCATGATGAGCCTGAAGGTTGATGAGCCGATCAACGTGGAGGACACCCGTCCGGCGTCCGCCCTCTCGGGTAGTGGCCCGGGGCTCTTCGGTATCCGGCGGCGAAACCGTACGCGATTGGTCGTCGCGATCGTGCTCGCCTTCTTGTCGCTCGGACCACTGCTCTACATGGTGTCGTTGTCGTTCCAGCCCAACGGAGGACTCCTCGGCGCAACCGTCCTCATTCCCACGCACCCCACCGTTCAGAACTACGTGCAGGCGTGGACGCAGAACAGCTTCAGTCGCTACTTCGTCAACAGCCTCATCGTCTCGATCGGGACGGTGGTGATCACCGTGGTCATCGCATCCTTGGCCGCGTTCGCCTTCGCCCGGTACAAGTTCCGCTTCAAGGAACTCATTTTCTACATCTTCCTGGCCAGCCTGGCCGTGCCGAACCTGCTACTCCTGATCCCCCAATTCCTACTGATGGACAAGCTCCACCTTTTGGACTCGCTCTTCGGTCTGGTGTTGCTCTACGTGTCGTCCAACCTTCCGTTCACGATCTTCTTGCTGCGCGGGTTCTTCGAGGCCATCCCAAAGGAGTACGAGGAGTCGTTCCGCCTCGATGGAGCTCGGACGCTGCGAGTTCTGACCAGCCTGATCGTGCCCTTGTCGCTGCCGGCGTTGGCCGTCGTATCGATGTTCATCTTCAGCGCGGCCTGGGACGAGTTCCCGGTGGCCCTCACCATGATCAGCACGTCGACGCACTACACCCTGCCGGTTGGTCTGGCCGACTTCATCGGGGTGCACACGGTGGCGTGGGGTCCCTTCTTTGCGGCGTCCGTGATCGCTACCGTGCCGGTAATCGTCGTGTTCCTGGTCTCGCTCCGGTGGTTCCGCTCGGGCGTCTCACTGGGGGCGATCCGATGATGGCACCTGGCGAGCCGAACCCGGACGAGGCATTCGGAGTGAACTTCAGCGATCTGCACACCTTTTACCGCACCGGATCAGAGATCACGGTTGCGTCGCTTCCGCGCGGTACCACGCGCGTCGTCGCGAGTCGATCCACCGGTGAGTCTGTCGACGCCGACTTCGTCGATGGTGCCCACTTCGGCGGGCTGGCCGCTGGCACCTACGCCGTCGCCGCATTCGACAGTTCCGGCGTACTCCTCGCCGAGGAGTTCATGACGGTCGGCGAGCACGCCGGCGAGCGACCGGTCCACGGCTTCGCAACCTCCTTCTCCCTCGAGGATGGTCCCGAGGTGCTCGCCTGGCATCGCTCCCTGCGCTCGACCGTCGTTCAGATCTACGACTGGATGGCGAGTTACACCGAACCCTTGGGTCCGTCGACGGGCTGGCAGGACCCGTCCCATCGCCCGGTCTCGTTTACCGCGCTACGGGAACTGGCGCTCGGACTGCGCTCGCTCGGGGCCGTGGCCCTGGCCTACGCGCCGATCTACGCCGTCGGTCACGCGTACGCGGCCCAGCACCCCGAGATGCTCCTCTACGACGGCAAGGGCCAGGCGATCCGATTCCTCGACCAGATCATCCTGGCCAACCCCGGCGACCCGGCGTGGCAGCGCCACTTCGCGCACGCCTACGGGTCCGCGGCCGACGCGATCGGCTTCGACGGCTTCCACGTCGACACCTACGGGTATCCACGCATCGCCGACGACGCGAACGGCATGGCGATTGACATGCGCGCGGCGTACGAGTCGTTCATGACGTTTCTGCGCGAGATGAGACCCCTCGACACCTTGAGCTTCAACCAGGTGGACGGCGCTCCTTCGGCTACGCGTCTGCCCGCGAGCCCCGGCTTCCGTTACTGCGAGGTCTGGCCACCCAACGACCAATGGCGTCACTTCGAGGGATTGCTGGACCGCACCTCGGGCCGCGCCGGCATGCTGAGCCCGGCGTCGCGCGGGACGCTCGTGCGCGGATCGATCTCGTGCTATCCCCCGGTGTGGGGCATCGACAGCCCCGAAGGTCCGATACCCGACCACTTGCGAGATGCGGCCCTGCGAACCGTGGTGAGCACGGAGGCCATCGTCACCTGCCTCGGCGCGAGCTCCCTGATCTTCGGCGATCGCACCGCGGCGCTGTGCGACCCCTACTACCCTAAGCACGCGCGACTCACGAGCGCCGAGGCGGCCACGGTCATCCGGTGGCGACGTTTTGCCCTGCGGTGCCGGGACCTCTTCCTCGAAGGCGAGGACACGAGCTGGTACGAGATCGGTGACGAGAACGGCTCCGTCGTGGCCGATGCCACCGCGCCGGTGTCCCCCGAGCCGGTGGGCGGGGCCGTCTTCGCGAGAGTGATTACGTCGCGTGATCGAGTCGCAATTGGCGTCATCGACCTCACCGGGAGTGCGAACGGGAAGTGGTCGGAGCCGACGCAAAAGGGAACTGTATCGTCGGTGACACTCCGGGTGTTGTTGGACAATCCTCAGCGCTGGCACGCTGACGCGGCCGTGTTGGGCGCCGACGACGGACGCTTCGCCCCGATCCCATCGCGGGTGGTCGAACACCGCTTCGGACCTGCCCTCGAAGTGGACCTGCCGCTCGTGGACGGTTGGTCGGTATTACGGGTTCAAGCAAATGGAGCCCACGATGGTCGCTGACGTACTTTCGCCCGCTGGCGCAACCACGGCGCACCGAGACTGAGGAGGAAAAGATGGTCGCAATCAGCCTCGACGGGATAGCGAAGGTCTATCCGAACGGCTACGAGGCCGTGAAGGGGCTCGACCTGCAGATCGCCGACGGCGAATTGATGGTGCTGGTGGGTCCTTCGGGCTGTGGCAAGACGACCGTGCTGCGCATGATCGCGGGCCTCGAAGAGGTGACCCGCGGAACGATCCGGATGGGTGATCGCGTGATGAACGACGTCTCGCCCCGGGACCGTGACATCGCCATGGTCTTCCAGAGTTACGCCCTCTACCCCCAGATGTCCGTAGCTCAGAACATCGGCTTCGCCCTCAAGATGAAAAGGATCCCCAAGGACGAGATCAATCGACGTGTCCGCGACGCGGCGGACGTGTTGGGGATTACCGACTGGCTGGACCGCAAGCCCACGCAACTTTCGGGTGGCCAACGACAACGCGTTGCGATGGGTCGCGCCATCGTGAGGGAGCCCAGTGTGTTCCTGATGGACGAGCCGCTGTCTAATCTCGACGCCAAACTCCGAGTTCAGATGCGTGCTGAGGTGGCCCGCGTCCAGCAGCGCATCGGCGTGGCCACGCTCTACGTCACGCACGACCAGACCGAGGCTATGACCTTGGGCCATCGTGTGGCCGTCTTACGCTCTGGGGAACTGCAACAGTGTGACGTGCCTCAGGTTCTCTACGATCACCCCACCAACCTCTTCGTTGCCGGCTTCATCGGCTCGCCGGCGATGAACCTGCTCGAAGGTGACCTCTCCCAAGACCTGAGCTCCGTGGCGGTCGGCAGCCAGCGGATCCCTATCCCCGCCGAGGTGCTCGAGTCCCAGCCCGGCCTGAAAGACTACGCGGGACGCTCCGTCGCGGTCGGCGTTAGACCCGAGGACCTTCACGCCGAATCATCGGAGCGAGCGGATTCCGAGCTGAAGGGTGACATCGAGCTAGTCGAGGCGTTGGGTTCAGAGTTGCTCGTGCACTTTCGCACGGACGCTTGTACCGTGCAGTCAGAGGGTTCCATTCGAACAGGCGAGGAAGAGGAGTTCCGCGAAGGAGAGTTCGAGCCCGCCGAGATCTGCGTCTCTCGAATCGAACCGAGACACCCAGTGCGAGCGGGAGATCGATTCACGTTCTTCGTGTCCGCGGACCGCTTCGAATTCTTCGACCTCGAGTCCGGGAACGCGATCAGGGAGTGACGAGGGTGCCGCCGGTGTGCAGGCGCGCTCCGATCTCTAGCGCCTTATCCATCAGAATCTGCAAGTGGACCGCCTCCGTGCGATAGGTCACGATGCACGAGCGCAGCGCGGTGCGCTCGTGGACCTGGGCGTTCGACGGGAAGACCTCGCCGTCGGCCTGGATCTCGGTCATCAGTCTCATGTTCAGCCGGTCGAGGTACTCCTCGTCGCTAACGCCATCAGGGTGGTAGCGAAAACAACAGATGGAGAGTGACGGTGCGCAAGCCACCTCCAACTCCGGTGTCTCTTCAACTCTCCGCGCGAGCCAGCTGGTGAGATCGACGTCGTGCTCGATGCGCCGCGCGAACGCCGAGCGACCGTGAGCCAACAACGCCACCCACACGCGCAGCGCGGAGAAGCTGCGGCTGAGCTGCAGACCTTCCATTCCCATGTCGGGTCCTCGTTCGATGACGTCGCGCTCCTGCTCCACGTACGCCGCGTGGGCGCTGAAGGATCCGTTGAGGAGCGCCGCGTCGCGCACGAGGATGAACGCGGTGGTCAACGGGGCGTAGAGCCACTTGTGCGCGTCGAAGGTGATCGAGTCGGCGAGTTCGATCCCGGCCAGCAGGGGCCGCAGGGTGTCGGAGACCGCGACGGCCCCACCGTAGGCGGCGTCGACGTGGAACCACACCCCGTGCCGTGACGCAACCGCCGCCACGTCCGCCAGGGGGTCGATCGCGCCAGTGCCTGTCGTGCCCGCCGTCGCGACGACCGCCGCGGGCCGAACGCCCTTCGCCACATCGTCGGCGATCATGCGCTCCAACTCGTCCACGCGCATGCGCATGTCGGCGTCGACGCTGACCTTCCGCACGGACGCCTCGCCAAGACCCAGCACATCGGCCGCCCGCTCGATCGTGAAGTGGGACTCGGACGACGTGTAGAACGCCAATGGCGGTCCCGCGCCCACGCCGTCGGTACGCCCGGGAGGCCAGGCGTGGTCTCGAGCGAGCTTGAGTCCGGTGAGGTTGGCCAGCGACCCGCCTTGGACAATCATCCCTCCGGCTGAGGATGGAAGCCCGAAGCGGCCGGCGAGCCAGCCCACGAGTTGTTCTTCCACCTCCGACGCCGCCGGCGAGATCGCCCATCCGCCGACGTTGGCGTTCAGACCAGAAGCCAGCAGATCCGAGATTGCGCCGGGAACAGTGCCCCCGCCCGAAATGTACGCCAGGAATCCCCCGCTCCCTGGACGGGTGGAGAGATCTAGCAGGGCTTGCAGGTGGGCGCAGATGTCGTCATCGCTGAGTGGCTCGTCGGGAACGGCCATACGTAACGCAGCTCGTGCCGATGCCGGCGTCACCTGCGGTGCCGCGGGTGCCTCGGGCAAACTCTCGAGGTAGCCCGTGTAGAGATCGACGATGCGGTCAGCGAAGGCGCGGGCCCGATCGGGTGACCAGTCGAGATCCGCGACGGGTATGGGGCGATCCTCGGGCACGACGCGAGTATAGAAACGACCTTGTGTGCCGAGGGTTGCCCGCGGTAGGGCCGGCGGAACCTGTGCAGCGCGCCCGGCCAGGTGATATGACTACCGCATCGGTCCAGGGGAGGCCATGAGCAAGCCCATCTTCGGTCTTGAACGCGCGACCCGGGTTGTGCGGCCCGTCGCGGACAGTCCGCTGGTGCCGGCCGTCTTGATCACCCTTGCGGCTGCTGGCTGGTGGTGGTCAGCGCGCATGGCGGGCCACATGACGGGCGGGCGCTCCATGGGAATGCAGATGTCGCCCATATCGCTCTCTCTCGCGGCCTTCGTCGCGGCGTGGGTAGCGATGATGGGCGCGATGATGTTCCCGGCGGTACTGCCGGTCGTCCTCACCTACCGGCGAGCGGCGCTGCGCCACCGGGTCGCCCCGACGGCGGCCTTCGTGTTGGGCTACCTGATCGTGTGGTCTGCGGTCGGGGTTCCCTCCTACTTCGCCTGGCGCGAGTTGCAGGGACCAATCGCCGCCGACGAGACGTGGGCTGCGCGACTGGCTGGCGGCGTCTTCATTGTGGCGGCGGCGTACCAGTTGTCCCCGTACAAGTCGGCGTGCCTGCGTCACTGCCGCACGCCAATGTCGTTCTTCATGCGTCAGCGCCACGACCTTCGCACTGTGAACGGAGCGGCGCGCGCCGGAACCCAGCACGGCCTGTTGTGCTTGGGCTGTTGCTGGGCGCTCATGGCGGTGTTGGTGGCACTCGGAACCATGAACATCGCCTGGATGGTGGCGCTGGCCGCCCTGATCTTTGTCGAGAAGGTGACACCCCAGGGCGAACTGATTGCCCGATTGGTGGCGATGGCTCTCCTCGCCTTTGGTCTTGGTTTCGTGATTCACCCGGCCCTGTTGGGCCGACTTACCTGAAAGGAAGACACATGACGGTTACCCAGGCCACGAAGTGGCGACTACGAGGACGCGGCTACGAATTCTGCAACTGCGCGCCGGGCTGCACCTGCAACTTCTCGGGGTTCCCGAGCTCCAAGGACGGCAGCTGCAAGGCGTTCGTGGGGAACTTCATTGACGAGGGCTCCTGCGGTGGCGTCGATCTCACCGGGGTCAACGCCATCGCGGTCCTGGACTGGCCCAAGGCCATCCACGACGGAGGCGGCAAGGCGTACTTCATCGTTGAGCCCGAGACCACCGACGAGCAGATCAACTGCCTGGCGCAGATCTACAGCGGTCAACTCGGTGGCATGCCGTGGGCAATTCTGGGCACGACCTACGAGGTTGCAGGACTCATCAAGGCCCGCATCACGCTGGAGGGCTCCGGGCTAGCGCTCACGCTTACCGCCGAAGGGGTCGGACAAGGATCAGGCGACACCTTCAAGAACCCGGTGACTGGCGAGCCGCACCACGCCAAGATCGTCCTGGAGGATGGCTTCATCTGGCAGACGGGTGACTGCGGGGTCGGTTCGTACTCAGTGAAGGCCGAAGGTGTCGACCTCTCCTTCGAGGACACCAACTGGATCTACTACGAGTTCGACTGGGCGGACGACAAGTAGGTCGCACGATCCAAATCAGCACCTTCAATGACAGATCCAAAATGACAGAGTGAGCGACGCGGGAGCCAGTGCGGGGTTCGATCCTTCGGGCCAAGCCGCGGCAATTTCACACACGCCTCGTCAGGATCTGAACTCATAAAGAGCCCGCATACATTGCGCCAGAGCCACGATTACGACGTGGTGTGCTCCACCTAGAAGAAGAGTCCGCCGAATGCGAACGTCGTAATCGAGGCGCTGGCCATGAGCGCGACGGTGAACCAACCCAGGATGTTGGCCGCCTTCCCGTTGACGTAGTCGCCCATGAGTCGTCGACTCCGCGACACGATCATGACCACGACGAGCAGCGGCGCCGCGAGTACTCCGTCGATCACCGCCACCAAAACTAGGAGTTTGATGGGTTGACGCTCAAGAGACTGAGTGCCGTACCACCCACGGTCCCGAGAACCACGAGCACGTAGAAGAGCGGCACCTTGCGTACCGAGCGAGAAAAGCCCCAGTCCTCGCCCAGGAGTCCCGACATCCCCACCGAGCCCGACGCGGCGAGAACCGGAATCGCCAGCAGGCCACTACCGATGAACCCCAGGGCGAAGATGTCGCCGGCGAGGCGCCCGCGAGGGGCTTGAGTGCCTGGGCCGCCTGGGCCGCGCTCTGGATATGGGTGACGTGATGCGTGTGCAACGTCTCGGCGGTCGTGGCGATGATCGCGAACATGACGATATTGGAGAACGCCATTCCGGAAAAGACGTCGAAGCGACTCGTACGCTGCTTGAACGCCCCGCGGACAGATCCGTTCTCTCTCAACGGGGTCGGGTCGTCGCCACCCTCGGGTTCGTCGCGCATCTCCTCGAGGCGATTGGCACTCTGCCAGAAGAACAGATACGGCGAGATCGTGGTCCCCAAGATGGCGACCAGCGGCGCGATGAAGCTCCGAGAGAACTGCACGTGCGGAATCAGGGTGTATTCGATCAGATGACCCCAGTAATGGGTGACCAGCACCATCACCACCACGTAGACCAGCAACGACAAGCACCGGAACTTGAAGACGAGGGCGATTCGCGCGTATGAACCCATGATGAGCAACACCGTGATGACGCCGGCGGCGACCAGGGCCCAGATCCACACGGGTCCGGCGTGCAGCAGGTTCATCCCCGAGCTGATGGCGACGAGGTCGGCGGCGACTTTGAGCAGGTTGGCCGCGATGAGCGCCGTCAGCAGGACCGCCACGACCCATTTGCGGTGCGGTGGAAGCGCTTCACCGCCATCTCCCCAAGGCCGGTTCCGGTCGCCAGGGCCGTTCGATCACAGATCTCCTGGACCGCGGCCATGAGCGGAAGGGTGAGAATGGCGACCCACAACGGCGACAGCCCGTTCTGGGCCCCCGTCTGGGCGTAGGTGGCGATACCCGAGGGATCGTCGTCGGACGATCCGGTCACGAGCCCCGGTCCCATCGACCGCAGATATTCGCGCCAGATCGGTCCGGAGGGTGACGGGGTGGTGCCGTCGCTCACCCGATCCTCACGACGAGTCAGCACGCGAAATGACTCTCGACGCCTACCGCCGATCGGAGCCGACAGTTACGGCGGCAGTTCCGAGCCCTTAGTGCGTCACGGGAGGTTCGGCTCAGGGTTGACGGCCTGCCACGGTGAGAGCGACGACCGGCCCGCAGCCCACGCGTTGAGCAGGTGGCGGGTGAATCGCTTCTCCAGCATCGTCACGGCCGCCGCTCCGAAGAGAACGTCCGCACTCAGCTCCGGTTCAGCACGCACCAGGCCCGCGACCATCCGGTCACGGGCGACGACACCGTGCAGCGCATCGGCTTGGACGTGGACGTCATAGAAGCGCCGGCCCTCGGGGCCGATGCCGAACCGAGCCAGAGCCGAGCTGTAGCGACCCATCGGTACGACGGAGGTCATTTCAAAGACCGCGAGGTGTCCGACGAGTGCGCCGCGCCAGCGTCGGTGCAGTCCGAACATTGACACCAGATTGACCGTGGCCAGAGTGACCCCCGGAAGGATCTCCACGTATGAGCCGTACGAGGGATCGAGTCCGAGGGCCGTCAACGTGTCGGCGAACAGCGACGAGTGCATCTTGTCGGCCTGGCCGGAGCCGTACTCGTCAATCTGGATATCCACGAGCGCCGCCTTGGCTTCGCCCGTCAGTCGCGGGATGGCGAACGTATGCGGATCGGCCTCTTTGAGCTGGTAGGCGGATCGATGCACACAGAACTCACGCAACTGTTCGAGGGTCCCCGACTCCACGAAGTACCCCGACAGCGATGGACCGGACGACGAGTTGGTCAGCCAGTCAAGGTTCGGGAGAACGTCGCCAGCCATCACGCGGTCGTCGTAGCCCACTTCGTCGAGGAGTCGATCCAAAAACGCCCTCTCCAGTTCTGCACGAAACTGCAGCAACCCCAGGTCCCACTCCCAGTCAGGGTCGGCCACGCTGCGATAGTGCTGCTCGTAACACAGGTAGAGCGCGAGCCCAAAGTCGTCATCGGTGAGAACGTCGATGCCCGGCACTGGCCCCGGCGCCTCGAATGTCCCAGGCTGGCGGCCCATCGCCAAAATCACGGCGTCACTTAACGGTCCACGGGGCCACGGCAGTAGCGGCCAGTCCGTTGAGGGAGGTCCCGACGTTCCACGTGGGTGGGCGTCATCGCCCGCGCCGTGCTGACGAGTGGACGCCGGGGCGAGACCACTCGCGGATCCCTTGAACGACACGTCATATTTGGTCATGTGAACGAACTGCCTTTCGAGTGCAGGGGGGAAGTGTCGCGACAGGGATTCACCAACGCGGCCGGAAGAGCTGTGACTCGACGGCGACCATGGCGCAACGCCCGCGACGCGCAGCCGGAACGCCGAAGTACCGGATGTTCGGACACCCGAAGCGCCGCGCAGCTGTCTTCGGCGGGCCTCATCGTCGTATGAGAAAGACGATGAGCACCACGACCAGGATTATTACGATAAGACCGCCTCCGATGAACATTTTCAAATCTCCTTTCGATTGGGAGGATGGGTAACTTCGGCCAGGCGAGTCGTCGCGGAGTCGGACGAATCCTCTTGAAGGGTCACTCCGCGCGTACGCAAGGACTCACTCTTCGCTGTTGTGAACTCACCGGCCGGATCAGTGAGTTCAGCGAGTCCGCCAAGATGACGTCGTGCCGCGTGATCCGTCGAATCGCGCCTCGGCCGTAGGACGACGCGCGACATCAAGTAGGCGGCTGGCGTTGTGGCGACCTGGTGAGCGCGAATGCGAGACAACTCGCCGTCGCTCGTCGTGATGTCTCCGCCGATATCGGCACAGAGTGCATCGCCATGGGCGCGCGCTTGCACGTCAACGCCAGGCGACTGCATACGGACTTCACCCATCGAACACCCTCTTCTCGGCCTGTGGATACAGCTGGCGGAGAAGGATGCGGGGTCCGGACGTCCTCTCGTCAATCATACTACATTCGTCGCGGCGGCGCTCCCGCCACGCACTCCATCATGCGACTGCTCATTCACCGTCTCGCCAGTCGAGTGACTCGAGGCGCATCTCGGATGCCAGTTGGCCAACGTGTGAGACGCCGATCCTTACTCTGGATCTGACACAACTGCTTCGGCGACCTTCGCCGGCGCGCCAAAGCGAAGTCGGCGTCCGCCGAAAGACACTGAGCAGATAGCGAACCACGCCCACCCGATCGCGAGTCCGCCGGCGACGTCGCTCAGCCAGTGCACGCCGAGCATCACACGAGTGCACGACACACCAGTCGCCAATCCCACGGCGAGTCCCGCGTAGATCGCGCGCGTTCGCAGTGACCTCCCGCGACCCATCACGAGGGCAATAGCAGCCAAACCGGCGGCGGTCGCGACCGCGTGTCCGGAGGGAAAGGAGGAGCCGCTGAATCCAGTCAGCTGATCGAACGCGGGTCGTGCCCGATCCACCAGGAACTTGGTGATGTTGGCGACCAAGAACTGCCCTCCCACCACCAGGGTTAGAAAGATTACGACCAGGGCGGTTCGCTGGCGAATCGTCTCGATGAGGGCGACGATGACCGCGAGAGGCACGATCACCAAGGCTCCACCCAGTTGCGTGAAGATCTTTAGAAATCTGTCCGAAGATGTCGACGCATGGTGGGCGGCAAAGAGGCTCGCACTTCGATCCCAGCGCGCAAAGCCCGAGTTGGAGTGAATCATCAGCACCAAGAGTCCGACGGCAGCCGCGCCGACCACCACGATGAAGACCGTCACACCCAACGCGACGCTGGTGGTGGATTCCGGCGAGAATCTCGAATTGAAGTATGCGAAGGCACGTCGGTGCCGGCGTGCCTCGCTTTGGACCGTCTCAGCACTGACCGCCGGCGTCATAGGGTCCGCCCGAGGCCAACGCAGGACCACAATCCATGCCGCCGCACCGGGCACCACCGTCGCGATCAACGTGATGATGAGGGTCGTCATCGATTCGACCGGTTAGCCGACGTGTTCTCGAGCGCCACGTCACGTTCCCCGAGTCGCGTGAGGTCTCCGCTCACGACGCCACCGCGGGACTGGGGTCACTCGCCGGATCGGACTCGGCCACCTTGTCGGGGTCCTGGGGCGCTCGCTGGCCCGCCCGTACCGTCTCCAGTTGGGCGGCCAGCGCGGCGCCGTAGAGCACCGCGATGCTCGACAGGAGGCTCCACATCAACAGCGCCACGACCCCGGCGAGGGGACCGTAGGTCGCCCCGAAGGTTGAGCTTGATCGAAAGAACAGTCCGAGTCCTGCGGTCACCAGGGCCCACAGGACGACCGAGACGACGGAACCGAAGGCCAACCACGACAGGTCGGGCTGCACGCGGCGCGGACTCCAGCGAAAGATCGCCGTCACGGCGACGCCGATCAATCCAAAGCCGAGGGGCCAGCGCGCCACCGACCACGCCGTCGCCGCGGCGCTGTTGCCCGATAGGGGGAATAGGTCGCGGCCCAGGGCCAGGCACACGAACGCCGCCGCGATGAGGGCTCCGACGCTGAGCGTGAACACAAAGGCCAGCGCGTACTTCTTCGCCGTCGGACGGTCCTGCTCGACGCCGTAGAGCCGATTGAGCCCCCGCTCGAGCTGGCCCATCGCTACGGTCCCGGTGAAGATCGCCCCGATCGCGCCAACGTAGAGAGCTGTGTATCGATGCTCGGCCGCCATGTGGTGAGCCTGGGTGACCGCGGTCGTGAACACCCGTCCGGCCGGTCCCGGGATCGCACGGCGCAGCGTGGCGTCGATGGCGGCGCTCACTCCCCCCTTGTCCAGCACGCGGGCGAGTCCGACAGTGGCGATGACGCCCTGGATCGCCACGAGCGACGTCATGAAGGCCAACGAGCGCGCGTGGCTGAATCCGTCTGACACTCGCAGACGGCGGAAGGAGTCCTTGGCCAACCGACCCCAGCCCACGCTGCGCAGCGTCTGACGAGCGTCGTCACCGGTCAGTCCCCGGGTCTCCGGCACGACCGAGGCCGTGCTCACTCCGCCACCACTTTGGGCACGCGCACGGTGATCGCGCCCGGCTCAATCGTCGCGCGCAGTCGCTTTCGAGCCTTGCGGGCTCCCCCATCGAGCTCGTAGACCGTGGGCCGGCTCAGTCGAATGTCCACTCGGCGGCCGCGGGTCATCTCGGCCAGCGGCGAGTTCTCCGCCGTGCCGACAACCATCCGAGCGAGTACTCGCGTCCACTCCATCGCGTTCTCGGCCGTCACGACCCCGACCTCGAGGAGCCCATCGTCGGGCTGGGCATCGGGAAACACGGCGATGCCGCCGCCCATCGAACCCATCTGGCCCAGGAGGACGCAAGTGGCCTCGCCCTTGAACCACGGCTGCTTGTCGACCTTGATCTCGACACGCCGGGGCTTCATCTGCGTCGCCTTCGTGCCCGTCCACACGTACGCCAGCCGGCCGATGTGCTCTTTCAGGTTGTCATCGGCGTTGCGCATGGCGAGAGCGTCGAATCCCACACCGGCCATGACGTTGAACCGCTTCCCGTTGAGCACGCCCACGTCGAGGCGGCGCAGATCACCGTTGAGGCCGACGTCCACGGCACCTTCCAGGTCGTTGGGCACGTCAAGGTTGGATGCCAGGAGGTTGGCGGTGCCCGCGGGAAGTATCGCCAAGGTCACCTTCTCTCCGGCGATGACATTGACGCACCGCTGAATCGTGCCGTCCCCGCCCCAGAGGAAGATCAACTCGGCGCCCTCGGTCACCGCCTTGTGCGCCAGCGGGGCCGCCGTACGGCTGCTGGGAGCCTCGTACCACAGCGGATCGGGGAATCCTCGGGCAGAGAGCACCCGGCGAAGCTCACCTAGCCCACCGCCCAGTCGCTTTCCCTGGTGGGCGACGACAGCGATCTTCGTCACGGGCCACCGCGCGCCGTGGAACTGGCGAGTTCAGCGACCTGCGCAGCGGGCGCGGTTCTCCTTGTCGTCTGGTCGGCTTGGACGAGGCGGATAATGAAGACCGCCGACCACAGGGAGGCGATGCCCAAGATGGCTCCGGCGACGACATCGGTCACGTAATGGTCGCCGCGGTAGACGCGCGAGACGCCCACCGAAATCATGAGCAGCACGGCGATCGTCCACGCGAGGATCCGCAGGCCGCGCTTCGTCGTGGCCGCGCACACGATCACCGCGATACCCGCGTAAAGCGCGATGGTGGCAGCGGTGTGGCCCGAAGGGAAGCTGTAGGTGGACGGGGTGCCGCCGATGTGACGAACGTGCGGGCGGGGCCGCTTGACGATGGTGTTGGCAATAAGGAACACTGAGAGCTCGATGGCGAGGCTGGTGGCGAGCAAGAACGAACGACGTCCCCACTTGCGAAACAGCAGTACGAGCGTGAGCAGGACGGCGACGCCCGCCACCTCGAACGTGTCGGCGGCCAGAGTCACGTCACCGGTGAGCCCGTTCCACGGCGAGCGACCGTGAACGCTGAACCAGTCGCTGACGTGATGGTCCCACGTACCGAGGGACCCGCGTTCGATCACGTGGGTCACGAGGAATCCGAGGCCCACGAGAACCACCGACAGAGCCACGATGGCCCCGATCAGCACGACCACGTAGGCGATGAAGGCGTTTCGGTGACCGAGTGACTCACCCCACCGCTGCGCCACGCCATCCGGCCGGGGATCGAGAATGGTGCCGCCTCGGGGCGTGCGTTCGCGGGAGTTATCACGCATGATCAGGTCGATTGGCCATCGTGTGGTCCATTGCCCTCCTCATCATCGCGCCGGGCGAGACGAATCTTTGAGCTGCGGGGCTTTCGCGGTGGAATCATCCTCTGGACGAAAAGCGTGCTCCGTTCGACACTACCGCCGGCTCGCCGTGTCGGCGCCGTCCAGTGCCCGATAGAGACTTCGAACATCCTGAGAATTTGGAAAATGCTTCCTCAGTCAAGCGGTTCGACCGATCTCTCGCCCAACGCGCGGGCACGGCCCCTTCGGCACCGTTCAAAATTGGTGCTTCATCCTCAGTGCCAGCGGGCGACCGTCCGGATCAAAAATCAGGTGATAGGCGACTTGGGCCCACACACGAGCTCCGCGAGGAACAGCAGCAATCACGTGTTCTCGAACGCGACTCGACGATCCATCCGCGCCACTGCTCGGATGCGAGCCGGCTTCACGTTCACGCGCCGCCATTTTCCACAGTTCCGTCGAACCCGCTAGCGGAAGCAGGCTGGGATCATCTGGTGAGCACCCGAGGTGTTCCGCCCAAAGCGCCAGACGCAGGTCGCGCGCGAACCTGCGACTACCGTCGCCCAATCCCGCCGGGTCGTGGGGTTCGCGAGCGTCCCTTTCGCAGTCAATCACCGCGCACGAGAGTTCCGAATCGTGCGTCCACGAACGTCGATTGAGGTTGTCGGAGCCGACCGTCGCCCACACGTCGTCGATCACGCAGACCTTGGCGTGGACGTAGATCGGCGTCCCCGCCTCGTTCTGCACGTCGTAGATTCCCACGCGCGGGCCACCCGCCGCCTTCACGACGGCCAGCGCCCGGGCCTGGGCGAAGCGACTCGGCGGTCCCGAGAGTCGCCCGTCCTTATCCGGAAAGCGCGGGACCACGGCGATGAGCTGTAGTTCGGGCTGTTGACGCAGAGCGTTCGCGAGGATCTCGGCAACCTCGATCGACCAGAAGTACTGATCCTCGATGTAGATGAGCGAGCGAGCGCGCCGCACCGCCTTGGCGAACGCTCGGGCAACGCTGCGCTCGCCGGTCGGGGCGAACGGATACGAGGGGCGGCGCGCTGGGTAGGTGCGAAGAACCTGAACGGCGTGCGCACCGGTGACGGGCGGATCGGACAGAGCGACGGGCAGCGCCTCGGCGACACGGTCTCGCGACAGAATCCTTGAGGTCCACGAGCGAGCCAGACCCGCGTAGTTCAGCGGCGTCGGGTCCTCCCATCTCTCGCGAAACGACAGATCCAGATCACTGACCGCGGGGCCCCGCACGGCGAGTTGTACATCGTGCCACGGGGGATGCGAGCCGTAGCGCACGTCCAATTTGATCGCTTGGTCGTTGCCATGGTGACGGCCGTCGTCGCGCCGTCCGTGACTGAGATCGATACCCCCGATGAACGCCACGTCGCGCTCGGGCTGCAATGGGTGGCGTAGCAGCACCGCCTTCTGGTGGTGGGATCCACCGCGTCGAACCCGTTCGTCGAGGAGCACCTGGCCGCCCGCATCGATCACCTCCGCGGCAAAGCGTCGATTCTGCTTCGCGCTGAATGCGAATCGGTCGCTGTGCGAACGCCAGAGCAGGCCGCGCACGTCCACGCCGCGCCGACAGGTGTCGACCACGAGCGACCTGATGGTCGGACCGCTCTCGCACAGACGCTCGTCGCCGTCGCTGCGCCAGTCGGTGAACCGAACCTGATCGCCGGCCTCCAGGGCCACGAACTCCTCCAGGAGTTGCGAAAAGTACTCCGCACCGTCGATGAGACTGGATACCTGGTTGCCCTCCGTCCAAGCGTCGGTCGATGACTCGCTGACGTCAATCCGGCTGTGCGCATTACCTCGCTCCTCGAGGGTCAGAAACCAGTCGTCCAAACGCATGTACCGCCACCGTACCCCGAGGTCTCACATACGGAGCCTTCGACGAGCCCTGCCGAATCGCTCGCCGGGGTATCGACGTCTTCCGGGCAGGAGCGATGGATTCGCGCGGCGGGGTGGGTGCTCAATCCCGCACTCCCCAGATTCACGTCACCGCCTGCTGAGTGTTCGGGTCGACGAGGGCCGAGCGCGCCAAGCCCTCGGCCCGGGAAAAGTCGATCACATCACCACTTTCGTCACGACCCGCGTCGTCGAATTCAGGCTCGGGACCATCGTCACTTTCACTTTCGATGTCCTCACCACGGTCATCGTCATCATCGCCGTCACTGTCGACCTCACCGTCATCCAGCTCTTCGTCAAAGATGGGCTGAGGGGAAAGAAGGACGAGACGGTAAGCCTGCCCAAGGGCCGACTGGCCATTCGTCGCCGACGCCGCGTGAACGAGTACGTCGAGGTCGACGTCGGCATCCTCCGAAAACTCCGCCACGTACACGGTGTACGACGGACCGGAGCTGACGGACTGAGCGACGAAGCTGAGGCACCCGAGGGTCTCGAGGTAGGAACCCGAGGTGTGCAAAGAGAATGACGTCGCCGCCAGCTGGTCCTGAGTGATCGGTCCGGTCTGGACATCGCCGGTGGCGTCGAGCGAGTCGGCGAGGGTCACCGCCAACTGAGCCAGGTTCGTCGTCGGGTCATAAGGCGCAGTGAAACCCAGCGCGGGCGCCCTCGAAAAGCCCCCCGGAGAGTCCGCGTAGTTGATCAACTCGAGCATTCCGGCACCGTAGGTCGTCGTGACTTCGGCCACGCGGCACTGCGAGAGGACCTCCACCCGGTTCATGGCCTCCAGCGCCACGTGCCATCGTGCGACGGCGTCCTCGCTGGCGACGTCTTGGAAACGCCGATCGATCAGGTCGGGGTCGCCGCCCTGGGACCGGGCGAGGAAGAGGTCTGCCTTGACCCACGAGTCCCACGGCACGTCCTTGACGCGAGGGAGCAACGCGAAAGCGTCCAGGGACTCGTAGATCGGACTCAGCGACGTCTGACGCCGTGCCAGCACCGCGCGTCGCACGGCGAACTGTCGCAACGTCTGGAGATCTGCGTCGCCTAACTGGCGCCGGAACTCCTCACACGCCTGTTGGCCTTCGGCTGTCACTGTGCGCACGATTCCGGCGACCGCGTCGTCGGTGGCGTGGGGGCGAAACCTCACCAGGTCCTCGGCCGACATGTCGTAGAAGATCCCCGCGAGCTTGTCGCGAGATGAACTGACGCGGTCGCTCACCGACATTGCATCCGACATCCCATGACGAAGACAACTTGAAGAACTGGCATTACTTCAGGGTAGTCAGGACCTGACGTGACCACGGACGGATGAAGGAGTCAGCCCCCGCGTCGATTCGAGGGCTCCACGAGCGGCTGATCCATCGCGATTCTCCAGTCGGTGCGCGGGCAAGTGAAGAGAACATAGAAGGCTTCGATGATCGCGTCGTAGTTGACGCGCCAGCCAACGAAGTCGCCCCACGCCGCCTCCCGGTCCGCCAGGAGCGGAATCCCGCTGCGCTCCAATCGACGCAGCACCGTATCGAACTCCTCGCGAGAGATCGAAATGGGTGTGGTCCGATCGACGGGTACCGGGTACGTGACGCGAAAGTAGTCCGCCAACCGGCGAAAGGAGATCCAGCCCGACCTGATACACAACCCGGCGCTGGCCGACGGGGCGATATCCAGCGCGGCGTTGTAGAGGGCCGCGGCGTCCAGCACCGAGGCGGCACACCCGATCCAGGTCTGTTCGGGTGACGGTGAGCGGTAGTAGTTGAGCATGGTGAGCGTCGTGTGCGACTCGCCGACGTCCGTGAACCACTGTTCCCACTCGCGAAACAGCTCGTCCAGCCGATCGTAGGACGCGACGCTCTGGGCCATCTCCAAGATCCCCCACGGGGTGGCGGGCACGACGCCGGCGCGAACGGCGAGGCGCGAGACCGAGATCTCGCGGCGCTGGAACGCGGCGTAGAGGGTCGGGATGAACGCGATCATCAGTGCCAGCAGGGTGAGACCGATGGCGGCCTCGACGAATCCGAGGGATACCTGGGCCGCGCCGTGACCACTCGACGTGCCCAGGGTCAGGAGCGACGAACCCGAGATGTCGATGGCGCGCGCAAAGGTCGGCACGCCCGCCGCGATGAACGCGAACATGAAGGCGAAGACACTAAGGGTCAGCCACACCGTCTGGTACGCCAGCAGGGCGATGGACGCGAAGAGCGACAGGACCCGGTCCTTTTCGGCGTACGACTCCTTGCGCTTGGAGATCATGCGAAAGATCAGGCCCACCGACCGGGAGATGAGGCGGCTGAGGCGCACGTTCGCCACGCGCGGGAGCAGAAAGGTCCGGATCGCGGCGTCAAAGACGAGCAGCTCGAGCAGGAGGGCCAACACCCCAGCCACTACTCGGAACCAAACGGCCACGTCGTCCCTTCCCTTCTGCCTGCGTCGCGGCGTCACTCACCGGACCGGCGCTTCCCTTTCGCAGCAGCCTAGAGATACCGAGCCCATGTCGCGAGGTCCGTCGTTCATCCAACGGAAAGACGAGATGTAGGGTTCCGGTCATGGCGGCCGTCCCCGGCACGGGCCCCCGGGTCGTGCCCACACTCCTCGGGATCGCGCTGAGCGTCACTACGATCATCTTCGTGTTGAGCTGGTGGTCGGCGTCGACCGGCTCCGCCGATACGTCATCCACCACGACGATGGTTTCGTCAACCACAACGACCGTTGCGCTGCCGACGACCACGGTCGCCGGATCGGCGCTGCCGTGGCCGCACCAGGGAACCTCGGCCGTTGCCGTACCCCAGGTTTCGGTCGTGGTGGGCTCACCCCACCAAAGGGCCCGTCCGATCGCCAGTTTGACCAAGATGATGACGACGTGGGTGATCCTGCATCACCTACCCCTCGCCGTGGGACAGCGCGGACCCTGCGTGACCGTCACCGCCCACGACGTCGCCGTCTACAAGTACGACAATGCAACGGGACAGTCCGACGCCGCGGTGAAGGAAGGCGAGCGACTGTGCGAGAACATGCTGCTCGAAGGTCTCCTCGTCCACTCGGCCGGCAACTTCGCCTTCATATTCCTGCGCATTCTCGGCGTCGGAGAAACGGCGTTCGTCGCGCAGATGAATCGTGACGCCAAGTCCTTGGGGCTCTTCAACACCCACTACGTCGATCCCACCGGCATCAAGCCCGGCGATCGCTCCACCGCGCTTGATCAAGTGGCGTTGGCCGCTGACCTTATGACCAACGAACCGATCGTCCGCAGCATCGTCTCGCGACCACACGTCGTGCTCCCCGTCGCCGGCGACCTCATCTCGTACACACCCTTCGTGGGCTTTGACGGCGTCATCGGCGTTAAATCTGGCTACACCATCCCGGCCGGCGGCTGCGACGCGATGGCGGTGCGCTACGTCGTCAAGGGCGTGACGATTACCACCTACGCGGTGGTGCTCGGCCAGCAGGGGGGCGACTCGATCAACCACGCGGCCGAATTCGCCCTGAACTTGAACCACGCCCTGCGCCGGTACTTGGCGGTCCAATCAACGCCGTCGGGGAAGCGCGTAATCTGGACCGGCTCACCCGGTGATGTGGTCACGACGACAACGTCGACGACCACCACGACGATCCCCGTGACGACGAGTTCGACGACGACGACGCCCTAGATGTAGGCAATCGGAGCGGCCATCGACACCAGCGTTTGGGCGGACTACGTTATGACCACAAGCTGGAAGAGTGGAGGTCGAGTGGACGCTTCGCGCGGACACCCTAAGGCCCGCACGGTTGCCGTGATCGGTCGCAACGGTGCGGGGAAGACATCACTTCTCGAGGCGATGGTCGTCGCCACCAAGGGTCTGGAGAGACCCGGCAAGGTTGAGGACGGCACGGCCCTCGGCGCGCGAGAGCCCGAGGAGCGAAAGCACCAGATGTCTCTGGGGATCGCGATGGCCCCGGTCTGGGTGGGCGATGACAAACTGACCCTCCTGGACACCCCCGGATTCATTGACTTCTACGGTGACGTGGAGAGAGCCCTCGACGTGGCCGACGTGGCCCTGCTGGTCGTGAACGCCGTCGATGGAGTCCAGTCCGACACGGTGGTGCTGTGGCGGCTCTGTCGCGACGCGGGCATCCCGGTCGTGATCTTCATCAACGCGCTGGACGCGGAGCGCGCCGACTTCGAGACGACCTTGGGATCACTCGAAAAGCTCATCGGTCCCTCGCTCGCGCCCCTGGAACTGCCAATCGGAATCGGAGCCGAGTTCACCGGCGTCGTTGACCTGCTGGCCGACGAAGCCATCTCCTACGGTCCGGCGGGACCTCGCCGAGGCGCTGTCCCCGGCGAACTCGCCGAACTCGAACAGCGGGTGCGCGACAGTCTCTTGGAGGCCATCGTCGTGGGCGACGACTCCATGACCGAGCGCTACCTGGAGGGTGAGGTGCCCTCGATGGAGGAGCTCGAGTCCGGACTCAGCGGACTCATGACTCAGGGCCATATCGTCCCCGTGACGTGCGGCTC
Organism: Acidimicrobiales bacterium; assembly: GCA_035534335.1. Taxonomy (GTDB): domain Bacteria; phylum Actinomycetota; class Acidimicrobiia; order Acidimicrobiales; family RAAP-2; genus RAAP-2. The sequence goes on along the minus strand of DATLSF010000038.1, from coordinate 21,320 downwards.
GGCCACCCAAGCCATTGGCATCGACCGGCTGGTCACGTTGCTCGACGAGATCGCCGAGAGCCGACCCATTACCATGCTCGAGCACGGCGACGAGGTCCTGCTCACTCGCGACCCCGACGACGACCCGGTCCTGCGCGCGTTCAAGGTCATCGTCGACCCCTACGTGGGTCGCATCGTCGTCATGGAGGTTGTCTCGGGCACCGTGAAGAACGAGGCCACGCTGACCAACGCGCGCACACGGTCCGAGGAACGTCTCCACGGGCTCAACTACCTCTTCGGCGCCAAGCTCGTGCCCATGGACAAGGCCGTCGCCGGCGACGTCGTGGCCGTGGCCAAGTTGACCAACGTCCAAGTGGGTGATGTGTTGGAGCGACGAGGTCGCGACCTCGCGCCGGTACCCGCGCCCGCGCCCACCCCCGCGCTGTCGGTGGCCGTCATCGGCACCGGCAAGGACGACGAGAAGATCTCGACATCGCTGCACCGCCTGGCCGAAGAGGACCCGTCGCTGCACGTTCGCTTTGACCCGACGTCGCGACACCTCGTGATCGACGTCATGGGTGAGATGCATCTCCAGGTCACGCTGGAACGCCTTCGGCGACGCTTCAACCTGGAGGTCACGACCGCGCCGCCACCGGTCCCCTACTTCGAGACCATCGTCAAGGGCTGCGACGTCGAGGGGCGCCTCAAGAAACAGACGGGTGGCCACGGTCAGTACGCCGTGGTCAACGTAAAGGTCGAGCCCCTCGAGGCGACCTCCCCGTTCGAGTTCGTCGACGCTGTGGTCGGTGGCTCCGTGCCGCGTCAGTACATCGGGGCGGTCAAGAACGGGGTGGAAAAGGCCATGGCCCACGGCGGACCGTCCGGCCAACCGGTGGTCGGACTGCGCGTGACGCTCTATGACGGCAAGCATCACAGCGTCGACTCCTCCGAGTTCGCCTTCGAGACGGCGGGGTCGATGGCCCTGCGCAACGCCTTGGAGAAGTCCGGCACGGCCGTGCTCGAACGCATCATGGCGGTCGAGGCCACCGTGCCCGGCGAGTACCTCGGCGACGTGCTGACCGATCTGTCGGGGCGCCGCGGCAAGGTCATGGCCACCAACCACGACGAGTCGGGTGCGTCCATCGTGATCGCTCACGTACCCGAGTCCCAACTAACGAGGTATGGCCTGGAGCTGCGCAGTCTGACCGGGGGTCGTGGTCGCGTTTCGATCACGCCGCATCACCTCTCGGAAGCACCCAAGGCCGCACTCAAGTAATCGTCGGCGTCACAACCGAATGGTGAGATCGCGCACTCGGGCGTGACTCAGTCTTTGTAACAACAGTCGTCGCTCACTGCTTTACCGAACTGTGCCAGGTTCGAGCGTCGTTCAACCAAGGTCGCGGACACCCCTCGGTAGAATCCTCTGGTGCCCGATGAGCCCGTGCGCTCCATCGCCAATCAGGATCGATTGGAGGCGCTGGGACGAGCAATGAACACTCGGTCCGGCGCGCGACACGTGCGTCCGACCCGACGATCGCGTAAGAGAATCGTCCTCATCAGCCTCGCCACCGCGGCATTCGTCATCGTCGCGGCGGTCGTCGGCGACTACTTCTACCTCAACAGCCTGGTGAATCGGGTCGCGGTTGGGGGCGAGACGAGGACGTACAACAACACCGAGAACATCCTGCTCGTGGGGTCGACGACCCGGTGTGGTCTCAAGCACCAGAACAAGGCCTACGGGCTCTGCGTCAACACCTCCGGGGTCAACAGTGACGTCGTCATGGTCCTGCACCTCAACCTGACGACCAACAAGGTCTCGATCCTCTCCATTCCCCGAGACCTCTTCGTGCCCAACGCGCGTACGAGCGGGGCGAACAAGATCGACGCCGCGCTGGCCGAAGGACCCACCCAGCTGGTCGCGGCGGTTCAAGACGACTTCGGCATTCCGATCAACCACTACGTCGAGCTCAACTTCGACACCTTCGCTTCGGTGGTCAACGTGCTCGGCGGGATCAACATGTACTTCCCGATGCAGATCTTCGACGCTGAGTCTGACCTCAACATCCGCCACACTGGCTGCATCCACCTCGACGGCTACCACGCGCTACAAGTGGTCCGCGCCCGTCACTTGCAGATCCGCATGCCTGGAGAAGGCTTCGCGCACAAGTACTGGACCCAGGAGGCGCTGTCAGATCTGGCCCGTATCCGCCGCGACCACGAATTCATCAAGGTGCTGGCCTCAGCGGTCAAGGCCCGCGGCATCGCCAACCCCGTCACCGACCAGCGCCTGGCGACGGCGGTCGCGCCGTTCCTCACCGTCGACTCTGGCTTCTCCACCACCCACATGTTCAGTCTGCTCGAGCACTTCCACGGCGTCTCAGTGGGGACGGCACCGCAACTCACGATGCCGGTGGTCTTAGTCGAGACGGGAAGCTACCTCTACAAGGGATACAAGTACGGGGACGTCGAGTTCCCCATCGAGCCGGGGGTGTCCAGCGTGGTCCACCAGTTCCTCGGACTTTCCGCCTCGACCAACACGATGGGCGGCAAGGCTCTGCCCAAGGACTCTTCAATCACCGTCTCGGTCGTCGATGGCACGACGGTCGCCACCGAGGGACACTCGGTCGCCCGGGGCCTCGCGCGCTACGGCTTCAAGATCTCGGCGGTCGCCCACGAGGCGCCGTGGGGCACCCGTACCGAAACCGTCGTCTACCACCGCTCCAACTCCGCGGCGTCCCTCGGCGCTGCCCAGGCGGTCCTGCACACCATGCAGGGACCAGCCGTGATGGCGATCGGCCACGTGATCAAGGGCTCACTGGTCACCGTGATCACGGGCACCGATCTGGGAATCTCGCCGGTGCCGTCTACTCACTCCGCCACAACGACGACCGTGACTCGGCGCCACCGCGGAACGTCGACCACGACAACCCAACCGGTGACCGCCGTCACCGTCGTCGATCCGAACGCGGTGCGTCACGACACGCTGCTGTCGGCCCCGACGGATGTGACTCAGGCGCTCGCGCCGTGGGACCCGCGCTCGTGCGGGCCGAACAACACGGCGGGCCCCTAAGACGACGCTCTAGGTTCGAGGTGTCCGCGAATTCACAACCGCCACTGCGGTCCGCTACGAGGCGACTCGAATCACAGCGACTTGTGCGGCTGGAGGTGGTACCGGCTCACCATGCTCACGGAGAGACTCAATGTGCATTTCGCTCGCCTCGGCAATGTTGGACTTCACTTCATCCAAAGTCGTACCAGTCGATACGCACCCATCGAGGTCGGGAACCCACGCACCGTAGTTGTTCGGGGAGCGCTCAATTACCACGGCGTACTCGATCATCGCTTCCTCCGTTCCAAACCGGATTGCCTCACGATGCTACTTATCAGTTCTATGTGCGGGTCCGCGCCCAGCGCTCCGGGAACTGTCGCCGTTCCGTGTTTCGTCGGATGACGGAATCGCCGACGACTCGCGCGTTGGCGGACCTAGACCCATCCATCTGCACTGAGTTCGCGAATCACGTCTCGTACCTTCACACCTCACAACGGCTTAGAGACTCATGAACATGCGAGGAGGTTGTTGCTATTCGCCGGGCTTTCGACATTCTTGGAAGGACCCGCCAGCATTAGTGTCCGGAAGCCGTCGTGAGCGGCTGACGGTCAAGCGGTTTCGAGCTCGTCGGCCAGTTCGGCGACGGAGCTGATCACACGGGTGGGTTGGTACGGGTAGTGCTTCACGACGTCGGCCCCCGACACACCCGAAAGCACGAGGATGGTGTGCAGGCCCGCTTCCAGTCCGGCCACCACGTCGGTGTCCATCCGGTCGCCGACCATGGCGGTGGACTCGGAGTGAGCGTGTAGGACCCTCATGGCGGAGCGGATCATCAGGGGGTTGGGCTTACCCACGAAGTAAGGCTTCTTGCCGGTGGCCTGACTGATCAGAGCGGCCACCGCGCCGGTCGCCGGCAGTGGACCGTCCACGCTCGGTCCCGTGGGATCGGGGTTGGTCGCGATGAACGGCGTTCCCGAGCTGATCAGGCGAACCGCTTTGGTGAGCCGCTCGAAGCTGTAGCTGCGAATCTCGCCCACGACCACGTAGTCGGGCTCCTTCTCGGTCAGGGTGTAGCCCACCTCATGCAGCGCCGTGGTGAGACCGACCTCGCCAATTACGTAGGCGGATCCGTGAGGATGCTGGTCCGCGAGGAAACCGGCCGTCGCCAGGGCCGAGGTCCAGATGCTGTCCTCGGGAACCTCGATACCGTTCCACTTGAGCCGGGCGCTGAGGTCGCGACGGGTGAACAGCGAGTTGTTGGTGAGCACCATGAACGGCGTGGACCGGCCGCGCAGAAGATCCAGGAATCGATTGGCGCCTTCAATGGGATGGTCCTCGCGAACGAGCACGCCGTCCATGTCGATGAGCCACGAGGCGACGTCGCGGGCGTTCAACTGGGTTTCGTCCGCGGGGGCGTTCCGGGCTGGCGTCACGGCACGTCTCCTGTCGTCTCGAACCTCGATACTTCGTCAACGTTACCGGTGGAGTGTGTCTGGCTCTCCACGCAGATGGGAAAGCAACTCGAACGCGGCGTGAATTTGACGAGGCGGCGGCAGTCGTCAAGACTTCGATGCCATGGAACCCAACCCGCGTGACCTTCCCGCCACCTCGGTGGTGCACGGCGACGACGAGTCGCGCGACGGGGCCATCGTCGCGCCCATCCACCAGGCCACGACCTTCTCGGCGGCGTCGAACAAGGAGTTCCTCGACGTGGCCACCCGCAGCTTCTCGGACGAGTTCTACGTCCGCTACGGCACGCCGAACCACACCCAGGTGGCCGACGTGGTGGCGCAACTCGAGGGCGCGGAGCGCGCCGTCGTCACCGCGAGCGGGATGGGAGCGATCTCGACCTTGGCGCTGAGCCTGCTGGGCCAGGGAGATCACGTCGTTCTTCAACGCGCCATCTACCCAGGCACCACAAGCTTGGTAGAGGGCCTGCTTGCACGATTTGGTGTGACGTCGAGCACGATCAGCCAGACCGAGACCGCGTCGCTCATTGGCGCCCTACGACCCGAGACCCGACTCGTACTCTTAGAGACGCCCAGCAATCCCCTGCTCGATATCACCGACATCCGAGCATTTGCCGACATCGCGCACGCCAATGACTCGCTGGTGGCCGTGGACAACACGATTGCCACACCCATCAATCAACGGCCCCTGGACCATGACGCCGACCTCGTCTGGCACAGCGCGACCAAGTTCCTCGGTGGCCACTCGGACGTGTCGGCGGGCGTCATCGCCGGAGGCGCGGACGTGATCGAGCGCGTCTGGCGCACGCACCTCGCGATGGGATCAGTCCTCGGGCCGATCGACGCATGGCTCTTGCTACGCGGAATCCGGACCTTGGACGTTCGGATGAGTCGACACAACGAGAATGCACTGGCGGTCGCCCGGGCGCTCGAGGCACACCCCGACGTGAATGACGTCCACTACCCCGGACTAGAGACGCACCCGCAGTACAAGCTGGCGCGGCGACAGATGACCGGGTCCAGTGGCGTTCTCTCCTTCACCGTCGCCGGGGGTGCCGAACGGGCGGACCAGTTGCTCGACGCCCTGCGACTCACCTCGCGCGCGGCGAGCCTGGGCTCCGTTCACTCCATCGCGAATCGCCCAGCGGCCATGTGGACCGACCAGCGCCAGTACGGGGACACCGGGCACAGCGGCGTCAGCGATGCACTCATTCGGCTCTCCGTCGGTATTGAGGCGAAAGAGGACCTTATTCGGGACTTCGAGCAGGCCCTCGCCGTATCCGCCTAGACGGAGGTGGTGATTTAGTTGTCACCGCCGACGTTGAGCGTGACACCGACCGAGCCGGACACAGAAACCCCGGTGTCGCCACCTTGCTGGTTGTTGTCGTCGGCCACCTGCGTGCTAGTCGTGACGCTGGTCGATCCGCCCTGGTCGTCACCCTGCTGATTGTCGTCACCCTGCTGGTTGTCGTCGTCGGTCACCTGCGTGCTGGTCGTCACGTTGGTCGGCCCACCCTGGTCGTCGTCACCGGTGGTGACGGGGGTTAGTCGCACTTCCGTGGTCGTCGTGATACCCATGTTGGCGGTCGTCGTCGTAGTTGGGGCAACCGTCGTCGTCGTATCGTCATGAGCCGACAGCGACGCAGGCGTCGAACCGTTGTGGGACACCACGGCGGCTGCGGCGATACCGACCGTCGTGGTGATGAGGGCGACGGCGACCCACACTGCAAACTTTCCTAGGTTCCGAAACATTTTTCGATCTCCTCGATGTTGGTTCCTTGTGCCTCCAGCCTTCCATCGCCTCGCAGGCTCATAGGCAAATCACGGACAACTCTCACACTCGTCGCCCTTGGCGCATTCCGTGAAGATTCTTGTCTCTCCGTGGTCCAGACAGAGTGAACATGTGGTGCCCGCAGTGTGCGCATCATCGACAGCGATGTCAACGACTCGCGACCGACAGGAGATGACGCACGCGCCGACCACACGTGGCCAGTCCGTCGCGACACGGGCATGATGCGACAGGCCCCGGACGCCGTCGGCGCCCGGGGCCTGTCGAAAGCTAGTTAGTACGAGACGGAGTTGACCGACGTGCCCCAGTTCGCGTAGAAGTCGCGCGTGCCGCCGCAGGTGCCGATGGCCGGCTGGAAGGCCGAGCCGCTGCAGTTCGGGTACTGGATGTACTCTCCGGCGAAGTAGAACGCGCCGTTGTACCAGACCGCCGCACTGTAGTCACCCCAGCGCGGCCGGGTTTGCGGATTGGTCGCGTTGCCCGAGTACCCCTGGTACTCGGAGAACCCGTCCTGGGGAGCCTGGCCCAGGTCGGCGACGTGGATGACCCCCGTCGTCCCGCCGGACAGCGACGTCCAGGCGGTACTCGGGAAGTACCCGCCGCCGTCCGCGTTGTGCAGTCCACCGTTACCCGAGAGCGTGAAGTCCAAGAGCACCGAGCCATTGTCGCCCGCGGCGACCGAGGACATCTCGAGGTCCTCGTGCGTCGCTGACACGTAGCCCTGGCCGTCGAGTGTCAGCGACCGGCCGGAGTCAAACGCCGACGTCCCGATCTCCCACCACGCGACGCCCTGGTGCACCTCGGAGTTCTGGGCCAGCCCGTTGTAGTTCTGGACCACCGCGGTGCTGAGCGAACTCCAGAGCTCTCCGTTGGCCTGGGACGCCTGCGTGAAGTTGTCACCGTTGGTCGCGATCGGGCCCTCGGGGCAGGTAGCGAGCCCGCCCTTGTTGGGGTTGCCATGGGTCTTACCCGCGAGCAGCCCCGCGTACTGGCACTCCGAGCCCAACGGAATCGGGCCGACCTTCTGCGCTCCGTTGAAGGCGTTGGTGCCTTCACCGTAGTAGAACTCGGTCCCCTTGAACAGCGTGCCGCCGAACTGGATTCCGCTGCACGACGAGCACCCGGAGCTGGCGAGGTCACTCAGCCCGGTCCAGTCGAAGGCGGCGACCCGCGAGTCCCCGAGGCCGTTGAAGTCCAGCGCCGCCAGCATGAATGCCGAGCCGCCGAAACTGTTGTCCCACTGGCTCGCGTCGGGCGGTTCCACCGGTATCACCGAGTACCAGCACGGTCCCGGCCCTTGGCCGACGTTGCACGTGCCGTCAGGGGTGTTGATGGTGCCCATGTTCTCGATGGCCACATTGAAGGACGGGTCGGTCGGGGCCAGGCCCGTCTCCATCGCAGTCTTGTTGAACGCAAACTCCTGGGCGCCGTTGAAGCCGCCGTAGAGCGGGAACTCGTCGTAGAAGATCAGGAACGCGTCCTGGGACGTCGCGATCTTGGCGAAGTCGTTGAGGAGTGTCCCGCCCGGTCCGGGCCCAGTTGACTCGGACGGATTGTAGTTCGCGTTGAGGAAGTAGACGTTGTACGCGCCGAAGGGGTCGTTAGTTTGGCTCACCGCGATTCCCTCGTAGCACGTGTTCGGCACTCCGGCGAAGCAGCCGCCGAAGGGGCCGGGTCCCGTAGTGCTCGTGCCCGCCTCAGTCGAGGCCGAGACGATCTCGGTGATGAACCAGTGACCACCGTTGCTCGGATCGTAGACGCACGAGATGTCGCCGCCGCTGCTCCAGCCCTTTCCGTCCGATCCGCTCAAGCCGCTCAGACCCATGACCGAGTCGAGAGAGACCACCGAACCGACTCGGTTGAGTCCCGTGTTGAAGATCTGGATCTCGCCGATGTTGTCGGACTCGACGACGTAGCCGTTGCCCGCGCACAGGCCCTGGTCGGACGGCTCGATGTCGAGGCCGGGGCCACCCGCGTTGACGTTCGCGGTGGCACTGTCGACCGCGTTGAGGCCTTTAACGCCCACGGCACCTCCGGTAGTCGGGTTCGCTGGTGAGCAGCCGCCCGACGACTGGCACGTCACGCTGGGCGGAGCCACACCCCCGCCGCCGTGCTTCTTGAGGCTGCGGAACGGGATCACCTGGGGCGTGTCCGGGCCACCGGTGGCCGTAATGAGGTGGTCTGGATGTCCAACCACTGGCGCGGACAACGTGCTCGACACCGCGGGCACGACGTTCGGACCCGTGAGCAGGTCACAGCCCGACTCGCAGCCCGTCGCCGCCGATCCGACGAACGTCGGGGAGAAGGTCCCCAGGCTCGACGGCGTCACCCCCGTGACCGAAGGATTCACATTGGATGAACCGATCGCGGAGGAACTCGTCGCGATCAGCGAGCCTCCCCCCAGCGCCATGACAGCAAGAATCCGCAAGAATGGCAAACGCATAACGCTCTCCCTATCGGTCGTAGGAACCGTCTCGAGGCGGCTACCGCATAACCAGCGCAAGCCGAAACCCCGTAACGCTCCCCGCATCAAGTTTGTGACTCGATTCGGGTTTAGCCGCCCATAGGTCCGCGTGTCAAGCGATTATCTGGTGACAGAGACATCACTGGTAATTGACACCGAACTCACAGAGAGGTCCGTTGAGACAACGGCCATGCGCCACGCCACGACCGATGGAGGCGGCGTCCGGATTCGAACCGGAGTACGGGGCTTTGCAGGCCCCTGCCTAACCACTCGGCCACGCCGCCTGAACCGTCCATCCTACTGGGGCGCTTTGGGGCTCCTATTTCGGATGAAGAGGTGCCAGGCCAACCAGCCGAGGGCGACGAGGACGGCCAGCTCGACGATGACGCGAAAGATCGACACGACGAAGGCCACGAGTGAGACGATCACGACGACAACCGCCATGACGAACAGCACGGTCACGACGGTCTTGGTGGTGTCCACGGCGGCCTCCCGACTCGAAGCCTACGGCGAGCCAACTTGCCTCCCGCACGCCGTTACCCTGGAGAGGTGAAGCGACGTCGCGCGGTCGTCCTGGGACTCGTGGTGGTCGCCGCATCCGTGGTGCCGAGCCTCGGGGCGCAAGCGACCAGCGCGCTGACCGTGACCAGCTCGGCGAGCTCGACCATCACCGCGTCCATGCCCGTCCTGCGGCTCCATTTCAACGCGCCGGTACACGCCAGCGCCATGCCGCGCCTCGCCGTACGGCCCGCGATCACGACCGCGTGGCAACAGATCGCGCCCGACGCGGTTCAGGCGGTCGTGACCGGCCGCATTCAGCCCCTCGCGCGTTATGTGTTGAGCGTTCCCACCCGAGTTCGCTGCGCTCAGCGCTGCACCTTCGTCGCGGTGCGCCCCCACGTCACCGCGCAGGCCGCCACCACCGTGTGGGAGCAGCAACTTCTCGCCGAAATTCACTACCTGCCCGTCACCTTCACCCCGTCGGTGACGCCAACCGACCCCACCCAGCCCACCGCCGGAAACTTTTCCTGGGCTTATCCCCACCTGCCCGCGGAGCTCACCACCCAGTGGCGTGCGGGCCAGGCCGGTGTCATCACCACCGGTGCCCTCATGTCCTTCCAGGACGTGCACCACCTGTCGACCACTGGCGTGGCCGACGCCGCCACCTGGAACGCGCTGCTCGCCGCGGTGGCGACCCACCAGATCAATCCGCGCCCCTACGACTTCGTCGACGTCAGCGAGGGCTCACCCGAGAACCTCACCCTCTACGTCGCCGGAGTCGCGAAGTACCACGCGCTCGTCAACACCGGCATCTCCATCGATCCGACGGGGACCGGAACGTACCCGGTCTACCTGCGCTACGTGAACCAGATCATGACGGGCTACAACCCCGACGGCAGCTACTACGCCGACCCGGTGACCTGGGTGTCGTACTTCCACGGCGGCGACGCGCTGCACCAGTTCTACCGCTCCACCTACGGCTGGCCCCAGAGCCTCGGCTGCGTCGAGATGACGATGACCGACGCGAAGTACGTCTGGCCCTACACCCCCATCGGGACACTCGTCACGGTACGCGCCTCCTAGGCGCTCACCGTCCTCCCGGACTCGGACCGCGCCGCCACTCGGGCCCGAACATCGTCTTGCCGCGCTGACCCGCGATCTCGACCCCCTCGGTCGAAAGGTCGCTGCCCTGGGCGACTGCCGTTTGCCCGAAGCGCCGACGCACTTCGTCGACCGCCTCGCGCAGTGACTCGCGACTGACCTGACGCTCGAGGGAGCGCTGGGTCGCGCGCTGGCGTAGGTCGGCTTCATCACCCGCGAGACCGAACGAGAGCTGCAGGGCGTTGCGGTCTGGCGAGATGAACCCCGACGCGTGCACCCCCACCAACCGCACCGCCTGGTCGAGGTCGATGGTCGCCACCAGGGCCTCAGCGATCGCGGCCACGGCCTCTTCATCGTCGATCCCGAAGGGCAAGGTCTGCGCCCTCGTCACGCCGGTGAAGTCGTCGTAGCGCACGACGACCGAGATCGTGCGCGCGACGCGCTCGTGGTCGCGCAGCGTGCGCGCGACCACCGCTGACTGATCGTGCACCTTGGCGCTCACCTCAACTAGTCCGTGCAGCGAGCGCGCGAAGGTCTCCTCGTGACCGAGGGACTTGGCGCGCCGGTCCGAGTCCACCTCGCGCAGGTCCTCACCACGCGCGTAGGCCACGAGGGTTGCGGCCAGCGCCGGGCCGACGTGACTCGACAGTGTCGCCTCATCAACGCGCGACAGGTCGCGGACGTAGCCCAGACCGAGGCGACGCAGCTTGTTCGCGGTGGCCGGGCCCACCCCCCACAGTGCGTCGACCGGCATGGCGGCCAGCCAGGCTTCCTCCAGTGCCGGCGAGACCCACACCACCCCGGCGCCCTCGACGAGGCGGCCGTCCTCCACCCGGGGCTTGGAGTGTTTCGAGGCGATCTTCGCGAAGAGCTTGTTGCGTCCCAGCCCGATTCCGCAGCGCAACGAGAGCTCGTCGTTGATGCGCGCGCGTAGCGCCCACGCGGCCGCGACGGGGCGCACGCCCAGGCGGTTCAGTGATCGAAGATCGGCGAACACCTCATCTAGACCCAGCGGCTCATACTCCGGCGTGAGGTCCTCGACCAACGCGTGGAATCGCTTGGAGTACTCCTCGTAGCGATCAAAGCGCCCGGGGAGCATGACGATGCCCGGACAGAGCCGCCGCGCGAGCACGCTGGGCATGGCGCTGCGCACACCGAAGCGCCGCGCCTCGTAGCTGGCCGATGCCACGACGCCGCGGTCGCCACCCCCGCCCACGCACACGGGCTTGCCGCGCAGGGTTGGGTCATCGAGGATCTCGACCGAGGCGAAGAAGGCGTCCAGGTCGACGTGCAGGATCGGCGCCTCGTCGAGCGAGGGGTCCTCAGAAGGCGAGGTCAACGCTGCGGAAGGCTTCACCGTACGCCGCTGCCACGGGAGCACCGGCCTGCTCGGCGCGCTCGAAGACGACGCGCCGGATCGCGTCGGCCTCACCGGCCATCTGGGACACGTGGGCCAGGACCGCCGTGACCTTGGTCTCGATGGTGCGCGACACGTCGGCCACCACGTCGGGCTCGTGGGTGCCGCTGAGCAGCAGATGGCGCACCTGGTGCGGCGTGCCGCGCTCGGGGAAGTAGAGCGCCATGGCCGCCGCTGGTGCGACGGCGTCCAACAGGGCCCAGCCCGTCTCGCGGTGGTCGCGGTGGTTGACGTACACGCCGCCGAAGAACACGGCGGTGGGATCAGGCCCGAGAACGACGTCGGGCTTGTGCTGACGGATCAGACCCACCAGCGTGGCGCGAAGTTCCGCGTCGTTGACGACCTCACCGTCGGGGTGCTCCAGGCACAGGCTGGAGGTCGCACCGAGCACCTCGGCGGCGAGGGCGAGCTCCGCCAGTCGGACCTCGCGCAACGTGGCGGCGTCGACCGGCGCGTGCGAGCCCTTGGCCCCGTCACAGATCACCACCAGGTGCACCGCGCAACCCTGGTCGGCCCATTCGGCCAGCAGACCCCCCGCGGCGACGTCGGCGTCGTCGGGGTGGGCGTAGACGGCGAGGGCGACCGACGGGTGCAGGTCGAGGGCCCGCACGCTATCCCCGTAGTTTCGGAGCGGTGGTCTTGACGAGCATGCCGATCTCACGCGCGAAGTCGTCGGTACCCTCGAAGCCCTTGTAGACCGAGGCGAAGCGCACGTAGGCCACCTCGTCGACGTCGGCCAGGGCGGCCAGCGTGGCCACCCCGACCTCCTCACTGGTGACGTCGCGGTTGAGCAGGCGCATGGCCTCTTCAACGACGAGAACGAGGGCGTCGATCGCGGCGTCGTCGACCGGACGGTTCTTGCAAGCCGCCTGGATACCCCGGTAGATCTTGTCGCGGTCGAAGGGCTCGCGGTCCCCCGAGCGCTTGATGACGTAGAGGCTGACCTCCTCGACCCGCTCGAAGGTCGTGTAGCGCTGGTGGCACGACGCGCACTCTCGGCGCCGGCGGATGGCGCCGCCGTCCTCGGCCAGTCGCGAGTCGACCACGCGGTCGTCATCGGCCGCACAGAAGGGACAACGCATAGCGTCACGATACACCGAAACCCCTATTTTTCTAGGGGATTAGGACGTGTTCGCCCGGCACGACGACCGCCGTACCGAGCTCGTGCACCAGCGCCGCGCGCGCCACGTGAGGGCTGAGCGGGTTCATCAGCGTCGCGATCGACGTCACGCTGTCGCCGGGCTGGACCACGTACACCTCTCCCGAGGCCAGGGTGGACGACCCGGCGAGATCGGTCGGAAGTCCCGCGCCGGTAACACCGCCGAGCGCCGTCCCGGGCCAGGCCAGGAAGGTCACCGCACCCACCAGCGCGAGCGCGGCGATCGTGCGTCGACGGCGTTGGAGCATCCGCGCCCTGGCCGCGCGGCGCGCGGCCAGGGGCGGACCCACGCGGCGGGGGGCCGATGGGGTGGTCTCGACGAGGTACAGGCGCGGAGGCTCGGTCCATTCGCGGAGGGAGTCACTCTCGAGAATCTCAACTGCCGCCATGGCCCCTCCTACGGTTGTGCGAACACCTGTTCGTTATTGTAGAGCGAACAGGTGTTCGTTTCAAGTCCCAATTCAGGTTACGGGGGGTCTGTCACAGCCCTGAAGATTCCTGGATTTTGCGGCCCACGCGACCGAAGTCGGCCCACCGACGCGGCGCGGCCACCCGTCCAGGCCCCAAAGCGGGGATAATCCCGACCAGGTCGCGCACGAGGCGCACTCCGTGACGCAGCACCAGCTGCGCGCACTCGGTTGTCAGCGCCTCGTCGGGGTGGTCGTGGGCGTCGGTGACCTGACCGTCGGTGACCCAAACAACGCGCTCGCGCCCTTGGCGCCTCGCCAGGGCGAACCGAAGCGCCGGTCCGTCGACCCCGTTGCCGACATTGCCCGCGGGCCACACGGTCGCCACCGCTCCCCGGTCGGCCAGGACCCACAGGTTGGGCGTCGCCCCGATGTCCCCGGGCCGGTGGCTGTAGCCGATGACGAGGGCGTCGGGCGCGCGGGCTAGGAGAGACGCGAGAGACTCCGGTTCCAGATCCATCGAACCTGATTGGTCGATCACCACCACTCCCCCGCGGTGACGAGTCGAGCGCGCGAACGCGCGGCGGTGCGGGTCGGTGAGGAGCCGACCGGGGTAGCGCAGCGTCGTTCCGGTCACGGCCGGGCGCGCGCGACGACCCGTGGGCGCGCGCGGAGCTCGGCGAACAATCAGCTGCGCTACGACGGGCTGGGCGAAGCGACCCGTGGGTGGACGTCGACCCCCGGGCGCCAGCGCGCGCCGGTACGCACGAAGAGCGTCGGGTCCAACCGGGACCCGAGCGGCCATCAGTGGCGTGATGAGCCGCGCGAGCAGAACGGTGCTGCGCGCGTAGCCGCGCGGCACGCCGTCGTCGCCCACATCGGTCGCGCTGAGTGCGGAGAGCGAAAGTGCGTCGACGATCTCGGCCACGCGGCGGCGCACCGCTCGCAGTGCCGGGGGCCACGTCGCGTCACCGAGGCGAATACCCGAAAGGTAGTCGCGTTCGGCTCCCGTTCCCAACACGGCCAGCAAGAAGCACACGGCCTGGGCCCAGTCGCCCTGCTCGGCGAGACTTCGACCACCGGCCTTCTCGCTCCCGTCGTGAAGACGCTCCACGTCGAAGCCCATTCGCGCGAGCAGCGTGTTCACGCGCAACTCCTCGGCGCACTCGAGGGCCCGCGGGGCGAGGTCACCGAAGAGCCCTGGCCAGTCGAGCCCGCACGGGCTCACCCGCGCGTGCATGAGCTCATGGGCGCGCACCACCCGCGAGGTCGGGTCGGCACCCAGGGGCACCTCGAGGATCCGAGCGGCGAGGTCGCAGCTCGCCCCGCCGCGTCGCGTCGATCCCTCGCGCACGTTCCAGCGTCCGCCTCCGACGCCGTCCTCGCGTCCGGCAATCAGCTCGGGAAAGACGTGTCCCCGGGTCACGCCAGCGACGCGATGGCCAGGGCGTCCAACACGCCGGCCCCGCGCTCGTCGCCAAAGACCAGGTGGGCCGCTCGCTGCGGGCCGCAGCGTTCGCGCAGCCGGTCGAAGGCGTAGAAGGCGCGCAGCGAGACGCGCCGCGCCGGGTCTCCGATCGACCCGCACAGGGCCGGTCGACGAAGGTCCTCCGACAGCGCCGCGACCGCGGACGGGTGAGGTCGATCCACCCGGATGGCAATGGCGAATCGGTCGCGCAGAGCCCCGGGCAGGTCCTCGAGCTCCTCCAGGTTGGTCGTCATGACGACCGAGAATCCATGACCCGGCGTCACCCACTCACCGGTCTCGGGGTGGCGCCACCGCGCGGACCCGTCCGTGTCGGTGACGGCCAGCAGCGTGGACAACGCGTCGCCGGCCGCCCTATCGACCTCGTCGACGACCAGGCGACCGCCGCGCCCACCCTGCGCGCCCCACGCGCGGATCGCCGGGCCCTCATACCAGCGCCACCGGCCTTCGTCGACCGGCATCCAAGTGCCGGTGATCTCACCAGTGGTGAGATCCTCCGTGCACACCAGTCGCTCGGCGGGCGTCGTCCGCACGCCGTGGTGCAGCGCCGCGAACGTCTTGCCGGTCCCCGGCGGTCCGTAGAGCAGGACGCGACTCACCCCCGCCGCCATGACATCGGCTAGGTCCTTCCAGCACTGTCCCACCACATCGTTGCCCTGCTCGTCGTCCACCGGATCTCCTTGGTCGCGGACCCAACGGTCGCGGGAACATGGCGCTGCAACTCTCAGCGCACGATCATTGGCGTTTCAGATTTGATCTCCACAAGACCTGAGAAAACCCATCTAGGGAATCTCAACGTGACTTAGAAAATTTCGTCGTCATCGAAGAGGGCGCGGGCCATGAGTGCCCTGGGTGAAGCCGACCGAGTTTGGCTCGAGGAGCGTCTCGTCGAATACCGCCAACTTCTTGAGTATCTGCGCGACCACTGAAGGTTCCAGCGCGCGAGGTCGCGGTGGCGATCAATCCGTGATCGGTGTAGACGCGTCGCTAGGGTTCTGTCATGGCCAACGATGACCAGACCGGGCCGGCAACGGATCCGATCAAGGTCTTTCTGTCTCAGCCCGCTGAAGTAGCCGATGAGGACCGTCGCCCCGAGATTTCCGGTGCCGTCGCCGCCAACGAACATCCGTCGGTGTCAGATACACGGAAGCTGCAACGGTTCGGGCGCTGGTTCTCTCAGTTCATGTTTGAAAAGAAGCCCTCTGGGTACTCGTCGATCGCTCCGCGACGCTCCGACGGCACGCGCGTCAAGATCTTCTGGTTCAACGGCAACGGCCGCGGTCGCTAGCGACGCCACGCGGCCAACGGCGTCGCACCACCCACGCAGTGAGCATCTACCGCGCGACGACGACGTGGACCTGAAAGATGCGACTGGGCGGCAAACAGGCCGGGTAGCAGTTCGGATTGTCGACCGCCGAGACAATCGTCGTGCCGGTCCCCATGGCGACGAAGCTGGCGTGACCCGGCGCACCGCTCAACCGGTCGAGTACGGTCGGCACGCTCACCACGGGCACCGTCCAGGTATACAGGGTGGGTCCCGTCAAGCTGATGACGAGCTTGTCGCCCTTGCGCAGGTCGAACGTCGCACCGGCGTCGGCCTGGGTCACCTTCACGGTGACGGCGTGGGCGATCTTGGCCACCACCTGGACGTGCAGGCGCCACAGGATCGCGAGGCTCGGGCACATCTCGCCCGCCGGGCAGACCATGACGCCAGCCGAACTAACCGTGGCCTTCCCGACCCGCACGGCGCGAACGGTCCCGATCAATCCACCAGGTGCCATTCGCGACGCGGTCACCCGCACGACGGCGGAACTTCGAGTCGGCGCGGTCCAGCGATAGTGCGCGTCGAGCGAGAGTGGCACGACTGAACCCACCTGGGCAATGAGCTTGCAGGGTGATGTGGAGATGAGTCGCCAGGTGGCCCCGGAGGTGACCCCACACGCCGAGGCCGCGGTCGCCGCCGAGGCGGGCGTGGTAGCGCCCACCAGTGGCGCGGCTGCGAGGCCCGCCAACAGCACGGCCGCCACCAAGACGCGCTGAACGAAGCTCTTCACCCTTCAATTGTCCCACCCCGCTAGGCAAATTGGACAGCGGTGTCACGAAACCGTCATGTAAAAACGCGCAACGTCAGTCCGCCTCTACGAGGCGATCAGGCCTCGCTACCCAGGTAGGCACGGCGGATGCGGTCGTCGCCCAGCAGCGCCGCCGCGTTGTCCTCGTAGAGGACGTGTCCGTTCTCCAACACGTAACCCCGGTCGGCGATGCGCAGCGCCTGGTTGGCGTTCTGCTCGACCAGCAGCACCGTCACGCCCTCGGAGCGGATCTGCACGATGATCTGGAAGATCGACGTGATGATCTTGGGCGCCAGTCCCAGCGAGGGCTCGTCGAGCAGCAGCAGTCGCGGCTTGGCCATCAGGGCTCGGCCGATGGCCAGCATCTGCTGCTCACCGCCCGACAGTGTCCCGCCGAGCTGCTTGCGCCGTTCGCCCAGGACGGGAAACAGCGTGAAGATGTGCTCGAACTCGTCCGAGTAGTTGCCCTTGCGCCGGAAGGCCCCCATCTCGAGATTCTCGAGCACCGACATGGTGGCGAAGATGCGCCGGCCCTCGGGCACGTGGCTGAGGCCCATCTCGACCAACTCGTGCGCGGGCGTGGAGGTGATGTCCACGCCGTCGAGGCGCACCTTGCCGGCGAAGGGCCGGTGCAACCCCGAGATCATGCGCAGAGTGGTCGTCTTGCCCGCGCCGTTGGCGCCGAGGATCGTGACGATCTCGCCCTCGTTGACGTTGAGGGAGAGGTCGCGGATGGCCGGCACGGCGCCGTAGCGGACCTCGACGTGCTCGACCGACAGCATCGGATCGCTCACTGGGCCGCCTCTGACTCGGTGGTCCCCAGGTACGCCGCGATGACGTCGGGGTTGCTCTGGATCTCGCCCGGCGAGCCTTCGGCGATGACCTGGCCGAAGTTCAGCACGTAGATGCGCTGGGCCAGGGACATCACGAGTCGCATGTCGTGCTCGATCAGCAGGATCGACGTGCCAATCTGCACGTTGATCTTGCGGATCAACTCAGCCAGCTCCAGCTTCTCGGACGGGTTCGTCCCGGCCGCGGGCTCATCGAGCAACAGCAGCTCGGGGTTGGTCCCCAGGGCGCGGGCGATCTCCAGGCGACGCCGGTCCCCGTACGGCAGCGAGTCGGCCGTGGTGTTCATGCGGTGGCTGAGGTCGACCAGGTCGAGCAGCTCCAACGTCTTGTCGTCGGACTCGCGCTCCTCGCGACGTGTGCGCGGCAGGTGCAGCATGGCGCCGATCGGCCCGGTCTTCTGGCCCGACTCGACGCCGACCTTGATGTTCTCGAAGGTTGTCAGCGCGTTGAACATCCGGCTCGTCTGGAAGGTGCGCGCGATGCCCAGCTTGTTCACCCGGTGCGGCTGCCAGCCCACGATGTTGACGGCGTCGCGGCGGGCCGAGTGGAACTGGATCGATCCCTCCTGCGGACGGTAGACGCCGGTGAGGCAGTTGAAGAGCGACGTCTTGCCCGCGCCGTTAGGACCGATGACGGCCAGCATCTCGCCGCGCTCCTGGGACATGGTCACGTCGGCCAGGCTGGTCACGCCGCCGAAGCGCAGCGTGAGGTTCTCGACCTCGAAGATCGGGTCGGGCGTCACGTGAGCGGCCCTTCCGTGGCCGTGCCCATGGCGTCGGCGGTGCCCAAGCCGATGTCGGCGTCGTGAAACTCGCGTTGTCGGCGCCGCGAGGGCAGCATGCCCTGGGGCCGGAAGATCATGGTGAGCACCAAGATGGCGCCGAGATACATGTACTTATCGGCGTCGTTGTAGTCGATGAAGGAGTGGAAGATCAGGTACTGGAGCAGCCAGCCGATGAAGGCCGAGCCCACCAGGACCCCCGAGATCGAGGCCATGCCGCCGAAGATGACGAGGATGAGCACGGTGATGGAGAGCTGCACCGCGAAGTCCGACGGGAAGAGCGAGCCCAGCTTGGCCGAACTGAGCACGCCGGCCACCCCCGAGGTGGACGCGCCGATGGCGAAGGCCATCACCTTGTACTTGAGGCTGTTGATGCCCAGCGACGAGGCGGCCACCTCGTCTTCGCGGATGGCCGCCCACGATCGGCCCACCTTGGAGTGGTTGAGCGAGTTGAACAGGAAGATGATGGGCACGATGAAGGCGAGCAGCAGGTAGTAGAAGTTGAGGTCGTCGCCGAGGGCTTGGCCGTTGAGGGCGAAGTTGATCCCCGAGATGTGGATCGCGAAGCTGCCCGTGGGCCCGGTCCCGCCCGCGCCGTCGGTGATATTGGTCAGGTTGCTCGCCAAGACGTAGATGATCTCGCCGAATCCCAGGGTGACGATCGCCAGGTAGTCCCCGCGCAGTCGCAGCGTGGGCAGTCCCAGCAGCACGCCGGCCAGCATGGCCACGATGATGGCGAAGGGGATGGAGAGGAAGGCGTTGAGCACAAAGGGCGGATGGATGGGCAGAGCGCCGGTGAAGTAGGCGTTGGTGTAGGCGCCCAGGGCGTAGAAGGCGACGTAGCCGAGGTCCAGCAGGCCGGCGAAGCCGACCACGACATTGAGCCCGATCGCCAGCAGGCAGAAGATCCCGATCTGTTGGAAGATCGTCTCCTGCCAGAAGGGGTTGAGGAACTTCGGCGCCTCGACCGCGACGAACATGGCCCCGGCGTAGAGCGCCAGGCGTGTGTTGGTGCTCACCGTGACCTTGCGCGCGGGGCGGCGCCGTGTGGTGGCCACCTGGGCCGCGTGGCGCTCCAGGTTCGCCGCGCGCAGACCGACGATCAGGCCGGCAAACGTCCACAGATACGTCGTCCAGTGGTGGAAGAACGCCCGGTCGCTGTTGCCGCTGAACGTCAGGAACGAGAAGTGGAAACCCAGCGGGAGCCAGGGGTCCGCGCAGAGCGCGAAGAAGAGCCCGCCTATCGCGCCGCCGAGGATCTTGGCCCACGCCGATCGTAGGAATGCGGGTCCGCGCACCGCGTTGTTGCGCGGCCGCGCGTTGACCCGCATGGCGTTGAGCAACCAGAAGATGATGAGGATGTAGCCGTAGGTGCGCGTGTGGGCGAACTGATGGATGATCTGGTGGAACGAGAGCTTGTGGGGAACGAGAGGCCCGGTGTAGTCCGCGATCAGTAGTGCTGCCAGCAATGCGACGACGGCGGTCACGATCTTTGCGGCCAGACCCGTGCCCGCGACGTAGGCCACGATGGTCTTGCGAACCGAGCGACGCGGGACCTCACGCGAGCGCGTCAGCACCCCGGCGCGAAGTTTGCGCCGGTAGATCGATGCCACGCCCAGGGCGACGCCGAAGATGAGGAACCCCCACACGTGACTGGAGAACAGAGCGTGGCCAATCGAGTACAGCGGATCGGTGAGGTCACCCTCCGGACCCGTCATCACGGCCAGGAGCAACCCGCCCGCGAAGCACGTGAGGAACAGCCGCAGGTCGTCGTTGTTGAGTCGCAGCGCCGCCACGCGCTCACGCCAACTCACGCGGACCTGCCCAGGCTCTCACCGAACAGACCGGTCGGTCGCACCAACAAAACCAACACGAGGATGGAGAACCCAATGACCGGCTCGTAGAAGGGTTGATGGATCCAGTAGATCGGTACGTACATGAAGATCCCCAGCACTACGCCGCCGGCCATGGCCCCGCGGATGTTGCCGATACCGCCGAGGACCGCCGCGGTGAACGCCAGCAGCGCCGGCGTGAAGCCCATGTTGTAGTCGACCTGGGAGCTCATGGCGACGAAGAGCCCCGCGACGCCACCCATGAAGCCCCCGATGGCGAAGGTCGAGGCGATCGTGGAGTTGACGTTGACCCCCATGAGGCTGGCCGTCTCGGCGTCCGAGGCCACCGCGCGAATGCCCCGTCCCACCTTGGACTTGGTCACCAGGAAGTTGACCGCGAGGAAGAGGACCGCCGTCACGATCAGCAGCACGACGTCGAACGCGGTGACCTGTGCGCCAAAGACCTGCCAGGACGCTCTCGAGGAGATCGGCTGGGCCGTCGCCGACGGGTTGTGACCGAACTCCTTGCCCGCCAGGGTCAGCAGGAAGTACGACGCCCCGATGGCCGAGATCAGATACGTCAGCTTGGGGGCGTTGCGCCGGCGCAGTGGACGATACGCGAAACGCTCGATTCCAACCGCAATGATCGCGGCGGCGACGCCGCTGGCCACGATCGCGCCGACGAGGATCAAAACGCGCATCCCCGTCGACACGTTCGTCGTCTTCATCGTGTAGTGCAAGAAGTAGTAGCCGGCGAAGCCGCCGGTCATGAGCACTTCGCTGTGCGCGAAGTTGATCAGCCGAAGGACTCCGTAGACCAGGGTGTAACCGAGCGCCACCATCGAATAGATGAGGCCGGTGAAGATCCCCAGCACGAAGTAACTGGCCATCGACTCCCCCCGGATCAGACGTTCCCATGAAATTACTGGAAAACCACGACCCGCCCGGGATAGAGCAGAGGG
>DATLSF010000037.1:0-81091 GCA_035534335.1 Acidimicrobiales bacterium | reverse complement strand
GAAAACATCACCGTGCTGCGGTCGCGCAGTAGCAACCGGATTTCGAACCGGATTCGACGTACGTAGAGCGCCGGAAGGTTGGTCACTTCGACTCCTCCACCAGTTCGAGGTACGCCTCCTCGAGAGTTGGCCGCAGGACCTCCAAACCCGGAACCTCACCTCCAAAACGCGCGCTGAGTGACGCGATGAACGCGGCGGGGGTCGCCGTGACCTCTTCGTGGACCGCGTCGTTCTCGCGCCAGCGAACCACAATGCGCCCCTCGTTGCGGCTACCCAGGTCGGCCGGCGTCGTGTCGGCGACCTTCTTGCCCCGATTGATCACGATGACTCGATCGGCCAGGGCGTCCGCCTCGTCCAGGTAGTGAGTGGTCAACAGAATCGTGACCCCTTCGCTCTTAAGCCGTTCAATCAGCTGCCAAAAGACCCGCCGGGCTTCCGGATCGAAACCGGTGGTCGGCTCGTCGAGGAACAGCAACTCTGGCTGGCCCACCACGCCCAGGGCCACGTCCAAGCGCCGGCGCTGGCCCCCGGACAGGAGTCCGATCCTCTGATCGATCTTCTCTTCGAGTCCGACCAGAACCGCGACGTCCGCGGCGCCGCGCGGGTGATCGTAGTAGCGCGCGAAGTGTTCGAGCGCCTCGCGCACGGTCGCGTAGAGAAGGTCATCAGCCGACTGGAGCACGATCCCAATGCGTTGGCGCCACGCGCGATTCGCGTGGGCCGGGTCCTCGCCCAACACGCTGACCGAGCCGGCGTCACGGTGTCGGTACCCCTCGAGGATCTCGACGGTGGTGGTCTTGCCGGCTCCGTTGGGACCGAGCATGGCGACGCACTCGCCGGTCGCCAAGGTCAGGTCGAAGTCGTCAACCGCGGTGAAGTCGCCGTAACGACGAACCAGCCCGGTCACCTCGATGGCGTTCACGCGACTCAAAATAGTTAACGATCGGCATCTGCAAAGTCGGCGCCGCCGCGCCAGCGTCCCATGAGATCGACGAAGGGCGCCAGACCCATCGGCCCGATTCCCAGGGCCGCGGCGTGGAAACCCATGAGGTCGAACTGGTCGGCGAGACGTCGACGCGCGTCGTCGCGCACACTCATCCAGGTCCTCTCGCCCAGCTTGTAGGCGATGGCCTGACCCGGCCCCCCAAGGTAACGATCGACCTCGGAGACGGCGTAGTCGTGCGGCTCGAGCACCCAGCGCTCGACGAGCGCCACCGCACGATCGGGCGTCCAGCGCTGGCCCGCCGTTCCCGTCTCCCCCAACGCGTCGTCGTACGCGTTGGGGATCGGGTAGCCAAGGTGCAGGCCGAGGTCGACGACGATCCGCGCCGCGCGCAGGGCCTGGCCTGACAGGTAGCCGAACTCCTCGGCGGGGCTGAAGGCGTTGAGTTCATCCATGAAGCGCTCGGCGTAGAGGGCCCACCCCTCACCGACGCCGCTGGTCCAGGCCATGGATCGCTGAAAGCGGCTCAGCTGATCGCGCCGGAGCACAATGCTGGCGTCCTGGAGGTGGTGGCCGGGCACCGACTCGTGGTACCAGGTCGAGGCGATGCGCCACCACGGGAACCTCGTCGCGCCCATCGTTGGGTACCACGTCGTCCCCGGCCGTGTCAGATCCTCGCTCGCGCCGATGTAGTACGGCGCAGCGGCCGAACCCTCCGGGGCGATCCGCGCATCACAGCGCTGGACGCGCGGGTCGATGTCGAAATGCACGCCGTTAAGTGTCCCCACCGCGGTCTCGATGAAGGACTCGAGTCGCTCCAGCAGCGCGTCCTCGCCGACGATGGCCCCGGCGTCATCACGGTCGAGCACGTCGGCTACCTCAACGAGAGACGTCGCCGAGGGCGCGAGACGCTGGCCGAGGCTCACCATCCGATCGTGGATGCGGCGAAGCTCATCCACCCCCCAGCTGTAGAGCTCGTCAAAGTCCACTTCTGTCCCGTTGAAGTACGACGACCAGAGCGCGTAGCGATCCGGACCCGCGGCGTCGCTCTCGCGACAGCGCGGTGCGTACTCCTCGCGGAGCCAAGCCGAGGTCTCGCCAAGCGCGTCCTGAGCCACGGACGCGGCACCCGCCAACCCGGAATCCTCGAAGTCGACGCCACACTCCTGAGCCACTCGACGCGCGAAGGCCACATAGGAGCCTTCGGCGTGGAGGGCCGCCTGGTCGGCGATGCCCAACGATTGACGTCGTGGGGCCACGTGCCCCGTGTCCGCGGCCTCGTCCAGTCCCTCACGCCACGACGACATGGCGCCCTCGACGGCGTCGAGACGGCGTCGGATGACCTGCGCGTCGTCGGCCGACGTCGTCGACATCAGTTCGAAGACCTGACGCACCTCGCCGACCGGTGAGTTCATCACTGACACCGTCGAGACCATCTCGAATTTCTCGAGTAGTCCTCTCGTGGCCTCGAGCCGCTCGGTCATGACGGCGTGCGCCACCTTATCGGCGAGCCCGGACACCTCGAGGGTCTCGAGAGCAGCGAGCGCCTGTCGCACGGCGTCGCGGCTCTCACGAGCCCCGTCCATTGAGAAGTCGTCGAGGCGGTCGTCAAAACCCGACACACCGATATACGTCGCGAACATGGGGTGACGCACGGCCTCCGCCTCGACATACCCGTCGGCGAAGACGAACATCTCCGAACGCTTCGATTCGTCGTCCACTGAACCCTCCCGCGAAGTCCTCGCGAGTCTAGATTCGCTCGGAGACAGAGACGAAAGACCGTGGCGGTCCGCGCGTCGTGGGGCGACGTGTGTGCCCACACTTGTTACTGTTCGAAAGGTGGCGGGCGCTTCGACGACGCGTGTCATTGTGGCCAGTGCGACACTGGTGTTGGGGGCGTTGGTCTTGGGCGCGGGCGTCGTAGCGACGTCGACGACCCCCGCCGGGCGAACACGACGCCAGTGACCAGATTCTGTTCCGCGATCGCTGAGCTCCCGGGCTCTCCGACCTACACGGCCACCCACTGGCCGACGATCACGTCTGCCCCGACCCAGCTTCAAATCCAGCGGGTCATGGCCGCGATTCAGGAGATCGAGAGCTCGCTCGACGTCGCGTTAGAGACGGCTCCCGCGGCGCTGCACGCGGACCTGGCCGCGGCCCGCCAAGCGTCCACGTCGGAGTTCGTTGCGGTGGAAATGTTCACGCCGGGTTTAAATGTTTCTCAAACGCCCACCGCCGTCGCCGGCTGCTTGTCCACGATCCATCACCAGACCGCCATCGGTTCGACGTCCCTGTCCGAGGCGGCCAAATCCATCCGGCGCCGGTGCGCCGGGTTTGTGGGAACGCTCCTCGCTCAGCAGATCGCCGTCAACGCGGCGATCCTCGCGAGAGACGACGCAGCCGCGTACCCGCCCTCACCCAGCGCAGTCCTGACCGCTACCTCCCAGTTCCGGGCCTTGCAATGGCACCTGCTGACCGTGCTGTCAATGACCCCCGCGGGTGGTCCGGTGACCCGCGTGAAGTACGGGGTCGTGATCATCTACCGGACTGACATCGTCTGCGTCGCGTTCCCGTCCTCGAAGGTGCCGAAAGCGCCCACGTGCTAGTGGACCGCGAGAGCTCGCACTGGTTTGTCTCATTTAGCCGATGTTCGGCGACGGCCGCTGGCATCGTCGCGCCTTAGTCGTCCGGCCGCCGGCGATTACGCAGTCTCCGGACCAGTCCCGTCGGGGAGCCACCGGCACGAGTCGCGCTACGTGGTCCGTCATTCCGCTGAGCCCCCAGGGTGGAGACGATGGGGATCGAACCCACGACCTCAGGCTTGCAAAGCCCGCGCTCTACCAACTGAGCTACGTCCCCGCGGGTGCCCACTCTACCAACGGACCCTCACGATGCTTTGTGTCGCCGTAGATCCCGGACCCGCTGTCGATCGACGCGCAAGAGCTCTCGCTGAACGTCCGCCCAATGGAGCGGCGCCTCTTCCACCGGAACGACGTCACGGTCAGCCCGCGAGAAGATAACGAACGCAATGGCCCACATGGGCGCGTACGCGCCGAGTTTGGCCACGAAGCCCGCCAGTTGCTGGTCGAGCAGCGCGCTCAAGTGCAACTCACTCTGGTGGTGAAGCGCCGGGTAGAGCGAATGACGCGCGAAGATCCAGACGATCGAGAGGCTGGTCACCACGATCGATGACGCGAACACGTAGCCGGCGCGCGCAATCGGCGACAAGACCCGAGTCCCCGGGACGACGTGGATGACCGGCAGCCACAGCAGCAGCCCGGCGCCCAGGGTTGCCACCACGATGGCGTCGCGCCCCACGGCCGAATGGGCACCCCAGTCGACCACCGGGGTGATCAGCGTGGTCGTGCCGAGCGCCGTCACCACCGCCAGGGCCATGCCGGGGTGAGAGAGGACGCGAAGGGCCCGATCGACCGATGCCGGACGGGTCAACGACTCGAACACCGACGTGGGCGTCGCGCGCAGGAGCAGCGGCGCGACCGCCAGCATGATGACGAGTCGCTGCAGGGTCGCTACCGTCAGCGACACCGATGCGGCTAGGTCGCCGATCGGCCAGACAACGACGACGACCAGCATCACGAGGGCCAACTCCGCGCGACGGCGCAGGCGCTGATCGCACACGACGAGGTGGTGCGCCAACCCGGCGACCACGATGAAGGCCAGCTCGCCGAGATGCCAGTGGAAGGGCAGCCACCCGGTCACGTCGCGGCCGGAATCCGCCCCTGCTCCACGGCCTTGGTGAACGCACGCAGGTCACTCGCGTTGCGCTCGCGGTACGCGAGCGCGAAGGCGCTCACGGACCGCGAGAACTGGCGTCCGTCGCCCACGTACCCAGCAATCTCGGACGCGCGTCCCGAACGGGCGTGGGCCCTGGCCAACACCCACGCGCACGCTCGACCGTAGGAGCGAAGTTGCGTCAGTGACAACCGATCGAGGGCCACCGAGGCGCGCTGGTCGTAGAGCTGGCGAACGTAGAAACTGCGACTCGAGCCGTCGACGTCGACCGAGTGCCATCCGAGCAGCGCGTCCGGCGTCGCCTGCATGAGTCGCTGACCCTCGACCACGCGCTCGCCCGCGTCGCGGGACTCACTCATGTCGCGCGCGACCGCGATCACCGATCGCTCGGCCTCCTTGACCTGCAGGAACAGCAGGTCCGAGGCGTCACGCCCGGTCAGCAAGACGGCGAAGCACTGAGTACCGACCGAGCCCACGCCGCGCACCAGGTGAGCCACGTCAACAAGGGTGAACTGGCGGGCCAGCACTCGTCGGTCATTGGACAGGGTCGCCGCGTAGCCCTCCAGCACGCGCTCCAAGTCGTCGCGGGTCAACAAAGCGCCGTCAGTCACGTTGCCCAGCGCCGACACGTGAGGCGGGTCCAAACGAATCGTCGGACGGCCGTTCACCACGTCGACCAGTCGGGCGAAGGTTCGCGGCTCCTTGCTCTTGGCGCGCCGAATCACGTCGTCGACCCTTCGAGCGGCTCCGTCGGTGAAGAATCCCCGTAGCTCGCCGAGTCCGGACTCGACGTCCAGCGCGGCGTACCAGACGTCGAGTCGCGGCATGGCCGCGAAGACCGCCAGCGACCGCTGGTAGGACGACGCGGCGTCTTCAGCGAGCGCCGTTATGGCCGCACCGTCGTACCCACCCTGCCCGGCCACCACTACGAGGGATGTCACGAGGCGCTTCACGTCCCACTCGAAGGGACCACGATCGGTCTCGTCGAAGTCGTTGAGGTCAAAGACGGGCCGGCGTTCGGGCGAGGAGAAGACCCCGAAGTTGGCTACGTGGGCGTCCCCGCCGATCTGCACCTCGAGCGTGGTCGCGGCCCCCCGGGCGAGGTCGTCGGTCATGAGCAACGCCGCCCCGCGCAGGAACGCGAACTCACTTGCGCCCATCCGCTGGTATCGCAGCGGCAAGAGGCTCGTCACCAGACTTTCGCCCTGCCAGAGAAGCCGAGCGACCGGGTCATAGTCCTTCGGTCGCCCGGGCACGTCGGCCAGCGCTCGGCGGGGGGTGTCGGAGCGCACCTGGCGCCCGGCTTCGCGGCCCTCCTCCGCGGGGCTCACCATCACGGCACCGAAATCAGCTTTTGGGCGCGAGCGGCCCGCCAGCGCGGGCCGAGTCGTCCGGCGATCAGCACTGCGACGACCGTGTCGCACACCAGGACCGCCCCCGGGAACACCACACCACCGGTGGTGAAGTGGCGCAACGTGAACAGCGTGATGGCTGCGTTGAAGATACCGGCCACAAAGATCTTCGATGACTCGGTCTCCGGCGCTCGCCACGACTTGCGGATCGTCGGCAGCGCCGCCACCTGGTCCGCGGAGATGAACGCGATGAGCGCGATGGTCGCCTGACCAACGACTCCCCAGAAGAGGATGCCCAGCAGCGAGATCACACCGCAGACGATGTCAAAACCGTCAATCCGCCATACGCCGTGGCGGCTCACGAAGGACGCGGCCACCACCATGAGCGGCACGACACCGAACATCAGCGTCATGTACGCCGCCGGACCTACGTGCTGTTGGAGCTCGTCAACGAACCCCAGCACACCTTCGAGTCCCCACAGCCCCCACGACACCCGGTTGGGCAGCGTGTCGCCGCGCAGCGTGGAGCGAATGTAGTCGTACACGCCGTAGAGCGCAATCGCCGCCGCGAGGTAGATGAAGCGCGAATCGATCACCGTGCCAGTCTGCCCGGAACCCGCCCCAGCCCGTGCCGGTAATGTCGGCGCTCGTGGACCTGCGCGACTTCTTGGGCTTGACGCGCGTCGATGACACCACCTGGTCGTTCACCGTGACCGAGCGGCTGATCACGCCGGGTCAGTTCCTCTACGGCGGCGCGGGACTCGCCGCCGGGCTCGCGGCACTCGAAGAGGCCAGCGGACGACCGACGGCGTGGGGCAGCGCCCAGTACCTCGCTCACGCGCCCACCCACGCCACGGTGACCGTGACAACGGAGCTCGCGGCGGTGGGGCGTCACGTGACTCAAGCGCGCGCTATCGCGCTCGTTGACGGTCGCGAGATCCTTACCGTCAATGCCGCTCTCGGCACGGGGGACCTGGCGTCACCCAGCCCATGGACGCAGATGCCCGACGTCGCACGGCCACTCGACTGCCCCGCTCGTCACCTGCCCGCGGCCCTGGGGACCAACCTGTTCGCGCACATTGAGAGTCGCACCGCGCTGGGACGGCGGCTCGAGGAACTCGACGGCACGCCGGGTTCGCCGAACTCCGCGCTGTGGGTCCGCCTCCCGGGCCACCTGGAGCCATCGGCGGCAACGCTCGCGATCTTCGGCGACTTCGTCTCCGGCGGGGCGATGGAGCCGCTAGGGCTTCGCACCCACGGCCGCAGCGTGGACAACACGCTGCGGATCGCGACGCTGGAGCCCACTGAGTGGGTGCTCTGCGACATTCACATGCACTCGCTTCACGCGGGTTTCGGCCAAGGTACGGCATTCTTGTGGAGCGAGAGTGGGACGTTGTTGGCAACGGCGAGTCAGTCATTCGTGGCGCGCCTTCGCGACGGTGTCACTCCATAGCGTCCATGGGCCTCGTGTAGATTGGTTCCCCTGCGGGGCTATAGCTCAGTCGGTTAGAGCGCGTCACTGATAATGACGAGGTCGTAAGTTCGATTCTTACTAGCCCCACCACGATACATTCGGACAAATCATCCCAAAGCGTTCGGAAAAGTGGCAGCGCGCGCAGTCTCTGGCCAAGTCCTCTGGCCCATCACGGGCCAAATGAACCTATCGGTACGACCACGATTCCGTCGGGGCGGGTGTAGCCGTAGCCAGAGGACGTGATTACTCCTAACACCGCGGGCATTCCTGACTTGGTGGTATCGACTTTCGCAGCAAACGTCACCAGCTTGGCCGCCGCCAGATCGACCTGAGCAGCGCCAAGCTTTACCTCGAAAGCTCCCCACCTCCCGTCAGCCGTCTGAACTATGACGTCGACTTCGAGGCCGTCACTGTCCCGGTAGTGGTACACAGTCCCATCCAGTGGACTGGCGTAGACACGGCAGTCACGGACCACAAGCGACTCGAAAAGGAGCCCCAGGTAGTTGAGATCTTTGACTAGTCGTCCGGTACCCGCTTGTAGCGCGGCGGCAGCAAGCGAAGGGTCGACGAAATGAGTTCGTGAGGCTTTGAGAAGCGTTGCTCTCGACCGAAGGTGGACCGTCCACGGCGGCTGTTCTTCGATCACCATTAGACGCTCGAAGATACCGAGGTGGTCGTAGACCGTGGTGCGTGCGAGTCCTTCGTTTTCTCCAGCGACGTCAGCTGCTAACCGCTTTACTCTTTGCTCCATTGCCACGTTTCTTGCCAACGCCCGCGCAAGACGAAGCGCACTTGCAGGATCTCGTCGTGCGCCACCAATTCTCGGTACATCTACTTCTACGATGGTCTTCAGATAGTCAATGTTGGCTCTGGACGAAGCCACCGCGGATTTCCCTATGTTGAGGGGCCACCCGCCACGCACCACCAGTTCCGCGATATCTCTGGCTGTGAACGGCGGGGGCGAAGCGGTCGGACGGTCTCCTGTCATTAACTCCGATAGCGACATGTGGCCCGAGGACTCCCCACTTTCGAAGAGACTCATGGTGCGCATAGTTAGCCTTGCAAATCTTCCAGCTCCGGAATGCCGGCGGACGTCATCATCGGGGACTGAAGATCCTGTGAGAATGAACTGACCTACCTCGTTACGTCGGTTCACCTCTGCCCGCACGTAGTTCCATACGTTGGTCCCGTCGAGTTGCCACTCGTCGATGAGTTGCGGCGGCGCGCCGTCCAGCACAACGGAGGGATCTATCTGGAGCGCTTGTCGGGCGGCTTCGTCGGTATCCAGGTAGACGAAACTCTTGGCGTGCTGCTCGGCGGTGAACGTCTTGCCAGACGCCTTAGGTCCTTCTAGTAGAACGGCCCCTGATGAAGTGAGCCTGGCGGCTAGGAGCCCGTCAATTACTCTTTGTCGATACTCCACTGTTCCTCCACAGTCAACTGCGTCTTTTCCAGACCGCGCACGCTCCGTCGTTCTATACCGCCTACACTTTCTGACCCTTAGCTCCTACATTATCTGTCCTGCATCACCTACACTATAAGACCTATAGTGCCTACAGTTTCCAGGGTACAGCAGGGGGCACACATCAAGAGTCCCGCTAGCAAGCTGACCTACTAATGGAATGTGCCGGTGACGAAGAGTCCGAATCTTGGTGACCAAAATCAGGTCCACTGGTGTGACGATCAGATCTCAATCGTCCTTCACGTTCAAGCACTCGGGATTTACAGTTGTCCGAATGCCCCACCACGAGGGATTCGGGAATACAGTCCCCGTTCGTTTGGACGGGTGCTCGAACGAGTGTCGAGACTAACTAGTCGATGTCAGGTGCCCAGTTGCCGTGAAAGCCATACGGCACGCGCACGGGAAGGTGCACCACGGCCACGGGGTCTCCGGCGAAGTCCTGCGACGCCAGGACAAGGAGATCGGTGGCGCCCCGCTCTTCGTCAAGGACCAAACTGAGCACGTAGCCGTCGTCCTCTTCCGACGATGCGCTCTCCGGGACAAAGACCGCCTCTCCGGCCCCTCCACGCAGGTGATGCAGCTCGCTCGTCCCGGCCACCATGTCGTGCTTGAACAGCGTCGAACCCATTGTCACTCCCGCTTCACCATCGTCACTGGTCTTGATGGCGGCGCTATATCCGTAGCGATGCTGGCGCCCAACCACCCGCTCATCAACCCTGGGGAACTCTTGTGCGCGGTCGTCAAGTAGTTCGGTCGTGACCTTGCCCAACGCGGGGTCGATCCGCCACCTTTCCAACCACGGGGTACCTTCGTTCGGCCCGTAGATGTCGGTAGCGAACATCTTTCGATGGCGTATCAGGTCCACGACGACCGCCCCGTTTTCGTCAAAGGCGTTCATCGGATGAAACACGTAGCAGGGGTCCACGTCGCACCACACCACGTCGTCGGCACCTCCCTCGAGGGGAAGGAGGCCAACCCGGGGCCGATAGTCGTCCGTCCACCGGTACGGAAAGGTGTATCCACCCGTCAGTGCCTCCACGCTGAAAACAACGGGCAGGTCATAGATCACGACGTACTTCGTGGTGAGGGACATGTCGTGGACCGAGGTCATGCCGCCCACCGGTACATCGACGATCTTGCGCACTCGCCCGTCCACACCAATGACGGTGTACTGCACCTGATTACCCCAACCCCAGTAGTACGAGATCGCGTGCAGTTCGCCGGTGTGTGGGTCGCGCTTCGGGTGCGCGGTGTAGCCCCCCGGAAGCGTGCCCTGGAGATCGCAAGGCCCGACGGTCTCGAGCTCGTAGTTCAGTTCGTAGGGGCGAAAGCCCGCTTCGACGATCGCGTACGTCCGGCCGGCCTGGACAATGACGTTGGTGTTCGCCGCGAAGTCCATCCCTTCCACGATTGGTCCGGGACGTGGCTGTTCACCGAGCGCGCGCGCAACCACTTCTGAGCGAACCCAGCGGTTTCGGTACCAGGCGGCGCGGCCGTCGTTAATCCGTATCCCGTGCACCATGCCGTCACCGGCAAACCAGTGGTACGTACTGTCATCGGGTGCTGAGATGGGATTCGGGCCGTTTCGAAGGTACCGTCCGTGGAGACTCGATGGCAACGAGCCCGTCACGTCGAGCTCGGTGATGGTCTCTTCGGTCGATACCGGTGCGTTGTTGCCGAGGAGATACGGATTCCAAGTCAGCATGTGCACTCCCGCCGTTACGTCAAGCGAATGTACACCTCAAGTCCCCCCGTTAGCCCGAAGTATTCGACTCAGAAGGCCGTCAACCGAAATCGATCAACCTGATCGCTGCCACGACCAACGCGAGCCACCTCCTCGACTTCACGTCGAGCAGATGGCTTCAGTTGGCGGAACTTAGAGTCGTGATTCGTGCCGTGACCTCGAAGAGTCACGACGCCGCAAAATCACGGCCGCGCTTCGTAGACGATGTTGAACGGCGTCTCGCTGACCCTCTGGAAGCGACTGAATCCCGCGACGGTGACCACGTCGCGGATCCTCGCCTCGCCAGCCTGGGCGCCGAGAGCCAGACCCACGTCCTGTGACAGAGACGAGGGGCAGCACAGCAGGGTGGAGAATGAGTAGTAAGCCCTCCCGACCGGATTCAGATTGTCCGAGAGTTGGTCGCCGGCTGCCGGCTCCACGAACATCCAAGTGCCGTCTGGTGCGAGCGACTCGCGGATATGCCGGGCCGCGCCCACCGGGTCGCCCATGTCGTGGAGGCAGTCGAACATCGTGACGAGGTCGAAGTTCTGGCCCTTGAACGTGGAGGCCGGGGCAGCGTCGAATCGGACTCGGTTCGAGACGCCCGCGGACTGCGCACGCTCTCGCGCGGTCTCAATCGACTCCTCGTGACAGTCCGAGCCGACGAAGGTCGATGCGGGAAACGCCTGGGCCATGAGGACCGTCGACGCTCCGTGCCCGCACCCGACATCGGCCACGGAAATTCCGCGCTGGAGCTTCTCGGTGACACCGTCGAGTGCGGGCAGCCACGTCGAAATCAAGTTCGCGTTGTAGCCAGGCCGGAAGAAGCGTTCGCAGCCATCAGGAACGTCCGCAACGTGATCGCCCCACGCGATACCGGCACCCGTCTTGGCCGCTTCAATGATCCGGGGCGAATCGTGTAGCGAGCCGAGGGCCAACTGAAAGAACCCGGGAAGGAACGCGGGGCTGCTCTCATCGGTCAGGGCGACGGCGTGCTCCGGGGGCAGGTTGAACCTGCCCGAGTCGTGGTCGCAGGTGACGAAACCGCCCGCGGCCTGAGCGCTCAGCCACTCGCGGATGTACCGCTCGGATGTCCCAGGTCCACTACCACTTTGGTTCCAAGCAGCAGTTGGTCCTGGACCTGATCGGAGCCGAGAGTGACCGCCGCCTGGCGCGCCAAACCGATATGTATGCCGCGGATCAGCCGCTCTGGTTGCGCTACGAGCAGGCGTGCGACTTTTTAGAAGACGACCTAAAGTCCGGTTTCGTCCGCGTGCTCCAGGAGATGAGCGCCGCGGGATGGTCGGACCCAGCGATCGGCCAAAGTGTTCGACAACTTCTATTGGGATGGCTCGATCTCATCACCGAGGTTGCGCGCGAGGCCGAACGGCAATTCGGTCCGCTCGGGCCGTTTCCGGCGGACGAGATCTCGGCTCTCGTCGGCCAGGCGTTTTGGGGGGTGAAGCCATGCTCCTCCTCGGGTTCGATCGCCGACAGTGGCCGATTCGCAGTGCGATGCGTCGGATTGGGCTGCTGATTCGTAGATTAGAAGAAGGGGACCAATGATCGGTCGTCGACGCACGTTCGTGGTGGCTGATGCTCCCCACATCCCCGCTCGACCCCCACGAACACCGTGACCACGCGCAACGTCGGATAAGTTGCCCTCGAATGCTCTGTCGGCCTCGTGCAATCACGCCACTCCTACTGGCGTTGGCCCTGCTCGCGGTCCTCGCGACGCCCGTGCGGTCATCAAGCGCCGTCAACCGCCCCTTGCCCCAACTACTCGCTCGGGTCCCGGGAACGTCAACCGTGTACGTCGTCGCGACGTTCACGTGCGCCCGCCCCCTCTGCCTCGAGTCCTACCGCACTACTGTCAGTGCCACCCGGTACGCCCCCGTGGCACTCCCCCCGGTCTCGCCGTTGTCCAGCAGCACAACGGGCACGCTCAGCAGACTGGTCTTCGCCACGGCGAGCGTTGGATACGCCATCGTCGGCACAGGTCGGTCAAGCACTCTGTACGCGACCTTTGACGGAGCCCGTACGTGGCATCGGCGCGTCGTCAGCGTCCCCGGGGTCATCGAGTCGGTGGCGGCGACGACCACCAGGCTGTACCTCGAGGTCGCCAATTGCGCGGTGACCGTTCCGTACTGCCAGGACTTTCGTCTCGCGAGCTCGCCGCTCAGCGCTGACCGCTGGACGAGCAGACGAATCCCCGTCAGTCGCACGAGCGCTGGGGGAAGCTTCTTCGGCCCGGTCGCCGCCCGGGGCACCGACGTGTGGGTCACCGAGACCGGCTCGAGAGCCTTCGTCGTCCACTCGCGAAACTCGGGTCGCGACTTCACGCTCACTGCCTCGCCCCAACTGTTGAGTGTCGCTGGGTGCGCGCTCACCGTGGCCTCAGCGACGACAGTGTGGGCGCAGTGCTCGACTGGGATGCTCGAAGGTTTCTGGTTCACGAGCGACACCGCACACTCCTGGACCTACGTCGCGACGCCCAAGCCGGTGTCCGGAACCGGCGGCGGCTTCTTTGACCCGGTGTCGGGGAACCTCGCGTTCCTGGCCCGCGGTGGCCCGGCCAATGAGTTGGAGCGCGTGAGCAACCACGCGCGCACGGTGACCTCGGTCGGCCGCCTCGCGTGTCCCGACGTTCTGTCAATGGTCTTCGTTGACGCGAGTCACGGGCTCGCGGCGTGCGAGGACTTCACCTACTCGTACCTCGAAGTGACGAGTGACGGCGGCGCGACGTGGCGCCACGTCGCCATCACGCTGTAACGACTGCTAGCCGAATCGACCTGGCGAGAGCAACCGACTCTTGGTGCTCACCCGTTGGGTGCACACCGAGATCGACATCTTGACGTAGGTCGACTTCACGAACGGCAGCAGCGACACCACGACGCCGTCGGCGATCTTCGCCCGACAACTGGCCGGCGAAAAGTTCCCCGTCTCAACCACGCCGTAGTCGACGCTCACCGACATGCCCTTGGTGAGTACGTGACGAGCGGCCATCTGACCCATCGACGCGTTGCCCGCCGTCGGACCAACCGAGCGATGGCTCGGACCCACGACGGGTTGGATGGCCGGGGTTCCCCAGATGGCGCACGTGCCCGCCGAGTTGGTGAAGACAATGATGTGGTAAATCGTGCCGGCGGCACCGTTGGTCGACCCGCGGCTCACCACCATCTGCGTGGGCTTGCACGACGGCGTGGCCGTGGCCGCCGCCATCGATCCGGCGGCGCCGACGAGCACACCGCCGACAACTGCCACGACCGCGATGAACGACTGCACTTTTCTCATCTCGTTCCTTCCCTTTGATGGTGCCCTGTCCGACCGCCTCCGACACTTACACGGCCGCGCACGCGGGCAAGGAGACCGCGTGAGCGGTGCGTTAGCGTTTGAGTGTCGAGAAGGGACACCATGGCAACCGACCGCACCACCCTGACCAGCGTCGAGCGCGAAAAGGCGTCCGTTTTCCACTCCTGGTCGGCCCAAGGGAGCATCAATCCAATGATGGTGCGCGACGCCCGGGGCGTCTACGTCATTACCGAAGATGGCACCATGTACCTCGACTTCTCCTCCCAGTTGGTCAACACCAACATCGGCCACCAGCATCCGGCGGTGGTCGCGGCGATCCAGGATCAGGCGGGGCGTCTGGCCACGATCGCGCCCCAGCACGGCTACGAGGCGCGATACCGCGCCGCCGAGATGATTCTCGACCGCTCCTTTGAAGGCGCCGCCAAGGTGTTTTTCACCAACGGCGGCACTGAGGCCGTCGAGCACGCGGTGCGCATGGCGCGGCTGCACACCGGGCGCCACAAGGTGATGGCGACCTATCGCAGCTATCACGGCGCAACGTCCACCTCGATTAACTTGACCGGCGATCCACGCAGGTGGCCCAACGACCTCGGCACCGCCGGGGTGGTGCACTTCTTCGGTCCGTACCTCTATCGCTCGACCTTCCACGCAACCACTGAGGCCGAGGAGTGTGCACGCGCCCTCGAACACCTCGAGTCGACCATTGCCTTTGAGGGTCCGTCCGCCATCGCGGCCATCATCCTGGAGACCATTCCGGGCACCGCCGGCATCATGGTCCCGCCGCCCGGGTACCTGGCGGGCGTTCGCGAGATCTGCGATCGTTTTGGCATCGTCATGATCGTCGACGAGACCATGGCCGGCTTCGGACGCGCCGGCGCGTGGTTCGCCTACCAACTCTTCGGCGTCAAGCCCGACTTGGTGACCTTCGCCAAGGGTGTGACGTCGGGCTACGTGCCCCTCGGCGGGGTGGTCATCAATGAGGCGATCTGCGCGACCTTCAAGGATCGGGTCTACCCCGGCGGACTGACGTACTCGGGCCACCCGCTGGCCTGTGCCACCGCCGTCGCAACCATCACTGCGATGCAGGACGCTCACATGGTTGAGCACGCCGCTGAGATCGGCGAGACGGTTCTTCGACCTGGTCTCGACGAGCTCGCGCAACGCCACCCGGTCATCGGCGAGGTCCGTGGACTCGGCGTCTTCTTCGCGCTGGAGCTGGTGACGGACCGCGCGACGCGCGAGCCCTTGGCCCCGTACGGGGGCTCCTCTCCCGCCATGGCCGAGTTGCTGGCCGCCTGCGCGGCCGAGCGCCTGCTCATCTTCTCCAACTTCAATCGCGTGCACGTCGTGCCGCCGTGCACGATCAGTGCCGACGAGGCCCTCGACGGCCTCGCGCGCCTGGGCCGCGCGTTGGCCGCGGTGGACCACCACTACACCGGCGCCTAGTGGTTCGCGATCGCCACGTAGAGGACGAGATCGAAAGTTGACCCTGGCGAGATGGACGACCCGACGGTTCCGCGCGACCAAGGTGGCTGGCGTCGACGGCACCTTCTGGACCGCCAAGCTCCTGTCGACCGCGATGGGCGAGTCGACGTCAGACTTCCTCGTGCACCGCTTCAACCCCGAGCTGGCCGTGCTCGGCGCGGCGGTCGTGTTCGCAGTGGCCCTGGTGAACCAGCTCTACGCCCCGCGCTTCCTGGTGCTCTCGTACTGGTGGGCCGTGGTGATGGTGGGGGTCTTCGGCACCATGTGCGCCGACGTCGCCCACGTCGCGCTCCACGTCCCCTACGTGGTGTCGGCCGGTTCGTTCGCGTTGGCGTTGGCGGGCGTCTTCGTCTCCTGGTACCGCATCGAGGGGACCCTGTCGATGGGCTCGGTCAACACCGCGCGGCGCGAACTCTTCTACTGGGCCGCCGTGCTGACCACGTTCGCACTGGGCACCGCGGTCGGCGACTTCACGGCCTACACGCTGGGGCTCGGGTACCTGAGCTCCTTCATCCTCTTCGCGCTGCTGATCCTCGTGCCGGCGTACCTCTACCGGGTGCGCCACCTCAACGCCGTCGCGTGCTTCTGGACGGCCTATGTGCTGACCCGACCGGTGGGCGCGTCGTTGGCCGACTACCTCGGCAAGCCGACCTCGGTCGGTGGGCTCAACCTCGGCGCGGGCAAGGTCGCGCTCGTGCTCAGCGCCGCCATCGTCGTCGTGGTGGCCCAACGTGCGCGCGCCGCGGCCCGGTCACGCCACCGCTAGCCACCGGTACCATCTGCGCCATGCCCGCCATCACCGTTGACAATCCGCTGGAACTTCCCAAGGTCGTTGCACCCGCCGACACCGATCGCGTCCGTCGCGTCAAGTCCGTCACCACGGCGCCGCGCGGCCTGGAGGGCGAGGGATTTCCCGTGCGCCGCGCCTTCGCCGGCGTCGACCTGGCTGACCTCGACCCCTTCGTGCACATGGACCAGATGGGCGAGGTCGACTACGGACCCGGCGAGCCCAAGGGCACGCCGTGGCACCCGCACCGCGGGTTCGAGACGGTCACCTACATGATGGAGGGGACCTTCCAGCATCAGGACTCCATCGGGGGTGGCGGCCTCATCGAGAACGGCGCGACGCAGTGGATGACCGCCGGCTCGGGAATCCTGCACATCGAGCGACCGCCGGACGCGCTGATCGACTCGGGCGGACTGTTCCACGGCGTGCAGCTGTGGGTGAACCTGCCGGCGCGCCTCAAGATGACCAACCCGCGCTACCAGGACATCGAGGCCCAACGCGTGGCACTGCTCACCAACGAGAACGGCGACGCGGTCATCCGCGTCATCGCCGGTTCCTTCGGCGACACCCCCGGCCCCGGCGACACCCACACACCGATCTCGCTGGTCCACGTGTCACTGCTGCCGGGTGCGCGACTCGCCCTGCCGTGGAATCCGGGCTACAACGCGCTCACCTACGCGCTGGCCGGTCAGGGCACGGTCGGACTTGAGGGCGCGGCGCTCGACGCGGGCCAGATGGCCGTGCACGTCGATGGCGACTATCTAATGCTCTCGGCCAACGAGGTCCAGGACTCGCGCACCCAGGCGTTCGAGGTGCTGGTGCTCGGCGGCGAGCCGATCCGTGAGACCGTCGCCGCCTACGGGCCGTTCGTCATGAACACGCGCGCCGAGCTCCAGCAGGCCTTCGAGGACTACGAGGCCGGGCGCCTCGGCCAGATCCCGGCCAATCACATCTGATCGGGCGCCTCGCGGTGCACCAGAAAGGTGCCCGACGCGCGGCTGATCAGCTCACCTTCGTCGTTGGTGATCGTGGCTTCGGCGTGGGCTACCTGACGCGCGATGCGCACCACGTCGCCGCGCAGGAGGTACGCGGACCCGATCGAGGCGGGTCGCACCAGCTCGGTGGCCAGTTGGATGGTGGCGGCCGCGCGGTCGCGCCCCGTCAGGGCCGCGTTGATCGCGAAGTTCATCGCCGCGTCGAGCAGCACCGCGTGAACCCCCGCCTGGACCGTGCCGTGCGGGTTGGCCGCGAGTGGCGTCGGGTCAAAGGTGCCCTCGGCCCACCCAAGGTCCTCGCCATCCACCCCGTACGCGCGCAGCTGTCCACCCAGTGCCGCGATGATCTCCATGCCGCCGTCACCGAGCCAGCGGTCCATATCACGCGGCGTCACGCCCGAGACGATACTCTCGCGCCCGCGCGTAGGATTTGCGCGATGCGGGGACCGGCCAAGGAGAGATCATGAGGGACGCGGTCATCGTGGACGCCGTGCGCACACCGGGCGGCAAGCGCAACGGTCAGCTGCGCGGATGGCACGCCGTCGACCTAGGCGCAGAAGCCCTGCGCGCGTTGGCCGCGCGCAACGACCTGGACCCCGCGCTCATTGACGACGTCATCGTCGGCTGCGTCAGCCAGGTGGGCGAACAGGCGTTCAACGTCGGGCGCAACCTGGTGCTGGCGGCCGGCTGGCCGGAGTCGGTGCCGGCCACCACCGTGGACCGACAGTGCGGCTCATCTCAGCAGGCCTTGCATTTCGCGGCCCAGGGCGTGATGGCGGGCGCGTACGACGTGGTCGTCGCGGCGGGTGTCGAGGCAATGACTCGGGTCCCGATGGGCAGCTCCGTCGGCACGGACGTCGGCTTCCCGTTCGGTCCGTCAGTGCGCGAGCGCTACGAGCCGGTGGGCGGGCTCAAAAATCAGGGCGTCGGCGCCGAGATGATCGCCGACCAGTGGGGCATCAGCCGCGAGGACCTCGACGAGTTCTCGGTGGAGAGCCACCGTCGCGCCGCGCGCGCCACCGCCGAGGGCCGCTTCGACCACGAGATCGTGGCCGTGGCCGTGCGCGACGACGAGGGGCAGACAACCGGCGACGTGATGACGAGTGACGAAGGGATCCGAGCGGACACCAGCGTCGAGGCGTTGGCCAAGCTCAAGCCCGCGTTCTTGGAGGGCGGCAAGGTGACCGCGGGGAACTCATCGCAGATCACCGACGGCGCGTCCGCCGTCCTCGTGATGAGCGAGGAGCGCGCTCGCGAACTGGGCTACACGCCGCGCGCGCGCTTCCACTCCTTCGCCCTGGCCGGTGTCGATCCGATCACCATGCTCACCGGTCCAATCCCGGCCACGACGAAGGTTCTCGAGCGCGCGGGTCTCACCCTCGACGAGATCGACCTGGTCGAGATCAACGAGGCCTTTGCCTCGGTGGTGCTGGCCTGGCAGAAGGAGCACCACGCCGACCTCGCCCAAGTGAACGTCAACGGTGGGGCCATCGCGCTGGGCCACCCCTTGGGCGCCTCGGGCGGCAAGTTGATGGCGACACTGCTCAACGAGCTCGAGCGCACGTCGGGCCGGTACGGCCTGCTGACGATGTGCGAGGGCGGCGGCCTGGCCAACGCGGCCATCATCGAACGACTCGGCTAAGCCTTCGGGGTAAACCCTGAATCCTCGGGGTCGCGTCGGGGTTGACCCCCATAGCCTGCGCCGACGCCACTCGTTACCTTGGCCCCATGACCACCAGCACGACGCCATCCGTCTCACCCGTCCTTGAACTTCGCCACGTGAGCCGCAGCTACGGCACCGGCGACACTGAGGTCCACGCATTGAATGACGTCACCGTCGCAGTCGCGCGCGGCGAGATGGTCGCGGTGATGGGACCGAGCGGCTCGGGAAAATCCACCCTGCTCACCATCGCGGGCACGCTCGAACGAACCAGCAGCGGCGAGGTGCGCATCGACGGGACCGACGTCTCAACCCTCTCGCGCAACGACACGGCGCGGCTGCGTCGACGCACCATCGGCTACGTGTTCCAAGACTTCAACCTGCTCGCCGGTCTGACGGCGCTCGAGAACGTCTCCCTGCCCCTCGAGCTCGACGGCGTCGCCACGGCGTCGGCGCGCCACGAGGCCGGGGCGTCACTCGCGCTCATGGGTTTGGCGGGGCGCGGTGAGCGATTCCCCGACCAGCTTTCGGGGGGCGAACGCCAGCGCGTCGCCATCGCCCGGGCGGTCGTGGGTGGGCGTCACCTACTGCTGGCCGACGAGCCGTCGGGCGCGCTGGACCAAGCCAACGCCGAGGCCGTGATGGGAATGATCCGCGACGCCTGTCACGCGGGCGTCGCGGCTGTCGTCGTGACCCACGACGCACACCTGGCGTCAATGGCCGACCGCGTCATCTACCTGCTCGACGGTCGCGTCACCGACGCATCCGACGCGGTCGCGCCCTCGGGCGCCGGCGCGCGATGAGCGACCTCCACCAACCGGGTCGACCGGCGCGCCGCGCCGTACGACGCTGGACGTGGCGGCTCTTTCGCCGAGAGTGGCGCCAGCAGATCCTGATCATCGGCCTGTTGTCGCTCGCCGTCGGTGCGACCTTCGTCGGCGCGGCGGCGGCCACCAACATTCCGCCACCCGCCAATGCCGGCTTTGGGAGTGCGGGCTACCAGATCACGCTGCCCGGTTCGGCGAGCCTGTCGGCGCAGCTCGCCACGGTGTCGCGTCACGTCGGACCCGAGGACATCATCGAGAACCAGGCGTTGACCTTCCCCGGATCCGTGAACTCCTACGACCTGCGCTCCCAGAATCCCCACGGGGCCTTCGGTACTCCCATGCTGGAGCTGGTCAGCGGGCGCTATCCCGTCGGGGCCAGCCAAGTCGCCGTGACCAGTGGCGTCGCCACCCAGTTCAACCTCCACGTCGGTTCGTCGTGGACGCTCGGAGCGACGACGCGCGAGGTCGTCGGGATCGTCGAGAACCCCCAGAGCCTTCTCGATGACTTCGCGCTCGTCGCTCCGGGCGAGGTCACCCACCCCACGCAGGTCACGGTGCTGTTCGACCGCAACCCGACGGGGCTGGGCAGCCTTCAGCAGTCGGTGCAGGAGCCGCCACCGCCCTCTTCGGGGATCTCCAGCCCCGCGACCCTCGTGGTGTTGGCCTCCGCACTCGGGCTCGTGATGATTGGGTTGGTTTCGATCGCCGGCTTCACAGTGATCGCGCAACGGCGCCTTCGCTCACTCGGGATGCTCCGCGCATTGGGCGCGACCGACCGTCACGTCCGATCAATCGTGCGCACCAACGGACTACTCGTCGGGGTCACCAGCGTCACTGTCGGCTTCGTCCTCGGGCTGGGCGT
Source organism: Acidimicrobiales bacterium (assembly GCA_035534335.1). Taxonomy (GTDB): domain Bacteria; phylum Actinomycetota; class Acidimicrobiia; order Acidimicrobiales; family RAAP-2; genus RAAP-2. The sequence goes on along the minus strand of DATLSF010000037.1, from coordinate 60,456 downwards.
ATGGGTCGTGTACCGACCTGACTTGGAGCGAACCCAGCACCACGTCATCGGGCTGTGGCACCTTCCGTGGGTCGCGGTCGCCGCGGCTCTCGCCCTCGCGCTGCTCACCCCGCTCCTCGCCTCGCGTCGCCCGGGCCGCACGGTCACACGCGTCCCCATCGTGGCCGCTCTGGCCGGTCGTCCCGAACCACCCAAGAGCATCACGCGCACCGCGCTGCCCGGCGTGGTCGTCATGATCGTGTCGTTCCTCCTCATGGGCGACGCCGCGCGTAGCCGTGGGGCGAGCACCGCGCCACTGCTGCTCGGGTTCCTCGCCCTCGCGGCCGGCGTCGTGCTGCTCGCTCCCACCTTCATTGCCTCGCTGGCCGGGGTGAAACGCGCGCCGCTGGCCGTGCGCCTGGCGACGCGCGACCTCGTGCGCTACCGCGCGCGGTCCGCCTCGACCCTGGCCGCGATCAGCATCGGGGTCCTCACCGCCATGGTCGTCATGGTGGCCACCACCGCGCGCTACGCCAACGTGTTCGACTACGTCGGACCCAACCTCGCCTCGAACCAGCTGCTCATCGACGAGAGCGGACGCAACGGTCCCGGTGCCAATCCCGGGCCGTCGATCGTCGCGAAGACGGCCGTGGAGCGCGGATTGGCGACGTCGCTGCACGCCAGCAGCAACGTGACGCTGTATACGACGAGCGCCAATCTCGTGCACAACGCGGCCGGTCGCCACTGGAACGGCCCGCTCTTCCTCGGCACTCCGGCGCTGCTGAGGGCCTTTCACATCTCCGCTAGCGAGGTCAATCCGCACGCCGACGTCCTGAGCATGCGTCCGGGGCTGGCCACGACCTCACAGATGCTCCTCGTCTACGGCAACTACTTCGGGAGTGCGCCAAAGAGCGGGCCGTCGCGCGTCCAGGACTCGACCGGGTGCGCACCCGCGGACTGCGTCGCCAACCCGGTGATCCAGAACGTCAGTGCGCTACCCCCGGGCACCTCGGGGCCGAACACCGTGATCACCGAGCACGCGGTCAACACCCTGCACCTGGCCACGTCCGAGGGCATCGCCGGCTGGCTCCTCGTGACCCCCCAACCTCTCAGCACCACGCAGGTCGCCGCCGCGCGACAGGCGGCCGCGGCGGCGGACATGTCCGTCGAGTCCAAGAACAGCCTCCCGACCTCCGGCGAGGTGGTCGACTACGCCACCGGCGCGGCGCTGCTGATCGCCCTGTTCGTGCTGGCCATGTCGATCGGACTCATCAGGGCCGAGACCGCGGGCGATCGGCGCACGATGAGCGCCGCGGGTGCCAGCGGGTGGACTCGGCGCTCGATCACCGCGGCCACCGGTGGCGCGCTGGCGCTGCTGGGGGCCCTGCTGGGCGCGGCCGGCGCCTACGTGGCCTGCGCGGCGTTCTTCTCGAACCAGAGCGAGACCGGCAGCGTGTTGAGCGACCTGACCCAGGTGCCCCTTCTCAACCTCGGGTTCATCTTCCTCGGCCTGCCGATCCTCGCAGTGCTCGGCGGGTGGGTGCTCGCCGGACGCGAGCCGCGCAACGTCGGCCGCGCGCCGGAGTAATCAGCGGTAGCGCGTCGCGAGGTAGAAGGCGACGAAGAGCGAGGCCAGTCCGACTCCCAGGTACCACGACGAGACCGAATCCGGCAGGACCGACAGGTAGTTGAGCGTGATCACCATCACCCCGAACAGCAGCAGGTCCAGCAGCAGCCACCCGTACCAGTGGGGGCTGTGGTCCGCGTTCGGCGGCTTGGGCGCCGTGTAGCGGCCGCGCCCTTGGGCCGAGACGTAGCGACCCATGGATTTGGAGTCACGTCGCTTGGATCCGCTGGCCATAGGACCTCGATGTTACCGGCCTGGAATGTGCCCTCTGATTACGGACAGACGGTGAGGTCGACGGGTGAACCGTACGGCTGAGTGGTCCCGCCCGCCGGAGTCTGGGAGTCGACGAGTCCTGACGTCGCGGTCGAGCAACTCGGACTGGTCGAGACCGTCGTCTGACCCGGCACGAACCCCTGGGAGTTGAGCACCTGATCGGCCTGGTTCGCGGTATCTCCAATGACGCTCTTCAATATCACCGGGCACTTACCCGCCGACGTGATCAAGGTGACCGGTGTTCCGGACTTGACCTGGCTGTACGGCCCGGGGGTCGTGTTCATGACGAGGCCCTTGGCGACCGTGTTGGAGCATTGGCTGGGCGTGCTCGAGCTAACCGTGAGGGTGGACTGGTACATGGTTTGCGTCGCCACCTGGACGGTGTCGCCGATGGTGCTCGGCACCGGGATCAGTGCACTGGACGAGAGGATGTTCAGTATCACCGTGTCGCCGGTGTGGTCTTGTGTGCCCTTCTTCGGAGTTTGGGAGATCACCGTACCCGGCAGGCCGGTGTAGTGCGGTGGCCTGGTGGGAACAAAGTGAGGAGTAAAGTTCAGACCTAGTTTCTGAAGTGAGTTCTCAGCGTCGACCGCGCTCATCGTCGTGACGTCAGGCACGGTGACACCCGTGACATTGGGACCGTAACTGAGCACGAGGTGGATCACCTGGCCCCTGCGGAAGTGGGCCCCCGCAGGTGGCGTGGTCGAGATAACTGAGTTCTTCGGCTTCGTCGACAGCGTTGAGGATGTCTTAGGGTTCAGCCCGTCGGCCGTCAATGTCGTGATGGCTCGGTCCGCACTCCATCCGATGACGTTGGGAACGGTGGTGACGGCCTTCTTTTGAGCCAGCAAGAAATAGGCCAGCCCACCCGCACCCAGCAGGAGTATGACCACGACGGCAATGATGGCGGTGCGGTTGCTGCCGCGACGGCGTACGTCGGTTCGTGGACCGGTCATCACCGGGACCGCTTGCGTTCGATCGACGTTCACGGCAGCCACCACACTGGTCGCGTCCGGACCAAAGAATGCCTGGTCGCGTGTGGCGGCACGCACCGGCTGGCCCTCGGTGAATCGGGTCAGGTCAGCCCGGAACTCGTCGGCGCTCTGGTAACGCCGCGAGGGCGACTTGGCCAGCGCCTCCATCGTGATCGCTTCGAGGTCGTGGGGCACGGAGTCCGAGAAATCGACCATGGGGGGCACGACGCCGTGGACGTGCTGGCTGGCCACCTCGACCGGCGTCGCGCCAACGAATGGTGGACGTCCCACCAACATCTCGTAGAGAACCACACCCAGTGAGTAGACGTCACTACGCCCATCAAGCGCCGCGCCCTCGGCCTGCTCCGGCGAGAAGTACGTGGCGGTCCCCATGACCGAACCCGCTTCGGCGAGGTGATCCTCGGAGGCGACGGCTTGGGCGATGCCGAAGTCGGTGACTTTGACCTGACCTTCGGTGGTGATCAGGATGTTGCCCGGCTTCACGTCGCGGTGCACGACACCGTTGCGATGCGCGTAGCCGAGTGCCGCGGCCACCTGAGCGGCCAAGTGCGCTGAGCGCGACGGTGTGAGGACGCGCGAGCCGCGCAGCACCTCGGCCAATGACGTGCCTTCCACCAACTCCATGACGATGAAGTACGTGCCCTCCTCCTCGCCCCAATCGAAGATCGGCACGATGTTGGGGTGCGAGAGGTTGGCCGCCGCCTGAGCCTCACGGCGGAACCGCTCCACGAAATTGGGGTCAGCCGAGAGTTCGGAGTAGAGGATCTTGAGGGCCACCGGACGATTCAGCAACAGGTCCTGGGCACGGTAGACCATGGCCATGCCGCCGCGGGCTATGAGGTGGGTCACCTCATAGCGATTGGAGTAGATACGTGGGTCCGTCACGGTCTCCATATCGCGCCTAGCCTACGCCTTTCGTTTTCCTGAATCTTCTTCAGTCTGGACAGGTCGTCGCCGTGCCGTAGGCGCGGTGATGGGCCTGAAGCGCCAACGCACCCTCGACGAGACACTTGACGATCGGTCCCGCCACGGTCGCGCCCTCGGTCGTCACGGGTTGGAAGGGCATGACCACAGCCACCGCGATCGTCGGATCCGACGCCGGGGCGAAGGCGATCATCCAGTCATCGAGCTGGTGGGCGGCGTTGCCGATCTGGGCGGTGCCGGTCTTGGCGGCGACGTCAAGGTTCGCGGGGAATCCCACACCCGATGCGGTGCCGACCTGGACGACCTTCACCATAAGGGCGTTGATGAAGGCGGCTTGGGTCGGGCTGAGCGGTGTGAGGTACGCCGTGTCCTTCCAGTGCTGCAGGATCGTGCCATCGGGGCCCGTGATGTAGTCCATAAGGTGCGGGGTCATCATGACGCCGTGGTTGGCGATGGCCGCGGCCACGAGGGCGTTCTGCAGGGCGGTCTCGCGAACGTTCTGTTGCCCGATCGCCGAATATGCGTCCGCTGGCAGGTTGTACTTCAGCGTCGCGGCTGAGGGGAAGCTGCTCGCCTGCACGTTCGGCAGGTCGAGCGGCGGGGAACTGTTAAAGCCGTACTTCTGCGCCGTCGACGAGAGAAGAGCTCCGCCAAGGTCCATGCCCACGAGGGCGAACCCGGTGTCGCACGACGGTGGCAGCATCTCGGCGATGGTCCCCCCGCAACTGCCGAAGCCGAAATTGGACAGGGTCCTGTTGGACTGCGGGAGACTTATCGTGGTCTTCACCGGATAGAACTTGTTCAAGAGATCCGGCCTTCCCAGCAGCACCGCCGAGGTCGTCACGACCTTCATGGTCGAGCCGGGAGGGAACGAATACTGCGTAGCCATCAGCGCAAGAGGTTCAAAGAAGTGAGCGTTGGGAGTCGTGATCTTCTTCCACTGGGCCTTGGCCACCGCGAAGGTCGTCGATTCCATAGGCGCCGGGTCGTAGCTCGGGTTCGAGTACATCGCCAACACCGCGCCCGTTCGAGGGTCGAGAACCACCGCAGCGCCATCCTGCGCGCCGATGGCAGCGCGGGCCACGCGCTGCAGTTGCGGCTCAAGGGTGATGGTGAGCGAGTCCGCGGCGGTCTGGGGCGCAAGCAACTGGGCAAGGCTCTGCGGCGGTTGAGCGTGCGCGGTGAGGTACGAGTTGTACTGCGCCTCGAGAGCCCAGGGCCCGTAGGAAGGCGATGAGAAACCCACTACTCCGGCCGTCAAGGCCCCGAGCGGGTACACCCGAGTCCACGGTGAGTACCCGTTGGACGTCGCGACTGACCGCGCCAAAATGGTCCCGTCGGCGGCGACGATCTCACCACGCGGAAAGAGCGTCTGACCCGAGATGTTGCGCGGGTTGATCGGCGAGGCGCTGAGGGCCTTGGAGCGGAAGAACTGTATGTTGACGGCCTGGATCGCCACCACCAAGAAGAGGACCAGAATGCCCGTCGCCACGACGTTCAGGCGCCGCGACATTACCCCGTCCCCTTGAGGGTCGTTGTCGTCCGGTGCTTCACGGTTGTCGTGGTCCGGCCCTTCACGGTGGTGGTCGAGTGACCGGGAAGCGTCGTGGTCGGCAGCGTGTGAACTGGGTGGCTCCCGGCCGTCTTCCACTCCTCGTGGAGGTAGTTCACGTAGTTGACGGCGGCGGAGAACGACGGCTCGGAAATGGTGGCCTCCAGGGCTGAATAGTCAACCGGACGTAAATGCGTCGACGGATAGGAGGTTAGTGAAACGACCTCCGGTTTGTACCACAGGACGCCGTTGGGCTGGCCCCGATAAATGGCGATCGTTCCGGCGTCATCGCCTATGTAGTAGCCCGAGTACGCGAACCAGTGCATCACCGCGATGAACGCGGCGGCGATCGCCACCAGCAAGATGAAGGTGATTCCCACCCGCCAGGTGAAGAGGCGGCGGCGGCGTCTCGAGGTCGTGCCGGACGTCCCCGCCACGACCAACGGCCGAGCGCTCATGGTCTTCTTGATCGGAACCGGAGCCAACGACACCTCGTCGAACTCCACGATGATCGCCGAGATGTTGTCACGCCCTCCGGCGTCGATCGCCGCCTGCACCAGGTGCCCGACCACGTCCTCCAGCGGCTCGTCGGCGCTGCCCAGTCGGGCCAGCGCCTCGGCCGGGAGCTCGTTGGACAGGCCGTCGCTGCAGAGCAGAAGTCGATCCCCCGGCCGGGCGGAAATCGTCTGGACGTCGATGTCCAGTTCACCCTCGATGCCCAAGGCGCGGGTTAACTGATGTCGACGCGGGTGGGTGAGCGCTTCGTCGGGGGTGAGCCGACCCATCCGCACCCACTCCTCGGCGACGCTGTGGTCCTCGCTCAGCTGGCGCAGCGCGCCGTCTCGCAGTTGATACGCGCGCGAGTCGCCCACGTTGAAGAGCGTGGGGAACACGGTGCCGGAACTGTCGTGGGTGAGTCCCACGGCGATGACCGTGGTGCCCATGCCGGTACGCTCCGGGTTGGCCCGCGCGTCCGCGATGACGACGCGATTCGCCTCCTCAATGGCGCGATTCAACCCTTCGACGGTGGAGTCCTCGTGGAATCCGCGCTCGACCGCCTCGATCGCCAGGGTCGCCGCCACCTCGCCGGCCGCGTGGCCACCCATGCCGTCGGCGACCACGGCGAGTGAGGAGTCGACGAAGACCATGTCCTCGTTCAGGTCACGGACCTGCCCCGTGTCCGTAGCCGCGGCGTAGCGCCATCGGGTCAACGAACCACCTCGAAGAGGACACCGCCAACCTGCACGATGTCGCCCTTCTCCAGCAGCAGCCGACCCTTGACCATCTCCTGGTTCACGTAAGTCCCGTTGGTCGAGCCGAGGTCTTCGATGGTGAGATCGCCATTGTCGTTGGCCAGGCGCGCGTGCCGCGATGACAGGTACGTATCGGAGATCTGCAGGTCGCAGTCGGCGCTGCGCCCGATCGTCACCGCGAGGTCGACGTCGACACGCTCTCCGGCGTGGTCCAGCGGTTCGATGTACTCGAGGGCCAGCTTGCCGCCGCGGCGACGACGGCTCTCGGTCGTTCCGTCGGACACGGGACGCGACTGCACCGCGGCCACGCGAAGGACTCGAAGGAAGAAAAGCCCAGCCACCACCATGACCAGCACCTGCAGCGGTCGCACGACCGCGGCGTAGTTGGTGGACGCACCCAGCGTCAAGCGAGCTCGATCCGCAAGTGGATTGTGCCAATGGTGACGTCATCGCGCGGCGACAGCGACACCGCCGTCACGCGGTGCCCGTTCACATAGGTCCCATTGGTCGACTGCAGGTCCCGAACGGCGACGCCGTCGGCGGTGCGCCAGAACTCGGCGTGACGGCGCGAGACATTTGAGTCGTTGATCACGATGTCGACGTCGGGACTCCGTCCGACGACCAGGGGACGATCAGCCAAATTGAATGATCGGCCGTCGCCGGAGATGACTCGCGGCTGGCTCTCACCACCGACGAAGTCCGTTTTGACCGCCATATCGCCGAGTTTGAGGTCGTCATCAATGAACACCTCGACCTTGACGGGACCCACGAAGTTGTATCCCTCGGCCAGGGCGTGCTGGCGCACGGTCTCTTCCAACTCGGTGACCAGGGCCTTTTGGAAACCCTCGAAGCGATCCGCGTCGTCGGGGCCGAGCCACACGAGCACCGAGTTCGGACTGATCGGTCCTTGGTTGGTGAGACGGCGCGTGAGGTCAACCTCTCGAATGATTCTCGCGCCAATCTCGATTGGTTGTAACGCATTCTTGAAGGGGCGCGAAAAACTGCGTTCGAACAGCCGCTCGAGGCGGTTCTCAACTCGCTTGAGGGCCATGACAAATCCAATGGTACTGGTCGTTCGCGTACTTCTAAAGGCGCGAAATCTGGCCAAACCGCGCTTCGACTAATCTTCCTTGGTCCCAGGGCGAGTGGCGAAATTGGCAGACGCGCAGGCTTCAGGTGCCTGTGTCCGAAAGGATGTGGGGGTTCAAGTCCCCCCTCGCCCACCAAATTCGGACCCGCTGGAACCTGCAGGGCTCTTCTCGGGGTTCTACGGTTTGATCGCGCTCGCCGACAACGAAACCAATCGTGCGACAGACGTCAGATGGTGCTCGCCGCCACGAGCCCCTCCAGCACAGCCTCTTCCACGTTGCGCGGCGCCAAACAGTCGCCCACGCCGATGACGTTCACCCCGCTCTCGAGCAGTGACTCCAAGAGCTCGTTGACCGGCTCTGCACCGCACGCCAACACCACTCCCGCGACGTCAGACAGAATCACCATCTCTCCCGTGAGCACGTGCTGGAGATACACGCTGTCGTCGTCCACTCCGAAGAGCCGAACCAGAGGAACCACGTTGACGCGCTCGCGCGACAGGGCCGCCAGATGCACGTCGCGCACGTACTGCTGGAGGCTTTCGCCCGCCGCGTAGCCGGTAACGCACAGGGTGACCGGGTGGCCCTGTGCCGCCAGAGTCCGGGCCACACCGATGGCGATCCAGTCGCCTTGGGTGTCGATCACGACGGTGTGGCCGGCAGGCGGCGACTGGCCCCTGAGAACCTGCCACGCGTCGAGAATGGCCGGGTCACCCACTACTTCGATCGAAGGGCGGTAGGGCCTGGCGCCGGTGGCCACGATCACCACGTCGGGCCGTTGGGCGGCAACCGATTCGGTGGTGACCTCACTGTGGGTGATGATCTGAGCCCCCGCGCGACGCGCCTCGCCCGACAGGTTGAGTGCCACGCCGCCGAACTCATCTCGCTCCGGGAGCAGCTGCGCCAGGAGGACTTGGCCTCCGGGCAGGCCCTCCGATTCGTGCACCACGACTTCGTGTCCCCGCGAGGCGGCGACCGCCGCGGCCTTCAGTCCCGCAGGACCCGCCCCGACCACGAGCACGCGGCGGGCAACGCTGGCCGGCGTCAACTGGGCGAAGCGTCGCTCCCGCCCCGTCTCGGGATGCTGGATACACGAGATCGGGAACCCGAGGTGGAAGTGCCCGATGCAGGCTTGATTGCATCCGACACACGCACGGATCTCTTCGGCGCGTCCCGATTCAGCGAGCCGAGCGAGGTCCGGGTCGCTGATGAGCGCGCGAGTCATGATGCACGCGTCCGCACGTCCCTCGGCCAAGATGCGCTCGGCCTCCTGGGGCTGATTAATTCGTCCCGCCACCAGCACGGGGACGCGTACTCGGGCCTTGAGGCGATCGGCCAGCGGCACGGTGTAGCCGTTGGCGAAGTGCATGTCCGGCGCGATGTGGTCCGATCCCGCGAGGCCCGCCGACGTACCGACCGTCACGCTGAGGTAGTCGACGAGATTCTCATCGGCCAGACGCACGCACGCGTCGAGGGCGACCGCCTCCTCGAGGCCCGCGGGGTCCTCTTCACCCAGGGACATCCGCAGGCCGACAACGAAGCCGTCGCCCACACGGTGTCGCGTCGACGCGAGCACCTCTCGCAAGAAACGCAACCTGTTCTCCGCGCTTCCGCCGTACTCGTCGACGCGGCGATTGACGCGCTCGTTGAGGAACTGCGCGGGCAGGTACCCGTGGCTGGCCACAATCTCGATCCCGTCGAGGCCCGCACGACGCACCCGATCGGCCGCGGAGGCATACCCGTCGACGATCTCGGAGATCTCACTTACCCGCAGGGCCCTCGGCATGACGCGGAACCGCTCATTGGAGACGGGCGACGGGGCGAGCGCTACCGGGCGCGATCCGTCTTGGGACTCCATCACCTCGCGACCCGGGTGGAAGAGCTGCGCGAAGACTTTCGCACCGCGCTCGTGCAGGGCGCGGGCGAGGCGCTCGTACCCGTCGATGCACGAATCGTCGGTCGCCATCAGCGTGTGCGAGGTGTAGCGCGCGGACTCGTGGACGCCGGCCACCTGGACGATGATCAGTCCGACGCCGCCCTCGGCGCGCGCCTCGTGATACGCGATCAACCGATCGGTGACCTGGCCGTTCTCGGCCATGACCGTGTCGTGCCCCGAGGACACCACGCGGTTACGAAGGACGCACGAACCGATGGTGAGGGGTTCAAAGAGGTGGGGAAACGCCGCCACGGATCCCCTCCCGTTCTGCGGCGTTCGGTACGCCGCGACACGCGTCGCACTCTACCCATGGTGGTGTCGCGACGACGAGCGGCCGAGCGGGTCCGCCTACTTCCAGCGCCGGGCGCGTCGCGTGAACTCTTGGGCGTAGCCCATGACCGAGAACGACGACATGAACACCTGGTAGATCACCACGAAGAGGAACAGGCCGACGATGTTGCGGCGAACCTTCAGGCCAAGGGGTCGGAAGACCCGTCGGTTCTGATAGTGGAAGAGCAGGCCGTACACGAGGAACGTCATCGGCAGCACGGCGACCGTCATCGGACCCACGAACCAGAAGATCCCGAAGCACGCGAGCACCAGTCCGGGCAGCCACAGGAAGACGTACGCGGTGTCGAGGAAGGGGATCAGGAGGTTGAAGCCCGTAAGGACCTTGGCGTAGCCGTTCTGATGCCGCCACGGGGGCACCGTGCGAAGTCCTTCGATCATGCCCCGCGCCCAGCGTGAGCGCTGACGCGCCAGGACCTTCAGCGTCTCGGGCGCGCTGGTGAAGGCCACGGCCAAGGGCTCAAAGAAGACGCGGGCGCCGTTGTTCATCATCTTCCAGGTCAGGACGATGTCCTCGCCAATGGCGTCGGGCCAACCCCCGGCGTCGCGCACCGCGTCGCTGCGGTACAGGCTGAACGCACCCTGGGCCACCAGAGTGTTCTGAAAGAGTCCCTGCATTCTCTTCACCGAGGCGATGCCCAAGAAGTAGTCCCACGCCTGCAGACGGCTCCAGAAGGTGCTACGGCTGTTGCGCACCAGCACGGCTCCCGCTACAGCGTGCACGGCGGGCGGCGAGGACACCAGTCGGGCCACCAAGAGTCGGAGCGCCGAGCGCTGCAGTAGCGTGTCGGCGTCCACGGTGATCACGAGACTGCTCGTGACATTGGCCAGTCCGAGATTCAGCGCGTGACTCTTGCCCGGCGTGGTCTCGCTCAACACCTCGATCGCGAATCCGTCCTCCGCCGCGGCGGCGCGCGCCACCTCGCTGGTGTGATCGGTCGAACCATTGTCGATCACGATCACGCGTAGGGGGCCCTCGTAATCCTGTTGTGCAAGCGACCGCACCGTGTCACCGATCGCCGCCTCTTCGTTGCGCGCGGCGATCAGAACGGTGACCGGCTCACTCGGCGAGGTGAAGCGTAGGGGTGGTTGGCGATCAAAGGCGAGGCCCGCCATCAGGAAGGCCACGACAAACCCGGGCAGGAACGCGAGCAGCGACACGATGAGGATCGCCGGAACGATCGTGACGTGCACAGCTAGTCCCGTAACCCACGGCGCCGAGATCCACACCGACGCGCCGGTCCACACGCACGCCGTGACGACCGCAATCGCGAACTTCCAGCCGACACTGAGGTAGCGACGCGGCGGTGTGGGCGCCGGGACCTGGAAGCTCGTGTGCATCCCACTGGGCGGCGCTGAAGCCTCGCCGCCGCTCGTGGACACCTCGGGTGCGGGCGCCAGAACGAGAAACTCCTGCTCAAGACTCATTGACGTCTGGTTGAGTGAGTTGGCGTGGGCCAGATCTGCACCAACGTCGATCGAGGAGCTCGCGCGACGTCTCTTGACGCGGGGCCGAGTCGAGGGTGTAAGAGGTGTGGTTGTCAACGGATGCCCTTGCGTCGATGGTGCCTACGGCAAATCTGGCGCACCAGAGTCAACGTCAACGCAACCACGTCCCAAGAGCTGCTCAAACTCGGCGTCAGCCAGCCGACCAGGAGTTACGACTGGCGCCCGCTCACATTCGGGGCGCCGCACTCTGGCCCAATGGTGCTCGCTGCGCAACCGAAGATGATCCCGCGTCAGGGCCAGTCGGTTCAGATAGTGGTCGACCAGATCGCTACGACCTCAGCGGCGCGGTCCCTCCGAGACCAGGCGTGCAACCTCGTCGAAGCGGATGTCGAAGGGCCCCGCTGAACGCAGCACCCACGTGACGCCCGCGCGGTCCCAACGCTCGGCGTCCGTGGATCCGAGATCGCCCGCCCAGAGCGCTATCTCATACGAATCAAGATCGGCTCCCTCGGCCAGCAACTGGTCGCGCAACTTCGCGACGTCGTCGGGTTCGCTCAACTGAATGACGACGACCCCCTGGTACTTCGCGGCTCGGCGCAAGGGCGCCGGATGGGGCCAACGCGCCGCCAGCCAGATTGGTACGCCGCCCAGGCGCCGGGACACCGGCTCGAAGGTAACACCATCCACCCGGTAGAACTCGCCCGAGTGGGTGACTTCGCGCCCAGACAGCAAGCCGGTCAACGTCTCCAGGCCCTCACTGAGGGCCCGACCTCGGGCCCGATCGTCTGCGAACTCGGTGAAGCTGGACCGTTCGCCGATGTCGGCGTCGTCACCGAGACCCAGGCCGAGCACCAGCCGACCGCGGCTCAGTATGTCAAGGGTCGCAGCTTGGCGCGCCAGGACCGCGAGACGCCGACGGGTGAGCGGGGTAATCATGGGTCCGATCTGCATCGTGGACGTGACCGTGGCGATGGCCGCCAGGCACGTGTACGGATCGAGGATCTGTCGCACGGGGGGCACGTAGTCCAGGTGATCCCATAGGAACATGCCGTCCCAACCAGCCGCTTCAGCTGACGCCGCCACGTCCATCAGTCGATGTGGATCGGCCAATTCGTCAAACGGAGGTAGGAAGAGGCCGTAACGCATCTTCGGTCACTCACCTCTCACTAACGCTGCACGACACCGGCAATGTTGCCGCGTGCCGAGATCGTAACGGCGACGCCAGTTCGGCGCGGTGTCGCGCGCACCGCGTCACGCCAGCGAGAGAAAACCCGACGTCACGCACAAGCCACAGGCGCTGATGATGAGCATGCCCGAACAGACGGCCACGATGACGAACGTGGTCCCGCGTCGGCGTCCCCTCGCGGTGGGCGCCGGCATGTACCAGGCGGGCAGCACGTCCACAGCCGGGTCGTGTCGACCACGCCACGGCACAGCGTTCGGGTCGAGGGGTGCGTGTGGATTGGCCGCCAACGCGAGCGCCGTCAACTCCTCGTCCGTCGGTGCTACCCAATCCGATGGCCCAATGGGGTCGAGCATCAACGTTCCCGCCTCCGTAATAGGACCACGTGAGGCTCCATCACGCCGTCGGTGTCGCGGTGGAGAAGGCACAGTGACGAATCACCTGGCACCATCCTTTGATCGTGAATCCACCATAACCTTCCTTGGTGGCGCCCACCCCGGGGGCGCCATCGGGCGCCGTAGAGGAGAGGGTGTGTCCAACGAGATGACGCGCCGAGAAGTCGCGGAGGCTTTCAATCCGCTCGACTCCGCGTTCGCCCAAGACCCGGGACCGGTGCTCGCCGCCGCCCGCCGCGACGAGCCGGTTTTTTTCGCCCCGGCGGTGAACGCCTGGGTGGTAACTCGGTTCTCAGACGTCGAAGCGATACTGCGTGATCCACGTCGATTCACGAACAAAGACATCTTGTCGATTGATGAGCTGCTGAGCCCCGAAGTCAAAGCCCTCGTCTCTGGTCGGATACCGATGGAGGGGACGCTCTCGGGACTCGACGGCGACACGCACACGCGACTTCGTCGCGTGCTGAGTCACGCGTTCTCGACCAAGCGGATCGCCGAGCTCGAGCTCGAGGTCAGCGACCTCACGTGGGGACTGCTCGAGCCGCTGCGACGGCACGGGACGTCGGATCTGGTTGACGAGCTGTGTTATCCGCTGCCCCTGGTGACCATCACCCGACTCATCGGGATTCCCGACGAGGAGTTGCCTCTGTTCCGCCAGGGAGTCGATGATTGGGGATATCTCACGCTGGCCTACGTGCTGGGCGCCGACGTCACCGAGCAGCTCGCGGCGGCCCAGCGGCTCATTGATCTGCACGACCGGATCGAGGAACTCTTCGACGAACGGCGCGTGCGTCCCCGAAATGACCTGCTGGGCGAGATCGTCGCACGCGAACACACCGAGAACCTGACGCGTCGCGAGATGCTGAGTCTGGTGCCGGGACTCTTCCTCGCCGGACACGAGACCATCGCGCAGTCACTGGCCATGGGGCTCTACCAACTCCTATCGGACCGCCAGTGGTGGCAAGCCTTGGTCGACGACCCCGGTTGCGTCGAGTCGGTCATCGAAGAGATGTTGCGTCGCGACGGACCGGTGTTCGGGATGTTGCGCAACGTCACCGAGGACTGCGAGATCTCTGGAGTCGCGGTCCCGGCGGGAAGTCGCCTCTACCTGTGCTACTGGTCAGCCAACCTGGACGACGCGCGCTACGACGAACCCGAGGAGTTCGACGTGTTGCGGGCCAGCCGCCTGCATCTGGCCTTCGCGCGCGGGATCCACTACTGCATCGGTGCCCCGCTCGCGCGAATGGAACTGCGCGTCGCGCTGACCACGCTGGCGCGTGAGCATCCTAATTTGCGACTCCAGAACGGATTCGTCCCGACCTACAGCCCGCGCTTCTTCCTGCGCGGCGCCACCGATCTTCGGGTGGAGACCGCGCCGTCGATCAGCTGACTCTGACCGCCCGCCGCTCAACCTAAGTGACGCGCGGTCGGGCCCTCAGTGGTCGGTGGTCTCCGGATCCTCGGCGAGCCACGTCGACGCGCGCCGCGCGGCCCACCTCTCACTGATCTTTCCCGTGAACATGGACTTCAAGGACTGGGGGTGCGTCACCGCCAGGACGACGTGTCCGGCCACGGCGATGAAAACGGCGAGCGCGAAGATGTCGTGCGAGAACGTGGCCCCAGCGCGCCACGAGACCGGAAAGAATCTAAACCACTGCAGGATGTAGCCCGAGACGAAGAGCACCGCGATGGCCGCCGCCGTGAAGATGGCGTTGGCCTTCTGTCCGGGGTTGAACTTGTCGGCCTTGATCGGCGTACGCCCCAGGGTGCGCAGCCATTCGATCTCGTTCCTGGTCCAGTAGCTGACGCGGCGTACGTCGGCCCGCATGCGACGGCCCCAGGGCCCGGCCAGTGACACCAGTATCGGTACGGGCAGCGCCAATCCGCACCACAGGTGAATCATCTGGATGTCGTGGCGCGGAAAGACCACACCAAAGAAGGAGCCGTAGTAGAGGGGGATGGCCGTGAACATCAACGTCAGGAACAGTCCGGCGTTGACCCAGTGCGCGGTGCGTTGGACGCCGTCGAAGCGCAGGAGCACTCGCACCGATGGTGTTCGTATGGCGGTGTCGCTGGTCACGTCAGGTTCGGGTTGGGGTTGGTGGCGCCCGTCGACCCGTCGAGCCACCCGTTGACCGGGTACCCGTTGAGCTCCCAGTAGCCCGGTTCGACGTTCTCGACCAGGCGAATGCCTGACAGCCACTTGAGCGACTTGTACCCGTACATCTGGGGAACGACCAGGCGAACCGGACCTCCGTGCTCGCGCGTGACCGGACCTCCGAGCATCTCGTAGGCCACGATCACATCCGCCAGGTGCGCCTGCGGGATCGTCAGACTCTCCGTGTCCAGTCCGTCGTAGGAGTCGAAGCTGACGGCTCCCGCGCTCGGCTGCACCCCGGCGTTGGACAGCAGGTGCGACAGCTGCACACCCTTCCAGTGCACACCGGGCACGCGCCAGCCGGTCACGCACTGGAAGTCCTTGACCATGGAGTACGACGGCATCGCCTCGAGTTGCGCCAGGGAGAACGTGGCGGGATGGTCGACCAGACCGCTGACCTTCAGGCGGTAGCCACGTCGGCTGATGTACGGGAGGGTCCCAGTGATGGTGTAGATCCGGAAGTGGTCGCCCCCGGGTAGCAGGCTGCCGATGGAGCCCAGCTTGTTCGCAAACAATCTTTGCGCGTCAGCGCCGAAGGCGATCCCGGCCGCTCCGAGCGCCGCCAGGCCGATGAAGGCCCGGCGTCCGACCCGAACCTTCCCAATGTTCGACTCGGCGTGTTCGCTCATGCGCTCTCCCGCCATTCAGTCTCGCCAGGATTGCCGAGCGTTACAGGACACCTGACGGGCTTGTGGCTAGGGCCACGCTAGGTGCGCCGGATGGACACGCCCCGCCAGCGCATTGGACGGTGGATGCCCGGAACTCGATGACGCTCACATCCTGGTCCGACGGGTCCTCAACGATTCGCTGGGGACCGCTGACCCGCGACTACGCGCTCTTGGCGGCGGGGTAGGACCCGTAGTTCGGATTTTTTGTTCCCGGTGTGCCGAAGTAGAACTCCAGCGACCTGTGCGGCTGGGCGCCGTACCGTCCCGACAGCACGGGAAACACCGTGACGTGGCCGCACGACATGATCTGGTGGAACCGCCCGAGCGTGACGACGCTGGGACTCGCCGCGCTTGGCCACGCGACGCCCACGCGCGCAATGGACACGCACGCGGCCGGTCGGGCTCCCATCGGCACGTCGTGGTCGGCAATCCAGAACGAGGCGACACCGCCGTTGGCGGCGAGGTTCACTCGAGGCAGCGAACCGGTGCGACTGAGGCCCAGGACGCCCCCTTGACTCCGGGCGTGGGTGACCACTTGGGAAATCGTCTTACCGGTCGTCGAGATGAACGACACCGTGGGAAAGCCCGTCATGGAGCACGCGTAGTTGCTGACGTTGCGAACCCAAAAGAGTTGAGTGAACGTGCCCATTCCGCCGTTCGCACCCTCCAGCGAGACCTTGACGGCCGACGCGGCGCACGGCGCCACTGCGAGCGCTGACCCGCGCGCGACACCGCCGCCACCGGCGCCATCGCGAATTGGATTTCCGTACCCCCCGACCGCCGCCGCGACCAATAGCGCGGCCACCGTGGTCACCAGCCCGACGCCGTAGGCCAGCCGGCGCCGAATCGTGCGTCGTCGAGCCTCTTTGATCAGCATTTCCAGCGGATCGGTCGCGATCCCGAGATCGAACTCTCGCGGTGGGGCCATTGTCATGTCATCTCCCTGCCCTGCGGTCGGTCAATGGTACTAGTATTCATAGTACCATGAGATTCCCGAAAGTCAACAAGGAAGAGTCGGTTTCCCTCCATGACCAAGTGGCGGCCGAAATTCGCCGGGCAATCGCCGAAGGAGAGGCCGCCCAAGGAGAGCGACTCCCACCCGCGGTCGACCTCGCGACCGTACTGGGCGTGAACAAGAACACCGTGATACGCGCGCTACACATTCTGCGCGAGGAAGGATTGCTGGACTTCACCCGGGGACGCGGAGTGCGCGTGGTCGGGTCGCCCCAACGCGGCGCGGTGTTAGAACGCATCGACGAACTGTTGGAGTACGCGCGGCGCCAGGGTTACCGGCGCGACGAGGTAGTGGCTCTGATCGAGGCGCACAGCTAGGGCAACCGTCCGTCGTTCAACTCGACGTGCTCGCTAGAACTGGCTCGGCAGCGCGGCGACGATCGCCTGGGCGATGACCAAGTATCCAGTCTTGTTGGGATGGTCATCCGGTCCGAAGGGTCGCGCAGCGCACATCCAGGTCAACTGGCAGACGAGGGCGACGTTGGTCGGCACCGTCCCATACTTGGCCATCGTTGTCATTGAGGTGTCAGTGGACTTGAAGCGGGTGGCCACATCCGCGACCGAGACGCCCGCCGCCCGGTACGCCGTGCTCAGCGCTTGATTCATCTCGGTCATGATCGTGAGGCTCTGCTGGGCTCGGGCGGGACCCGGTCCGGCCTTTATGTACCGATAGAGGAACGGGTCGGCGTAGGTGAGACCCACGAAGTGAACGTGGGGGCCGGCAGCACTCTTGAGCTCGCGCACGATGGTCGGCATGTCCTGGCGAACCGCGGCGATGCCCTGGTTGGCGCACTGGGTGGCCAGCGGCACGACCCACAGACACGGGCGCACGTCGTTGAAGCCAATATCGATGCTGACCAACCCCCGGTCGGCGCGATGGGCCCTCAAGAAGTCGGTGGCCATCGAGAGCTGAGTGACCGGAAGCTTGTAGCAGTGGTCGCCCGCGCCCACCATTGACTCGGCGGTCTCGCCCATGCAACCGATTTTGTCGAGGGTCACTCTCGTGCCGCGGGTGGCCTCGAGACGTACGACGTCGTCCGTGTACCCCTCGGTGGTGAAGGCGCCGTTGTGCTTCACGACGCCAGTGGGTTGCACACCCAACGAGGCCGATGCCCCGATAGCCAGGTAGAAGAAAGAGGTCGATTGGTCGCCGGTCGCGCGGTGAGAGTTGACCACGACGACCCCGGTGCCGACCGCGAGTGCGACGCACAACGCAACCACGAGCAGGCCACGGTAACTACGCGATCGCCGCATCTCTTCACCTTTCCGATCTGCCGCCGCGGTGTGGCGACGGAGCCGCACCAAGCCCGTTCACGGCAGTCTCTCGGAACTCTTGGCCGGACGGTGGCACCGGTTCAATGACGTGCAAGCCAACGGGCAGTGGTTTCGGTCAGTGTCCATTCTATTGAGATGGTGCGTTTGAACCTCTCCAATCCGAAGGTATGAACGGGGTTTCGCTGACGCCATGACAATCACGTGAAGTTCTTGGGCGCTCTTTGGCAACCGTCACCAGGCACTTCCTAGGATGTTTGCGTGGAGAAGAGCGACCTGAGACGGTCGCGCGAGTCGAGCGGACCGCCCCGGGGTCGAGCGGAAGAGACGAGACTTATCTATGCCGGATGACGATTCCAATCCCCTGCTCGCTCTGCCGACGCGCGAGACCAAGCCCCGAGAAACGGGGATCACGGTCGTCATCGACACCGGACTACCCACCCGCTACTTCGGCGACCTGATCGAGTCGCACGGCGAGTTCGTCGACTTCATCAAATTCGGCTGGGGTACGTCGCTGGTCACCAAAGACATCACCGACAAGATCAAGGTTCTCAATGACGCGAATGTCCGGTACTACTTCGGCGGATCGCTGTTCGAGAAGTCATTGCTCCAGGGCCGCTTCGACCGGTTCCGGGCCTTCTGCCACACGATGGGCTGTGAGTACGTGGAGGTCTCCAACGGCACGATCGACCTCGAAGAGCCCGAGAAGGTCCGCTACGTGGCGGAGTTGTCACGGGACTTTCGCGTCATCTCCGAAGTCGGTCTGAAGGATCAGGTGCGCTCGGAGATGATGGCGCCGGTGACTTGGATCGAGTACCTCAACGCCGACCTGGGCGCAGGTGCGTTCCTCGTGACCTTGGAGACTCGTGAGTCGGGCACGGGTGGGCTCTGTCGCTCCAACGGGGAGCTCCGTTACGGGCTCGTCGAAGAGATCCTCACGTCGGGCGTCGACATCAATCGGCTGATCATCGAGGCTCCCTCGACCTACCTGCAGAACTACTTCGTCGGCCGCGTCGGTCCCAACGTCAATCTCGGCAACATCGCGGCAGCCGACGTCATCGGGCTCGAGACCATCCGTCAGGGACTGCGCAGCGAGACCTTGTCGAGATTCGAGTCGACGAGCGTGCCCCAACTACTGGAGGACGAGTGAGAGAGAGCCGGGACGTCTTTCACTTGGCCATCCCCGCGTACGACCTCGACGAGACGGTTTCCTTCTACGTCACCCAGTTGGGGTGCAAGTTGGCGCGCCGCTACGAGGACCGCGTGACCTTCGACTTCTTCGGCGATCAGCTGGTCTGCCATCTCTCGCCGGCTCCGGCCGAGCGCGTGCCGGTGTCGGAGGTCCCCATGTACCCCCGGCACTTCGGGGTCACGTTTCGCGAGTCGGTCGACTTCGACGCCGTGTACGAGCTGTGCCGTCAACGCGACGTCGCCTTCTACGCGGACGTCTCTTTGCGTTTCGAGGGACGCGTGGAGGTCCACCGCACGTTCGTCATCTGTGATCCATCATCGAACCTTCTTGAGTTCAAGCACTACGCGGACTCTCGAATGATGTATTAGGCGCGCGCGTGAGCCTCGACGACCCAACGACGCCGACGTCAACGCTCGCTGAGTTGATCTCTCGTCGGGCACTCGACCGGGGCGACGCGACGTACCTTCTCGCCGCGCACGACGAGCGGACCATCTCGTACGCGGAACTGGCCGAGGAGTGCGAGCACTGGCGCACTCGGTTCCGCGACGCGGGCGTCGAGGCCGGTGACCGGGTGGGCTTGGGGGTGCGCGATCCTCTCGCGTTCGCGACGGCCTTCCTCGGAGGTATGACGTCGAACCTGTGGATGGCGCCGATGGATCCCACGACGGAGTCCGCGAGCCCCGAACGATTCGCTACCCACGCGCGCCGAGTCGCCATGTCGATGTACCTGGCCGACGCCGACAGTCTCGGACAGGTGACCTTGAGGCCACTGGACGCCGCGAGCGGCCGGTCCGGCAACGAAGGCTCTGGCGGTGTGGTCATGGCGTCATCGGGGACCACCGGTACTCCCAAGATCGTGCGTCTGCCTACCGACCAGCTGCTCGCTACCGCCGCACTGGTCTCCGCGCACCACGGGCTCACCCCCGCCGATCGAGGTTTCAACCCTCTCCCGCTCTTTCACATCAACGCCGAGGTCGTCGGGCTCCTGGCCACGCTCAGCGCCGGCGCGTCACTCGTCCTGGATGACCGCTTTCACCGGACCAACTTCTGGGACGTGGTCGACGGCCACGAGGTGACGTGGATCAATGCGGTGCCCGCGATCATCGCCCGACTCACGCCGCTGGGAGACGGTGAGCGCGTCGCTCACAGCGTTCGCTTCGTGCGTTCGGCGTCGGCCCCGCTGCCGACGGCGCTCGCGACATCCTTCCAGACCCAGACGGGGCTAGCGATCATCGAGACCTACGGTATGACCGAGGCGGCGAGCCAGATATGCGCCAATCCCCTCGACGGTCCTCGCGTCGGATCGGTGGGTCGACCCGTGGGTGTGCACCTGCGGGTCGTGAGCGACACCGGCGCCCAGTCCCCGGCCCACGGGGTCGGACAGGTGGAGATCACCGGACCGACGGTCATCAGTGAGTACGACGCCCCCGGGTACGAGGACCGATTCACGACCGACGGGTGGCTGCGCACCAACGACTTGGGCTACCTCGATGAGGACGGCTACCTCTTCCTGGTCGGCCGAAGCGACGACGTGATCAATCGCGGCGGCGAGAAGATCTTCCCGCGCGAGATCGAAGAGGTGCTCCTGGCCAATCCCGACGTCGAGGTGGCCGCAGTCGTGGGCGAGGCCGACGAGGTCTTCGGGCAGGTGCCCATCGCCTACGTGCAGTTGAGCGGCGTGGACGCCTCCACGGCGATTGAGTCGATACTGCCCACGGTGAAGGAGCTGCGCGAGGCACTGGTGGTCACATTTTCTCGATCGCGCCGGCCCAAGACGCTCAGGGTCATCGAACGCCTGCCGGTACACGCCACGGGGAAGATCCAAAAGGGCGCTCTGGGCGGCGAGCAGGTACCGATCCTCCTGAGCGAGAGCGTGGGGTGAGGTCACTCGCACACCTCGTGGCCGCAGTCAAGCGCCGATGAGCGATAACCCCGCGCCGTCGTCGGGAACCCGCCAACGCCTCGATCACATCGACGCGATGCGTCCCATCAAACAGGCCGCGGTCATTTCGACGCACTCGATCATCTTCCTCGCCCCGGTGACCGCGGGACTGGCTCGCGTGAATCTACTGATCTTCACGCACTTCTCTCGCGAGGCGTTCCTCTTCGTCTCATCGTGCATGCTGGCCTACAGCTTCCAGGGCATCGACACCGTCAACCTGCGCCACTACTGGCGACGCCGCCTCCTCGCGGTGGGACTGCCGTACCTCACGTGGACGCTCATCTACTTCGTGTGGGTCTCTTTGCTCACTGAATCACAGTTCCCCTACTACCACTTCAGCGGCGAGAACATCTTGAGTGCGGCCGGCGTGCACCAGCTGGTGCACTTCACGCTCACCGGGTACTACCACCTCTACTACCTGCTGGTCCTGCTCGAGTTCTACGTGGTCTTTCCGTGGGTGCTGCGCGGAGTTCGACGCTTGAAGAACCGACACGGGACCCTCATCGTCGCGGCCCTCGCCTGGCAGATCATCAACAGCATGTTCTGGCCCGACATCTTCTCGCCCGCCGTCCACCTGCACCTCGTGAACGCCTCGTCTCAGGCGTTCTGGGAGACGCGCCTCATCACCTCCTACGCCCTCTACCTCGTCGCGGGAATCGTCGTCGCCATGCATCTCAACGACGTCCACGACTGGATCTGCTCGCACGGGTACCTCATCCTCAGCGTCACGCTCGTGTCGGGGGCGGGCGCGGTGGCGCTCAACTACTGGCACGGCACGGGCTTTCTCCATCGCGTGCTCGTTCCCGGCGTCAACCCGTTCGGCGTCACGGTCATCCCCTACAACGTGGGCGCGATCCTGTGCGTGTACCTCTTCGGGGTCTTCCTGGTGAGCCCGCGCCGCAGCCTGCGCACCCGAGCCGTCGTCAAGTCCGGGTCCGACAACTCCTACGGCATCTACCTGTCCCAGCTGATCTGGATCCCGCTGCTCGGGCGCCTCATCGCGGTCACGCACCCGCACGTCCCGTGGCCGTACGTCACCTTCACCGCGGTGGCCCTGGCTTACATGATGGGATTTCTCTTCACGGCGCTGGCCGCGCGCACGCCCGTGGCGCGCGCCCTCACCGGGCGCGGTCAGGAAACGTGGCGCAGCCTCGTGCCGCGCCGCGGTCGGTTCGCCACGTCGGCGACCACCGAGACGCTCGACGACGGACCGCTGGACCTCACGGTGCCGGACTAGTCGAGGTCGAGCTCGGGACGCAGCGAGACCACGACCGGCCACAGACTCGCGTTCGCCACCTGGTCCCAGGGACACCCGGTGACCGGTCGGCCTTCGGCGTAGGCACGGATCATCCGGATCGGTCCACCATGGGCCACCACCAGCGTGCGCTGACCGGGCCGGTGCTGGCCCACTCGGCGTGCGGCGCGCACCGAGCGCTCGTAGAGGTCGCGCAGCGACTCACCCTCGGCCGGGCGGGCGTTCTCGTCCACGACGACGGCGTCGACGATCCCCTCGACCGAGGGAACCAGCACCGCGAGCGGCTGACCTTCCAGGACCCCGAAGGAGCGCTCGCGCAGCCCGGGGTCGACGCGCACCGCGAGCCCCAGCGCGGTGGCGACGATGTGGGCGGACTCGATCGCCCGCTCCAGGTCCGAGGAGACGACGGCGTCGACCTGACCCGCCAGCTCGGCGATCGTGCTTCGCACCTGGGACCGGCCGAGGTCGGTGAGCACAGACCCGGGGCTCTGGCCCTGGACGATGCGCCGGCTGTTCCACGTGGTCTCGCCGTGACGCAGCAGCACGAGGTGCGCCGTTGACGCCGCGTCGTCCTCGCTCGGCGCGCTCGCCTGGGCTCCCGTCATCTTCGACAACGTAGTCGTCGTACCACGCGTCACGGCCCGTCGCGCGGACCGTCACGGGCTACGCCGTGTTCCACCCCGGGGGCAGGGCTTGCACGATCGAGTCGGCAATCGCCTGGTAGCCGGCGTCGTTCGGATGGATGTTCGGTCCTAACGGTGCCGGTAGACACATGTAGGTGAGCTCGCAGACCATCGCGACCCCAGCGGTCAAGGCACCGAATCCGGGAACCATGACGACGGTCGAGTCACCCTGAAGAAACGCCTTGGTCGTCAGGGCCACGGGCATCGAAAAGCGTGAGTAGACATCCGACAGGGTGTCGTTCATGCGGTTCATGCCACGAACGCACATCGCGCGAGACACCGCGTCGCGCATGCCGCCGACCGAGGCGGCCAGCAGCGGATTGAAGTGGTTGAGGCCCACGAAGGTCACGTACGGCCCGGCCGCGGACTTGAGCGCCGTCAGGATGAAGGTGAGCTGGGCCTGCAGGGTGACCAATCGGCGTGCGACGCACGTCGCGGAGCTCACTCCGAGGCGCAGGCAGGGGTGAATGTCGTTGAACCCGATGTCGATCGTGACCAGCCCGTGGTCCGCGGTATGGCCGCGCAGGAAGTTCACGGCTTCCGTGAGCTGGGTGTCACCGTTCAGGTAGCAGCGGTCGCTCCCGTAGATCATCGTGCTCGTGGTCTCGCCGGGGCAGCCGTACTGGGTCAGCGCCAGGGTCACACCGTGCTGCGCCTCGTCGGCCACCAGGTCGTTGGCGTAGCCGTGATCGGTGGGCTGGGGTGAGGCGGTAATCGTTGAGGGCTGCACGCCCAGAGAGTCGGAGGCGCCGAGTGCGAGGTAGAAGATCGGGGTGTCGGCACCGGCCGGCGCCGCGGCGCCGACGCCCGCGAGACCGAACGCCGCTGCGGCGACGCCCAGCGCGAGCACGGCTCGCTTCGCCCGACCACGTTGCAACTTCATTGACGCAACTCCTACCCCCGACAGGGCCTCACCAGCGCCTCGAAGAGGGGCGACGTCGTCGCCCCGTGAGTTGCACCAACGCGTACCTTTCGGACGTCGGCTGGATCACGGACTGCTGGGGAGACCGACCGACCGCGCCTCTCGGCGCGGTCGACTTCGCACGATTTTACGAAAGGGTGGCTCGATACTCTCGGCAGGGGCGAAATTGTCACACACCCGTCGGCGACGCCCGCGACCTCGCGTGCGCTCCACCGATAGCGCCCCTG
Organism: Acidimicrobiales bacterium; assembly: GCA_035534335.1. Classification (GTDB taxonomy): domain Bacteria; phylum Actinomycetota; class Acidimicrobiia; order Acidimicrobiales; family RAAP-2; genus RAAP-2. Next base: position 36,121 of record DATLSF010000037.1, on the reverse strand, counting down.
ACCCCGACTTTCGCGCGCCGGGAAACGACCTCGCGCGCGCCGTCGGGTCGGACGTCGTCAGAAATTATCGAATTATTACGTTGACGCCGGCCCGTGACCTCTCGCGAGCTGGGTCGGGCCCGGCGTCAGCGTTCGGGCGACCAGTGGGCCAGACGGTACGTGAGGCCCGAAACGCGACTCACTGAGGTGGCCACCGCCCGACGAATCGCCTCGGGCGTGGCCAGCACGGTCACGGCCTGGCTCGCTCGCGTGATCGCGGTGTAGAGCAGTTCGCGAGAGAGCAGCGGTGACTCCACGTTGGCCAGCGCGACGACGACCTCGTCGAACTCACTGCCCTGGGACTTGTGGATCGTCATGGCCCACGCCGTCTCGAGGTAACCGACGCCGCCCACGGGCATCACGCGCTCCTCATCGAAGTGGATAGCGCGCCGCCCGTCATGCTCGACCACCACGCCCAGGTCACCGTTGCTCAGATTGAGGGCGCGCTGATTACGCATCACCAGCACGGGTTCGCCGAGCGAGAACCGCTCGCCCGCCACGACGGGAAACCGCCGCCGATGGTGCGCGCCCACCCGCGCGTTCCACCAGGCCACCGAGCCCCGGCCCTCCAGCGTCGCGGCCAGCACGCTGCGACGACGCAGCGCTCGCAGCGCTCCCGACCCGTCGCCCTGCGCGGCGAGCTCACCGACTTCGCCGGCGTGTTCGATGACGCGGCGCACGGTGGCCGGATGTTCGACGTCTCGGTGGTGTGCGATCACCCCCCCCTCGACCAGGAGTCGCGCGACCTCGTCAACGTCGCCGGCGTTCACGGCCGCGGCGAGATCGAGCAGGGGTCGATGCCCGGTGCGATGCACGATGGTCAGCGACGAGACCAGCGCCTCGTCGCCGGCCTCGGGGCTCACCGCGTCGGCCAGCACCGCGCCGACGTTGACCGACGCCAGTTGGTGTGGGTCCCCCACCAAGATCAGCCGGGGCGCCAATACCTCGTCGCCGTGCGTCGCGCGCAACAGCTGATCGAGGATGGTGAGGTCGGCCATCGACACCTCGTCGACGACCACGACGTCGTGGGGCAGGGCGCCCACCGGATCGGACCTCGTGGGATGCAGGTCCAAGAGGCGGTGCAGCGAGCCCTCGCGTTCGCGGTCGCGCCCGAGGCGGGCAAAGTCGGCACCCGCGAGGGCACCGTCGATCGTCTCGGCGACGCGTCGCGCGGCCTTTCCCGTCGGTGCCGCCACGGCGAAGGTGAGTGGTGCCGCGTCGCGCGAGGCGAGGGCGCGGTCCAACACTCGCAGCACCTGAGCGACCAGCCACGTCTTGCCGGTCCCCGGGCCACCGACGACGAAGGAGACACGACGGGTCAGACAGCGCCACGCGACGTCGGCCAACTCGGGGCTCGGTGTGCCGGCCGCGGCCAGTTCGCGCGCGACGGACCCGGCCGCCTCGTCGAACGCGGCGCGGTCCAGTCCCCCCGGCAGGTCCAGTGAGGTCGCGCGCGCCTCGGCGAGGGCGGCGCCCACGCGAAACTCCGCCACGGCCAATCGTCGAAGGTACAGAAATCGCCGGTCGACGACCACCAGTGGGGCGCCCACGCGCGGGGGCTCGACGCGCGCGCCAAGGAACTCACATAACCCCGGTTCACGCTCGAGCATCCCCAGCACGTCGCGCGCCGCCCAGTTGGCCGCGCCCAGCGCCGCCAGAGTTGCGGGACTCTCTAGGTCCAGCGCCACGTGGTCCTCACGCACCGCGCGTGCCAATCCGCTGACCACGGCACGGACCAGGGGATCGGGAGAGGCGGACGCGAAACGGCGAACCACCACCTCGGCCACCAGGTCGTCAGACGTCGTCGCGATGGGCGCGCTCACGACCGAGCCGCCAGTGCGTCGGAGGCCGCGACGACCGCCGCGGGCGAGATGGGCCAGCTGAAGAGTCCGTCGTCGGCCTCGGCGGTGGCGTCGCCCACCACGCGCACGAAGTAGTAGTCCACCCCCGCCAGGTGGCGCCGCGGGTCATAGTCAACGAGGCGTGAACGCAGGAATCGGTGCAACGCGACCGCGTAGAAGAGCGCCTGGAGCGCGTAGTGGTGCTCGGTCATGTGCGCGAGCATGTTCTCGGGCGCGTACGGTCGTGTCGCTCCGGCGAGCTGGTCGGTCTTGTAGTCCACGATCCGGTAGCGACCATCCCGCCCGCGCACGGTGAGGTCGAGACTGCCCACCAAGTACCCCTCGGTCAGGCGGTCCTCGAAAGTGATCGGCGAGTCCAGGTACGTCGCGAAGAGGCCGCGTCCATCGGGTCCCGACACGTCGTGCCCGAGGACCGCACCTAGCGCGTTCGACAGTCGCGTCGGCGAGGCGGTCTCACCCAACGCCAGCAGGAATCGCATCTCGGTCGCGACGTCCGACACGTCCACCGAGCGTAGAGAGTGTCCCTGCAGCGTCGCGTTGAGCGGGCGGTCCACGACCTGGTCGAGCGAGCGCAGCATCGTCGAACGGGCTGTCTCGACCTCGCGCACAGACAGGCCGTTCTCGGCCAGCGCCTCGTCCAGGAGCTGCTCGATGGGGGCTCGCGTTTGGACGAAACGTTCGAGAATCCGGTGGACGACGACGCCGAGGCGGGTGCCCGACAGCGATCCGAAGACGCCAGCGACGTCGAGGCGCACCGCGTCGTCGCTCAGCGCGAGTTCGTCCTCGGTGACGTCGGCCTCGTCGGCGCCGGCCGCCTCGTCGAACTCGGCGTCGACGCCCGCGCCGCTCTCCTTGAGGTCGCGCGCGACGTCGCTGTAGGACCACCGGCGTCGCTGCACCGCGAACTGGGGGGCGCGCTCGACCACGGGGACTTCGATGGCGTCAGGGCGCGCGAGCTCGTCGGCCTCCGCCACCCACTCGGGCACCGCGTCGCCGATCGCCATGACTTCGACGTGAGGGCTGGTCGCGAAGTGGCCGCGCACCGCCGAAACCGGGTCCTTCTTGGCCTCGCGCAGCACCGCGTCGCTCTGGGCGGTCCAGCCGGAGCCCACGAACATCTCGAGCGTCTCGGCCAGGGACCGATTGCGCACGACACTGGACCCTCCCGCGGACACCCCGCGATCGAGCAGCAGTCGCGCGAACTCGCCCGACAGCGGCGTCGCGTAGCCCAGTCGCATCCACGCCACGCTGGCGACGCGCGCGCGAGTCAGGGCCACGTAGAGGAGACGGCGCTGTTCGCCGGCGTCGGCGGCTTCGGTGCGTCGGGCACGCTCGAGGGCCTCGTCGGGTGTCCCCCAGGCAATGCCCGATCCGGCGTCGACCACGGTGCGTCCGTCGCTCACCCACCGGCGCAGGGCCCGATGACCCGACACCGAAACGGAGTGGAACCGCTGGACCAGGTCGGGCAGCAGCACCACGTCGAACTCGAGTCCCTTGGCCTTGTGGACGGTCAGCACGCGAACCGCGTCGCTCTCGGTCTCGAGGCGGCGCGTGACGGTGTTCTCGTCGGCGTCCAGGGCGCTGGTGGCGGCGTCGAGCCAGCCCAGCACCAGCGCGGGCATCGTGATCTCGTGACACTCGCGCGTCATCAGCTCACTCAGGTGCGCGAGGTCGGTCAGATGGCGCTCGCCGTCGCGCAGCCCCGCCACGACCGTCTGCACCTCGGCGCTGCGCACGTAGCGGGCCAGCGCCGCCACGCCCTGCGTCGAAAAGGCCCCCGCAAGTCGCGTGACCAGCCGTCCGACGCCGTGGTCAGTTGGGTCCTCGGCTCGGGGGCCGCGAAACCACGTCGCGCGCAGTGCTTCGGTGAGGGTCGCGTCCTCCGGCGACGTCAGCGCGGCCAGAAGATGACGCAGTTGGCGCGCGGCGGCGCAGTCGAAGATCGACACGTCGCTCGTCGTCGTCGAGGGGATCCGCTGGCGCGCCAGGAACCGATGGACCCGACGACAGCCCTCGTTGCTCGTGCACAGCACCGCGATCTCACTCAAGGCCACCCCGGTCGCGCGGGCGCGCTCGATGTACGCCGCGAGCTCGGTGAAGGTGGGGTCGGACGCTCCGCGGCGATAGGGCGCGACTCGCAGGTGCATCGAAGCGTCACGCTCACCAAACGCGGTCACCGCATGTGCTCGCTCGGGTTTCCGCGAACGCGCGTCCTCGTAGGCGATGAGTGGCTCACCGCGCACCGCGTCCAGGTCGTAGTGGAAGTCGGTACCGGCGAAGATCTCGTTCACCGCGGCCACGAGCGACGGCGTCGATCGGTAGTTGTGCGTGAGCGTCGCCATGGGCACGTCGCGCGCCCGACAGTCCTCTCGCACCTCGAGGAACGTCTCCACGGTGGCCGAGCGGAAGCGGTAGATCGCCTGCTTGGGATCTCCGACGAGGACCAGGCGGCACTGTTCGGCGGCGAGAAAGACGTCACGAAAGACCAGCCACTGCAGCGGATCGGTGTCCTGGAACTCATCGATCATCACCACCTTGAACGTCGCACGCAGTTCGGCCACGAACCGCGCGGCGTCGGCCCGGTCGAGGCGGTCCGCCAGGCTCACGAGGAGGTCGGCGAAGGACGTGCGTCGGCGCTGACGCATGAGGGCGCAGAATCGCTGCACCACGTCCAGCGCGAGTTCGCGTTGGCAACGCGCCGCGTGCATCACCGGGTCGACCTCGGTGCCCTTGTCAAGCCGGGGCAGGATGTCGACTGCGGTCCCACCCCCACCGGTGCGAACGCCGGCTTCGTAGAGCGCGTGGGCCACCGCGTCCAGCGTGTCGCGATGGCCGTGGGTGGTGATGAGCGTCACGTCGCCCGGTCGACGCAACGACCACCGGGCCCAGCACTCAGCGAGGGCTTGGCGCCACAGCCGCCCGTCGTCGCCAACACCCGTCGTCGGTCCCTCGGTGTTGGCCGCGGCGAAAGAGTGGATGGTGCGCGCCTGCAGGCCGTCCAACGTCGCGCGGCAGAGTCGCGCCCGTCGCAGATCGCGATCGCGCGTCGCACCCGCGGCCCACCGCAGCGCCCACGCGACGCGCCAGTCGGCGTCGTCATCGTCGCTGGCCCGGCCCTCCAGGAACGCAATGACCTCGTCGAGGCGCTCGCGAACGCGACCGCGCAGCTCACGCGCGGCGTCGCGGGTGAAGGTCACGAGCAGGATCTCCTCGGGCGCCACCTGGTCCTCGACCATGAAGCGCACGCTGAGGTGCGCGAGGGTCCACGTCTTTCCGCTGCCCGCGCTGGCTTCGATGAGGAGCGGCGACGGAACCAGATCCGTTTCGCCGTCACGCAGTGGGCTCGCCAAGACGTCAAAGGAGCTCATTCGCGTTCGCCCATCGAGGCGACCACCGTCGTCCAGGGCGTGGTGCCCGGATGCACCTGAACGGACACGACGCCCAGCACCTGGACGAGATCGATCGACGCGGCCGCAACGGCCCCGTCAAAGACCTCCATCAGCTCGGCGTACTCGAGCGGGATCAGAAGCCGATTCTCCGGTTCGAGCGACTCGCCCCGGGCCGGACCCGCTCCGAAGCCGGGGTTGAGCCACTCCTTCTCGGGCGTGTCCACCACCTGACCCAAGCCCACGTCCAGGTGGCGCGCGCCGAACGCAATCGAGGTAGCGCCGAAGTGCAGCGGTACGCCGTCGAAGCGGCGCCCGTAGATGCGCAGCAGTCCGCCGAGGAGTCGCTGCGCGGCGCCGACGGCGTCATCGGTCGTCCACGACGCGGTGAGGAACGGTCGGGCGTCCCCCAAGCGTTCCGCCTCGCTGCGGTTGCGTCCTCGTAGCAGCACGCCGGTCACGGCGGCTCCGGTCTCGACGGTGACGACGGCCAGGTCAATCACGAGCGCCACGACGCGCGAGGAGAACCGCGTCGACGACGTGTAGCGCACCAACAGCGGGCCCACCGCGCTCCGGTAGAGCTCCACCGGCTCGCGAGTGATGCTGTGGCGTTGACCCTGAATGACCGAAGGTCGCTCACCGAGTGGGTCCCTCGTCGCCTCAATCGTCGCGAGCGAGTCGCGAACGTGCTCAGCGAAGTGCTCGATCTCGGACACGTTGACCTCCGCGGCGACGGCGGCGCGAAGACCGGTCACGACCCCGGCGAGTGGCGAATCGGGACCCGATGGCACCACGGGCGCCACGGCGTTCTCGACCGCGTCGCGCAGGAGTCTCTCCTTGACCGACCACTCGGCGAGCGTCCCGCCGAGGTCCAAGTACGGGACGTCGGGGATCTCCTCGCCCGGACCCGCGTGCACGGCCGCCGCCCCCAGGACGTCGCGCAGGAAGACGCGTTGCGGTCGCACGAAGTAGTCCGCGAGGCGACGCGCGGCGACCGTCGAGTCCGGTTCGCGGTCGTCGCCGCGCAGCTGGGCCAGAGCCACATCGGCCTCGGGCCGGGCCGGGTCACGGGCACCGAGAGTCGCGGCCACCAACGCGTGCACCGGATCGAGCGATGTTGTCGCCACCACGTCGGGGTTGGTCCGGCCCAGAGAGTGTCCGTGTCGCGGATGGCGTTGGTCGCTCACCAGACCCGCCGGTGCCAGGACGTCCAAGAGTTCTGTCAGCGGGAGCGTCGTGGGAAGTGGCGCACCATCGACGACGTTGCGGTCATTCGTCACGACGAGGATGCGCTCGTGCGTGCTGGCCAGCAGGTTCAGTAGCGCGGCGCGGAACTCCCGACGCGGCTCCGGGTCCGTCACTCGATCTTCACCCATTCCCGACGTGCGACGACTCGATTCCGGGAGCGCTTCGTCGTCGAGGCCGATCACGCAGGTGATCTCGAAGGGAATTCCCGAGGACCCGGTGAAGTCCAGGAAGGTCGCGCCGCCGCGTCCGACGAGGGTGGATCCCCCGGGACGCGCCAACGCCTCCACCAAGTCGCGCGCAGTGGCGAACGTCATCGGCGTGTGCGACGTGGTCGCCAATGACTCGAGACTGGCCAGAAGCTGGTCGAGTCCGAAGTCGCGCGCTCGTTCGTCGCGCGCCAGAAGGACACTCCAGCGGATGAAGACGTCTGACCACGCTCCGAGTTCGAGTGGCTGGGACACATCACGCGCGCTGGCGCGCAGCCACTCCACCAGTGCGTGGAACCGTGACACGGCGCCCAGGTCGTCGGCGACTCCGAGCGTGGAGATGTCGCTCGCCTCGTCGTTGCGCTCGACGTCGAAGACGCTGGCCAATACGACACGGTCCACCAGACGCGACCAGGTGCCGGTGTCGTCGTCGGGTTCAAAGAGCTCGAGTTGGGCGCGCGATGCCCCGTCGAGGCCCAGCGAGACCCGGCCCTCGCGGGCGAGGTCGAGCAACCGCTGCGCGTCGCGCCGACTCAGTCCCAGTCCGGCGCACAAGGACGGCTGACCCAACAGGACAGTGACGTCGTACACGGTGAGGTCACCGCCCACGGTTCCCAGGAGCTCGCGAAAGGCGTCAAGGCGCGGGGACGCGCGCACCACCTGAGGATCGGCCACCTCGAACTGGAGTCGCGGGGCCGTCGAGTCGAAGTCGTCGTCGCGTTGAAAGAACTGGGACAGGATCGGCGCAACCCTCGTCGCGTCCGGGGTGACGATACGCACCTGGTGCGGAGCGAGGCCGGTCTCGGATAGAGCCCTCAACAACGCGTCGCGCGCAACTTCCACCTGGCGAGCCACGCCCACCGCGCGATGGACCTCCAAGAACGGGGCGCGCGATCTGGCGACGCCGTCACTCGGGCCCGCCAGCACGCGCAGTGCCGCATCACGACCCCGCACCGCTGGTGCGTCGATCCACGTTTCGGTGCCCGGCGCGGCGCGGGTGCGCCACTGCTCCAAATGAGCGCGAGTGGTCCCGCCCCAACGTTGCATCAGCGAGAGGTCTTCGGGCTCCAACGGCGCCATGGGCTCCGTCAGCTCGCGCGACGCCACCGCCAAGTAGAGGTCGACCTGGAGCTGCTCGGAAAGTGCGCGCGCGACGTCGCACAAGAGGCCACTGGGAAATGACGTCACCGAACCGATGAACGCGACCTCCGGACCGACGAGGTCAGGTCGGGTGATGCCGAAATGCGCGAGTTGGGCCGCCGGCCACAGCTCTCCGGCGTCCTTACGCCGCTCGAGCAGACGCCGTTCTCGACCGAGGGAGGGTCCCGCCAGGAGTTCATCGAGCTCGTCGGCGCGATGAGTAATCACGCGCTCGAGGACCGCGCCGCGCGCGAGCGCGTCGGACATCGAAATCGGTGACTCGCGGTCATCGTCCATGAGCCCGACGGCGAGCGCGGCGACGGACCAGCGGTCCAGGACGTGCGGTTCGCCGTACAGGACCCGCCCGATCAACCCCCGAGGGAAGATGGTGTCGACGTTGGCCACGACGCCGTCGGCACCGCCGTCGCGACCGGTGCGCCGCGCGACCGCCTGTTCGAACCACTGGCCGACCGCGGAGTTCGGTACGACCACCGTGTGGCGAACCAGCGGGTTCGGCGTCTCGGTCTGGTCGGCGACGTAGCGCTCGACCAGGGCGTCAAGGTCCCCGCTCAGGAACAGGCCGAGGCCGGACATGGCCAAAGGTTACCTAGGGTCTGTCACCACACCTCGCGCCACGCGGGGGCTCGGCGCCGCGATGGCGGTGGCGTTAGACGCGCGACGAGTAGAGCTGACGAAGGCGCAGCGCGACAAGGCGTTCGACGATCGGACGCGGCAGAGGTGCGTCGTTCTCGAAACGCAAGGTCCCCTTGGTCGTCTTGTAGCCGCGTAGTTCGCGCGTCATCTGCGGGATGACCGATCCGCTGTGTGGGAAGTAACTCAAGTGGTTGCGAAACGCCGCGAAACCCGCGACGACGTGTCCGTCGACCCGGTAGCCGGGAATGCCGTAGGAGATGCACTCCTGCGCGTCGGGAAGTAGCTCATGCAACATCTCGCGCAACGCGCACAGCGTTCGCCGCTGGGTCTCGTCGAGGCCCAACAGATACGCGTCGACGTTGGTCGCGGTCACGAGCCGAGTATCTCTTTGGGGACCCACCCTGTCAAGGGCGGGTCGTGGCCCTCCCGAGACGGGATAGAAACATGGCGTTGACGAGGGAATATGGGTCGCGACACGAGCCCGCGACGCGCGACTTTAGGGTGAGGAGACTTTCGTCAGCGAGGAACCATCGTGAAGATACTGATAGTGGGCGGCACGTCGTTCGTCGGCCGAGCCATTGCCTTGTCCGCGTCGCGACAGGGGTACGACGTGACCGTCATCAACCGCGGCGTCACTCCCAGCGACCTGCCGGAGAGCGTCGAGCACCTGATCGGCGACCGCGGCACCGACCTGTCCGCACTCAGCGACCGCTCCTTTGACGCGACCATCGACACCACGGCCTACCGACCCAGCGACGTGGCCCGCCTGGCCGGGGCCCTGGGTGATCGCGGCGGCTACCACCTGCAGATCTCCTCCATTTCCGCGTACCGTGACCCGGCGGGCCCCGGCGCCACCGAGGAGAGCGCCGAGCTCCACGGCGAGGACGGGCTCGACCTTGACGGTCCCATTACCGGCGAGACGTATGGTCCCCTCAAGGCGGCGAGCGAGCGAGCGGCCGCGAAGTACTTCGGTGCCGCCGTGGCCGTGGTGCGCCCGACCTACGTGATCGGCTCGCACGACGCGACGATGCGCTTTCCCTACTGGGTCCAGCGCGCACGCCGAGGTGGAGTCGTCGCCGCACCGGGCCCGCGTGCGACCAATCTGCAGTACGTCGACGCGCGCGACCTGGCCAACTTCGTCGTCGGTCTCACCGGCGCCGCCACCGTCGGGGCCTTTCACGTCGCGGGACCGAACCCCGCGGCCGACTTCGTCGACGTCGTCGAGCGCGTCGTTCGTCGTGTCGGCCCCCCCGACACGACGGTCCAGGTCGTCGAGGCCGACAAGATCCTGGCGGCAGGTCTGGCCACGAAGATGCCGCTCTGGTCCGGTGGGACATCCGAGACGCTGCTCGCGCTCGACAGCGCCAAGGCGGTTCAGCACGGACTCTTCCTGCGAGCACTGGAGGACAGCGTCGACGACGTCGTCGAGTGGTGGGGCGATCGGGCCTGGCCCGAGCAGTGGTTAAGCGATGAGGAGGAGCGCTCGCTCCTGGACTAGTGGGTCACTGAATTGGTCCGTAGCCGCGCCAGAGGTTGATGTGCCCGATGCCGACTTCGGCGTTGAGCGTCAGGTGCGGGGCGCGCGCCAGAGCCGCGCCGGTGAGTGAGAGCGGGTTGGGGTTGAAGCCGGCCGTCTCGAACCCGTTCGCCATGAAGCGCCCCGTCCAGAGGTTGCCGGCTCCAATGTGAGTGTGCAGGTCAATCACTGCGTTGGGCGGGACTTCAACGGTCAGGTTGCCGATAGCCACGCTGGCGGTCACCCGGTAGCCGGACGCCGGGAACTTCACCCCGCGCAGGTCGACCGTCATCGCCCCGAACTCGGTGCGGTAGGTGTGGTGCACGTCCGAGAGCGTCGTGGGGTACCAGATTCGCGCGCCGTTGCCACCGGTCATGGGCACCCCGGTGCTGGCCAGGAAGGCGAGAATTCCCCCGGAGACCAAGATGACCATCGAGAGCCCCGCGAGCACGAAGACGGAGAACGCCCGGCGCAGCGAGCGGCCGCGCGACGGCGAGCGAAGCGCGATGACGGCCATCACCGCCAGGAAGATGATCCACAGGAAGAACAGATCACGGCCCACGGCCGGCCCGTGGCCGAAGGGGTGATTGGTGAAGGTGGTGAGCGCAATGACCGCGACCACTGCGAGCGCCGCCAACAGGCCCGCGTTGACCCAACGTGACGACTTCTCTTCGGGAACGTCGTCGCGGTCGCGGGTCCAGGGCTGGGTGGGGTCGCGCGGGATCAGCGCCCACATCGCGAGGTAGAGCAGGATCCCGAATCCCCACGCGATCGTGAGCAAGACGAAGCCGATGCGCACCAGATTGGGATCGAGACCGAACCGCTCACCGAGGCCCCCCGCGACACCGCCGAGGATTCGGTGCTTGGCGCTGCGGTGGACGTGATTCGAGCCCGGCGCCGGGGCCGCGCCGGGTTCGGGCGTGGCCGAAGGTTCCGGTGAATCCATTGGTGTTGCGGGGGCGTCTAACGAGGGCGTGCTGTCATCCATGAGGCCCACGGTACGAGGTGAGCGACGAAGGAACCATCGGGAAGAACCCTGAGACGCGTCGGCCTCGTCAGGGTTCTCCCCCAGTGACAACTCACTCACCTGGTGCCAGACTTGTGAGGCACCCCCCGACCTCAGGAGTTCGCAGTGATCGATCCGGACCGACTGGATGGCTACCCGCCCACGGGGGGTCACGCCACCGGACCCAAGGAGCTTTCGCTGATCCTGGGGGTGGCCCAGCCCCCGCTGCATCGCGCCACCCGCGGCGCCATCCTGGGGGGAGTGTGCGCCGGTATGGCCGTGCGCCTGGGCGTGCGCGAGCGCACCGTGCGTTTGCTTTTCGTCCTGGGCACCTTGTTCTACGGCGCCGGTCCCCTGCTCTACGTCGCGGTATGGCTCTTCCTCACGCGCGCCGGTGAAACGGCGTCGATCGCCGACCGGCTCTCCCAGAAGCGTCGCGCGATGCTCGTCACCGTGTGGTCAGCGATCATTGTGTTGGCCATCCTGCTGGCCACGCGGTCACTGGCTTGGCAGGGCACGGGTGGATTCGTGTGGTCCGTCGTCGTAAGTGGCATCGGTCTGATGTTCGTCTGGCGCGGCGCCTCGAGCGACGAACGCGCCCATATCGAAGCCATCCTGGACGCCTCGCCCGTCGTGGGTGGCGCCAAGGCGCGCGGGGCCCGGGCGCTGGTGCTGCGGGTGATTCCGGGGATTGTGCTCGTCGTCGTCGCCCTCATCATTCTGTCCCGCGTCAGCGGCGTGTGGGGAGCCGTGGTGCCAGCGCTCGTCGGCGCGGCGGTGCTCTCCGGCGGTCTCCTCATCCTGCTCGCGCCGTGGTGGCTCGAGAACGTGCGCGACCTGACCAAGGAGCGTCGCGCCCGCGTGCGGATGGAGGAGCGCACCGCGCTCATCGCCCACGTGCACGACTCGGTTCTGCAGACCCTGACGCTCATCGAGCGCAACGCCGGCAGTGAGGCCGACGTCGTGCGCCTCGCCCGGTCCCAGGAACGCGAGCTACGCGGGTGGCTGTTCGACCCGGATGCCCTCAACGCCTCGCACCGCGCGAGCGAAACACTCGCCTCCATGCTCGCGACGATTCAGGCGGACGTCGAACGCGACTACAACACCCCCGTCGAGCTCGTCACCGTGGGCGACTGCCCCGTCAACGACGATGTCCTGGCGCTGGTCGGCGCGACCCGCGAGGCCTGCGTCAATGCCGCCAAGTGGTCGGGCGCCGCGAACGTGTCGGTCTACGCCGAGGTCGAGCCGTCGTCACTGTCGGTCTTCGTGCGCGACACCGGGCGCGGCTTCGACCCCGACGCAGTGGCCCCGGACCGCCAAGGCATCAAGGTGTCGATTCGCGACCGGGTCGCCCAGCACGGCGGCTCGGTCACCATCCGCACCGGCACTGACTCGGGCACCGAGGTCGCGCTGGTCATGGCCCGTTCGGCGAAGTAGCCGTGGGCCAGCCACGCGTCTTCCTGCTCGACGACCACGAACTCATCCGCTCGGGCATCCGTTCCGAGCTCGCCGGCCAGGTCGACCTGGTCGGCGAGGCCGACGAGGTCGACGCCGGCGCGCAGATGATCCTGGAGCGCTCCCCCGACGTGGTGCTGCTGGACGTGCACATGCCCGACGGCGGCGGTCTGGAGGTGTTGCGGCGCGTGCACCACGTCGACCCGTCGGTCAACTTCCTGGCGCTGTCGGTCTCGGACGCCGCCGAAGACGTGATCGCCATCGTGCGCGCCGGCGCGCGCGGCTACGTCACCAAGAACATCTCCGGCGCCGACCTCATCGACGCGGTCTATCGAGTCGCGGCCGGCGACGCCGTCTTCTCTCCGCGCCTGGCCGGCTTCGTGCTCGACGCCTTCGCCGAGACCGACCCCGCCCTGGCGGCGCTCTCGAGTGACCCCGAGCTGGATCAACTCACCCCACGCGAGCGCCAGGTGCTGCGACTGATTGCGCGCGGCTACGCGTACAAGGACATCGCCACCGAGCTGGCCATCTCGGTCAAGACCGTCGAGAGTCACGTGTCGTCAGTGCTGCGAAAGCTCCAGCTGTCCAACCGCCACCAGTTGACCCACTGGGCCGCGGATCGTCGCCTCTCCTGATCAGACGTGGCCGGTGAGCGCCAGGGCCCCGAGGGCCACCGCCACCGACGCCGGAACCGCCAGCACGCCCACCCGGCTCGCCCGCGTCAGCGACGGATGGGTCCCCGCGCCGCGCGCCGCGCGCAGCCAGATCAGCCAGGCCAGCGACCCGGTGACCGCCAGGTTCGGTCCCAGGTTGAGGCCCACCAGCAAGGCGTACGGGTGGCTGACGTGGTGCGCCGCGAGGAGCGCGGCCGCCGGCAGATTGTTGATCAGCACCGAACCCAGCACCGCCGCGCCGGCCGCGGGGATCGAGCCCAGGTGAAAGAGCCGCGACGAGGTGCCTAGGGCGCGACCCAACGTGCCGAAAGCCACGGCCAGCCCGAATAACCCGATCAGCGTCGCCAGCCCCAGCGTGGCTCGAACGACACGCGCGGTGAGGTCACCGGTGACGAGGCGCACCCCCGTCGCCGCGACACCGATGCCCAGCACGGCGAGGGCCGGTGTGCGCAGGACGAGGACCGCCCCCGTGCACGCCACCACGGCCACCGCGCCGAGCGGCCGGACCGGGTGACTGACCGGCGCTGGCGTCAGCGACACCGTCACCACATCGCGCCGCTCGACCAGCGCGACCACCACTGCCGTCACGGCGAGAGCGCCGACGGCGGGCAGCCACATCCGCGACAGGAAATCAGCACCGGTGAGGTGCAGGGGGCCCAGGACGATGAGGTTGGTCAGGTTCGAGCCCGGCAGGAAGAGTGAGCCGGCGTTGGCCATCATCAGCACGCCGTAGAGCACGGGGGCCTCTCCCGCGCCGCGCTGACGCGCGGCGTAGATCAGCACCGGGGTCAAGAAGCACACCGCGGTATCGAGGTTGAGTAGCGCGGTGACCACGCCCGTGATCACCGTCACCGCCGCGAAGAACAACACTCCGCTCGTCGTCACCCGCGCGAGGCGCTGACCGAGGTGCGCGAAGAGACCGTCGGCGTCGGCGACGAGGCCCACGAGCAGCAGCCCGGTCACCAGCACGAAGGGTGACCACACCTGATCGAGTGCGGCGCGCGCAGTGTGGGCGTTGGCCAGCGCTGCGCCGAGCCCACTCAGTACGCCGAGCGTCGCGAGGACGCCGGCCGGGCTCGTTCTGATCGATCGCGCGACTGCGTGCACGACTGCTCAGGCTACGGGCGCGAGGCCACGATCACAGGTGTCGCGACCGAGCGCCGCGAAGGGCCACCCGTATACTTCCGAATGTGGCACTGGCACTCCTGTTTTGGCTGGTCATCATCCTGGTGTGCATTCTGGCCGAGATACACTCCAACGCCTTCATCGCGGTCTTCATCGGAGCCGCGGCGATCATCCCGTTCTTCCTCGCGCTCTTCGGGGTCCTCTTCGCCGCCCAGGCGATTCTCTGGCTCGTGCTGTCCGCCGTGATGCTCACCGCGCTGCGACCGATCGCGCTCAAGAGATTCCGTAGCGGCGAAAAGCCCGACCTCTCCCAACCGGGCCACACCGCCCTGACCAATCAGACCGGCGTCGTCGAGGTCGAGGTGGGCGACGACGTGCACCCCGGTCGGGTGCTCGTGCGCGGCGAGTCCTGGCGCGCGGTCACCGACACGCTGGGCGGCATCGCCCGTGGCGAGAAGATCGTCGTGCGCAAGGCCAGCGGCACGACCCTCTGGGTCGAGCGGGGCTAACCGCCCGTCGGTGGCGCGCTCGGCGCGTCGCCCATCACGCTCTTGATCGCCTGGACCGCGCCCAGCAGCCCGGCGGTCTCGACCGGCACCACCAGCTTGGCGTTGGGACTCTCGGCGAACTTGGACAGCGTGTCGAGCTGCAAAATGGCCACCAGCGTCGGGTCCGGGGCCTGGGCCTTGATCGCCGCGTAGATCAGGGCGACCGCCTGGGCGCGACCCTCGGCCTCGAAGATCTGGGCCTGTCGCTGGCCCTGGGCGCGCAGGATCAGCGACTGCTGGACACCCTCGGCCTCCTTGATCGCCGCCTGGCGCTGGCCGTCAGCGACGTTCACGGCGGACTGCTGCTGGCCCTCGGACTCGAGGATCCGAGCGCGCTTCTCCTGGTCGGCCTGCTTCTGCAGCGCCATGGCCTGGAGGATCTGATCGGGCGGGGTGATCTCGAGGACCTCGACGCGGTTGATGCGAACGCCCCACTTGTCGGTGGCCTCTTCCATCTGGGTCTGGAGCAGGGTGCCGATGCGCTCGCGCTGGGAGAAGGCGTCGTCGAGTGAGATCGACCCGAATACCGCACGCAGCGACGTGCGCGCGAGGTTGTCGACGCTGACGAGGTAGTCCGAGTTGGTGAAGAGCGCGAGTCGCACGTCCACCACCTGGCTGAAGATCGTCGCGTTCACGATGACCGCCACGTTGTCCAGCGTGATGACCTGCTGGCGGTCACCGGTGCGCGGCGTCTCGCGCACGTCAACGAGGCGCATGTCCTCGATGAAGGGGATGATGAAGGCCAGGCCGGCCTCACGGATGTTGCGAAACTCTCCGAATCGGGTCACGACCCCGACGAAGCCCTGCTGGACGATGCGCACCGCCTTGGCCACCGTCACGATGGCCAGCAGCACGATGATTCCCGCCACGATGGCGATCGTGATCGTGGTTGTCACCGCGACCTCCTATCCGGGTCGCCGCGACCAACGCGGAGCCCTCCAAAGCGAGTGTACCGAGGGCCGCCAGAAGCGGCCCGATCGCCCTAGCGCCGTTCGATCAGGTCCATGTAGTCGTCACGCCACAGGTCGAAGTACTCCTCGGGCAGCAAGACGGCGTGCGTCGGCTGGAGGTGCTCGACGAAACCCCGCTCGTGACTCACCGCCACGATCGTGCCCTTCCACTTGCGCATCATGATGCCGAGGGCCTCGACGCTGGCCGGGTCGAGGTTGTTGGTGGGCTCGTCGAGCAGCAGCAGGTTGGCGTCGCTGGCCGCGAGTATTGCCAGCGCCAGCTTCGCGCGCTCCCCGCCCGACAGGGTGCCGGGTAGCTGGTGGGCGGCCGAGCCCTTGAGACCGAAGGCGCCGAGCAGCGAGCGGCGCTGCGCGTCGGTGGGCACCGTGGTGTTGGCCAGGTTCTCAAAGACCGTTCGGTCGAAGTCCAGCTGCTCGTGCTCCTGGGCGAAGTAGCCAACGGTCACGTTGGCACCGAAGCGGACCGTCCCCGCCTGGGGGTTCTGGGTCCCCGCGAGGCAGCGCAGCAGCGAGGACTTGCCCGCGCCGTTGCGCCCGACGATCACGATGCGGTCGCCGCGGCGCGTGATGAACGTGGTGTCGCGCAGGACCTCGAGCGATCCGTAGGTGACGCGCACCTGGTCGACGGTCATCGGCACGTCGCCGCTGCGCGGCGGGGTGGGCAGGTTGAAGGTCACCTTGCGCTCGCGCTTGGTGACCTCCACACGCTCGTCCTTCAGCCGTTCGACCTTGCGGTCGAGCACCTTGGCCAGGCGCGCGCGCTTCTCGGTCTGGCCGCGCATGGAGTCGGCCAAGGTCTTGAGCTGGGTGATCTTGGCGTCCTGGGTGGCGGCCAGCTTCTCCTCGCTCTCGCGTCGGGCGGCCTCGAGTTGGAGGTACTTGGTGTAGTTGCCCTTGTACTCACGCAGCTGGCCGTCGCGCAGCGACAGCACGCGATCGATTGAGCGGTCGAGCAGCGGCAGGTCGTGGCTGATCACGATCACCGCGCCGGCGAATCGCTCGAGCTCGTCGAAGAGCCAGCGCTTGGCCGCGCGGTCCAGGTGGTTGGTCGGCTCGTCGAGCACCATGACGTCGGGCCGCTCGTAGAGCACGCGCATGAGGTCCACGCGCCGACGCTGGCCGCCCGAGAGCGAGTCGAGGTCCTCGAGCAGCAGGCCCTCGGCCAGGCCCAGCCCCGCGGCCAGGCGTGCCACCTCGGACTCGGCCTCGTAGCCGCCGCGGTCGCGAAAGACCGATTCGAGCTCGGTGAAGCGGCTGATGGTCTCTTCGGTGGGGTCGGCCGCCAAGGCGTGGCGCGCGTGCTGCATGTCGGCGTCGATGCGGTCCAGGCCCCGAGCCGACAGGACGTGACTGAGCCCGATTGGCTCGACACCCAGACCCCCGGCGATGGGCTCCTGGGGCAGGTGGCTCAGCGTGCCCTGATGCGCCACGGTGCCGGTGACGCGCAGGTGCTCGGGGTGCTCGCCCAGCAGGACGGCCAGCAGGGTCGATTTGCCGGTCCCGTTGCGCCCGACCAGGCCGACCTTCTCCGCGTCGCCCACGGTGAACGAGACGGGCGACAGCAGACGGCGCGCCCCGATCTCGATACCCAGTTCCCGAACGATCAGCATGAGGACCCCGTGCGACGGGTCTTGGCGGGTCACCGGAGGCGACCGCGGCCGTCGCGAGCCGGTTCAGTCTAGGCGGGCGCGCAGCGGCAAAAGGCTGAGGGGTTAGTCGACGTCGTTCTCGGGCACGACCGCGGCGGTCGCGACGCTGTGGCCCTCGTCGAGGCTCATGAGACGCACACCCGTCGCGTCACGACCCTGAGAGGAGACCTCGCGCACCGACGTGCGGATGAGCACCCCGCCGCTGGAGGCCAGCAGCAACTGATCGCCGAGACCGGCCATGAAGGCGGCCACCACGAAGCCGCGCGCCGCGGTGAGCTTGATCGCGCGCACGCCCTGGCCGCCGCGACCCTGGCGGTTGAACCGCTCGACCTTGACGCGCTTGCCGAACCCGGTGTCGGTCACCAGCGTGAGGTCGGCGTCCTCGCGCACCACGTCGAGGGCAATGGCGCGGTCGTCGCCGCGTAGCTTGATGCCCCGCACGCCGCTGGCGTCACGGCCCATCTCGCGGACCTCCTCTTCGGAGAAGCGGATGGCCATGCCGCGGTAGGTGACGACCATGAGGTCGTCGTGCCCGCTCGTGGCGACCACGCGCACGACCTCGTCGCCCGGGCGCAGCTTGATGGCGATCCAGCCCTCGCGCCGCGACTTGTCGTACTCGCTGAAGGCGGTCTTCTTCACCTGGCCCTCGGCGGTGGCGAACACCAGGAACTCGTCCTTGGGAAAGTCGCGCGTCGTCACGATCGCCTGGATCGACTCGCTGGGCAGCAGGTTCAACAGGTTGACGATCGCCGTGCCCTTGGCGGTGCGCTCCTTCATCGGGATCTCGTGGCCGCGCAGTCGAAAGACCCGGCCCATGTTCGAAAAGAGCAGCAGGTACGACAGCGTCGTGGTGTGCACGATCTGATCGACGAAGTCCTCGTCGCGCAGTTTGGCCCCCTGGACCCCTCGCCCGCCGCGGCCCTGGACGCGGAACGAGTCGGCGGCGACCGACTTCACGTAACCGGCCTGGGTCATCGTGACCACGATGTCCTCATCCTCGACCAGGTCCTCGACGCCCAGCTCACCCGGGTCGTTGACGATCTGGGTCACGCGCGCGTCGGCGTAGGAGTCGCGCACCTCCGTGAGCTCGTCGGAGATGACCTGGCGCAGCCGCGTGTCGTCGGCGAGGATCGCGGTGAGCTCGGCGATCGTCTCGCGCAGCTTGGCCATCTCCTCGTCGAGCTCGCGACGCCCCAGGCGCGTGAGTCGTCCGAGGGTCATGTCCAAGATGTGGTTGGCCTGCTCCTCCGTGAACGCGAACGGTGCGGCCATGAGCGCGGCGCGTGCGGCGGCGCGGTCGTCGGACGCGCGAATGGCGGCGATGACCGCGTCGAGCATGTCGATCGCCTTGAGGAGTCCCTCGACGATGTGGGCGCGCGTCTCAGCCTTGCGAAGTCGGAACTGGGTGCGCCGCGTCACCACGGTGACCTGGTGGGCGACGTAGTGCGTGAGCGCCTGGGCCAGGTTGAGCGTGCGCGGCACGCCGTCGACCAGCGCCAGCATGTTCACCGCGAAGGTCGTCTGGAGCGCGGTGCCCTTGTAGAGCTTGTTCAGCACGACGTTGGCGTTGGCGTCGCGCTTGAGCTTCACGACGAGACGCGCCTGGCGGCCCGCCGAGTCGTTCTGGACGTCGGCGATGCCGTCCAGCTCGCCGTTCTTGACCAGGTCGAAGATCTTCTGCTCGACCGACTCGACCGAGACCTCGTAGGGGAACTCGGTGACCACGATGCGCACCGCGCCGCGCAACTCTTCGATCTCGGCGACCGCGCGCATCTTGATGGAACCACGGCCGGTGCGGTAGGCGTCGAGCACCCCCTGGCGGCCCAGGATCTGGGCCCCGGTCGGGAAGTCCGGGCCCTTCACGAAGGCCATCAGGTCATCGGGCGTGGCCTCCGGGTTCGCGATGAGGTGCAGCGTTGCGTCGATCACCTCGCCCAGATTGTGCGGCGGGATCTTGGTGGCCATACCCACGGCGATGCCTTGGGACCCGTTGACCAGCAGGTTGGGGAACCGCGACGGCAGCACGGTCGGCTGCTGGGTGGAGTTGTCGTAGTTCGGCTCGAAGTCGACGGTCTCCTCGTCGATCGACTCGAGCATCTCCAGGGCCAGTGGCGCCAGACGGCACTCGGTGTAGCGCATCGCCGCGGCGCCCTCGTCGGGCCCGGTGCCGCCGAAGTTGCCGTGGCCCGAGATAAGCGGGTGGCGCATAGAGAAGTCCACGACCATGCGAACCAGCGCGTCGTAGATCGCGGTGTCGCCGTGGGGGTGATAGGTACCCATGACCTCGCCCACGACCTTGGCGCACTTGGCGAAGGGCCGGTCCGGGCGCAGGCCCTGGTCGAACATCGAGTAGAGGATCCGGCGGTGCACGGGCTTGAGGCCGTCGCGCACGTCGGGCAGGGCCCGGCTGACGATGACCGACATGGAGTACTCCAGGAAGGAGCGCTCCATCTCCAGGTTGATCTCGATGGGCTCGATGTAACCGAGGTCGGAGGGAGGCGGGGTTTCACTCGGGGGGATGCGGCGGGGCATGGCTCTCCTAGATGTCCAGGAACCGGACGTCTTTGGCGTTGGTCTGGATGAAGTGGCGGCGTTGCGGGACGTCGTCGCCCATCAGGATCGAGCAGACCTCGTCGGCCAGGGCGGCCTGCTCCACGGTGATCTGCAGCAGCGCGCGTTGGGTCGGGTCCATCGTCGTGTCGCGCAGCTCACCGAAGTCCATCTCGCCGAGTCCCTTGAGGCGCTGGAAGTCGTTCTTGTGATCGGGGTGCTCGAGGAGGAACTGGTTCTTGGCCAGGTCGTCGCGCAGGTAGACCTTCTCCTTGCCGACCAACGTCGAGTACAGCGGCGGCTGGGCGACGTAGACGTGGCCGTTGTTGACCATCTCGGTCATCTGACGGAAGAAGAAGGTCAGCAGCAGGGTGCGGATGTGGCTGCCGTCCACGTCGGCGTCGGCCAGCAGGATGATCTTGTCGTAGCGCACCTTGGAGACGTCGAACTCGTCTTCGACGCCCGCCCCGATCGCCGCGATGAGCGCCTGGATCTCGGTGTTCTTCAAGATCTTGTCGGTGCGCGCCTTTTCGACGTTGAGGATCTTGCCGCGGATGGGCAGGATGGCCTGGGTCCGCGGGTCGCGCGCGTCCTTGGCCGAGCCACCGGCCGAATTGCCTTCGACGATGAAGAGCTCACACTCTCGTGGGTCGCGCGAGGAGCAGTCGACCAGCTTGCCGGGCAGGCCCGCGCCGTCCAACGCGTTCTTGCGCCGGGTGAGGTCACGGGCGTGGCTGGCCGCGACGCGCGCACGCGACGCCTGGACCGCCTTGTTGACGATCTGGCCGCCCTCGCGGGGGTTCTCTTCGAGCCAGTCGGCCAACTTCTCGTTGGTGGCGCGCTCGACCAAGGAACGGATCGAGACGTTGCCCAGCTTGGACTTGGTCTGACCCTCGAACTGGGGCTCGGCCATGCGCACCGAGATGATGGCGGTGAGCCCCTCGCGGATGTCCTCGCCGCGCAGGTTCTCGTCCTTGTCCTTGATCATGTTGCGCTTGCGCGCGTAGCGGTTGACCACGTTGGTGAGGGCTTTGCGGAACCCCTCTTCGTGCATGCCACCCTCGATCGTCGAGATGCCGTTGGCGAAGGAGAAGATGGACTCGTAGTAGCCGGTGTTCCACTGGAAGGCGACCTCGACCTCCTGGCCCTCTTCGGCCTGGTCGAATGAGCCGACCTTGCGGAAGAGCGACTCCTTGGCGTTGTTGAGGTGGCGCACGTAGTCCACGATGCCGCCGGAGTACTTGTAGGTCTCCTTGGCCTCGCGGCCCGGCCGCTCGTCGACGAAACGTATCTCCAGGTTCTTGTTCAGGAAGGCCATGATCTGGAGTCGCTCGAGAACGGTCTGGGCGCGAAAGTCCACTTCGTCGAAGATCGTGGGATCCGGTGTGAACGTCACCGTGGTGCCGGTGCGTCCGCGCGGCGACGGGCCGGTGACACGCATCCCGCCCACCAGGTTGCCGCCGTCCTTGAAGGTCAGAACGTGGTGCTCGCCGCGGTAGTCGATCTCGAGCACGAGCTCCGTCGAGAGGGCGTTCACGACAGAGACTCCGACGCCGTGCAGGCCCCCCGACACCTTGTAGCCGTTGCCACCGAACTTGCCGCCAGCGTGCAACGTCGTCAGCACGATCTCGGCCGCCGAGCGGCCCGGGTACTGAGGATGGTCTTCGGTGGGAATCCCCCGGCCGTCGTCGGCCACTCGGCAGCTCCCGTCGGCGAGCAGCGTCACGTCAATGCGTGTGGCGAAGCCGGCCATGGCCTCGTCGACGGCGTTGTCGACCACCTCTGTGATCAGGTGATGGAGCCCCGCCGGACCGGTCGAACCGATGTACATTCCGGGCCGAACGCGTACCGGTTCCAGACCCTCCAGCACGGTGATGTCGCTCGCGTCGTAGCTGGGGGATCTCTTGGCTTTTTCGGCCACGAAGCTGTCCTTTCGGTAACCGGATTGGAGCGCGAGAGCGCAGCCGAACTCAGGCTTTTTGTACCTGTTCATCCTACCAAAATCGGTGTCACATTCGTGCGCTGTGACGGCCTCTGGAGGACCAAGAAATGGACCTCTCGGCGCCCCTACGAAGGGTCGCGCACGACGGTGCGAAGTGCGTTCGGCGCGGCGTCGCCGAGTGGCGCGAGACCGGCCAGGATCGACGCACTGTCGCGCGCCAGACGCTCGGCGAAGGCGCCGGACGGCACGCTCACAACGAGCACGCCGCTCTTGATGAACTCGGGTCGGCAGTGCTCGGCGAGCACCGGATCGACGACACTCGGCCACAGTCGTCGCACCTCGTCGACGAGTCGCAGGTCGACCTTGCGTAGTCGTCCCGCGACGCTATTGAGCACGTCGCCGAGGCGCGCCGGACCTTCGTCGCGGCGCCTCACGAGCGCCCCGCGGTGAGGTCCACGACCGCCGCCGGCGACATCCCTGACGGCAACGGGGAGGCCGTCGTGACCAGCGTCTGGCCGACCGGCAACAGGTGCAAAAGTCGCTCGGCCCGCGCCGGGTCGAGCTCGCTGAAGACGTCATCGAGCAGCAGCAATGGGTCCACACCACGCCGGCTCTGGACCAGCCGGTGTCCGGCCAGGCGCAGCGAGAGAGCCAGGGATCGCTGCTCTCCCTGGGACGCCTGGCGGCGAGCGTCGCGTTCGTCCAGCGTGACCGCCACGTCGTCGCGCTGGGGACCGATGGTGGTGTGGCCGCGAACGCGGTCGTCGTCGCGCACGCGCGCCAATGCCTCCTCGAGTGGTCCCACCCACGACCTCTCGTACGCGAGGGCGACCACTTGATCCGTTTCGGCGAGCTCGTGATAGGCCTCGGCGACCAGCGGCCCGAGCTGATCGACCAGGTCCTCTCGAAGCAGCACGACCTCACCCGACACGTCGGCGAAGTCGTGTGACCAGACGTCGAGCTCGTCGCGTTGGGCGGCGGTAGGTGGACGTCCCTCGAGTGCGCGTAGCACCGCGTTGCGCTGGCTCAACACGCGATGGAACCGTTCGACCACCTCGCCGCTCGCCGGGTTGACGTCGGTGAGAAGGTTGGTAAGAAAGTCCCGACGATTCTCGGGACCCTGACGAATGACGTCGACCCCTTCGGGAGTGAAGACGGTAAGCGGGAGCACGTCGGCGACTTCGGCGCGCGAACGCGGCCTCTGCCCGTTGACCAGCATGCGTTTGGTCGTGTGGTGCGATCCGCGCGTGAGGGTCAGGTCCACCTGGACGCGCCGTTCACGTTGGAAGGCCACGCCGTGGACCTCGGCGAGCCCCGCGCCGGTGCGAATCATGTCGCTCGCCGCCGAGCTGCGAAAGGACGTCGCGGTCGCCAGCGCGTAGACCGCCTCCAATACCGACGTCTTACCCGTCCCGTTGGCCGACAGCAGCACCGTGACGGCGTGTGGATCTGGCGTGAAGGTCAGTTCGCGAAAGAGTCGAAAGTCCCGGACGGTGAGTTCGTGGAGTCCCACGACGCACGAACTACTGCACGCGTACCGGCATGAGCAGGTACCGGAACCGCACGTCCTCTACGCCGTGGACCATCGCCGGACGCACCGCGTCGCTCATCTCTAGTACCACTTCGTCACCCGGCACCGCTTCGATCCCGTCGATGAGAAAGTTCGGGTTGAACGCGATGGTCATCTCCTCGCCGGTGTAGTCCGCGTCCACGTTGTCCTCCACGTCGCCGGCGTCGTGGCTTTGGGTGCGCACTTCCACAGTCTTTTCGGCCACCGTCAGGCGCACTGAGGAGGTGGTGTCCTTGGCTAGGAGTTTGGCGCGACGAAGCGACGTGAGCAGGGTGTCCTTGGCGACACGCAGCTGGTTGGGGTAGCTAGCGGGGATGAGCTGGAGCACTGAGGGGTAGTTCCCCTCGATCAGTCGCGAGGCAATGCTGGTGGCTCCGACACTGAAGCAGATTTCGGCCTCGGTGAGCGTGACTCCGATCTGTGCGTCCGACGCGAGTGATGCGGCGGCGCGCTGGAGCTCGACCAGCGCCCGCGCCGGCACCAGCAGGTCCTGTGATCCACCCACGCCGGCGACGCCGGGCACGTCGCGTACGGCCAAACGGTACGAGTCGGTGGCAATCAAGCGCAGTGTGTCACCTTCGGTCGTGAAGAGCACACCAGTGAGCAAGGGGCGTGCGTCGTCGCTCGCCGCGGCTCGAACGACCTGTGTGATTCCTTGCACCAAGTCGAGGGCGGCGACACTCGTCTCGGGACCGGCAACTGGGGGCAACTTCGGAAAGTCCATGACCGCGAAGGTGCGTAGCGAAAACTTCGCACGCCCGAGGGAGATCTCAACATTCTCCTCTCCCGCGCTGACCGTGACCGCACCGGCCTCGAGTGAGCGAACGGCGTCCACGATGAGTCGCGCCGGCACCACGGTGGCTCCATCCTCGATCCCGATGACGTCGACAACAGTGCGCACCGTGATGTCCAGGTCGGTGCCGGTGACGGTGAGTTGATTACCAGACAGTGAGAGCAGGATGCCGGAGGAGGCGCCGATCAGTCGGGTCGCGACCACGCGGCTCGCCGTGCTGAGGGCATCGGCGAGGATGTCGCGCTCTGACTTGAACTTCATGAGGTCTGCCTTTCGTTACCTACGGAGGTTACGGTGTGTTTTTTATTGAAATAGGTGTGTGTAGTAGTAGGGCTGTGCAATTGTGGGTTACTGGGCAAGATACCTGGTCAACCGGGTTGTTAAGGTACGGGCTCTCTCCACAGCGTTGTGGTTAACTCCCTCAAGCCTCATGGTTCAACCCTGGAGTCCTGTGCAGCACTCAGCCGCTCGAGGTGGTTAAGCAACAACACAAACCTGAAGTTACCCACAAACTACTCATGACCATCACCGAGCAGTCGGCGCTTCAGTTGATTGATCTGCGCGAGGAGCTCGCCGTTGAGCGCGATCTGCTCACGTATCTTCTCGACGCCACTGATGACCGTGGTGTGGTTGCGACCATCAAAGATGCGCGCGATCATCGGGTACGAGTAGTTGTCGAGCAGGTCACGAATGAGGTACATCGCGATGTGGCGGGCGCGCACAAGTGGACGAAGGCGCTTGGCGCCGCGCACATCCTCCACGGTGAGTCCATAGAAGTCCGCGACCACCGACAGAATCGTCTCGGGCTTCAAGATGACCTGTTCGTGGCCCAGGTTCGTCAGGTGGGCCTTGGCGAGATCCAGAGAGATTGGCTCCTGGCGCAGGTTGGCGAAGGCCCGCAGCATCGTGACCGACCCCTCGAGCTCACGGATGTTGTCACGAACGCGCTGGGCGATCCACTCGGCGACGTCGTTAGGTAGCTCGATGCCCTCACGCTCGGATTTGGAGCGCAGGATCGCGATCCGTGTCTCGAGGTCGGGCTGGTCGATCTCCGTGACGAGTCCTTGGAGCAGGCGGCTGCGGAAACGCTCCTGGAGACCAGCTAGGTCGCGCGGCGAACGGTCCGACGTAAGCACGATCTGCTTGCCCTCGCCGTGTAGCGCGTTGTACGTGTGGAAGATCTCCTCGTGGAACGTCTCACCGCGCGTCTCCATGAACTGGATGTCGTCGATGAGGAGCACGTCGTTCTCGCGGTAGCGCTCGTGCAGCGCCAGCTGGGTGCGCGTTTGGATCGCGCGGATGAAGTCGTTAAGAAATGTCTCGGTCGAGACATAGAGAACCTTGCGACCCGGGTAGTTCTCCTGCACGTAGTTGCCAATCGCGTGCAAAAGATGCGTTTTCCCAAGTCCGCTGTTGCCGTAAATCATCAGCGGATTGTAGGCACGACCAGGTGTTTCAGCCACCGACTGGGCGGCCGCGAACGCCAGACGGTTTGACGAACCAGGCACGAACGAGTCAAACGTCATGCGCGGGTCGAGTCGAGCGGGCCGATCGACACTGGCCGCGAACGGCACCGACGCGGGCACGGGATCAACGTCGACGTCCGCCTCGGGTGGAGTACCCGCTGCGTTCACGTCGGTGTCACTCAACGTTAATGAGACGCGCACATTCTCACCGAGCACGTGACGTGCTTGTTCGGTGATGAAGGGAAGGTAGCGGTCTTGCACTCGCTTGAGCTGAATCTGGTTTGGTGCACCGATTACCAACTGGTCGTCGTGGTAATCCACAAGACGAAGTGTGTTAAGTCCCGCCGACCACACGGCCTCAGAAGCGTTGCCCCGCAAGGAGTCTCGTACTTCGATCCACATATCCTCGCTACGGCTCACGCGGTCCTCCACAGATCGACTCCGACATTATCCACAAGACGGTTCGGCTGCTCGGGCCCCGCGGGGGTGGGGACAGTCACTGTACTCCTCTTGCTGGAGCCCTGCCAGGGGCTTCAGCGAGTGCAGTAAGATTGCCGGCCAGTGGCGCCGATAGCCCCCAGGGGGTGACGCGGCTGCCGAGGAACACTTTGAGATGAGGTTTGAGTGAAGCGTACGTACCAGCCCAATACGCGAAAAAGGGCGAAAACCCACGGCTTTCGGGCGCGCATGCGCACCCGGGCCGGTCGCGCCGTCCTACGGTCCCGGCGGGCTAAGGGTCGCCACCAATTGACGGTCTGATCGAGGTGCCCGGCCGGGTTCAAACCCGCCGGCGGTTCGCCCTATTCGCGACGGCGTCGGCTCGGGGCCAGAGTGGCCCATTGCGAGTCAGCTTCGTCGCGGGAGACGCCCCCGACACTCGAGTCGACGTGGCTTACGCGATCAGCCGGCGACTTGGTGGCGCCGTTGTGCGCAACCAGATCCGGCGGCGCTTGCGAGCCATCGTGGACGGACTTGAACCCCGCCCCCGGCCCGGATCGTACCTGATCAGATGCGGAAACGAGACAGGAAGACTTACCTATGACGAACTCCAGCACCACCTCGTACAGGCTCTCGAACGTGCCGGCGTCGCCTAAGCCGTCACGCACGTCGCGCGCCTTGGTGGCCGTGATCGACGGCTATCAGCGCCTGCGCGCCGGCCGGGTCGCGCCGTGTCGGTTCTACCCCTCGTGCTCGCAGTACGCGCGCGACGCGATCGCCACGCACGGCTCGTGGCGCGGCATCGGTCTCGCGCTGCGGCGCCTCAGTCGCTGTCGGCCGTTGGGTCCCCACGGTGTGGACCTCGTGCCGCTGGCCACCGAAAGAAGGAGCTCCTCGTGATGGCGTCCATCACCCACAGCATCGGTTCGGTCTTCCAGCCGATCTTCCACCTCTTTGGGTGGCTGCTCGCCCTCTTCTACGGCGTCGTGCCCAACTACGCGGTCGCCATCGCGGTCCTGACGATCGTGATCATGGGGGCACTGACCCCCTTCACCATCAAGAGCACCAAGTCAATGATCTCCATGCAGCGCCTCCAGCCGGAGATCAAGAAGCTCCAGCAGAAGTACAAAGGGCCCGAGAACCGCCAGCTGCTCAACGAGGAGTTGATGCGTCTGTACCGCGAGGAAGGGGCCAATCCCCTGGGTGGCTGCCTGCCCGTCCTGCTCCAGGCGCCCTTCCTCTTCATCCTGTACAGCGTTATCAAGGGTCTGAGCCACCTCACCACGGCTGGCCTGGCTGCTCCGCGCTACATCCCCACGTCATCGAAGATGTACAAAGACCTGATCAAGTCGGGCGGTGAGGTCAAGTCCTTCGGCCTGAACTTGAGCTTGAAGGCGATCGACATCACCTCGCACCACGGTTGGGTCGGCGCGATCCCCTTCTTCGGTATTGCGGCCGCGGCGGTGGGTCTTCAGTACTTCCAGATGGCCCAGATCAACAACCGCAATCGCAAGACCGGACAGCCCATGCCGAGTCAACAGCAGGCAATCCAGCGATTTATGCCGATTATTTTTGCATACATCTACCTCGTTATCCCTGCTGCTGTTGTGTTGTACATGATTGTTTCAACAGTTATTCGCATAATTACTCAAGACCTGATGTTCCGGGCTGGAGTAACCGATCCGAACCGGAACAACTCAAAGCCCGTCGAGCGCGCACTACCGGCTGGCGAGAAGACCGACGACGAAGAGTCGCCCGTCGAAAAGCCAACGCCGAAGTCGACGGCTAAGCCTGCACCGAAGCCGGCACCGAAGCCGGCACCGAAGCCGGCACCGAAGCCGGCGCCGACGTCAGGATCGACGCCCCCGCCGCGCAAGCCAGCCCACACCCCCAGACCCCCACTGAAGAACTCACCCTCACAACCGCGCTCGCGCGCGAAGCGCAAAAGAAAGGCTCGGTAACCCATGGACTGGGTAGAGACCACTGGAAAGTCGATCGACGAAGCGACGGAGCGCGCCCTCGCCCACCTCGGTGTACACCGTGACGATGCCGAAATCGAGGTAATCGAAGAGCCCAAGGCGGGACTCTTCGGCCGGGTGCGTGGGGAAGCTCGCGTACGCGCCCGGGTGCGACCGTCCGGCCCAAGGCCGAAGCGCTCTCGCCGACCCGGCGGCCGAGAGGAGCGGGGCCGCTCAGGAGGTTCGCGTACCGAACGACCCCGTGCCCCCAAGGCTGACGCCGGTGGCGCGCGCGCCGAACGGCCTCGAGCCGAGCAGGGTCGCCGAACGGCGACGCAAGACAAGACCACCCCACGATCTGAAAGAAGTCCGATGAAGGAGGACAACATGGCCGAAGGAATCTCGCTGGCCGAGCAGGGAAAGATCGCCAAGGAGTTCCTCGAGGGACTCCTGGCGTCCATGAGCATCACGGCGCAGGTCGAGGTTCGCGAGCTCGACGAGGAGACCGTTGAGTTGGCGGTGGACGCGTCGCCCCCGACAGAACTCGGCGTCCTCGTGGGACCACGGGGAACAACCCTCCAGGCATTGCAGGAAGTGACCAGGACGGTCGTCCAATCCAAGAGCCCGGGTCGTACGGACCGGATTCTGGTGGACGTGGCCAAATACCGCGAAAGGCGCGTCGCCGCGTTGACGCGTTTCGCCCAGCAGGTCGCCTCCGAGGTGGTCGAGACGGGCGAGGAGCGGGCTTTGGAGCCCATGTCGGCTGCTGACCGCAAAGCCGTGCACGACGCGCTGACCGACTCGGACCAGGTGGTGACGCGATCGGAGGGCGAAGAGCCTCGCCGGTTCGTGGTGGTCAGCCCGACGTAGTTGAACAGTGACGGAACCGTGGTTGTCGCGTGCCCTCGAGCTGTCGAGGGCACGGCACTTCATCGGGCCGGCGGATATTGCCGATCAGATCAGCCACGCGGAGGGATTCGTCGGGTGCTGGGATGACGACGCCGCGCTCCCCCCTCGTCGACTTCTCGATATCGGAAGCGGTGGCGGACTGCCCGGCCTCGTCCTGCTAACTCGTTGGAGTTCACCCACCGTGCTCCTGGACTCGATGATTCGTCGCACCGACTTCCTCCGCGAGATCTTCGCCTGGCCTGATGCGCCAACTGGTGCAGTCGTGGTCACGCAAAGGGCAGAATCGGCGGCTCGACGGGAGGAATTCGCGGAGAGCTTCGATCTCGTCACGGCCCGCTCCTTTGGACCTCCTGCGGTGACGGCGGAGTGCGCTACCAGATTTCTGGCGATTGGGGGACGTTTGGTGGTCTCCGAACCCCCTGAGGAAACAGGCACCACGCGTTGGGAACCCGCTGGATTGGCGCGGTTGGGCCTTCGGTCACTGGGCCGGCGCCGGCACGGAGCGGCTTTTCAGGTATTGGAGAAGATCGCTGCGACACCTGAGGAGTTCCCGAGATCCGTGGGAACACCGGGAAAGCGCCCGCTCTTCTGACTGTTTCACGTGAAACGTCGGGGCGACCGCGAGCCCGGAGCGGACAGTCGACCAGGTTGATTCGCCGGCGGGGAGTCTTCGAGCCATACCGAGGCTAGACGCGCGGTGCCCGCGAGGATGTTTCACGTGAAACAACTTGACCGATCCACCCGTACGAGATTGGGAAAACCCGCGGTCCTGTGGGCCGGCTACGCCGGTTGAGCGATTCTCGTGCACGGCGCCGAGAGACGGACTCTGATGTTTCACGTGAAACATTGGTACTTGACGCCCAAGGCGAAAGCGAGTTGAATGGCAGTGAACGTCCGACGTGTCGGCGTTGTCGGGGACGGGAAGAGGCCTATGGCGGACGCCAGCACAATGAGAGTGATCGCCGTCGCCAATCAAAAGGGCGGAGTCGGCAAAACGACGACGGTCATCTCCCTGGGGGCGGCGTTAGCAGAAAAGGGTCTACGGGTCCTCATCGTGGACCTCGACCCTCAGGGAAACGCCACGACCGGGCTCGGAGTAGACGGTCGGAGATTTGAGCGATCCATCTACGACGTCCTCGTCCACGACGTGGCGCTCGCGGACATCGTTGAGCCGGCTGGTTTCGCCAATCTCTTCATCGCCCCGGCGAACCTGGACCTGGCGGGCGTCGAGCAGGAATTGACCTCGATCATGTCGCGCGAGCAGCGCCTCAAGCGGGCGATCGACTCCCTGGAGGGCGACTACGACTTTGTCTTCTTCGACTGCCCCCCGTCGCTCGGGCTGATCACCATCAACGCCTTCGCCGCGGCCAACGAGATCCTGGTCCCAGTTCAAACGGAGTTCTACGCCTTGGAGGGGCTCAAGCAGCTCACCCGAATCGTCGACCTCGTCAAGAAGAACCTCAATGGAGACCTCCGGATCTCCATGGTGGTCCTGACGATGTACGATTCGCGCATCACCCTATCGTCGGACGTGGCCGCCGAGGTCCGCAACCACTTCCCCGCCGAACTGCTCAAAACCGTCATCCCCCGAACGGTCCGCCTCGCCGAGGCACCCTCGTTCGGCGAACCCATCACCGTCTTCGACTCCAACTCAAAGGGGGCGAAGGCCTACCGCGCTCTAGCAGAGGAGATCACCAATGGCCAGGAAGCCCGGACTGGGTAAGGGGCTCGGAGCCCTCATCCCCGAGAACACCGACGCCCCCGTCGCGGAGGCGCCGCCCGCGCGCGGGCCACTGCGCCGGGTTCCCGTGACCGCGATCCGTCCCAACCCGTACCAGCCGCGCCAGAGCTTCGGCGACGAGAGTCTCGAGGCGTTGGCCGACTCGGTGCGCGAGATCGGCGTTCTCCAGCCACTCATCGTTCGCGCGGTCGAGGGCTCACCGGACGAGTACGAATTGATCGCGGGGGAGCGACGGTGGCGGGCCGCGTCGATGGCCGGCCTCGAGACGATCCCGGTGCTGGTGCAGGACGAGGTCAACGACCGGCTGTCACTGGAGCAGGCGGTGGTCGAGAACCTGCATCGCATGGACCTGCACCCGCTGGAAGAGGCGGCCGCGTTCCAACAGCTCATCAACGAGTTCGCACTGACGCACGAGCAGGTAGCCCAACGGGTAGGCAAGAGTCGAGCGAATGTTACGAATACGTTACGACTCCTCCAGCTCGGTGAGGCCGCTCAGGCGGCCCTCGCCTCGGGGCAGATCAGCGCCGGACACGCCCGATCATTGCTGGCGATCACTGACACCGACGCGCAGTCCACGATGGTGGCCCGGATCATCAAGAACGAGCTGTCGGTTCGCGCGACCGAGGACGCGGTCAAGGTCTTCTTAGAGCCCGAGGCCAAGCCGGCCCCCGTGGCCGCGGTGAAGAGTCCCGCGGGGCAACCGCGGCTGCGACCGGTGCCGGACGCCAGCGTGGCCGAGCTCGAGCAGTTACTCGAGGACTACCTGGATACTCGCGTCCACGTCGACCTGAAGGGTCGAAACGGCCGCATCATCATTGACTTTGCCGACCTGGACGACCTCGAGAGGCTCTATATCGCCATCTCGCAGACCTCGTAGCCTTCAACCCTAACCTTCACCCTCTCGTTGAAGTTATCCCCAAGTTGTGGATGAAGTTGTGGGTTACTTGAATTTCTAAGGAATTTCAGGGATTTGATGCCCGAATCCGCGGGGTTTGGATCGACCCGCGACGCCCTACCTGTGGAAAAACGTCGTCACGACCCGGGCGATGCCCGTTGCCACCTCCAGCAGCGTGGCGCCGGCGAGGTCGCCGTGCTCGACGTGCAGGGTGGTCATGCGCGTTTCGCGCAGCACCGGCAGGGCCATTCCCGTCACCTCGACCCGGGTGACGAGGTCCGTGCGGGCGAGTTCGCCGGCGATCTCACCGGCGAGTTGATCACCGCGGCGCGAGTGGGACCGGTAGCTGGCCCAGTAGTGCAGGCGCAGACCGTCCAGGTCGTCCACCGGGGCGAAGGAGAGCAGGAGGGCGGCGTCGCGCTGATTGGCCGCCGAGGCACACGACTCCACCGTGCCGGCGGTGACCTCGACGTCCAGCACCCCGTCGAGCGCCTGACGCACCGTCTCGACGAGCGGCCCCTCCCCGCAGAGCACCACGATCCCCGAGGTTGGTTCGAAGAATCCGGCCTGGTCACGGGCGTCGGTCACGAGGTGTCGTTCGGTGGCGAACGAGCTCAATCGCAACAGGTCATTGAGCGTCGCGCGCGTCAGCGTCCCGTCCACCGGCAGGTCACGATTGCGTTGGAAGTCGCGCAGGGCGCTCTCGGTCACGGGCCCGAAGATGCCGTCGATGCGCCCCGGGTCAAATCCCAGTTGGGCCAATCGCGTCTGGAGCTCGGCCACGTCGTCACCGCGCAGCGGCGTCGGTCGCACGAAGAGCAGTCGTTCGCCGAGCCGCCACCCGGCCTCGACCAAGCGTGAACGGGTGGTCGCGTCGACGACGCCGGTGATCGGCAGGCCCCGCGAACGCTGGAAGGCCTCGACCGAGGCCGCGGTCGCGTCGCCGAAACTACCGGGCTTGTCGGCGCTGTCGAGGCCGACGTCGCTCAGTAGTTCGTGTAGTTCACGAACCGGCGCTCCGTGCGCGCCGCGGGCGAGCTGGTCGTCGCGCGCCACGGGCCACCTACAGGCTGGCGGTGATCTCGTTGAGCAGTGCGCCCTTGGGCTTGGCGCCCACCAGGCGGGCCACAACCTCGCCGTCCTTGAACAGCAGGAGCGTCGGAATGCTCATGACCGAGAACTTGGTGGCCGTGGCGACGTTGGCGTCGACGTCGAGCTTGCCGATGCTGAAGCGCTCGGACTGCTCGTCGGCCAGCTCTTCGAGGATGGGCGCGATCATCTTGCACGGACCGCACCACTCGGCCCAGAAGTCAACCAGGATCGGCTTGTCCGACGAGCCCACGACCTCGTCGAAGGTCGCGTCCGTCAAGGTCGCGATGCTTCCACTCATGTCTACCTCCCGGTTCGACGCGGGCCGCGTCGTAGGTGACCACTGTAGCGGTGGGGGCTCAGTGTCCCTGCGCCTCGAGCCATCGTTCGGCGTCGATCGCGGCCACGCAGCCCGACGCCGCGGCCGTCACGGCCTGGCGATAGACGTGGTCCTGGACGTCACCCGCGGCGAAGAGGCCCTCGACCGACGTGTAGGAACTGGTGGCGACGGTCTTGACGTACCCGTTCTCCTCGAGCGCCACGTCACCGGCCACCAACGTCGTGTTGGGGATGTGGCCAATGGCGATGAAGACCCCGGTCACGTCGAGCGTGCGCGCCTCGCCGGTCACCGTGTCGCGCAGCGCGAGTCCCTCGACGCGTTCGTCGCCCACCACCTCGGTGACCTCGCTGTGCCACGCGAAGTCGATCTTCTCGTTGGCGAAGGCGCGCTCCTGCATGATCTTGGACGCGCGCAACGCGTCGCGTCGGTGCACGATGGTCACCTTGGAGGCGAATCGGGTCAGGAAGGTAGCCTCTTCGACCGCCGAGTCGCCGCCGCCGACCACGGCGATCTCCTGGCCGCGAAAGAAGAACCCGTCACAGGTGGCGCAGGTCGAGAGCCCGTGGCTCAGCAGGCGCTCCTCGCCCGGCACGCCGAGCATCAAGGACTGGGCTCCGGTGGCCAGGATGACGGCGTCAGCGCTGACGCTGGGCTCGACGTCGTCGGTGAGCCAGATACGAAACGGTCGCGTCGCGACGTCGATGCGCTGGGCCTTGGTCACGCGCAACTCGGCGCCGAAGCGCACGGCCTGAGAGCGCATGTGAGCCATGAGTTCGGGGCCGGTGACCCCGGTGGGGAAGCCCGGGAAGTTCTCGACGTCGGTGGTGAGCATCAGCTGGCCGCCCGGCTGGTCGGACGTGGAGGACGGCTCGCCCTCGATCACCAGGGGACTGAGCAGGGCACGCGCGGTGTAGATGGCCGCGGTGAGCCCGGCCGGGCCCGAGCCCACCACCACGACGCGCCGGTGTTCGGGCATCACTTCTTCAGTGAGACGGGGCGGCGCCAGCGCCAGATGATCATCCCGGCCACCACGAAGATGACGCCCAGGACGCCGTAGGTCAGCCACTCGTGGCCGGCGAAGAGGTAGACGTTGAGGAGACGAGTCAGTCCGATGACCAGCACGAGGGCCAAGACGACGGTCGCGACCAGGGCAATCAGCCCGAAGGCGAGGGCGCGCCCGGCCATGATCAGCGGACGCACCACCGAGTCGTGCACGCGGTCCAGCACGTGGTCGAACGCCCCCAGGGCCCGGTCCACCAGGTCGGGACGCTGCGCGGAGTCGCCGGGGTCGCTGCTCATGAGCTGATTTTACCGGTCGGGTCGGAACGCGCGACCCAGCACAGACCGATGATGCCCGGTCCGGCGTGGGTGCCCACCGTCGGACCGATGTCCGAGACCACCAGCGGGTGGTCGCTCGCGATGCCCGCGGCCATCGCGAGGAACGGCTCGAGGTCGGGGGCGGCGCCGTGCACGACGGCCAGGCGCTCGAGGGGTTCGTGCGAGCGCGCCACTCCACAGATCGCGTTTAGGGCCCGCGCGCGCGTGCGTTGGCGGCCCGCCTCGGCGACGAGGCCGTCGCGCAGCTCCAGCAGTGGCTTGACTGAGAGCATCTGTCCTAAGAGGGCGCGCGCGCCGCCGACGCGCCCGCCCTTGACCAGGTGCTCGAGGGTGTCGAGCATGGCGCACACCCCGGCCCGCGGTCGCATCTCCTCGGCGCGTGCCGTGAGGTCCTCGAGCGACGCGCCGTCGCGCGCGCGTTCGGCGACGTCGATCACCATCAGGCCGTGGGCCATCGAGACGGCCTGGGTGTCGACCACGCGCACCGCGAAGCCCGACACCGTGTCGGCGGCCAGCGTCGCGGACTGGTGGGTGGCCGACAGCGCGGCCGACAGCGTGAGCACGATGGCCCCGTCGCAGCCCGCGTCGCGCGCCGCCTCGTAGACACCCTGGAAGGCGCCGGGGGAGGGAGCCGCCGTCTCCGGCAGGACCTTGGAGGCCTTGCACCGCGCCCAGAAGTCGTCCGGGGACAGGTCGACGCGGTCGGTGAACTCCTCGTCGCCGAAGCGGATGGTCAGCGAGACCATGTCCACGCCGAGCGCGGCCGCGACGTCCGCGGGCAGGTCGGCGGAGCTGTCAGTGATCACGCGCACGTTGCTCATGGTCCTCCTCGCCGCTCAGCCTTGCACCTTTTCGCGCCGGCGGGTCAGGCGATGCTCGAACACGCTCACGAGGACGACGAAGACGACGGCGCCGGCGAGCAGCGCGAGCGCGAAGCGTTCCACCAGCGCGGCGCCGCGCGTCGCGCCCGACGCCGAGTAGGTGGCGGCGACGGCGACCGCGGCGCCCAACGACGCGCCGACGCTGCGACGCACGTGCACACTCCACACCGCCGGCGCCACCGACACGTGACGCAGCGCCAGCGCGCCGAGGGCCAACACCGCCGCGCCGGAGTAGGCGATCGCCACGCTGGCCGTGAGCCCGGCGAGCGAATGACGCCCGATCACCAGCGCCAGCACGATCGTCGCGGCGTTCTGAATCGCGTAGAGGATAAAGACGTCACGCGCGCGCTGCATCGACTGGAGCCCGCGCACGCACAGCTGGAACACGGTGAAGCCGGGCAGCCCGGCGGCCAGCACGGCCAGCACGACACCGGCAGCTAGCTGCTTTGTGGCGTTCAGGTGATTGAGCAGGATGGCCACCAACGGTTGGGCCAGCAGGATCAACACCAGGGCACACGGGATGATGATCACCAGGGACTGGCGCAACCCGAAGCGCAGCCTCTCGCCCAGACCCTCGTAGTCGCCGGCGGTTGACAGAGCGGCCAGGTGCGGGGTCAACGCGGCGAGCACCGACACCACGACCACGGCGTACGGCATCTGCATGAAGGCCCAGCCATAGGTGTACGCGCTGACCGGACCGGAGCCGCCGACGCCGAAGGCGAAGGCCAGCAC
>DATLSF010000036.1:0-71685 GCA_035534335.1 Acidimicrobiales bacterium | reverse complement strand
GGAGAGACCGCGACGAATTGGACCCGAGTCGATATTGGCGCTGCTGTTCTACGCGGTCGGGGTGTTCGGGCTGCTTCGGATCGTCGCGTAAGCCGTACCGTCCGAGACCCGGCTCACGGCTCATGCCGCTGGGTGTACTCGGTCTCGCGTCGGGGGCCCGACGTCATCGTTGTGCCACCACGTACTGGCGTCTGGTCACA
Source organism: Acidimicrobiales bacterium (assembly GCA_035534335.1). Classification (GTDB taxonomy): domain Bacteria; phylum Actinomycetota; class Acidimicrobiia; order Acidimicrobiales; family RAAP-2; genus RAAP-2. The sequence goes on along the minus strand of DATLSF010000036.1, from coordinate 71,485 downwards.
CCTGTCGAGGATGGATTTGAAGGACCGACGAGACTCATCTACTGCCGGGCATTGGCGCCTAACCAAGTACGATCGCTTGGTTGTCAGTTCAGTCCCTGAAAACGCCTTTCACTAGGCGCAAAGCGGGAGCCTGGGCGCCGTTTCAGGGCCGAAGCGCCATTTCAGACTGAAAAATCGTAAAAGGGTTCTATAGCGACGCAAGGCGGGGTCGCCCTACCATTTCTTATTCTCGGAAAGCTGGTGAAAGGTGACCATGGCAAAAGGGGCCCAACGCAATCGGCGAAAGACGACAGCTCTAACACTCGTTACGAGCGTGCTCGTAGTGAGCATGGCGATCCCTACGGTTGCCTCAGCTTCAGGCCACGGTGGCGGCGGCGGATCGAGCACGACGGGTGTTGACGTGTCGTATCCCCAATGCGGATCATCACTTACGTCGTCACCAGCCTTCGCCATCGTCGGAGTCAACGGCGGGCTCGCGAACACTCTCAATGCCTGCCTTGGGCCATCGAGTTCCTACCCGAACTATCAGCAGAGCGAGCTGTACTGGGCCACGAAATTCACGACCGGAGCGAAGGTTGCACAGCCCAAGGTTTCGCTTTACGTGAACACTGCGGACCCGGGCAACATGTACAACGGAGTTCCAATCCTCGATTGGCCCACGACTTCACTGCGATCTGACCCCAACCCTTGTACCACCGTCCAGGTACTGACGAGCAGCGGGTCCCAGGTATGGGTCGGGGCGAACTCAACCGGTTGCGCGTGGCAGTACGGGTACAACATGGCTACCCAGGACGCTGGCTGGCTGTCGGGTGCCGCGGGCGCCATCAATACTCAATTGGGCTCGACGTATGTGTCGCCCAACTTCCAGTCCTACGTCTGGTGGCTGGACGTCGAAACTGCGAACACGTGGCAGACGGGCTCGACCGGCCAGCTTATGAATGTCGCAGTTCTCCAGGGCATGTACGCAGCGCTGAACCCGAATTCGACCGTGGGAGCAGTGGGGGCCTATTCCACGTCATCCCAATGGAGTCAGATCACCGGCGGAACGCCGAGTCTCACGTGGCCCGACTGGATTCCCGGGGCGCGCACGCAGTCGGCAGCGGCCTCTAACTGCGCGCAGTCCTCCTTTACGAGCGGCAAGATCACTCTGACGCAGTGGGTGAGCCGGAATCTCGATAGCGATTTCGCTTGTTGACTTAGGTTCCGTTCATTCGATCGCTGCCATCGCGATTACGGGTGTCTAGTTTCACTCGGCCCTACAATCTGCAACGAATCCTCCGCCGGTTCGAATCGCTTAAGAGGCGAAAATGGCCCCCGAAAGCCCAGCCCCGGCTCAACGAAACACGTCAACTAAATGGGCACTGGCACTTACTCAGACTGTGTGGGTTCCGGTGCGCGGTCCACCGCAAACCCGCACGCAGGCAGAACGAGTTGAACTAATCGGCCAATCGACGGACGCGTTCGCCACTCGCGATCCGCGCGGCGTATGCGATCGGCGCCAGGGTGAGGATGAGCACCCCAGTCACCACGGCGTTCACCTCAGGCAGTTGCTGGCCGAGTCGAATCGCCCCGAAGATCCACACGGGCAGCGTGCTCTGCGCTCCTGCGGTAAAGGTCGTGACAATCACCTCATCGAAGCTCAACGCAAAGGCCAACAGTGCCCCGGCAATGAGCGCAGTCCGCAGCATTGGCACCGTTACCAATCGAAATGTCTGGATCGGTGTTGCACCGAGGTCACCCGATGCTTCAATGAGCGACACGGAGGAGCGTCGAAGTCGCGCGATGACATTGTTGTAGACGACGACGATGCAAAAAGTAGTGTGTCCGACGATGATCGTGTAGATCGAGAACGGGATGCCCGCCAGAATGAATGCCGACTGCAGGGCCAGTCCGGTCACGATGCCCGGAAGGGCGATCGGCAGGACCAGCAGCAGCGACACCGAATTGCGTCCAAAGAAGCTGAATCGGTGGATGCCAAAGGCCACCAGCGTGCCCAACACCAGGGCGATGGCCGTGGCGAGAACGCCGGCCTTGACGCTGAGCACCAACGAGCTGCGCACCGCGGGGTCGTTCCACGCCACCGAGAACCACGACAGGGTCCAGTGACGAATCGGGAAGCTCTGGATCGTTGACTTGCCAAAAGCGAAGATGACGATGACGAGTAGTGGCGCGCTGAGAAAGACCACCACCAGGACTGAGAAAAGCGCCAGAGACCGTCGCGAGAGGTTCGAGAGCCTCATAGCGCGTCAAAGGCCCCGGCGAGCCGGGCGAGGAAGAGGTAGATGCCCATGATGAGAATCGACACGAAGGCGAGGGCCGCCGCGAAGGGCAGATTGCCACCTTGGATGGCGCTGTTGTACACCGCGTTGCCGATGAAGTACGAGCTGGACCCGCCGATGAGCAGCGGCGTGATGAAGTCGCCAAGAGTCAACGAGAAGGTGAATATCGATCCGGCGATAATCCCCGGCAGGATCAACGGGAAGAGCACCCTGCGGAAGGTGAACCAGACTCCGGCACCGAGGTCCGATGATGCCTCCAGCAGCGAGTCGGGCACTCGCTCGAATGCCCCATAGATCGGCACGACCATGAACGGCAGCCATAGGTAGGAGAAGACGATCCACATCGCCACATTGCTGTAGGCGAGATGGCTCTGGGGCAGGTGGAGCCAGCGTTCCACTCCTGGCAGTACGCCATTGTTCGAAAGGATGTTGATCCAGGCGTAGACCTTGGCCAGGTAACTACCCCACAGGGGCAGGAGCGTCAAGGCCAGCAGGACACGGCGCCACCTGTGGGTGGCGACCTTGGCCAAGTAGAAGGCGAATGGGAGGGCGATCGCTGCGTCGGTCAGCGTCACCACGATCGCCATGAGCAAGGTCCGCAGGATGATCTGGCCGTAGACCGATTGGGTGAAGATCTGCTGGAAGTTCGACCACGTCCACTGGTAGATGATGTTGCCGGTCAGCGAGTTCGTGGAGAAGAAGGCGGTGACCAGCATCGCCCCCAATGAAGCCAGGTAGATGACGAGGAACCAGGCCAGCGGCGGAGACAGCGTCAGGACACCACGAAGCCAGGGGCGGCGCCACAGCGCCGCCCCTGTTCGTTGGCTCCATCGCCCTCCGCTTCGCGCGGTGGGCTCTATCCGATTATTCGGGTCCAGGCCGATTGCCACTGATTGAAGTCCACGCAGTTGTTCTTACCGTTGTCGCAGGTCGACACGGGTGTCTTCCAGAACTTGATCGTCGAGAAGTACGACTCGGGAGCGTTGGCGTTATACAGCGCGCAGCCGCCCTTCTGAATCTGGTTCATGATCGCGCACGCCTGGGTGTTGGCCGGTGTCTCGCCAAAGTACAGGGCCTCTTCGGCCTGCACCTTGGGCGTGGTCACCCACCGCATCCACTTGTAGGCGCAGTTCGGGTCCGGCGCGTTCGTGGCGAGCAGCCACGTGTCGGCCCAGCCCGTGGCGCCTTCGGAGGGGATCGTCTGGGCCACCGGAGCTTTGGCGGCCTGCAGGGTGTTCGTCTGATACGGCCAGGCGGCTCCCGCCACGACCGCACCACTCTGGAACAGGTTGATCTCCTGGGTCGCCGAGTCCCAGTACTTCCTAATCAACGGGTGCTGCTCGGTGAGCAGGGCCACCGATGCGTTGAACTGAGTCTGGGTCAGCTCGTAAGGGTCGGTGATTCCCAGCGACGGACGCACCTTGGATAGGAAGAGCGCGGCGTCGGCGATCTGAATTGGGTTGTCCGGCACCGTAATTTTACCCTTGTACTTCGGGTTGTAGAGCACGGACCACGAGGTGGGCGGGGACTTGAATGTCTTTTTCGAGTAGAGCAAGACGTTCGGACCGAACTCGTAACTCACCCCGTAGTGCACGCCGTTGATCGTGTTGAAGCCGGGCGCCTGGAGGAACTTGTAGAAGCGCTTCCACGACGGAATCAGGTGGACGTTGACGGGCTTGACGTCGCCACCGTAGATGAGGCGCAGGTCCGCATCGCCCGATGCCGACACCAGGTCGTACTGGTGGCCACCACCGTTGCGCATCAGCGCCACCATCTCACTAGAGGTGTTGGGGTAGTTCACGTGCACCTTGCAGCCCGTGGCGGCGGTGAAGGGCTTGACCCACTCGGACTGGGCGTACCCCACCCAGGCGATCAGGTTCAACTGGCCCTCGCCTTTTCCTACCGAGGACTGGGGCGTCATGCCCTGAGTCGGCGGCGTCAGCTTGGAGGCGCCCGCGGGCGTCATCGGCATCAGCGCCGTGCCCAGAATGAGCGCGAGGGCGCTCACCCCGGACCATCTCCGAATTCGTGTGTTACTCATGCTGCTCCTTTGTCGAAGGCCCGGGCTGGCTCTCAGCGTCGGACATGATCGTGAGGGGAAACGAGTCGGCGAGATCCCAGGACACCGTAACCTCGCTGGCGAGAGCGAAGACCTCACCGGCGCCGCGTAGTCGGTTCTGGCTCACCGCGGTCATGGTGCCGCCATCAATCAGTTCGACGGTGTAGCGGGTGATCATGCCGAGATACGCCACGTCGACGACACGCCCGCGTGCAGAGGACCGGCCCGCGGGGGCCGGACCCGCAGTGAGTTCGATCTTCTCCGGGCGCAGTACCGCGCGCCCGGCGGGAGTGGCGATGACGTTGGACGTGCCGACGAAGGAGGCGACGAATTCGGTGGCCGGGTGTTCGTAGACCTCGGCCGGTCGCCCGATCTGCTCGACGTGCCCATCGCGAAAGACGGCCAGGCGGTCGCTCATGGTGAGCGCTTCCTCCTGGTCGTGGGTGACGTAGATGAAGGTGATGCCGACCTGGCGCTGGATGCGCTTGAGTTCCACCTGCATCTCCTGGCGCAGCTTCAAGTCGAGCGCGCCGAGCGGCTCGTCGAGCAACAGGACCTCCGGCTCGTTCACGATGGCGCGCGCCAGGGCGATGCGCTGGCGTTGCCCGCCGGAGAGTTGGGCAGGCTTGCGATCTGCGAAATCGTTCATGCGCACCATCGCGAGGGCCGCCTCGACGCGGGCCGTGCGCTCGGCGCGCGGGACTCGGCGAACCCGTAGTCCGTACGCAACGTTCTCGGCGACGTTGAAGTGTGGGAACAGCGCGTAGTCCTGGAAGACCGTGTTGACCCCACGCTGGTACGGCGGAAGTCGCGTGACGTCGACCCCGCGCAAATGGATGGTGCCTTCGTCGGGCACCTCGAACCCCGCGATGACGCGCAGCAACGTCGTCTTGCCCGAGCCCGAGGGGCCAAGCATCGTGAAGAATTCGCCGCGCGCGATGTCTAGATCCACCCCCGCCACCGCGGCGTGAGATCCGAATCGCTTGGTGACAGCCCGTAGGGAGATCCCCTGATCGGTGTCGACTGGTGCCGAGAGTGGGGACGTCAGCGTCGTCACCCCCCGACCCCCTCGCGCAGCATGTGAGCACACTACACCGGCGTATTTTGGCCCGGCACGGCGGCTCAGCGTTGCGAACGCCTAGTCACCGATGGGCTCGCCGAGAGGAACGTGGCGCGGCGCGGCGCTTACTTTGGCGCCGGTCCGAGTGCCACCAGCGCCTCGTCGCGCGCGGTCGTGGCCAGGTCGACAGCCAGGCGGTAGCGCTGACGCGCGGTGTTGCGCTGACCTTGCGTCGTGGCGTGCGCGAGAGCGCTCACCTCGGCGCGTTTGGCCGACGCCACCGACATCAGGAAATGACGGTCGATCGAGTGCACCGACCGAGCGTACGTGCGTGTGGTGTGCACCGACGTGGTGCCGGCACTCGCCACGAGGGGGACGACGAGGACCAGCGACAGGCCAATCGCCAGACCGGCGACCACTCGCAACATCGTTGTCTTCATGCCGACATCCTTACCTTTGAGCCACACAAAAATACCACCCGTACCTGAGAAACGGCTGTGAAGTGACCAGCTGGGCGACGCGTTTGGTGGCGCGGCGCTGCGCCGGGGCACTCGCCGTAACGTCTAGGTACGCTGGGGCGTTCGTGGAGGTGTCGGTGGCCAGCATTCTCGTGGTGGATGACGAAGCAGGGGTGCGAGACCTGCTGTGTGACGCTCTGCGCATCGCCGGCCACGACCCCGAAGCCGCCGTCAACGGTCAGGAAGCTCTGACCCTCTACCGGCGCCGGACCTTCGACCTGTGCATCGTGGACATCAACATGCCGAACGTGGATGGCTTTACCTTCGTAGAGACCATTCGCGAGCGTGACGAGGTAACGCCGATCCTGCTGCTGTCGGCGCGAGACGCCGCGGCCGATGTGACCCACGGCCTGCGCGTCGGCGCGGACGACTACGTGCGAAAGCCCTTCGGACTCGAAGAGCTTCTCTTGCGCGTCGAGGCAATACTTCGCCGGGCCGGGTCCGGCCAGGAGGAGGAGCAGGTCTACCGGTGCGGTCCTCTCAGCATGAACGTCGACCGGCACGAGGTCTCCTACCTCGAGGAGCCGCTCGAGATGTCCGCGACGGAGTTCCACCTCCTCGAGGTTCTCATGGCCCGCAAGGGCCGACTGCTCACCCGCGAGCAGTTGTTGCGTGACGTGTGGGGAATCGACTTTGACTCCGAGACGTCGGTGCTCGACACGTACATCTCGTATCTTCGTAAGAAGGTGCATCGCGAGGGCTTCTCGCCGATCGTGACGGTGCGCGGTGTCGGCTACAAGTTGGTTGACAACAGCGCCGAATGAGGCTGGCCACACGCCTGACTGTGCTACTCGTCGTGCTCTCGGGTGCGGCGGCGGCCCTCGTCGGGTGGTACTCGGTGTACACCAGCACCCGCGCGAGTTACGCCGCGCTCGACCAATCGATTCACTCGGTCATCGCGGCCGGCGCAGGCCATCCCCTCACGGCGCTCTCCAGCGCTCTGGCCGTGACGCAGGAGAACAACTACGACCTCACTCTTGACCTCGTGAGCGCGAAGGGCGCGGTGACCCAACTCATCACCGGCAACACGCCGCTCACGCGTTCGCCCAGCCTCGTCGACGTGCACAGCTCACTCCACGCAATCCACACCTCGACGGACCTACCTGGTTTTCGCTATCGGTCCATGAGCGTGGGCGGCGGCGACTGGCTTCTGATTGCGGCCAGCACCAGTCAGATCGCGCGCCAGGACCGCCTGCTGGAGGAACACACCGTCGAGGCCGGCGCCCTGGCCGCACTTCTCCTGGGCGTACTCGCGCGCTTCATCGTCCAGCGCGACCTGCGCACGGTCGATCGGCTCATCACCTACGCCGGACAGGTCTCGCGCGGCGAGCTAGAGCAGGTCGTTCCGCCGGCGGGGGGCAGCCGCGACTTCAAGGATCTGCAAGCGTCGCTGGCCAACATGGTGGCCTCGCTGCATCGCACAATCGAAGCCGAACAGCGCCTGGCCAAGGTGACCCAACAGTTCATCGGTGACGCCTCGCACGAACTGCGCACGCCGCTCACCGTCGTGCGCGGCTACGTCGAGCTGCTCGGACGTGCCGACATCTCGGACGAGCAACGCCAGCGCGCCCTCGACCGCGTCACGACCGAGGTGACCAGGATGGACCGACTGGTCAATGACCTGCTGTTCCTGGCCGAGGTGAACGAGGTCCCCGACGTGGGCGTCACCGCGGTGCCGCTGAGTGCGATGGTGGCCGACCGCGTTCGCGACTTCGCGACCGACTACCCGGCACATCCGGTCACGGCTGACATCGATCCCGATCTCGTGGTCGCGGGTCGCGTCGACTACTTCGAACGCCTGCTGACCAACGCTCTATCGAACATCGCACGCCACACGGGGGCCCACGACCCGGTGCGAGTGACGCTCTACGGCGACGACGCCCGGGTGCGGCTCGTGGTCGAAGATGGTGGTCCCGGACTGCCCGGCGGTGAGTACGGCGCCGCACCAACCCGATTCCAACGTTTCGACAATGCGCGCAGTCGCTCGACGGGCGGTTCCGGCCTCGGTCTGAGCATCATGGCCGACGTGACCCGCGCACTCGGCGGGACGTTAAGCACGTCGCGCAGCGACCTCGGGGGGCTGGCCCTGACCTTCTGCTTCAAGATAGATATTGCGCTACCCGCGTAAGGCTTGGCTCGGCACCATCACTATGAGCTACTTGGTGCTCTTGAGCACTTCGACGTCGTGTTGAAACTCCTCCGCGTTGATCTCCCCGCGCGCGAAGCGCATCTTCAGGGCGTCGATCGCCGCCGACTCGCTGGCCGGGCTCTGATGGGTGTGGCCGAAGTGACGGGCCAGCATCACAAACACGATCACCGCCGCCGTCCAGAAGATGATCGTCACGATGGTGCTGAAGATCCACGGAAAGTTCCCCGGTCCGCCGTAGATGACGTCGAAGCCCATGACGAACTTCCTTTCGGTCCTCAGTGGCACGCTACCGCGCATCCTAAAAAGGGGCGTCGCGGCGCGCCGATGCGGCGCGCGACGCTACGTTGTTGCCATGAATCTGCCCGCTCTCTCCGTCGTCGCCCTGGACTGCCCAGACCCCATGGCGCTGGCCGAGTTCTACTCTCGTGTCACCGGCCTCGCGGTGGAACCGCTCGGCGACTTTGCGCCCGACCAAGTGAGCTGGATCGAGCTCGTCAGCGACTCCGGGCCGACGATCGGGTTCCAGAAGATCGACGGGTACGTGGCTCCCGTGTGGCCCACCGGCAACGTGCCCCAACAGCTGCACCTCGACTTCGCGGTCGACGACCTCGACGCGGGCGAAGCACACGTGCTGGGGGCCGGCGCGACCAAGACAGAGGTGCAGCCCGGCCGCACGTTCCGCGTCTTCTTGGACCCTGTGGGTCACCCGTTCTGTCTGGTGCTGCGCAACTCCGAGGGTTAGGCGCCGCTCAGCAGCGCCACGCCCACGATGACCACCGCCGCGGGCAGCACGACCCGGCGCAGTGGTCTCTCCTTAAAGACCACGGCGCCGATCACCGCGGCCCAGAGCACGCCCGTCTCGCGAAGGGCGCTGACCTCGCCCAGAGGGGCACGGCCCTGGGCCCATAGCACCACGGCGTACCCGACGATCGAGAGGACACCAGCGGTGACGCCGACACCAACGACGCGAGCCGACGGCCACCACGTGACGCCACGGCGCGCCACGGCGAACAGCACCCACAGCGTTGACTGGATGGCGAAGAGCGTCACGGCGTAGCGCAGCGTGTCGTGGCTGGCGCGCACACCCAGGCCGTCAACGACGCTGTAGACGGCGATGGCCACACCCGTGGCCAGAGCCCAGATCAGGTGAGCGCGCGTGGTGCCCGCCGGTCCACGGTAGATGGCCAGGCTCACGATGCCCAGCACCACCGCGGCCACCCCAATGACCGAGCGCACGCCGAGGTGCTCGCTTGCGAACACCAGACCACCCACGGTCACGAAGACCGGTGCCGAGCCGCGTGCCACCGGGTACGACTGGGAGAAGTCCCCGCGCCGATACGAGCCCATGAGGAACGACTCGTAGCCCAGGTGACACAGCACCGACGCGCCGAGGTAGCCCCACGCGGCCGCGCGCGGCGCACCGATGAACGGCCAGGCGACCAGACAGAGCGCCGACGTGCCGAGATTGAGCATGGCGAAGCCGACGAACTGATCGGGCAGGTTCTTGGCCAGGGCGTTCCAGAGCGCGTGCAGCGCGCCGGCGCCGAGGACCGCGAAGGCGACGGCGCCGCTCACGTGCCGCACGCGCACGTCGTCGGGGTCGCGCTCGGCACGCCCCATTCTACGAAGGCACGCCTTCGAGACGGTCCAACGCCCCGGTGTAGACTTCGGATTCGCGTCTCGGGGTCACCCGGGCACCGAGGACCTGTGGTGCAGCTCGGAGTGCACGCCGCCCTGTCAAGGCGGAGGTCGCGGGTTCAAATCCCGTCAGGTCCGCTCGACACCCTCGGGGTGGCGAGGTTTGGTCGAGTAGCTCAGTTGGTAGAGCGCGCGCCTGAAAAGCGTGAGGTCACCGGATCGACGCCGGTCTCGACCACCAGGCGTCAGCGCGCTGGCGCGTCGGTCGGCAGCGGCCTCACCCGCACTCGTGCGTGGTGTCCGCTGCGTGTCGCGCGCCACCGCCCGCTGATCCACACCCGACGCTTGAGTCCCAGGGCCAACAGTTCGGCCTCCGTGGCCACGGTGCGCACGACGCCGAGCGGCTCGATCCGCGCCACGACGGTCCCGCTGCCCACGAGGGAGACCAGATAGGCGCTGAACGACCCGCGCGAACCCAGGTTGCGATAGCAGTAGAGCTCATCGGGTCGGGGTCGCGGCGCCACAGCGCGAACGATAGTGAGAGGCTGCGACACGTGAACCTGGCACCCAGGCCGAAGGAGACGACGTGACCCCACCGACCTACGTCACCCCGCGGTACGCGCCCCAGCCCGAAGGTGTTCCTTGGCCCACCGGCCGGTGGCCAACCGGTAGCCCGAGCGACGCGCTGGTCGCCGTGGTTGACGAGGCGTTCAGCGCGCCCGACCTCGCCGAGACCCAAGCCGTCGTCGTGGTCCAACACGGCACCGTGCTGGCCGAGCGCTACGGCGGCGAGCTCCACTTCTTCGACCGGCCCGCCGAATCGGTGACCGCCGACACACCACTCATCTCGTGGTCAATAGCTAAGTCCGTCCTGCACTTCGCGATCGGCACCCTGGTCGACGACGGCCTCCTTGACCCCCACGAGGTGGCCCCCGTCCCGGAGTGGCAGGGCCCCGCCGACGCGCGGCGCGGCATCCGGATCGCCGACATGCTGGCCCAACGCGACGGCCTGGACTGGATCGAGAACTACGAGGTTGGCGAACCAAGCCACGTCATCGAGATGCTCTTCGGCGCGGGCCGCGACGACGTCGCCGGGTACGCGGCGGAAGTCGCGTCCGGGTACCCACCCGACACGCGCTTCAACTACTCGAGCGGTACCAGCAACATCTTGAGTCGGGTCGTGTCCGACAAAGTGGGATACGGCCCAGACATGAGCGAGTACCTCAGCCGGCGCCTCTTCACTCCGTTGGGAATGACCAGCGCCCGCCTGACCTTCGACGCGCGCGGCGTGTGGGTGGCGTCGTCGTACCTGTACGCCACCGCGCTCGACTTCGCGCGCTTCGGTTTGCTTTACCTGCGCGGCGGCGAGTGGGACGACCAGCGCCTAGTCAGCCGGGATTGGACCGACACCGCCCAGCGCCCCGTCAGCGCCGACGCCGAGACCGGCGACCTCTACTCGTGGCACTGGTGGGTCACCGGCGACGAGTACGGCACCTACTGGGCCAGCGGCTACGAGGGCCAGATGATCAACGTGGTCCCCGCGCTCGACGCGGTCGTCGTGCGCCTCGGCAAGTCGCCCGAGGAGAGCGGGCCGGCGCGCGACGCGTGGCGCCGACGCGTGCTCGACGTCCTGGCGCGCTAGGCGCCCTCGTAGTCGAAGCCGAGGTCCGGCGCCGTAAAGAGGGAGTCGAACCTCCATCCCGCCTCGGTGGACTGCGCGGCGGCGGTTCCGCCGCGATCCACAACCGCCAGTATCAGCACCACCTGGGCACCGAATTCGGTGACGACGCGCGCTGCCTCCAAGGGACTGGTGCCACGGGTCACCGTGTCCTCGGTGATGACCACGCGGTCACCCGCGAGCAGGGCCCCGGCGATGCGTCCACCCGCGCCGTGGTCCTTCTCCTCCTTGCGTACGCTGAACGCTCGCAGTTCGCGCCCCCTCGTCGCGGCCACGCCGGCCGTCACGAACGAGACCCCGTCGGCGCCCATCGTCAGTCCCCCGAGGGCGGTGGCGTCGACCGGGATCCGCTCGAGGACGAGTGTGGCGACGTCAACCATGGCCTCGGGGGCGAGAATCGTCCTCTTGGAGTCGATGAACCAGTTCGACTGGCGGCCTGATTTCAACGTGAAATCACCGCGACGCACCGAGTGGGCGATCAGGTGGTCGCGGACCCTCGACCGCGCGTCGCTCACGTCAGTACCACCGAACCGGTGCCCGCGCGCACCTCGCCGACGACGTGCGCGCCGTGCGTCGTGCGCGCCAGGGTCAGCGCTGCGCCCGCCACGTCGGGGTCCAGCGCCAGCACCATACCGAGCCCGCAGTTAAAGACCCTCACCATCTCGTGGGCCGAGACCGGACCACGACGCTGGATCTCGAAGAAGATTTCGGGTGTCTCAAAACTGGTCAGGTCGATCACCGCGTCCAGTTCGTCCGACACGATCCGCGCGACGTTGCCCACGATCCCCCCGCCAGTGATGTGCGCCGCGGCGTGCACGCCGAGTCCAAACGTCTCGATCAGCCCGCGCACGCACGGCGCGTAGATCACCGACGGCCGCAGCAACTCATCGACGAGCGTCACGTCGGCCCCCGGCCACGCCGGCGCGTCCAGCGACGCGTCCTCGGTGAGGAGCACCCGGCGCGCCAGCGAGTAGCCGTTGGAGCGCAGACCCGGCGACGTCAGGCCGATCAGGACGTCGCCCTCACGTATTCGATCCGCGCCCAACTCGTGGCCGGCCTCCACCACGCCGACGGCGAATCCCGCGAGGTCCACCTCGTCGGGCGCCATCACCCCGGCGTGCTCGGCGCTCTCGCCACCCAGCAGTGCGACCCCGCACCGCCGGCAGCCCTCGGCAACGCCGGCCACCAGCTCGGCCAGGCGCGACGGATCCAGTGATCCCACGGCGACGTAGTCGAGGAGGAAAAGGGGCTCAGCGCCCACGCAGACCAGGTCGTCGACCAGCATCGCCACGAGGTCCAGACCGATCGTGTCGTAGCGCCGCGCGCGACGCGCGACCTCCAGTTTGGTCCCCACCCCGTCGGTGGACGCCACCAGCACCGGTGAGGTGTACTTCGTCGTGTCCAGGGCGAAGAGGCCTCCGAAGCCGCCGATCGATCCGACCACCCCGGGTCGGGTGGTCGTCGCGACGGCGCCTCGAATGCGCTCGACCGCCTCGTGGCCGGCCGCGATCGAGACGCCGGCCTGCGCGTACGTCAGTGCCCCATCGGGCGTGTCGAGGAGTCGACTCACCAGCGCTCGCCGGCGCGTCCGAGGGCGACCGGCACCGGCGCCGGGTAGTCACCGGTCAAACAGGCGTCGCAGCACTCGCCGTCCAGCCCGATCGCCGCGCGCAGGTTCTCCAGCGTGATGAACTCCAGCGAGTCGCTGCCGATGTAGGCGCGCATCTCGTCGATCGAGTTGTTGGCGGCCAGCAGTTCGTCGCGGTCGGGCGTGTCGATGCCGTAGTAGCAGGGCCAGGTGAACGGCGGCGACGAGATCCGCAGGTGCACTTCGAGCGCCCCGGCGTCACGCAACATCGTCACCAGCGCGCGCGTCGTGGTGCCACGAACGATCGAGTCATCGACCACAACGAGGCGCTGACCCGCGATGTTCTCGCGCAGGGGGTTGAGTTTGCGGCGCACGCTGGCCGCGCGCTCGTCCGGGTCGGGCGAGATGAAGGTGCGCCCGATGTAGCGGTTCTTCACCAGGCCGTAGCCGAAGGGGATCCCCGACGCCTTGGCGAAACCCTCGGCGGCGGGCACGCCGGAGTCGGGCACGCCCATCACCAGGTCCGCGTCGGCCGGGCACTGGGCGGCGAGCAGCTCGCCCATGCGCCGGCGCGTCGAGTGCACCTGGCGTCCGAGCAGGTAGGCGTCGGGCCGTGCGAAGTACACGAACTCGAAGATGCACAACCGTTCCTTCTCGACGGCGCGCGTGAGGAGCTGGACCGACGTGACGCCGGTTGCGGTGATCGTGACGAGTTCGCCCGCTTCGATCTCGCGCACGAACGCCGCTCCGATCAGGTCGAGCGCCGGTGATTCGGATGCGACGATCCAGCCCTCCGGGGCGTCGGCGGTGCCGAGGCGTCCGAGGCATAGCGGGCGCAGCCCGAAGGGGTCGCGCACCGCGTGCACCACACCGGCCTCTAGCACCACGAGGGAGAAGGCGCCGGACACCCGCGCGAGCACCGTGCCCAGTGCTGCGGGCAGCGCGGCGCCGGCCTCCACCTCGTGGCTGAGCAGCTCGGCCATCAAGTCCGAGTCCGAGAGCATCGACGTCATGGTCAGTCCGGCGGCCGCGGCGAGCTCCGGCGTGTTGGTGATGTTGCCGTTGTGAGCGAGGGCGAACCCTGACGCGCCGGCCGATCGGTAGACCGGCTGGGCGGCCGTCCAGTTGGCCGAGCCCGAGGTCGAGTAGCGCGTGTGTCCGATCACGATCGACCCGGGGAGGGCTGACAGCGTGGCGTCGGTGAAGACGTGGCTCACTAGTCCATTGTCCTTTACCACCGTGATCTGGTGGTCGTCATAGGTGGCCATGCCGGCCGATTCCTGGCCGCGGTGCTGGAGCGCGTAGAGCGCGTCGTAGCACAGGCGCGCCACCTCGCGGCCCGGAGCCACGATCCCCACAACTCCGCAGGCCTCTTTCATTCGCCCCCAGTGTACGGCCCGCGCGAGGCACGACCCCGCCGCAAAGAGCGTCCGACACCAACTCGGTACGCTGCCGGAGTGATCGATCTGCACACACACTCGAACTTCTCGGACGGGTCGGACACCCCCGATGAGCTGGCTCGCCGAGCCCAGGTGACGGGTCTGACCGCCATCGCCCTCACCGACCACGACACGACGGCTAGCGCCGGGGCAATGGCCGCAGCCTGCGCGACGGCGGGCGTGGAGCACGTGGTGGGCGTCGAGGTCTCGCTGGCCGACACGGCCTTTCCGCGTCGCGGCGCCGACGGCGCGACGTCGGCGCGCCAGGTTCACGTCCTCGCCTACTTCGTCCCGCTGGACTCCGTCTCACCCGTCCAGGTGCGCCTGGCCGAGCTGCGTCGCGACCGCGACCGGCGCAACAACGAGCTTCTCGAGCGCCTCCGCGCGCTGGGCTTCACCCGCTTGAGCATGCCGGACCTGGTGACCCGCGCGCACTCAGCCGACGCCATCGGTCGACCCCATTTCGCCCAGGCGATGTTCGAACTGCACCCCGAGATCGTGGGTGAGAACACCTCGGAGAACTGGCGGCGCCTCTTCGACCAGTGGCTGGGCGACTCGGGACGCGCGTACGTGGCGCGCGCCGGGACGACGATCGAGGAGTTCGTCGAGGTGGCGCGCGGGTCGGGCACCGTGTTCTCGGTCGCCCACCCCCACCTCAACTACCTCGAGCACGTCTCGACCGCGACCGTCGCCGAGCGACTCCCCCCGATCATTGCCTCGCTCAAGGACCGCGGTTTCGCCGGCGTAGAGGCCTACTACGGCGGCACCTCTCCCGAAGTTCGCGCTCTGATGGTCAAGCTCACGCGCGACGCGGGACTCATCCCGACCGGCGGCTCGGACTACCACGGCTTCTACAAGGAAGACGTTTCATTGGGCATCGGCCGCGGCGACTTGCGCGTGCCCGACGAAGTCCTCGACGAACTGAAGGCAGTTCGCTAGACGCTGTCGACCGCGAGGCGTTTCGAGAAGTGGTGCTAGCACCAGCGTTATCCGTTGGTTAGCCACCTGCGGAGCGAATGCGGCGCCGGACAGAATCCGGATATGTCGTTCAAGAGGTCGACCAGGCGAGGTCGACGACGATGACGCGGCGTGCTAAGGACCCCGGAGGTCTTCGCTCCGCCTGGCGCGTCGCCCGATACCGCTTGGGCTCGGCGCGTCACACTCATTGGCGCGCCCTGCTGGGACTGGTCCTGGTCGTCGGACTCATTGGCGGCCTCGGCCTCGCGGCGCTCGCCAATGCCCGAAGAACCCAGTCCTCGGCCCGAACCTTTCTCGCCAGCACCAATCCGTCGGACCTCAACTTCCTCACCGGCCTCTACGCCGCACCGGGCGTGACGAGTGCCGCGTACCGCAGTGGTTACGACGGCCCCCTCATCGCCTCGATAGCGCGACTACCACAGGTGCGAGGTATCGAGAGTCGCGTGGGCCTCAACATCTATCCGCTGAACCCGGACAAGACCCCGGGCAACCTCGGGACCACGCTCGTCGAGGGCAGCGTGAACGGCGAATACTTCCACCAGGACCGCGTCACCCTGATGGCTGGCCGCCTCTCCGTCCCGTCCCGCGACGACGAGGTGATGGTGAATACCGAATTCGCCCATCGGTTCCTCGGGGGCGACGTCCTGCCGCGTGGAGGGATCACGGTCGGCGTGTACGACAACGCGCAGCACTCGAGCCCGAACTTCGGGTCGGCCAAAGTTCTACCGCTGGGCCACCTGGTCGTGCACGTGGTGGGGATCGTCAAGTACAACGACACCGTCGTCCAGGACGCCGTGGACGCCAGCACTTTTGGACGAATCCTTTTCACACCGGCTCTCACGCGCCGATTGCTCACGTGTTGCGCCGCCGACACCCAGACGTTCATTCGGCTTCGCCGCGCCGGTGACCTGGCGGCCACGGAGGCCGCCATCGTGCGCCTCCTCCCTTTAGGCGCCGCCCCCCTCTTCAATCTCACCTCGACCTACGAGTCGAACGCGCAACAGACGGTCGCGCCGTACGCGCTTGCGTTGGGTGTCTTCGGCGGCGCCGCCGTTCTGGTCGCCCTGCTCCTGGCCGCACTGGCCGTCGGGCGTCTGCTGGTGGACAACTCCGATGATCGCGAGACCGTTCGCGCTCTCGGTGCGTCGTCACTGTCATTGGCGGCCGACGGACTCGCGGGCGTCGTCGGCGCGCTCGTTGGAGGGGCCGTGCTCGCCGCGATAGTCGCGGTCGCCCTGTCTCCGCTGGCGCCCATCGGCCCCGTGCGGCCGTACTACCCCGGCCGCGGGATCTACGCCGACCCCGTCGTGGTGGGGCTCGGCGCCCCGGCGCTTCTCGTCGTCGCCTTGGCCAGCGCGGCAGTCCTGTTCAAGCGAGTAGCACCGTCGCGGGCCTCGTCACGCGGCCGGCGCCGCGTGACGCACCCCTCGGCTCTGACGCGCGCCGCCGCGGCGGCGGGACTTCCGGCCCCGGCGATGACTGGGACGCGATTCGCCCTCGAGCCCGGGACGGGGCGAACGGCGGTGCCGGTCCGATCGGCCATCGTCGGCGTTGCGATCGCGGTCACCGTGATCACGGGCACGCTCGTGTTCGGCGCGAGCCTCACGTCGCTCGTTTCGCACCCCCGGCTGTACGGCTGGAACTGGAACTACGAGATGACCTCTGCTGACAACGGCTTCGCCGACATCCCTCGGGGTCCGGTCAGTCGGCTCCTCACGTCAGATCGATTCGTCGCAGCGTGGTCGGGCGTGTACTTCGGTGACCTGACCATCGGGGGCGCGCTCACGCCGGTGATCGGGGCGCGGCCCAAAGCGCCGGTCGGACCGGTCATCCTCTCGGGACACGCGCTGGAGGGCGCCCGCCAGGTTGTCCTCGGGGCGACGACGCTGGCGACACTTCACAAGCACCTCGGCGACACCGTCATCGTCGATGGCGTCGGTGGGGCGTTGCCCCTCACCATCGTGGGCGTCGCCACGCTGCCCGCGGTGGGTCAGGCGGGCACCCTTCACACCTCCATGGGCACGGGCGCCTATCTCGACGCCAATCTCATCCCGGCCACCCAGCGCGACTTCTTCCACTCGCTGTTCAACTCGCGGATACCTGGGCCCCAAGCGATCTGGATTCGCCTGACGGCCGGCGCCCCGCACGTGGCGGCGCTCACGTCGCTGGAGCGAATCGCGCGGTCGCACGGCGTCGCCACCCTCGGCGCACCCACCGTTGAATCGGTCCAGCGCCCGGCGCAGATCGTGAACTACCGCTCGATGGGCGCGACCCCGACCTTGCTCGGGCTGACCCTCGTGGCCGGGGCGGTGGTCGCTCTCGAGGTGACCCTGGCCTCCTCGGTGCGTCGGCGACGCCGGGATCTCGCCCTGCTCAAGACTCTCGGTTTCACCCACCGGGCGATTGCCGTTACGGTGGCCTGGCAGTCCTCGGTGGCGGTGGCCCTGGGGACGATCGTCGGCGTGCCGCTGGGCGTCGTCGCGGGCCGCGCGTGGTGGACGCTCTTCGCCGACGCCGCCCACGTGATTCCCCAGCCCGCGGTGCCCGTGACAACGATCATCGGCATCATCCTGGGTGCGGCGCTGCTGGCCATCGCCCTCGCCTACCTGCCGGGACGCGCGGCCGCACGAACGCCGGTGGCGCTGGTCCTGCGTTCGGAGTAGCTCGAACTCAGCCGACTGCGTCCAGCGCCGCGCTCAACGAGCCGGTACGACGTCGCGTCATCTGGTCGACGTCGAGGTCGATCAGAGTTCCGAGGCGTAGGCGCGAGCCCCCCACCTCTCCCAAGACCACCACGGACACGTCTGCCGTCATCGCTCGCGCCAACAGCTGTCCGGGATTCGCGCTCGCTACGACGAACCGCCCCGGGAACTCGGCGAACAACTCACCCAGACCCCGAACGTCACCCACGTCGAGACCGTGGCCCGACGCCGTGCAGATTTCGGCCAGCGCGGCCGCGAGACCACCCGCGCCGACGTCGTGCACGGCGGAGAGGTCGCGGTTGCCGCCGGCGCAGATACGAGCCACCTCGGCCACGACGAAGGCCACCGTCGTCGCGAATGACTCGAAGTCCAAGACGGCGAGTTGGCCACCGCGCCGGCCGCGCCGCGTCGCCCACCGTGTACCGGCCAAGGGGAAGGGACGCGCGCCCGTCGCCTCTCGCTCGCCGACCAGGAACACGGTGTCACCCTCATTCCACGCCCACCCCGGGGGCACCGCGACCAGCGACTCGAGAACCCCGAGCAGCCCGATCACCGGCGTCGGGTCGATGTCGACACCGGCGCTCTCGTTGTACAGCGAGACGTTCCCGCCGATCACGGGCAGTCCCAGCGCCCGACACGCGTCGGCCATCCCGTCGATCGACTCGGAGAGCTGCCACATGACCTCGGGGTGCTCGGGATTACCGAAGTTGAGGCAGTTGACGACCGCCTTCGCCGTCGCTCCCACGCAGGCCAGGTTGGCCACACCTTCGGCGACGGTGAGCGCCGTGCCCACCCGCGGGTCCAACACGCACCACCGCGGATTGGAGTCGGTGGTCAGGGCGATACCGCGCGTCGACGCGGGCAGTCCGGGACCCTGGAGACGCAGCAGGGCGGCGTCGCGGCCCGGGCCGACCACGGTGTTGAGGAAGAGCTGCGTGTCGTACTGGCGATGCACCCACGCCGGATCCACGAGGAGCTCGAGCAGGTCCTCACCCGGGTCGCCCACCGGCTCGTCGTCGGTGGGATCGTCACTCGCGCGCAGGTCGGCGTCGCTCGGGCGTCGCCGCGGGCGGTCATACAGAGGGGCGTCGTGGGCCAGCGAGGCCGCCGGAACGTCGGCCAGGACGTCGCCGTCGAACCCGTCGCGGATCCGCAGACGTCCGATCGGCCGGTCGTCGAGACCGACGTCGGGCGCCACCACGCGACCTACGACGGTGGCGCGCACCTCCCAGCGCGCGCACAGTTCGGCGACCGCCGGCCAGCCATCGGGCGTCACGATGGCCAACATCCGCTCCTGGCTCTCCGAGGTCATCACCTCGTAGTGCGCCATGCCCGGTTCACGCAGGGGCACCGCCGAGACGTCGACGTCCATGCCGACCGCGCCGCGCGCCGCGGTCTCGCTCGTCGCACAGACCAGGCCGGCTCCCCCGAGGTCCTGGATTCCCACGACGAGCCCGCGATCGAGCATTTCCAGGCACGCCTCGATGAGCCGCTTCTCCTCGTACGGGTCGCCGACCTGCACGCTCGGCCGCTTGAGGTCGTCGCTGCGCCCGTCTGCGACACCGGCGAACCCCGCCGACGCCAACACCGAGACGCCCCCGATGCCGTCACGACCGGTGCTCGATCCCAGCAGCACCGCCAGATTGCCGATACCGGAGGCGACCCCGAGGATCAGTCGCTCGATCGGCATCGCCCCCACGCACAGGACGTTGACCAGCGGATTGCCCGCGTAGCACGGGTCAAAGGTCAGCTCGCCACCGATGGTGGGCACGCCGACCGAGTTGCCGTAGCCCGAGATGCCCGACACGACCCCCTCGAAGAGCCAGCGCTGGCGCGCGTCGTCCAGTTCGCCGAAGAAGAGCGGGTCCATCACCGCCAGCGGACGCGCCCCCATCGTGAAGACGTCGCGCAGAATGCCGCCCACCCCGGTGGCCGCGCCCTGGTAGGGCTCGATTGCCGAGGGGTGATTGTGGCTCTCGATGCGAATTGCCACCGCGATGCCGTCGCCCGCGTCGATCACCCCCGCGTTCTCGCCCGGACCGACCAGCACGTGCGGTCCGGTCGTGGGGAGGCGTTTGAGGTGGATCCGCGAGGACTTATATGAGCAGTGTTCGCTCCACATCACTGCGTAGAGGGCCAACTCGAGGTGATTGGGCTCTCGACCCAATACCGCGCGAATTGTGGTGAGTTCGTCGTCCGTGAGCCCGAGCGCCCGGTGGAGGGGTTCGTCGCTCACCTACCCAAGTTACCGGCCGCCCCGAATGACTCCGGCCCGCTTCGCCGCACGCGCCGCGCGGCTGCAGGGGGACCCGAGAATCCATTTACCGCAGCGCAAACCCGAGTGCTGAGGAGAAAAGTTGACAAATCCACGACATTTGCCCATTGATTTCCTCGCGTACGCCGACCGATGTGCTGTTCCATTCACGTTCGTTTCTGTTTCTTAAATCGAACACTGTCGAGGACCGTCAGGGGGTGCGGCCTTCGTCACAACGCTTTTGGAGGTTTAATGACGTTTAGAAAACGCCCGACGCCTCCATTATCAAATCAACTACACTGGAGTGCAACGCGGAAATTACCTCGAAATGATGGAGACATAGTGGCGACCACTACGAAGAAGGCACCGGCGAAGAAGTCGGCAAAGCGCACCATGACCGCCGACCACAAGGCCAAACTGGCCCAGGGTCGAAATGAGTCGCGCGCCGTGAGCAAGTACCTCGACGCCCTGTCCGCGGGCAAGGGAAAGCGCGGGCGCAAGCGCACGCCCGAGTCGATCTCGATGGTCATTGTGCGTCTCGATAAGGAACTGCCCGACGCCACGCCCATCCGACGCCTGGAACTCACCCAGAAGCGCTACGACCTGGTGGCCGAACGCGAGCGCCTGCTCACCCGCGTGGACCTGTCGGGCCTGGAGAAGGACTTCGTCAAGGTCGCGCGTTCCTACGCCCAGCGCAACGGTATCGGCTACGGCGCTTTCCGCGAGCTCGGCGTGAGCGCCGAGGTCCTCAAGCGTGCCGGGATCGGCCGGACCCGCGGTTAACTAGACCGCGGCTGCGACACCGAGGAATCCCTCGAGCAGGATCCGTCCGTCATCGGACCCGACCAGGGTCGACATGGCCCGCTCGGGGTGTGGCATGAGTCCCACGACGTTGCCGCCCGCATTGGCGATGCCCGCGATGTCGTCGCGCGACCCGTTGGGATTGCGCGCGTAGCGCAAGATCACCCGATCACCAGACGTGAGCTCGGCCAATGTCTCGTCCGAGCAGGTGTAGGCGCCCGAGAAGTGATTGATCGGAATGCTCAGTTGCGCACCAAGTTGACATGACGCGGTGAGCGCGCTGCGCGTGGACGTCACGACAAGAGTCGTGGGCTCACACAGGAACGTCAGACCGCGGTTCTTCTGCAACGCCCCGGGTAGGAGGCCAGCCTCAGTGAGCACCTGGAAGCCGTTGCAGATGCCCAAGACCCGGCCACCATCGGCCGCGAAGTCGGCGACAGCCCCCATGACCGGTGAGAATCGCGCGAGCGCCCCCGGTCGTAGATAGTCTCCGTGGGCGAAGCCACCAGGCAGAATGACCCCGTCGAACCCGGCGAGATCGGTCGCGGTGTGCCACACGAACTCGGCGTCCGCGCCCAACTGCTGAACTCCGGCGAACGCGTCGTACTCGCAGTTCGACCCCGGAAAGACGACGACGCCGATGCGCGTCACGCGTCACCCATGCGCACGGAGGTCTGCTCGATGACGGGATTGGAGAGGAGCCGCTCGGCCAGGGCTCTCGCCGTCGCCAGAGCCCGCGCCTCGTCGTCGGCCTCGACGTCGAAGCGAAAGGTCCGCCCGGCTTGCAGGTGGTGCACGCCGGAGAAACCCAGTGCCGGCAAGGCACGCTCGATGGTGGCGCCCTCGGGGTCGGCGATCCCCTCACGCAACGTCACGTCGACGACGACGGGGAAGATCATGGTCACGCACCGTACCAGTCGCTCAAACGTGCGCCGGTCACTCGCTCGTAGCACTCGACGTAGCGACGCGACGTCGTGGTGACGACATCATCGGGCACCGGGGGCGGTGGGGGCGTGCGGTTCCACTCGCGCGATGCCAGCCAGTCGCGAAACGGCTGCTTGTCAAAGCTCGGCGGGCTCTCGCCACGACGCACTTGGTCGGCCGGCCAGATACGCGACGAGTCGGGGGTCAACACCTCGTCACAAAAAGCCAGCTCGCCGTCGACGAGACCCAATTCGAACTTGGTGTCGGCCAGCACCAGGCCGACGCGCGCCATTGCCGCCGCGCCACGACCGAAAAAGTCACGGCACAGCGTCGACGCCCGCTCTAACGTCTCGCGGTCCACGATCTCGGCGGCTTCGTCGAACGAGATGTTGAGGTCGTGTCCCGTGTCGGCCTTGGTCGACGGTGTGAAGATGGGGGCGGCGAACGCGTCGGTCAGCTCCATGCCGGGCGGCATC
Organism: Acidimicrobiales bacterium; assembly: GCA_035534335.1. Lineage (GTDB taxonomy): Bacteria > Actinomycetota > Acidimicrobiia > Acidimicrobiales > RAAP-2 > RAAP-2. Next base: position 48,942 of record DATLSF010000036.1, on the reverse strand, counting down.
GGAGTGTGGTGCACGGTGCCCGACGCTGCGTACTCCTCGTACGCCTGGCCGGCCAGGCGCCCGCGCACGATGAACTCCAGCGGCAGCATCTCGGCGCGGCGCATGAGCGTCGCTCGCCCATGCCAGGCGCGCTGGTCCAAGAAGCCCGGGACCACCCGCTCAATGTTCATGGGGTCACAGGTCACCAGCGACGTCGCCACATCGGCGCCGAACTCGCGCACCCAGTAGTTGGTGAGCGCGGTGAGGACCCGCCCCTTTTTTGGAATCGGCTCGGTCATGACCACGTCGAACGCGCTGAGTCGATCCGACGCGACCATCAACAGCTGGTCCTCGCCAACGCGATAGATATCACGGACCTTGCCCGAGTAGAGGTGTTCGAGGTCGAGCGTCACGAGCGCCAGGTCAGGGCGTCGATGAACCGGCCCCGGTGTGCCAGTAGTCGCGCTGGGTCGAAGATGCGCTCGAGGTCGTCGGCCGCGAGGCCCGAGCTCTCGTCGGCCGCGACCACCCCGCGCAGGTTACGATCCTCGTCGTTTGCGATGACGGCCCAGGACTGCACCGCGCGAAAGGCGTCGTCGCGCGTGCGACCCGACTCGACGAGCGCGAGGAGGAGCGACTGGGAGAAGACCAGCCCACGCGTCCCGGTGGTCAGGTTCTCCAGGGCCCGCTCGGGGTGCAACACCAAGCCGTCGGCCAGCGCCGTCGCCTGGCGCAACACGTAGACGCACAAGCACAGCGCGTCGGGCAGGATGATGCGCTCGACGCTCGAGTGAGAGATGTCGCGCTCGTGCCACAGCGCCACGTCCTCCAAGCCCGACTGGAGGTATCCGCGCATCACGCGCGCCAGCCCACAGAGCCGTTCAGCGAGCACCGGATTGCGCTTGTGCGGCATGGACGAAGAGCCCTTTTGGCCCTCGCCGAAGGGCTCTTCCACCTCGCCGACCTCGCTGCGCGCCAGGTGACGCACCTCCAGGGCGAAGGCTTCCACCGACGTCGCGAGAGACGCGCAGGCGTACAGGACCTCGGCGTGCCGGTCGCGGGCGATGACCTGGGTGGCGGGCACCGGCGTCAGGCCGAGACGCCCGCAGACGTACGTCTCGACCTCGGGGTCGATGTTGGAGTAGGTGCCGACGGCACCCGAGAGCTTGCCCACCGCGATCGCCGCTCGGGCTCGTCGCGCGCGTTCCAGGTCACGGTCCATCTGCAGAGCGAAGAGCGCGAACTTGGCGCCGAACGTGGTCGGCTCGGCGTGCACGCCGTGCGTGCGGCCCGTGATCGGCCAGTCGATCGACTCGACCGCGCGGCGCGTCAACGCGTCGCGCGCCTGCGTCGCGGCCTCGATCACGAGGTCCATGGCGGCGGCCATCGTGGCGCACAGCGCCGTGTCCACCACGTCCGACGATGTCAGACCGTGATGGATCCACGCGCCCTCGGGCCCGCCAATGGCGTCCTGGACCACGTCGACGAAGGCGGCGGTGTCGTGTCGCGTCACGGCCTCGCGGGCCTCGACCCGCGAGACGAACTCGGCGTCCACCACGGGACGGCGTGCTCGCAGCGCCGCGGAGTCCGCCGCGGGGATGCGCCCCAGTACGACCTGACCGTCAACGGCCAGCAGTTCCACCTCGAGCATCGTGTCGAACCGGTGCTCGTCACTGAACAGAGCGGCGACGTCGCCCGGCGCGTACCTGCGGATCATGACTCTCCCTCAAGGGCGGCGCGCGCAATGTCGTAGCGCACCACCATCCCCCCAAAGGTTACGAGCGACACCGCGTCGTAGGCGCGACGCCGCGCCGCGTCCAACGTGTCGGCCACGCCGGTGACCGAGAGAGCTCGTCCCCCGGTGGTGACGAATCGACCCGCGTCATCGCGCGCGGTGCCCGCGTGAAAGATCGTCACTCCCTCGCGCGCGTCCGCCAACTGGCCATCCTCACCCAGCCCGCTGATCACGACGCCACTGGTCGAGTGCTCCGGGTAGCCAGCCGACGCCAGTACCACCGTCACCGCCGAACCCGCCGGCTCCACCGCGACAGTGTCCAAGCGGCCCGCGGCGGTGGCGGCCAGCAACTCGAAGAGGTTGTCTCCGTACAGCGGCACCAGGGCCTGGGCCTCGGGGTCACCGAAGCGCACGTTGTACTCGAGGAGTTGGGGGCCCTCGGTCGTGACCATGACCCCCGCGTACAGGACGCCGCGGTAGTCCACGCCGCGCCGCTGCAACTCGTGCAAAGTCGGCGCCACAATCCGTTGGATGACCTCGTCGACCACGTCGGGGGTCATCGACCTCATCGGCGCGTACGCGCCCATGCCGCCGGTGTTTGCGCCCACGTCGCCGTCGCCCACCCGTTTGAAGTCCTGCGCCGGCTCGAGGGCACGAAGGTTCCTCCCATCACAGAGCACGAGCAGCGAGCACTCCTCGCCCACCAGGCCCTCTTCGACCACGACCGTGGCGCCCGCCGCGCCGAACGCGGCGCCGCTCAATTTGTCCTCAACGTCGGCCACGGCGGCGCCCAGATCGGGCGTCACGAGCACGCCCTTGCCGGCCGCGAGACCGTCTGTTTTGATCACGTAGGGCGGCGCGAGCGAACGTAGGAACTCGGTCGCGTCGCGCGCGTCAGAGAAGACCCCGTAGCGCGCCGTCGGTACCCCGGCGGCGTGGAGGAACTCCTTCATGTAGGCCTTGGAGCCCTCGAGGCGCGCACCGGCCGCACCCGGTCCGACCACCGCCTTACCCTGAGCGCGAAGATCATCGGCCAGACCGTCCACCAGTGGCTGCTCCGGACCGACCACGACGAGGTCGGCGTCGATCTCGCTGGCCGAACTCGCGACGCACGTGATCCCGTGGGCGGCGATGCCCGCGCTGCCCGGTGTGACCACGACGTCGTGACCGCGCGCCAGACCCCAGGCCAGGGCGTGCTCGCGCGCGCCAGACCCGACGACGACGACCTTCACGACGGTCGGACGAACTGTTCTCGACCCGGACCGACACCCACGACGGCGATCGGCACGCCGATCGTCTCTTGCAGGAACGCGACGTATCTCTGGGCGTCGCCGGGCAACTGGTGGTAGTCGGTCATCTCGGAGAGATCCGTGCGCCAACCCGGCAGCGTCTCGTACACCGGCGTCACCTCGTGCAGTATCGACTGGTGATAGGGCGGGTGGTCGTAGCGAACACCGCCGGCGTCGTAGGCGACGCAGACCTGGACCTCGTCGAGGGTGTCGAGCACGTCGAGCTTGGTGAGCGCCAGCTCCGTCAGCGAGTTGAGTCGGGCGGCCTGGCGTGCCATCACCGCGTCGAACCACCCGACCCGGCGTCGGCGACCAGTGTTGGTGCCGAACTCGTGTCCGCGCTCGACGAGCAGGTCGGCCAGTTCCCCGTCGAGCTCGGTCGGAAACGGACCCGCCCCGACGCGGGTGACGTACGCCTTGGCAATCCCGACGATCCGCGTGAGGTCCCGCGGCCCCAAACCCGAACCGGTGCTCGCCCCGCCGGCCACCGGGTTCGAGGAGGTGACGAACGGATACGTCCCGTGATCGAGATCCAGGAACGTCGCCTGGGCACCCTCGAGCAGGATTCTCTGGCCCCGGGCCAGCGCTTCGTGGACCACGTTCACGGTGTCGCCAATCATCGGCGCGAGGCGCGGCGCGTACTGCTCGAGGTAGGTCGCTGCGATCTCCGAGGCCTTGAGCGGCAGACGGTTGTAGACCTTAGTGAGCACCAGGTTCTTTTCGTGGAGCACCACGTCGAGCTTCTCCTTGAAGATCTTTGGGTCGAGCAGGTCCTGCACGCGAAGTCCCACGCGCGAGGACTTGTCGGCGTAGGCCGGACCGATTCCGCGCTTGGTGGTGCCGAGAGCGTTCTTACCCAAGAAGCGCTCGGTTAAGCGGTCCAGCTCGTGGTGGTAGGGCATGATTAGGTGCGCATTACCCGACACGATCAGGCGCGACGTGTCCACACCCTTGGCGCCAAGGGCGTCGATCTCGGCCAGCAAGACCGCCGGGTCTACCACCACGCCGTTGCCGATGACGGGCGTGATGTGCGAATATAAGACCCCCGACGGCACGAGTTGGAGTGCGAACGCCTCGCCGTCGACGACGATCCGGTGCCCCGCGTTGTGGCCCCCCTGGTAGCGCACGACCATGTCCATATCACGCGCCATGAGGTCGGTAAGTTTGCCTTTGCCCTCGTCACCCCATTGGGTTCCGACGACGACGGTTGCGGGCACGGGTCTCCCTCGAGGAAGCTTCGGAAAGCCCAGTCTAGGTCCGCGATCGCGGTGCCCCGATTGTCCCGCGCGTGCGCCATCGGGTAGGTCCGTGGCGCGCGACTTGCGACCGGAAGCGACTCCGACGTGACCCACACCGCATTGCCGTCACAACCCTCGACGGCAACTCGGTCGGCCCCTACACTCGGCACCACCCGTCGACCGGAGAGAGATGGCCACGTTTGACGATGTCATTCGCCTGACCGCGCACCTGCCCGAGGTCACCGAGTCGACCTCATTCGCCACACCCGCGCTCAAGGTTCGCGGCAAAGCGTTCTGTCGACTGTGGGGCGAGCGTGATCAAAAGAAGGCCGACGTCGGCGGCGCCGATGTTCTGGTCGTCTTCTGTGACATCGACGAGAAGCAGTTCCTGTTGGCCGAAAACGAGGGGGCTGTCTTCACCGCGCCGCACTACGACGGACACGGATCGGTGCTCGTGCTTTTGGACGAGGTTGACGAAACCCTGCTCAGCAACCTTCTTTTCGACAGCTACCTCCTGAAGGCTCCGCCATCGATCCAACGACAGTTTCCGCCTGGCTAATCATGGTGTTACACGCGGCATCTGACCGCCGCCATGCAACAAGGACCTCAGCCGACCAGGCCATCCGCACTTCGACCCGACGCAAGGAAGTGATACCACTTTGGTATCATTCGATGATGGCGTTCACCGTACGAACTGACCAAGAGCTTGAGTCAGCGCTCGACGAACTGACGAGTGAGGGCCACGTGTCGCGCCAAGAGGTTGTGCGTCGCGCGGTGTTGGAGATGCGCGAGCGCACGGGTCATCGCACGAACGTCCAGCTGGCCACCGAACTGATGATGGAGCGTTGGGGCGACGTCCTTCAGCGACTCGGCGATGCGTGAACTCCCTCCGTTACCTGCGTCTCGACGACACCCTTGAGCTGATTCGCGCGCTGGGCGTAGGTCCGGTTCGCGACCTAGGACTGTTGGAATCGGTCCTGGCTCGACCCCGGTCCAGTGCGTTCGGCAGTGACGCGTACCGCACGATTGATCTGAAGGCGGCCGCGTTACTCGACTCACTGACCAACAATCACTCACTCGTCGATGGCAACAAGCGGCTCGCGTGGTTGGCCACGACCGTGTTTCTCGCCATCAACGACTGCGGCTCATCGGTCTCCGATGACGAGGCTTTTGACCTCGTCGTTGATGTTGCCGCCGGCTCTGTTGAGCTCAACCAGATCGCCGCGCGACTTCGCGTCAACCCGTTGTCGGATGCTGGAAAGTCCTGAGCGATCGCCTTGAGAGCCGACGCCGAAGTGTCGCACCAAGAACTGACAAGAATGGTGAGACGGCGTCGGTTGATCGCTCGCTGCCCTAGGCGAGCGCTCCCGACAAGTCGGCCAGGAGGTCGTCGACGTCTTCGATGCCGACACTTAGCCGGATGAGGCTGTTCGACGGCTCCAACATGGAGCCCGACGTCGAGACGTGGGTCATGTCCGCGGGCAACTCGATGAGGCTCTCGACGCCGCCCAACGACTCGGCCAGGGTGAACACCGTGGTGGTCTCGCACACGTGGCGGGCCGCGGCGTTGCCACCCTTTACGGTGAAACTCACCATTCCACCGAAGTCGTCCATCTGCGCGGCCGCGATCTCGTGGCCCGGGTGAGAGGGCAAGCCAGGGTAGAAGACCTGGTCCACCGCGTCATGGCCAGAGAGGAAGGCGGCGACGAGTCGGGCGTTCGTGCAGTGACGATCCATCCGCACGCCCAGCGTCTTCAGCCCGCGCAGCAGTAGGTAGCAGTCGAGCGGTCCGGGCACGGCCCCGATCGCGTACTGGTGGAACTTCAACATGTCGGCCAGCTCGTCATCGTTGGTCGCGACGAAGCCACCGAGCACATCCGAGTGACCGCCGACGTACTTCGTCGTCGAGTGGACCACGACGTCGGCCCCGAGGGTCAATGGTCGTTGCAGGTACGGGGTGGCGAAGGTGTTGTCGACAACCAGCCTCGCACCACGCTCGTGGGCCCGGGCGGCGAGCGAGGCGATTGAGACGATGTGGAGCATCGGGTTGCTGGGCGTCTCCACCCAGAGCATCCGGGTCGTCGGTTGGAAGGCGGCGTGCACCGCGTCCATATCCGACAGGTCGGCGAAGGAGATGGTGAGCCCCCACGCGCCGAAGATCCTCGACATGAGGCGGAAAGTTCCGCCGTACGCGTCGCTGCCCAAGATGACGTGGTCGCCAGGTGACAGTGTTCGCAGCAACGCGTCCTCGCCGGCTAGCCCGGACGCGAAGGCCACGCCGTGGCGGGCCTCTTCGAGTCCGGCGAGGCACGACTCCAGGGCCGCGCGCGTCGGGTTGTCCACCCGGGCGTAGTCACTGAAGCGCGGCTTGCCCACACTGTCTTGGGCGTAGGTCGACGTCAAGTACACCGGTGGGTTGACGGCACCGGTGATCGGATCGGGCTCAGAACCAACGTGAATGGCCCGCGTATTGAACCCCCTCACCGCACACTCCCTTGTTCTAGGAACCCGAGTAGGTCACTACGGGTCAACACCCCCACTGGGTGACCGCCGTCCAAGACCAGCAGGCTGGCCGTGGTGCTCAACCGCTTGGTCAGCTCGGCCACGCTCATGCCCACGCCGATCATCGGCATGGGTGGGTCCGCCACGTCCTTGACCCGAAGGTCCAAGACACGCGGGTCCTGCGTGGTCGCCACCAACAGACCGAGCTCGCTCAGCGAACCCGAGACCTCTTTGGCCGCCAGTGGCAGCTCGTCGGTCACCGTCACCAAGAGCTGGGAGACGTCGTCCTTACGCATGAGCGAGATGGCGTCGCGCACGAGGACCTCCTCGGTGACCAGCACCAGATCCGCCAACCGGTCGGTTGGTCGCCGGGTCTTGGAGGCCAGCACGTCGCCGGCGTCGGGCCCGTCGTGGGGCCGCAGGAATCCGAAGTCCGACATCCACGTGTCGTTGAACACCTTGGACAGGTAGCCGCGACCAGAGTCCGGGATCAGCACGACGACAACCGCGTCCTCGGGTAAGGGAGCCGCGACGCGCAGGGCCGCGGCGACCGCCGTGCCACCGGAGCCGCCGATGAGTAGTCCCTCGCGACGCGTCACCAAACGGGCCGTCGCGAAGGCGTCGGCGTCGCTCACGGCCACCACCTCGTCGACCACCGACGGGTCGTAGTTCTTGGGCCAGAAGTCCTCGCCCACGCCTTCGGTCAGGTAAGGACGGCCGGCGCCGCCCGAGTACACCGACCCCTGGGGGTCGGCCGCAATGACGCGGATGCTCGCTCGCTGCTCCTTCAAAAAACGCCCGACCCCGGTGATCGTCCCGCCGGTGCCGGCACCGGCGACGAAGTGGGTGACGCGTCCCTTGGTCTGGGCCCAGATCTCGGGCCCCGTGGCCTCGTAGTGCGCCCGCGTGTTGTTCGGGTTCGAATACTGATCCGGGCGGAAGGAGTTCGGCGTCTCGCGCGTCAGGCGTTCGGCGGTCGAGTAGTACGAGTCGGGGTGCTCGGGTGGCACGGCGGTGGGGCAGACGACGACTTGGGCCCCGTAGGCGCGCAAGAGGTCAATCTTCTCGGGCGCCATCTTGTCGCTCATCACGAAGATGCACTTGTAGTCGCGTTGGGCCGCGACGATCGCCAGGCCCACGCCGGTATTGCCGCTCGTCGGCTCGATGATGGTCGAGCCCGGACCGAGCAAACCCTCGGCCTCGGCCGCCTCGACCATGGTGAGGGCCGGACGGTCCTTGGAGCTCCCACCCGGGTTCGTGGTTTCCAGCTTGGCGATGACCGGGCACCGCACGTCCGCGCCCACCCGGGCCAGTCGCACCATCGGGGTGCGGCCGATGAGCTCCAGGGGGCTCTCGGCCACGTCCATATCGGAGTACGGCATCACTCGTCGTTTCTAAATGGACCGCTCACCCAACCCCGGGTCGGTCGGCTTCCGGCCCAACTCTAAGGGACGGCGAGCGCGGCACTCAAAGACCCCTCGTCAGCGCGCCGCGCGCGCTGAACGTGAAGGCGTCGTGGCGAACACCCGTCGGGACGAGGACAAAACCCCCGGCGGTGGTCAGCGTCAGTCGCGTGAGAAAAGCGAGAGACGGCACGCCCCCGGCGACCTGGAGGCGCTGGAAGTTCACCCGGGCCATGTTTGGGTAGGGCCCCACCGCCGTGGCCGTGGCTGAGGGAATGGGATCTTCTTGGAGCCACTCGCCGGTGGTGAAGGACGTCCCCGCGCCGTAGGCGACGGCCTTGGCAAACGCCTCCCCGGCCGAGGCGTCGGTGAAGGTCGCCGTCCAACCTCCGCGGCCCTGCACGAGTGACGCCGTGACGAGGTCGCCGGCGTTCACGTTGCCAATCCACTGGGGGTAGTACTGCAGGGCCGCGTCGCTCCAGAACGCCCGGTAGATGATCGTCGCGGGCGAGACGCACCGTTCGAACACGCCCACCTGAATGAACTGGTTCGTGGCGTGACTCTGCGCGCCCACCCACGTTGCCGCGGTGCCCGGAGCCGAGTGCGCATCGATGCGCGGCACCCGCCACGACGAACCGATCTCGGTCACGCGACCGGACCACTGGTAACCGCCGAATCCCGTCAGGGGGAAGACGTACCGGGGACTCGCGGCGCGAAGATCGTGGAGAGGGGTCGACGTCCGCGACGAGGGCCCACCAGCGACACACGCCCCGACACTCAGTGCCGCGCCGACCAGCGCGAGGCGGGTCCAACCCCGACACCCCATAGTCCCCACCCCCGAGTTGACCCGGCCGATATTGGCACAACGCGCGTGTCAATGGGAACGAATTACGCCAGTTTTTGACCGACCGCTGGGCCGACTAGAGCAGAAACGGGATGACGGCCTTCACCCGACGTCGGTACTGGGGATACTGATCGGGAAAGGTCTCGGTCATCAGTCGCTCTTCGTCGCGGACCTTGACGCTGAAGACGACCACCGCCACCACGAAGAGCAAGAACCCGTACGGCTCGGCGAACATCAGTTGGGTCCCGATGCCCATCGTGAACAGTCCGGTATAGATGGGGTGGCGCACGTAGCGGTACGGACCGGTCACGATCAGCTCGTGGTCCTCCTTCAGCGTGACGATCCCGCTCCAGTTGGTGCCGATGGTGAGTCGAGCCCAGATGGCGAAGATCGCCCCGAGCACGACCAGAGCGGTCGCGGCCACGCTGAGCGTGGCGTCCACTCGCCACAGGTGGTGGCGCCACCAGTGGCCGAGGTAACGCGACGAGAACACGACGAAGATGCCCAGCAGGGCCACCGTGCGCCAGTAGCCACCGCCGCGGACCACGGTGCGCTTGGTGCGAAAGGCCAGCACGATCCACGTGATCGTCACGACCGTCCACACCCACTGAATCACGGTCGTGTCCGGCTGAATCACGACGCTCCGAGAAAGTGGTGATGGCACCGACGAGCGTTCACGGCGAGGGTTCCGCCGTGACGCCGGACCATCCGGAGGACGACCGGAGCCTCATTCACGGACGCTGCGCTCGGCCGCGCACCGCGTTCACGAACACCGCGAGGGTGCTGTTGACCGGCACCAGGTCGCGCCGGTACTGGCGATGGGTGGCCTCGACGTCGCCGCGCGCGGCGTCACTCTGGGAAGCCAACTGCTCGCGCGCCTCGGCGAGCTCAATCTCGAGCGCCATGATGCGCTTGACCCCCACGAGGTTGACGCCCTCGGCCGTCAGCTCTTGGATCCGGCGTAGTGCGGCCAGGTCCTCGTCAGAGAAACGGCGCGATCCGCCACGGGTGCGTCGAGGAGCTAGCAGTCCGCTGCGCTCGTAGTTGCGCAGGGTCTGCGGGTGCACGCCGGCCAACTCGGCGAAGACCGAGATCACGTAGACCGCGTGGGTCTCTTGACGTTCAGTCACTGTGCACCTGCCCCAGAGACGCCGCGAGTCGTTCGACCTGCGCGCGTTGGTCCTTGGTCAGCTTCTTGGGCACGGTCACGTTGAGGGTGACCAGCAGGTCGCCGGCGGCGTGCTTTCCTCCGGCTGGCACGCCGCGTCCGCGCACCCGCAGCGTGGTGCCGCCCTGTGTGCCCGCCGGGACCTTCAGCGTCACCGGCTCGTCGAGCGTGGCGACCTCCACGGTGGTGCCCAGCATCGCGGAGGTGACCGGAACGTCCACCGACGTCGTGACGTGACGTCCCCGACGCCCGAAGTGCGGGTCGGCTCCCACGTGGACGTCGACGAAGAGGTCTCCGGCGGCCCCACCGTTGACGCCCGGATTCCCCTTGCCCTTGAGTCGAATTCGCTGGCCGTCGACGACGCCCGCCGGTACGCGCACGTTGACGCGCCGGGCCGAGGGCTCGCGCCCGGTGCCGTGACACGTCAGGCACGGCGTCACGATCCGGCCGCCGCGCCCGTGGCAGACCGGGCAGATGGTCGACATGGCAAAGGGACCTTGGTCGTCGTTGAGCACCCCGCGCCCGCCGCAACGCTCGCAGGTGGCGAAACCGGTCCCCGGCGCGGCGCCGGTGCCGCCGCAGGTGTGGCAGGCGTCCGACGAGGGCAGGGTGACGGTGGTGGTCACGCCGACCACGGCGTCACGAAAGCCGAGGTGCAGGGCGGTCTCTAAGTCTGCGCCGCGCTGGGCGCGCTGGCGCCGGCCACCGAAGAGGCCTCCGAACAGGTCGCCGAGGTCGCCGAAGTCCGCGTTCGTGAAGGGCGACCCCCCCGGACCGGCGAAGCCGGCGGCCGAGGGGCCGAGGCGGCGGACCTCGTCGTACTCCTTGCGCTTCTCGTCGTCGCCGAGCACGTCGTAGGCGACCGAGACTTCCTTGAACCGCTCTTCGGATCCGGGGTTCGTGTCCGGGTGCAGCTGCTTGGCCAACTTGCGGTAGGCGCGCGTGATCTCCTTGTCGGTCGCGCTGGAGCTGAGTCCGAGGACCTTGTAGTAGTCCTTCTCGAACCACTCGCGTTCGGCCATTGGCCCTTAGCCTTTCACCCTCACCATCGCCGGACGCAAGACCGCGCCCTTCCATCGGTACCCCGCACGCAGCACACCGTCGATCACCGGCGCGTCCTCGCCCGGCTCGTGGGCCACCGCGTCGTGCACCTGAGGGTCAAAGGGCACGCCGTCTTCGTCGATGCGCTCGAGGCCCAGCCGGCCGAGCGTGTCGAGCATCAGCCCGCGCGCCTGGACCAACGCGATGGCCTCTTCGGACGGCTCGACCGCGTCGGCGCCGTCACCGAAGTGGGCCCGGGCGAGGTCGAAGGCGTCGAGCACGGGCAGGAGCTTGGCCACGAGGTCCCCGGCCGCGCGCGCCGCGGCCTCTTCCGAGGCACGCAGCACGCGCTTGCGGTAGTTCTCGAAGTCGGCCTGCAGGCGCTGCAGCGTGGCGAGGTACTCGTCGCGTTGGCGCTCGGCTCGACTCAGATCCTCTTCGACCTCGTCAGCGACGTCCTCGAGACCTGAGAGGTCGTCGGGGATCTCGTCGCTCATTGCTCGTCGACGATCTCGGCGTCCACGATGTCGTCGTCGTTGCTGGTCGGCGCGGACGTCGGCGCGACGTTGGCCTTGGCCGCCTCCTCGTAGAGGCGCTGGCTGAAGCCCTGGCTGGCCGTGAGCAGGTGCTCGGTGGCCGACTTGATGGCGTCGTTGTCGGTGCCGGCGAGGGCGTCCTTCAACGTGGCCAGAGCCTTCTCGACGTCGTCGCGCTCGCTGCCCTGGAACGACTCGGCCTGCTCGCGCAGCAGCTTCTCGGTCGAGTACACCAAGCCGTCCGCGTTATTGCGGATCTCGGCCTCGGCGCGGCGCTGGCGGTCCTCCTCGGCGTGGGCCTCGGCGTCACGAACCATGCGGTCGATCTCCTCCTTGGACAGCGACGAGCCGCCGGTGATGGTCATCGACTGCGTGGTGCCGGTCGCCGTGTCCTTGGCCGACACGTGCACGATCCCGTTGGCGTCGATGTCGAAGGTGACCTCGATCTGGGGCACGCCGCGCGGCGCCGGCGGGATGCCGACCAGCTGGAACTTGCCCAAGGTCTGGTTGTAGGAGGCCATCTCGCGCTCACCCTGCAGGACGTGGACCTCCACGCTCGGCTGGTTGTCGTCGGCCGTCGTGAAGATCTGGGACTTCTTGGTCGGAATGGTGGTGTTGCGATCGATGATCTTGGTCATCACCCCGCCCTTGGTCTCGATACCCAGCGACAGCGGCGTCACGTCGAGCAGAAGGATGTCCTTGACGTCGCCCTTCAAGACACCCGCCTGAACGGCGGCGCCCACCGCGACCACCTCGTCGGGGTTGACGCTCTTGTTGGGCTCCTTGCCGGTGACCTTGTTGACCAGCTCCTGGACCGCGGGGATGCGCGTCGAACCGCCGACCAGGATGACCTGGTCGATCTTGTCCAGCGTCAACCCGGCGTCCTTAATGGCCTGGTCGAACGGCGCGCGGCACTTGTCGACGAGGTGACTCGTCAACTCGTTGAACTTGGCGCGGCTGAGCTTGATGTCCAGGTGCTTGGGACCGTCGGCCGTCGCGGTGATGAAGGGCAGGTTGACCTGGGTCTCCTGCACGCTGGACAGTTCGATCTTGGCCTTCTCCGACGCCTCCTTCAGGCGCTGGACGGCCATCTTGTCGCTCGACAGGTCGACGCCCTCGGTGTCCTTGAACGTCTTGATGAGCCACGCCATGACCGCGTCGTCCCAGTCGTCGCCACCCAGGTGCGTGTCACCGTGCGTGGACTTGACTTCGAAGACGCCCTCGGCGATCTCGAGCACCGAGACGTCGAACGTCCCGCCACCGAGGTCGAAGACCAGCACGGTCTGCTCACGGGTGCCCTTGTCGAGACCGTAGGCGAGGGCCGCGGCGGTGGGCTCGTTGACGATGCGCAGCACCTCGAGACCGGCGATCTGACCCGCCTCCTTGGTGGCGGTGCGCTGGGCGTCGTTGAAGTACGCCGGCACCGTGATGACCGCCTGGGTCACCGTGTCACCGAGGTAGGACTCGGCATCGCGCTTGAGCTTCTGGAGGATGCGCGCGGAGATCTCCTGCGCGGTGTACTTCGTGCCGTCGATGTCGACGGACCAGTTCTCGCCCATGTGGCGCTTGACCGAGCGGATCGTGCGCTCGGGGTTGGTGATCGCCTGACGCTTGGCCACCTCGCCGACCAGCACCTCGCCGGTCTTGGAGAACGCCACGACCGACGGGGTTGTGCGACCACCCTCGGCGTTCGGAATAACGACGGGTTCGCCCGCCTCCAGCACGCTGACCACCGAGTTCGTGGTTCCCAGGTCGATGCCGACTGCCTTAGCCATGAAAAGCTCCTTGTAACTGACCCCGTCGGGACGGACCTTCCGAGTACGGGATTCCCAGACACAAGCATACTAAGTTGAGTCCCCTCTTGTCAAGAAAACCTATAGGTAGACGCGCAACTATGACTTTCTCTCGTAGAAGTACTGAAAATACTGGCTTTTCGAGTGACCTCCGCGCGTCAGACGCGGCGACAGACCAACTCACCCTTGCCGATCGGTACGACGACCGCGTCGACCCGCGAGTCTGCTTCGGCCGCGTCGACGAACCCCTGCAGCGACGATTGATGGCTGATCACGTTGTCGGCGACGAGCAGCCCGCCCGGAACCAGGTGGGGCACCACCATCTCGTAGGCGGCGGCGTAGACGTCCTTCTCGGCGTCGAGGAAGCAGAATCCGACCTCGCCGAGGTCGTCAGCGCGGGTCAGGAAGTCCCCCGCGACGAGGTCCACCACGTCCTCGACGCCGGCCACGGAGAACGTCTCGCGCGCCAGGGCCAGCTTCGCCTCCAGCACCTCGTAGGTCCGCAACCTCCTTCCGGTCACTCGGCACGCCAGCGAGAGCCAGAGTCCGGAGTACCCGGCGCTGGTCCCGACCTCGAGCACCTGGCCCTCGGGCGCACCCGCGCACAGGATGGCCAGGAAGCGGCCCGTCTCCGCGGGTATCTGTCGCAGGCGCTCGAGCTGGGGCGTGTCGTCGCGACGGTCGCGATCGTCAAGTTCCTCGAGTTCGCGCATGCGCACAGCGACCGAGTCGGGCATGTCCGTAAACATGTTTCGAGTATTGCAGGATGCCGGGAAACCTCGCCCGACCAGTCGGTACGCTGAATTCGTGCCTGACCTTATTCTCCTACGCCACGGCCGCTCGCTTTGGAACCAACTGAACCTCTTCACCGGATGGACCGACGTCGACCTCGACGAGGGCGGTGAGTCCGAGGCCGCCGAGGCGGGACGCCTCCTGGCCGCCGAGGACGGGCTCGATTTGCGCATCGTGCACACCTCGGTGCTGACTCGCGCCATCCGCACCTCCGACATCGCCCTGCACGTCGCGGGCCGCTCGTGGCTACCCGTGCGGCGCAGCTGGCGACTCAACGAGCGCCACTACGGGGACCTCACAGGCAGGGACAAAAAGGAGACCGCTCAGGCCCTCGGGGCCGAACAGGTCCGTCTGTGGCGGCGCAGTTACGACGTGCCCCCGCCCCCGCTGCCACCCAGCGACCCGCGCAGCAGCGAGACCGACCCGCGCTACCGCGACGTGCCGCGCGAGTTCATTCCGGCCACCGAGTGTCTCAAAGATGTGGTCGAGCGCGTCGCGCCGTACTTTCGCGACGTGATCGCCGACGATCTGCGCGTCGAGTCGGTGCGCGGGGGCGCCGTGCTCGTTGTCGCGCACGGCAACTCGCTGCGCGCGCTGCGCATGATCCTCCAGAACATCTCCGAGGACGAGATCATCGATCTCGAGATCCCCACGGGCATCCCCTACCGGATCCAACTCGACGAGCAACTCGAGGTCATCGAGGCGGACTACCTCGGCGACCCGGCCGCGGCCGCGTCAGCCGCCGAGGCCGTTGCGCGCCAAGCCGGTTAGATCGCCTCGGGTCCTCGCTCGTTGGTGCGCACCCGCACCACCTTCTCCACGTCGGTCACCCAGACCTTGCCGTCACCCACGGTGTCGGTGCGCGCCGCGGTGACGATCGCGTCGAGCACGGCGTCGACCTGCTCGTCAGTGGTGACAACCTCGATCTGTATCTTGTCGACGAAGTCGAACTCGTACTCGCGGCCGCGGTAGATCTCGATGTGTCCGCCCTGACGGCCGAAGCCGCGTACCTGACCGACGGTCATCCCCGACACGCCCACGGCCTTCAGCGCGACCTTCACCTCGTCGAGCTTGAACGGCTTGACGACTGCGGTAACCAGCTTCACTTGTTCTCCTTAGACATTGTCGCTGTGGCTGTGACTCGGGGTCATGACCGGTTCACCGAACGTCGGCTCCGGGAACGCCTCCTCGTCGTGGATCGCTATGTCCCCAATGGCTAGCACCTCGTCGGTCTCGCGCAACCCTCCCAGCACGAACTTCACGATATAGAACACCACGGCGGTGCCCGTAGCGGTGAAGACGATGATCCACGAGGCGGCGATGAACTGCTCCCAGAGTTGGTGGAAGGAGTGGCCGTAGAACCACCCGCGCACCGAAAAGCCGCCGGTTCCCTTGTAGTTCTTGCCGGTGACCCCGTACTGGGTCATGTGCGGGTCGGCCAGGATCCCTACGAGTAGTCCGCCGGTGAGCCCGGCGAAGCCGTGGGTGTAGACGACGCCCAGGGCGTCGTCGACCAGGCGGAAGGGACGCAGCCGCGACACGTAGTTCCAGGCCACCCAGACGATCACCGAGGCGATCAGCCCGACCAGGATCGCCCCGGTGCCGTTCACCCAGCCGGCCGACGGCGTGATCGCCACCAACCCGCAGATCATGCCGTTGATCGCGCCCAGGAAGGTCGGCTTCTTCTGCTTGGAGAAGAACATGTCCATCCCGACCCAGGCCAACACCCCCATCGCGGTGGCCACGTTGGTGTTGAGCACGGCCGCGGCGGCGTCGGCCCCCGCGTAGAAGGGGTCCCCGCCGTTGAATCCGTTCCAGCCGAGCCACAGGATCCCCGCGCCCACCGCCACCATCATCAGGTTGCTGGGAAAGGCGTTCTCGCGGTCCTGCCAGCGCCGCGGCCCGACGATGGCCGCGCCCACGAACGCGGCCACGCCCGCCGCCAGGTGGATGACGTAGCCGCCCGAGTAGTCCACCGCGCCCTTTTGGGCGAAGAAGCCGCCGCCCCACAACAGGGCGGCGTTCACGCAGTAGACGAGCGTGATCCAGAGCGGGACGATGAGCATCCACGCCTTGAACTTGAGCCGACCGACCAGGCCGCCCAGGAACAGCAGCGGCGTGATCGCCGCGAAGACGAACTGGAAGTACGCCAGAGTGGCGGTCGGAAAGTGGAAGGGGATGAGCGTGTTGGCCCCGGAGAACGCCTGACCCTGCTCGGACGAGGCGCTGCCCAACGCGGTGAAGTGCCCGATGAAGCCGCTCCAGAACGAACCGGTCGGCCCGAAGTGCGACAGCCGACCGAAGGCGAGGTTGTAGCCCCAGAGCATCCACACGACGAGGACCATCGCGAAGCCGCAGAAGACCATCATCATCGTGTTGACGATCCACTTCTTGCGCACCAGGCCGCCGTAGAGAACGGCGATGCCGGGCAGGCTCATGAGACCGACCAACGTGGCCGCGACGAGCTGCCACGTGTTGTCGGCGGGATTCAGCCAGTGCGGATAGGGGATGATCGTCGCCAGGTCGAGCACGTCTCTCCTTCAGTGAGGGCGACGCTGACCTCGATCGGTTTCGACCAGTGTGTCAACCAGGCGTTTCAGTTCAGTTAGCGACGTGTTACGGCGACGTGAACTGTGTCAGGTCGTGGGGGCGGTGAGCGAGCTCTCCACGACCTGAGAGATGTCCATCACCGCCACGTCCTCGCGACCCTGGGCCTTGACGGCGTCGTCGAGCATGATCATGCAGAACGGGCAGGCCGTCGAGATGACGTCGGCACCGGTGGCGAGAGCCTCGTCGGTGCGCTCCATGTTGACGCGCTTGCCGATGTTCTCCTCCATCCACATGCGCGCCCCGCCGGCACCGCAGCAGAAACCGCGCTCGCGGTGTCGGGCCATCTCGACCTGGGTGAGCCCGGGAATGGCTGACAGGACGCTTCGCGGCTCGTCGAACACGCGGTTGTGGCGACCCAGGTAACAGGGGTCGTGGTAGGTGACGCTCCCCGCGTAGTTGATCCCGGGCACCAGCCGCCCCGCTGCCACCAGATGACTCAGCAACTCGGAGTGATGAATGACGTCGTAGTTGCCACCGAGGGCGGGGTACTCGTTCTTCAATGTGTTGAAGCAGTGCGGGCAGCTGGCCACGATCTTGCGCGCGCCCGCGCCGTCGAGAGTGGCCACGTTGGCCTTGGCCATCTCCTGGAAGAGGTACTCGTTGCCCATGCGCCGCGCCGGGTCGCCGCTACAACTCTCGCGAGGACCCAAGATGCCGAAGGTAACCCCCGCGCGGTGCAGCATGCGCGCGGTCGACACGACCTGCTTGCGCGCGCGCTCGTCCAGCGACCCCGCGCAGCCCACCCAGTAGAGGTACTCGACGTCATCGGGAATGGCACCGTCGAAGACCGGCACCTCGAAGTCCAGCTGGGCCAGCCACTCGGTGCGCTTGGACGCGCCGAGTCCCCACGGGTCGCCCTGGTTCTCAATGTTGCGCAGCATCAGGCCGGCCTCGGACGGGAAACGCGACTCCATCAGGACCTCGTAGCGGCGCATGTCGACAATGGCGTCCACATGCTCGATGTCGACCGGGCACTCCTCGACGCAGGCCCCGCACGTGGTGCAGCTCCACAGCACGTCAGGATCGATGGTCGTGGGCACCAGCGTCGCCACCTCGCCGGCGTCCGCCCCACCGAGTAGGCGGTCCGCCGACGCGAACATGTTGTCGCGCAGTCCCATGATCACGAGCTTGGGGCTGAGCGGTTTGCCCGTCGTCCAGGCTGGGCAGACCGACTGGCAGCGTCCGCACTCGGTGCAAGTGGCGAAGTCGAGCATCTGCTTCCACGTGAAGTCCTCGACCTTGCCCGCGCCAAAGACGGTGTCCTCGGTGACGTGCTCCATGTCCATGTCGGGAGTCCGGTCCAGACCGCCGAGCGCGCGAGGACGGCGCGAGAACGCGACGTTGATCGGCGCGAAAAAGATGTGCAGGTGCTTGGAGTACGACACGAAAACCAGGAACCCGGCGATGACCGACACGTTGGCGATGAGGAACTCGGCCTCCAGGACGCTGTTGTGCCCCGGGCCGAGCGGTCGCAGCCAGCCGGCCACCACGTTGCTGGCGAACGCCCATGGCGACGCGACGGGCAGGGGATGAGCTGGCGGCGCGTAACCGGTCCACCCAGTGAAACCGTGTGCAAACGGGAAGTAGCCCGTGTCGATTTGAGCGCCCCGGTAGAGCAGCAGAGTCACGATGACCAGCGCGATCATGACGAGCACGGCCCACGCGGCGCTCGTGTGGCTGCCGAAGAAACGGCTGGCCCGATCCTTGCGCGACGGGGCGTCGATGATCCGGATGACGGTGAAGACGGCCAGGCTCACGAGGACGGCGGTCGCGAAGAAGTCCTCGACGAAGGCCAGCCAGTTACTAGTTCCGATCCACGGGATGTGAAAGTCGCGATCGAACAGCGAGCCGTAGGCCTCGATGATGGTGGCCATCAGGATCGTGAATCCCCACATCGTGAAGAAGTGCGCGACACCGGGAACCGTCCATTTGAGCAACTTGCGCTGACCCGCGACCTCGGTGACCTCGGCCTCGGAGACCGTGGCAAAACCGTGCCAGCGGCGAGGCGCGTCCTGGCCGCTGCGAATCAGCCTGGAGAGCCAGAAGAAGCGGCGCCCGGCCACGGCGAAGCACAGCAGGGTAATACCCAGCCCGATGACGATGCGCGCCAGCACGACTCTCTCCCACTGCGACGGGGCGTCGCCCGCCGCCTAGTCCTTCGCGAAGTTCTCCGAGTACCGACTCGGCGTGGGGCCGCGCTGGCCCCGGTACTTGCTGCCCAGACCCGACGTGCCGTAGGGGCGGTCGGCCGCCGTGGTCATTTCGAAGAAACTGATCTGGCCGATTTTCATCCCGGGGTAGAGCGTGATCGGCAGGTTGGCCACGTTGGATAACTCCAACGTCAGGTGCCCGTCCCAGCCGGCGTCAACGAAGCCCGCGGTCGAATGGATGAGCAGTCCCAGGCGCCCTAGCGAACTTTTGCCCTCCAGGCGCGCGACCAGGTCGTTGGGCAGGGCCACGCGCTCAATCGTGGATCCGAGGAGGAACTCGCCCGGATGCAGGATCATCGGATCGCTGGCGCCTACGTCGATCAACTCCGTCAGGTCCTCTTGGGCTTCGCGGACGTCGATGACGCTTTGGGTGTGATTGCGGAAGACCCGGAAGAGTTGGTCGACGTGCAGGTCGACCGAGGAGGGCTGGATCGAGTCGTCACCCAGCGGATCGATAACGATCCGGCCCGCGGCGAGGGCCTCCTTGATCGACCGATCCGAGAGCACCATGACTAGGACACAGTACTCCGAGGTCGCCGAGTCCACCGACCCTCGCGACTGGCTTGGGATCCAGATCGCGTGCACACCGATCAAAAGCACGAACACCCGTGCGGGCGTCGCTCTGCGACAGCAATTCAGCTCGCCAAGCTATGAACGCGGGTTCCAAGGCCAGCGCCCGCTCGAAAAAAGTCGAGAGGTCAACCTACGCAGGCAAAGCGTTGTCAAGGTGCACGAATGTGACTGCAACTGACCAAAGATCGACCGGTGGTACGCGCCCATTTAGGCCCGTGAAATATTCAACTCACGAATGCGCGAAGAGGCGGTGCGATGCGCAGGACGAGATCCTCGCCCTCTCGGTTGGCTAAGCCTCACGCAGCGCCTCGGCCGGCTGGACGCGAACCGCAATAAGCGCCGGGAGAAGAGCGAGGGCTACGCCGCCTACGACGGTCACCGCGCCGACAATCGCCACCAATCTCACCGGCACCACGGCCAACGGCACCGCTCCCAGATGGGACGCGAAGGTTGTCCATACGCTCTCTCCGATGGCGATCCCCGAAGGCACGCCAATCACGAGTCCGATGACAACGACCGTGAAAGCCTGCCAGCACGTGGCTGCGAGCACTTGGCGTCGCACGAATCCCAGAACCTTCAGGAGCGCCACCTGGCGGCGTCGTCGCGCCACGCTCACGAAGAGAAGGTGTGCAAGAGTTGCCGCACCGAAGAGAGCCAGGGTGAGGCCCAGCAGGAGAGGGAAGTCGACAGCCTGACCGAAGTTGACCAGATTGACCGGCACACTCTGTACGTTGACGTTTTGGGCGAAACGCCGTTGAAAGCGCGCGAGCGCAACTCGCCCGGCCGGGCTGTGCGCGATGCCGACCGCCATGCCCCATCCGGAGATCGAGCTTTGCAACCTCTGGCTGCAGGCCACGACGCTGGGACTGCCCTTGCACGCAATGGACAGGGCGGCGGGGAAGGGCAACACAGCCCCCACGCCGAGACCGCCGATGCTGAAGGTCGGCGGCAGCACGACCGTGCCAACGACCTTCAGGGTCCGCGCCTCCACCCTGCCACTCTTGTTGACCAGCGACACGGAGACCCTCGATCCGACGTGCAGGTGTGCTTGGGACATCGTCGTGGCTCCGAGCAGCATCTGATCGTCGCCAATCGGATACCGGCCGTTGACTAGGGAGAAAGCCATCGAACCCTTGGCCACGTTGACGAAGACTCCCTCAACTGTGACCGACCCGACTCGTACGTATTTGCCAGCAAACCCGAACGTGACCTTGGTCACGTTCGGGTTGGGATCCAATGTCGCCAATGCCTTGTGTAACTGTGTTGTTGACAGGTTGCCCATGTCGAGTTGCCAGTTCTGTCCGTAGAGCGGAGGAGTCTTGACGAGGTGGTTGAGACTTGCGCCGAAGACCGTCGTGGCCACCAGGGCCGCTACGGCTACGGTGGCCCCGACCAGCGCCGTGGCCACGGGCACACTGGAGCGCCCACGGCCGCGATCGAGGGCGTTGCGCACTCCGACCAGAACGCTCGGGGGTGCCCCGGTCCTCGCAAGTACCGCCGCGGTGGAGTTAGCGTGCCGCACGTGCCGATCGCGTGCGGCCGCCCCGCCGCGACTTTGGGAGGCTCGCCACGACGGAAGCGCGGCCAGCGCAGCCACCGACCCCACAATCGCGAGAGCGCCCAAACCGAACAGGGCGGCGTTGAACACGAATCCCTGCGTGGTCTCGGCAGCCCGCGCCTCGCCCACCGGCGTCAGGGGCGAAGCCGCGAAGGCCAGCGCTACCGCGCCCAGCGCGCCCACGGCGCCGATGGCTCCGGCCCGGATCATGCCGAGACCGAAGAGCTGCCGCGGTCGAAGACCCAAAGCAAACAACGTGGGATAGGACTCGCGCTCAACGAGGCTCTGACGCGACAGCGCCTGGCCCACCAGCGCCAGGCCGGCAAGCACCGCGAAGAGCGCGAAGAACCACCACCCGGTCGATTGGGGCTGAATCGACTGCGCGATCGATGCCGAGTTCGAATCTTCATTCAGCAGATACACGAAACCCGCACTCTGGTGATGGTTGACGTAGGCCTGAAATTGGGGCATGTCATTCTGACCATGTCGAAAACGCACCTGGGCAATAACGGCGGCGTAGGTCGCTCGCCCGATCCCTCTATCGAACGCCCGGCTGGTGAAAACGGTGTAACTGGGCGAGCTCGACGGGAAGTCCGTTTCACTCACCTCGATTCCGACGACCCGAAAGCTCACGCGCGACCCGCGAGGCGCAAGGTGAGCGTTGCCCTTCAGCAAGCTCTCGCCCTGAGACCGCTTATAGAACGGCACCGAAACGATCGACCCGATCTTGAGCCCGAACTGCTGCTGCATCGAGAATCCAATGAGCGCGTCACGAGGACCGGTCGGCATTCGGCCCGACAGCAGTTTGATCGTGCTGGCCAGGTGGGAGCTCGGGAGGCTCGCCACACCGAGGTACTGATTCGGTACGAAGTGCCCCTGGGCGATTCCGTTACCATTGGCGTAGTAGAGATCCGTAGTCACCTTGGAGACGTAGGGCAGGTCGAAGTAACCCGCAGTGAGTCCCCCGTAGGCGAAGACCTCGGCGTCGTAGCCGTACCGCTTGGTAAAGCTCGAGAACGCCGACGACGTCCTTCCGGCCGTGGAGACTCCCGCGAGGACGGTCCCGCCAATCAGGGCTACGAGGAGTGCCAGCGCAAGCCATGACGCCCACCGGCGCAGTAACTCCGCGCGAAACACAACTCCGACCGAGTGCACAGTCCTCCCCCAGACTGTGACTCAGTATGCATGAGGCAGGTCGCCGGCGAGATGGTGCCACCCGTCGAAGTGACCTCGTACTACTACCATTCTTCGCTCTTGGCCCACTCGTTGGTGACGTGGGATTTTGCGCCTCGCCAGATGTCCGAGTGCCCCGCAGCGATACGATGGACGCCAGCGCGGGCGTAGTTCAGCGGCAGAACATCAGCTTCCCAAGCTGAGAACGCGGGTTCGATTCCCGTCGCCCGCTCCAACGGTTTCGGACGACATGCCATCGCTTGCAAGGGTTTCGTGTTGTCCGGCAGTGACCAAGGTGTACCAGTGTTGCCCAGTGTTACATGCCCGTATATGCCCGCAGTATGCCCAAGAAAGTCGGGCTGCAGACAGTCCACAGCGCAGGCTCCGACTTTTCCACGGGCACATCCCCACCGTCTCAAACCGAGACAATTCGCAAGTCACCAGTAGGGGGGAGTCCTCGATTTCCTCGCTGCTGTCGCGGATTGCTCAGACTTGCGGCTACTTGTGCACATCGACCAAGGCGCCCACCATTTTGCCGCACCGCGCTCGCTCACCGCTTCCTCGACCTACGCCACCGGCGCAGTTCAGCGCGTGCCAGTAGTTGGCGTAACTTCTCTGAACACTTTGAGCAACCTTGGATTGCGATCGTCATCATTGAATCGTACGTAGTAGGTGTGCCCCGCCCGGAGCATTTTGTCTGAGTACGCAAGATCTACGTTGCCGACGTACGGACTCTTCTTCGACATCACTTCGTACTTGTACTTGTAGCAGCGTTGACAACCATGCGCAACATCCGCCAAAACCTCGCTCTGGCGTTCGGATACAACATCGCCGGCATCCCGATCGCGGCGGGTCTGCTCTATCCGTTCTTCGGCATCGTCCTCTCACCGATGATCGCGGCTGGGGCAATGGCCCTGTCCTCGTTGTCGGTAGTCACGAATGCCAACCGTCTACGACACTCCCGAATCGTTCCGAAAGCCAGGAGGGCAGACCGATGATGTCGCGTCTCGTTGGCGCAACGCGTTGCCCATCAGACCCTTTCAGCATGAGCACGCCGGCACCGCGAATGTGGCTGGTCTGCCTGAGGTCGTCGTGAAGACCCTCCTTTACATCACGTCGGAGGATTGCCACTTGTGTGATCACGGTCGTGCCGTGCTCGACAGATTGGGCGTTCTTCGTCGCGAATTCACAAGCGAATCCGCCGAGGCGGCCGACCTGGCCGCCCATGGCATTCCGCTGGCCTTCCTGCCCGTGCTGACCGACGATGACCGAGTCATCGCGTACGGCCGATTTTCGGCCAGACGCCTTGCCCAGGAACTTGGTCTCTCGTGATCGCTTCCACCGCATCACTGATGACCGGCTCGGCTGCCGCGGCCTTCGTCGCCGGCATGATTGCCTTCTTCGCCCCGTGCTGCTCCGGTGTCATGATGCCGACCTATCTGGCCGCCATCTCTGGACACAAGTCACTGCGCACCGCCATGCTCACGGCGATCTACGTCGCCGGAGTGGCCGCCATCGTCTGGCCCATCACAATGGGTGCCGGCGCCATCGGTCAGTTCACGTCCAGGTACCACCCCCAACTCTTCGTCATCGGCGGACTGGTCATGTTGGCCACCGCCATTGCGTTGTGGCGCGGCACGATGCTCTCCTTACCCTTCGCGCGTCAGCCCGAGATGACCGGCTCGGTGGGCTCGGTCTTTCTGTTGGGAGTCTTCTCAGGTGCGATTACGGCCTGCTGCGCGCCAGTCCTGGCCGGCGCCATTGCGCTCTCTGCCCTCAACGGCTCGGCCCTCGGCGGGTTCATCCTCGGAGGGGCGTACATCATGGGCATCGTCTTCCCCCTGGTCGTCATCGCCATCTTCTTCGCGGGGGCCAAGCGCAAGGTCCGGGACTGGAAGTTCACGATCCGCTTGGGGAATTATGTGAGGCCGACAAGTCTCTCGCGCGTCGTTGGCACGGCCGTCTTCGGCGGGTTCGGACTCTTCTTCGTGGTGATGGCCGTCACGGGCCAATCCCGCCGGGCGCTCGGCTTTCAGCGTTCGATGAGTACCTTCCTCGACAACCATGTCGCCCCCTACGCAGCACACGTGTCGAATTGGGTTGCCTGGCCCGCCCTCACCCTGTTCGTCACCGTGCTCGTGGCAGTTGTTGTTCGTTCGTTAAGGAAGAAGGAGCCCATCCATGAGTAAGCCCGCCCGAAAGAAGGCCGCTCGCCCCACGGCCCAGCCGGCCGCGAGTCGGCCTCGCACGCAAGCCGCACGCACCCCTCGCGTGGTCCAGCACACGCGCGCCAAGTTCTACTGGGCCACCGGTGCCCTGGCGCTCGTCGTACTGCTCGTCGTGAGCTTTCTCGTCGACTCAAACCGCCCGAGCAGTTCTTCGGCCAGCGCGCGCTTACCCGTGGGCAGCCGAGCTTCGCATTTCACCGGTTTGGATCCACTGACAGGACAGATGATCAATTCGACGTACTTCGCCGGCAAGAACATCCTCTTCTACTTCAGCGCAGGTTCGTCCTGCCAGGCCTGCGTGACGCAGGCCCAAGCGCTGCAGCGCGACAACCAACAATTGACCCGCGACCACATCGTCCTGGTAATGGTGACGAATGACAGCTCGGCCGGGCTTGTGGCAGCCGCCCACGCGTACAGCCTCTCCATTCCGATGGTGGCCGACCCGGGTGGAGCGATCACGAGGCGCTTCGACGCGATCGGGGGCGGCATGAGCATGGGTCCGAACTCAGCCGATCACAGCTTCATGCTCGTCGACCGCCACGGCATCGTTCGGTTCCACCAAGACTTTCCCGGGATGTGGATCTCCACGTCGGCACTCCTACACCGTTTTCCCATGATGACTTAAACATCAGGGCCAACCTCTCGTGCCGGGCGCGTAGCGGGTCACCGAAGAAGACGAAAAGGTCGGATGAGCCTGAAGGCGTCCCGAGTTTGGTCGACGACCACGGGAAGGGGAATCTAGTCTCAGTCCGTGGAGATTCCGCTTGAGCCCGGCGATCCAACATTCGGCGAAGTGCGCGATGGTGAAGATAGTTCCAGCGCTCCCCGACGTGTGCGTCTGAGTCCCTGGAACATGGTCTTGATCGCCGCGGCTCTGGCCGCTTGTGGAATCTTCACTGTCGTTGCGATCAGGCACTTTGATCAAAAACCCGCCGCGTTGAGCGTTCGCGTCACTGGTATCCCTGCCGCCGTCTCCACTCCTCTGGCAAACCTCATGGCGTTGTCTCCGGTTCCCAACAAGCCCGCGCCTAACTTCACCTTGACCGATCAGAATGGCCACACGATGTCGCTCGCGTTTTTCAAGGGGCATGCGGTTGTGCTTGAGTTCATGGACCCACACTGTGTGGATATCTGTCCGATTGTCTCTCAGGAGTTCGTCGACGCCAGTCACGATCTGGGTGCAACAGCGCCACGCGTCGTGTTCCTCGCGGTGAACGTGAACATCCGCTACTCCAGCGTGAGCGCTGTTCAAACCTATTCTCGGGAACATCGACTGGACACGATTCCGACGTGGCACTTCTTCACGGGAGCTTCAAGGATCCTTCAATCTGTCTGGCGCAGCTACGGTGTTGCGGTCGAAGTTCCTCACCCCAACGCCGATATTGTCCACACTTCGATTGTGTACTTCATCGATTCGGAGGGGCGCGAACGCTTCATCGCGGTGCCGTCGGACAATCACACGGAGGCGGGCACTGCGTTCCTGCCCCCCAATCAACTTGTTGCCTGGGGGCAAGGCATCGCCATTGTTGCTCGCCAACTCTTGAAGTAAAGGCAGATTGAGGACTTGCCCAGACGAGTTAATCAAGTAGCTCTACACGATGAACGCCACGATCCAACGGACCGGACTTCTGTCGGCTGGATTGACCGCAATCGGACGAGCGTTAGTCCCTAGATGAACACCCGCACAGCTCGATCACTTTCCCCATTGCTCGACCGGAGTCGAGATTAGCGCGGCTGAGCATATACCGCCACGGGGTATGTTGAGAATACACGAAGGGACCCGCGTGCAAAAGCCCGGATACATCGACGAGAAGATCGCGATCCAGAAGCGACTGAGGCGAATCGAGGGTCAGATACGTGGTCTCCAGCGACTGGTTGACGAGGACCAGTACTGCATCAACATCCTCGACCAGATTTCGGCAACAACGCGCGCGTTGCAAGCCGTGGCGATGAAACTCCTAGGCGACCATCTCTCACACTGTGTGACAGAGGCGTTGGCCAAGGGCGGCCCTGAGGCGGACACCAAAATCAGGGAGGCCCAAGAAGCAATCGAGAGATTGGTGCGATCTTGATTCCGAGGATGCACCGTGTGATTGAGATGTTGAAAAGTGCACGCTGACTTTCTCTCCACACTCACCGTTGGTCACGTGGCGACCGATATTGGGCGCAGCCTCCGAGAAGGATTCTTCATGTTCTGGGAGACGCTGTGGGCGCTCGTGCTCGGTTTCACTCTCTCGGGGTTCGTTCAAGCCTTCATATCCAAGGAGCAAATGCGGGCGAAGTTAGGTAACCATCGTCCCGCGGCCGTAGGACGCGCGGCGGGTTACGGCATGGTCTCGTCGAGCTGTTCGTACGCCGCGTCGGCCATGTCGAAGTCGCTGTTCGCCAAAGGGGCCGACTTTGTCTCGTCGATGGTCTTCATGATTGCCTCGACCAATCTCGTCGTCGAATTGGGCATCGTCATGCTGGTGCTCCTCGGGTGGCAGTTCATGGCGGCCGAGTTCGTGGGCGGTCCCATCATGATCGTCCTGCTCGCCCTCTCCGGCGGATTCGTTTTCAGCCGTCCCCTGGTCGACGCCGCACGCCGCCGCCTCGCCAATCCCCACGCCGGTGGGCACGATCACACGGCCATGTCCGGAGTTTCCGAGGAACAGCAGACGGAGCTCGATCGTACCTCTTGGTCCAAGAAACTTCACTCCCGGGCGGCCTGGGCGGACGCTTCAAGTTACGCGAAGGCCGACGTCACGATGCTGCGCAAAGAACTGGTCATTGGCTACGTCGTGGCGGGCTTCTTGGCCACGCTGGTCCCTCGGCGTTTCTGGAACGTCCTCTTCATTCACGGACATGGTTTCTGGACCAGTGCCGAGAACGCGGTCGTTGGTCCCCTCATCGCGGTCATCAGTTGGGTCTGTTCAATTGGCAACGTTCCTCTCGCCGCGGCGCTGTGGTCGGGCGGGATCAGTTTCGGTGGGGTGATCGCGTTCATCTTTGCGGACCTCATCGCGATGCCCCTCATCCTCATCTACCGTAAGTTCTACGGCAACAAGCTGACGCTTCGCCTCGTCGGACTGTTTTACGCAGTCATGGCAATCGCGGGGCTCCTGACGGAGGGCGTATTCCGGCTCTTTCACCTGGTGCCGACAACTCGAAGGCTAAAGATTTCGTCGGTCCACTTCGAGTGGAACTACACCTCGTACCTCAACATCATCTTCATTGCGGTAGCGATCGTGGTTTGGTGGCTGGCCCGCCATCAATCGCAATTTGGCGGCGGTCAGGGCTATGCCATCGACCCCGTGTGTTCCATGCAAGTTCGAGTGAACGACGCGCCCGCCGAATCAGTACACGAGAATCATCACTACTACTTCTGTTCCGATCGCTGCCGGGAGCGCTTCGAGGAGCGGCCCGAGCGATACGTGGCGGGTGCGACTAACTTTGAGCGCATGGACTCTAATGAGCACCGCCCTGACAACGCCAAAACGGCCGTAGATCCAGTTTGCGGGATGACGATCGACAAGGCAACAGCTGCGGCGCAGCGTAACTTCGAGGGAACCAATTTTTGGTTTTGCAACGTGAGCTGCGCTGAGACGTTCGACACCGATCCAGGACGCTACCCCGTCAGTCATTGACGACTTGCGGAACTCCTGTGGATTGGGTTGCCCACTTTGATCGCGGGGCGGTGCGTCGTTGATGCCCGTGGAGCGCCCGAGGCAACATGAATGCGGAAACTGTGGGCAAAACATCCACGTTGATCAGGGTATTCTTAAGAACTCAACTTCCCTGCGCATCTGCTTCCCAAGCTGAGAACGCGGGTTCGATTCCCGTCGCCCGCTCCATCGGCATTCCTGGTCATCGTCCCGATTTGGGGACGAGAACCGTGGTCCCGAAGTCCCTCGATGACCTCCAGGACAAGAGCTTTCATTGTCAATGTTGCCCGCGAAGTGCCCGGCCTCAGCCGTATACCGCATGTTTCCTCGCTTCGACGAAGCTAATGCTGCGGGCTCCGTTGAAAGGATCGATGTCGTCGAACGGAGCGCAGAACTTTCCCCACACTGCGACATCAGCGTCCGCAGCTGATGTCCGTCGTTGCGCACACCAGTCCGATCAGTCCACCAACAACACCCGAATGTCGACAAGCGAAGTTGGTGCCTGAGTACCTCTCGATTCACGAATACTCGGATCCAGATTCGTGCACGCAAATCATTGAATCCGTCGCCGAGCAACCGGTATAAGGAATCTCCACAAAATTCCGCTTGACTTTCTCTGTACTACCGTATTAAGACATCGGTACATGGAAGCCCTAATCCGATTTCGACTTGACCCACGGACCGGCCTACCCCCATCACGCCAGCTCGTCGACCAAATCCGTCAGGCGATCCGCCTCGGACGACTTCTCCCCGGAGACCAGCTGCCGTCGGTTCGCGATGTCGTCGGCCAGATTCCCATCAACCCCAACACTGTTCACCGCGCCTACCGCGATCTCGAGCAACTCGGGCTGGTCGATGCGCGGCCGGGTGTCGGCACCTTCGTCGCTGCCCAGGCTCGCCGGGCCATCGCCCAGGATCGTCTCGAGCGACTTACCCACGAGTTACAGGGTTGGCTGACGAAGGCGCATCGCGCGGGGCTCGATCGAGAGGAAGTGCTCGCCCTCGTCACCGCGGCGATCGACGCTCGAAGCGCCCGCGCTCCATTACTGAAGTGAGCAATCTGCCGGCCCTCGAAGCGGGTGGGCTCACCAAGCGCTACGGCCGCACGTGGGGTTTGCGCGACTGCACATTTTCACTCCCGGCTGGACGCATCGCCGCGCTCGTCGGTCCCAACGGCGCAGGCAAATCCACGCTTCTACTGTTAGCGGCCGGAATCCTCCGCCCGACCGAGGGATCAGTAAACGTCTTCGGACTCGACCCAATCGCCGAGGCAGCCCAAGTGCTACCCAGGATTGCCTACCTCGACCAAGAGCGCCCCCTCTACCGGTCCTTTCGGGTAGAGGAGATGCTGCACTATGGACGAAGCCTAAATACATATTGGGATGACGCTGCTTCGCGTGAACATCTCTCCGTGCTCAACATTCCCCTCGACGCACGGGTAGGACAGTTGTCCGTTGGTCAACAGGCTCAAGTCGCACTCACGCTCTGTCTCGCGAAGCGCCCCGAACTACTGCTACTTGATGAGCCGGTCGTCGCTCTTGATCCTCTCGCTCGCGAGCGTCTAATGCAGGTCCTCATGCGGACGGTGGCCGAACACGGCACGACAGTCCTGCTCTCGTCGCATGCGGTTGCCGATCTAACCACGGTCTGTGACTATCTGATTGTCCTCTCTGGTTCGCGCGTCGCGCTCGCCGACGACCTGGAATACGTGCTCGCAAGCCATCGGCTGTTGACAGGCGGAGCCGACGCGTTCGATGCTCCGAGAGGCACGGTTCTCATTGCCGCCTCGCACGGAACCAGGCAGCACGACCTTCTCGTGCGCGTGGAGGAGCCTGTGAGCGACCCCGCATGGCGTGTCAGTGAACCCACGCTGGAAGAGGTCGTTCTCGCCTACATGAAGGCGGGAGAGCCCAAGCTGTCTGCGGCCATCGCCAATTCCGCCAAGAAGGACGGCTCGCCATGATTTGGGCGACGTGGCGAATGAGTCGACCTCTGTACATCGTCTTGCTCACGCTGGCGGCCGCCGTGGGGGTGTGGTTGGTGATCACGGGTGCCCGGCAGGAGTCCGCGTGGACCGCCTTCACGGCGCTCCATTGCAGCCAGCCGGGCTCCAACTCGGCGTGCATGAACATGGCGTCCCGCTACTACTCGGCGAGTCAGTTCTCGACTGCTGGCGTCTGGATCGGCGTGGCGTTGCCTGGACTGCTCGGCCTTGTTCTCGGCACTCCACTCGTCGCCATCGAGTTTGATCAGCGCACGAACCGACTCGGATGGACGCAGTCGATCACTAGGACCAAGTGGCTCGGACAGAAGCTGCTCGTCAGCGGATCAGTAGCCGTCGTTTTCTCGGCCGCACTCGTGCCAGTGCTCTGGTGGTGGACTCGCGCGGTGCAACGCCCGCACATGGTGAATTTTGATTTTGACGTGTCGGGCGTTGTCATCATTGCCTACGCGCTCTTCGCCTTCGCGCTCGGAGCCTTACTTGGGACCCTGATGAAGAGGGCTGGCTATGCCTTCGCAGTCGGCGTGGCAGTCTTCGCTGTCTCTCGCTTTCTCGAACGCTCCTATGTGCGGGTGCGTCTTGTTCCGACTACCTTCACGAGAGGAGTCATCGTTGCGCCGTCGAATGCATGGGTGGTGAATGAGGGCTACGTCCCACTCGACCGTTCCACTCCCGGCCCAGGTCTCACGTGGCAGAGCGGCAACGAGGCCATCACCCGCTGTGCTGCGAGAGCCGGGGGCATCGAGTCGAAATCGTATATCAAGTGCGCGAAGACGCTCAAACTGCACTGGATCAATGAAATTCAACCGGCGAGCCATTTTTGGTCGCTCCAATGGGCCGAGGTCGGCGTGTTCGTCGCTGTCTCAGCGGCTCTCCTCACGCTGACCGTGCTCACCATCCGCCGCTGACGGCCCAGACCAGTCGACAGATGGCGTCGAGCGTTACCTGGTCGACGCTGGCGTGTCTGTCAATGGCACAATCGAAATGAGGACTTCTTCGAGGTCGTGACGAGCGATCTCGCGATCGTATCGATCCTGAAGATTCATCCAAAAACCATCGCTCATCGAAAAGAAGCGAGAGAGACGCAACGCAGTATCGGCAGTGATACGGCGCTTGCCCAGCACGATCTCGTTGACCCTCCGTGGTGAGACTCTGATTGCTCTGGCGAGTGCATTCTGACTGACGCCAAGTGGCACCAGAAACTCCTCCTTCAGCACCTCTCCTGGAGTGATGGGTTCAATAATTTTGGTCGTCATAATCTCGCCTCAGTGATAGTCCACAATCGTTACGTCTTCGGGTCCAGCGGCAGTCCAGCGAAAGCAGATCCGCCATTGCTGATTGATTCGGATGCGGTGCTGGCCTGCTCGATCACCTTTGAGCTTCTCGAGTCGATTTCCTGGTGGCACGGCCAAATCGCGTAGTTCCTCCGCAGCATCCAGGATCAGAAGCTTTCGCACCGCTGATCTCTGAAGTTCCGGATCAAAACTCGAATCTGCTCTCTGCGCCATACTCGCTCGGTTGTCTTGTCTCCGAACGACTGCAGCACATCCTCACTATAACGCATAACGTTATTAGGGGCAGCAGGCTACATCGGACAATTCTGAATCTGCTGTCGAACTCTTTGCTAAGGGCTGGCGAGTCTCTGAACGCGGTAGTGCCCACCTAATGCCCGTGAGTTCCTGCTCTGAGCCACCTGACTCTATAAATCCTCGTTGACCAGGATCATCACATTCATCAAAGCCAATCGTGCCCTGCTTCCCAAGCTGAGAATGCGGGTTCGATTCCCGGCGCCCGCTCCAACGGTTTCAAATCACAGCCCTTTGATTGCGCGGGTTTGAAAGAGTCCCACAGTGACCGTGAGACACCACCGTTGACCGGTGTTACATGCCCGTATATACCCGCAGAATGCCTGAAAACGCTGCCGCCAGGAGACGGCAGTAACACCGTCCGCGTGGGCGACGACAGTCGACTCGGATCTGATCAAGTCCGGAGTCGCCAACACGGCTCTCGTGAATCCAGCGGAGGTCATCCCGCTACGACAACCACATGCCAAGTAGGCGGAACCGCAAACTTGGCAAAGGTCGGCGTAATCACGGCATTTCAAGACGGTTAACGATGGGCGGGTCTGGTGGAAATTCACCTCTTCAGGCCCCGACGCGATTACGCGCGACCCGTGTGTGCATCCGCATGGGTCGCAGTGCTAAAGCAACGGACGATCCTTCCCCTCTGGTGACCACTACGTTTTGTCTCATGACGATCGGATTAGGACTCGCGAGCCTAGGCGGCTATCCGTTCGAGGTTCGCTACAGCGATGGGTCACTCGTGCGCGCGCGGGCCGCGGCCGACCTCGCCGCGGACGCCTGCGACTACTTCAGTCACCTATTTTCAGGTGTCGAGCTCAACATCGCCGTCATCATCGCCGATGAGGCGGACTGGGAAAGTAGGCAACCATATGGGCTGCCGTTCTTCAATGATGACGTGGACCAGATTCGGCCCGGCATCGTGGTGATGCCCGCCGGAAGCGGGGAGTTCTGGATCGCGATGGGACAGGACCTTCACGAGGCGTCGCCGCATGACTACCCCAGATTGCTTGCGACGTACCCCGACGGGGCCGGTGGCTTGGATCTACAACCATTCTTCGACCTCATCACAATCCATGAACTGGGCCACGCGTTCGAAGTGCTGGGGGATCTCAGGTTGCCGACGGCCTGGTTGAGCGAGATCTTCGCCAACGTGGCTCTCCACGCGTTCATCGCCATGAGGCGGCCAGAAAGCCTGAGCACGCTCGAGGTGCTGCCGACCGTGGGAGCGCACAGTGTGGCTCTTGACGATCGGATGCGTACCGAGGGTTACACCAAATTGGAGGAGCTCGAAGCTCACTACACGGGTGGTGATGACCCGATGAGCCCATTGAACTACGTCTGGTACCAGTATCGATGGCAACGTCTCGCGGCGGCGATGTTCGACGCCGACGGTGAGGATGGAGTAGTCCACTTTTGGGATTGCTTCCACGCGACAAATCGCCCCGGATCCGAGGATGACACTGCGGCCGCGCTGGCCCCACTGCTCAGCGCCGAGGTGAGCGAGACCCTCGGCCGGGCAATCCAGGCCTGGCAATAGACCCTGTCGGAGGATTCGACCTATGACTCCGGAGGTTGAGCCATGACCGCTGGAGCTCAGTCGCCGATGACTGGCATCAGACCTAATGGGTTTGCGTCTGGCCCCCAAAGCCACTGGTTTACAGCTAGTACATCTTTCGATTGAATCAATCCACCTCTGCTAACGCTCGACGATTTCTACTCGATCGCCGCTTGGAGATTCCGGCCTACTTCCCCCATGTATCGAAGAATCCGCTCAATGTCGCGAGGATAACCCTCGTCTCGAAGCGCCACGTATGCGGGATCACCCGCGGCGGCATACTCTTCGATGCCCGCCCGCGACATCTCAGCTCGCTCGACGACTGCATCAATCAGACCCGCTCGGTGCTCGTATCCGTAACTGTCGAGCAGGAGACGCAACCGTGCGACTTCGTCAATCTCCGGATCGCACCCAATCTTCGCCTTGAAGTCTGGAGGACCAAGTGGCACCCACTGCCAAGCGAGGAAGGCGATCTCCTCTAGCACGGTGCCCGGACCAGCGCCGTCCCAATCGATCATCCCGAGTAGTCGATCCCCCTTGAAAACTGCGTTGTAATGCGCGAAGTCGTGGTGACAGATAACCTCACCCGGTCGCAATTCTCGAGGTCGATATTGCCAGTGCGCGCCCTCGTCTGGAACGAAGTCTGATACCGCGCGGTGGTAGGCCGCCACTGCCTTTCCGACTTCAGCGAGCAACCCGTCACTCCACAGTGAGCCCGGCCAGTGAGCCACAGAGGCTGAGGTATCTCCGTCGATGTAGCCAAGGATCTCGCGACCCTCTTGATCGAACCCAAGCGGCTCCGGAGCGAGCAGAAATCCGCGATCGCGGACGTGCAAGAGGAGTCGTTGCACGTCCTTGCTCCACGGCTTCCCCGGACGACGGACCGTGTCTCCCGCCCTCACGACAATGGTGAGTTTGCCGCCCGGAAGCCGTACCTCTGGCGTGTCCGGAGTTACATCATCTCTTCTTGACATTGTCTGAGTCTCATCTAACAGCAGCAGCAACGCCAGAGCCTTGTCGCACTGGCTTAGATTCTGTCCGTGCGACTGGGTACCGTCATTCTTCCCCTCGAACGATGGCCAGCGTCGAGAGACAAGTGGCGAAGAGCTGAAGAACTCGGTTTTGCCGCCGCCTATACCTACGATCACCTTTCGTGGCATCGCCTGAAGGATCGAGCATGGTTTGGCGCGATTCCGACCCTTGCGGCTGCGGCCACCGCGACTTCTCGTATCCGATTGGGCACCATGGTGACGTCGCCAAACTTTCGACATCCCGTACCCCTGGCCAAGGATCTACTTTCGATCGATGACATCTCCAACGGCCGACTGATCATTGGCGTCGGTTCCGGCGGGCTAGGCGGCGACGCCACTGTCCTCGGCGAATCTGCATGGTCGCCACGTGAGCGGACCGATCGATTCGTAGAGTTCGTAGGGCTACTCGACCAACTGCTACGAAATGACGAAACCTCGTCTGAGGGGTCCTACTACAACGCACGCGACGCCCGGATGTTGCCGGGTACGGTGCAGACGCCTCGACCGCCGCTCTTCGTTGCCGCCAATGGAGAGCACGGCATGCGACTAGCTGCCCAATACGGCGAAGGCTGGGTCACTCTAGGTCGCACGTCGAACGAGAATGAGTCCTGCTTCGACGTCGTTGCCTCGCAGTTAGCCCGCCTCAACGGAATCCTTGCGGAAATGGGACGAAGCCACGATGAGATCGACAGAGTCTTGTTAAGTGGCCTTTCCGACGAGCGACCACTCGCCTCTCGGGACGCATTCGTCGACTGGGCCGGCCGCTACCAGGAACTTGGGATTACCGAGTTGGTGGTTCACTGGCCCGAACAGAATTCACCTTTTGAAGCCGACATGAGGATCTTTGAGGAGGTCGTCATTGAGGGATTGGCGCACCTCTAGACCGACCTCGTGTGATGAGTTAGCTAGGCGCTGACGGTCGATGTCCCGTCAACAGACAATGCTAGGTAGCACAACCTTTGCGTCGGGCCTCCAATCGGTGGGGTCTGCTCGCAAATTGGTTGACAGCCAACTCGTGTAGATTCGGCGGAGTCAATTTGCGCCTCGGTGTGCCGGCACGAGCATCGGACCAGCGTGAGCAGCCCCTCAGGGAGCCCGCGTGATGGCGCGGACCACCACTGAATCTCCCTCACCCTCTTCCCACAAGATCAGCCACTCCGTGTGATCTGCCTCAAGCGCGATTGCCCAGCACCCAATGTTTGAGAACCTTCGCCTCCGGCATCGCACGTCGGAAGGGGCACGCTCGAGTAGGTCAAGCGCGGTGTTGAGCGTTCTGAGCAGGTCGACGCGCGTCGGCGTCGCCTCGATCTCGTTGAGGAACTCGTTTGCCTGAGGTGAGAAAAGTAGCGTCGCCACGAGGGCCCGTCAGAAGCGCGGAGACTTCGAACGGTCCCGCGTCGTTAGGCGCTCGGGGTGACCCCTACTCTCGGCGATGCTTGCCATAAGCACGCCGTCGGCCAAGAGTTTCATCTCCGTCAGTGAAATGACTTCAGCGGGCTCGAGAATGATTGTGCCATCGGGCTCAGTGTGACCCAGGTAGCGGTCATGTTCCACCAACTTGCCCAGATTCACCCGTCCCCGGTCTTGCACGCTGATCACAATTACGTCGTCCATGCCCTCACTGTATCTTGCGGGCAGAGCCCGTGCAAGGGTTAGGCCCGTTTTACCCAACTGTCAATCCTGTCGTTGCCCGGAACTGCGCGGATTTGTCAGAATCGAGGTCGAGTAGCTCGAAGGGTTCGGCGCTTGATACCCACCCTTGCTTTCGATATGAGGCCGCCAGTGCCCGTGAAGTGCCCAAGACTCGGGAGTCATGATTGAAGGTAGCTCGTTCTTGCACTTGACCAGGATTTATAGATTTGGCCTCTTGAGTCGATCCAGGCTTCCCAAGCTGAGAACGCGGGTTCGATTCCCGTTGGGACTGCTGTTTGGGCTGCACCCCGTTTGGGGGTCCAGGTCAAACGCCCTTCCTGATCGACGATTCGATTCGCCGGTGACGAAGTTGGGCCAGAAGTCACTCCACGATCCCGGGAACGGGCGTGTTCCGCTCCGATCTTGCCCGCAGAATGCCCGGCGCTGCTGTCGCGCTGAGCATTTCGTTTCGCGGCTGAGGTGAACGCCTTGACCTCCCACGCTGGCGCTGGACTCCCACAGCTGAAAGCGACGAGTTTCTCGAGCCGTGTCATCAGTTACCGCGGCTGATGTCAACATTCCTCTCTTCGGAAACGCCTGAAACGTTCGGCGAAGAGGGGTGACCCGCATACGGTACGTCATCTGGTGCGACTTTCACCATCTCGATCTGGGTAAGACGGGCGAGCCGTCAGCGACGTCGCCTCGTCGACTCGACGAAGAACTCGAACAGTCCTGTCGAGGTAAGTAGCACGCACGTAAGGTGCTGCGACTGCGCGAGACCGTGATGGATCGTGGGTACGGAAAATCCGACTCCGTCGCACGCGACAGGTGGGACCTGAAAATGTGTGCGGCAGGACTGACCGTACCGAATGACAGAAGGCAGCTCAACTTCCATTTGAGCGGCGCCGCGACAACCTGACTTCGGGTCGACCCCCGACACCGAACCATTTGCGAACTTCATCACGAGTGACGACGCCCATGGGGCAATGGTGCGCGTGCTCGGAGGCAGCCGGTCTTGACCAATATTTGGCGGTCCCACTTGGCGCCTTGTTGTACGAATATTCGTGCAACACTCCAGAATGAACGGATATTCAGATATTCGTGTAAGTAGTACTTTTACTATACTGTACGGATATGAGTGCAAATGATACGACGAATAGGAGGAAGCCATTCCGGGTCTACAGCGCCTCGACTCTGGGCGCGGCGATACGCCACTACCGCAACGCAATGGGCATCTCCCAGGCGGAGCTGGCCGCCCGTGCGGGCATGCCCCGGAACTACGTCAACGCCCTTGAGAATGGGCTGGAAACCGAGCAGCTCAGGCGGACGCTCGCAGTTCTTCGGGAACTCGGCGTCCGAATGACCCTGAATCGCGAGGATTGGTAGTGACCGACGAGTTGGCCATCTGGCTGCACGGCGACCGGGTCGCTACGGTCTCGCGAGAGGCAAACAATCGCCTTCGACTTCGGTACACGCAGGACGCACTGGCGAGGTACGAGCTCGGCACACCCCTGCTTTCGATTGGGCTTCCCCTCACTGACGTTCACTACCCCAACGCGAAGACTCGATCATTCCTGGATGGCCTGCTTCCGGAGGCTGATCAGCGTCGGGCCGTTGCGGAACAGTTGAACCTCAACTCCAATGACACCTTCGGGTTAATCCGCGAACTGGGACTCGACTGCGCCGGCGCCATTGTTGTTCAACCCGCCGCGAAACCGGCTCCGAGAGAAGCCACGACGTTGACCGCCGCGCCCCTGACAGAAGAAGAGATTGTCGAGCGGGTCGCGAACCTAAAGAGCGCTCCACTGGGTGTCACAGACCGAGTCAGAATCTCGCTCGCCGGAGTCCAACAGAAACTCCTCCTCACACGCATGCCCGACGGTCGGTGGGGTGCGCCGATCGATGGGACGCCGTCAACTCACATCCTCAAGCCTGAAGTGCGGGACTTACCGAATGCCGTCGAAAATGAGGCATTCTGCATGCGCGTAGCGCACAACCTCGGACTTCGTACCGCATCCATCGAGACCACCGAATACGGCGGACGAAAGCTCATAGTCGTTGAGCGATACGACCGAGTAACTGGAGCGTCCGGCGACGTCGAGCGTGTCCACCAGGAGGACTTCTGCCAAGTCCTCTCGCTCCCCCCGAAGACCAAGTATCAGCAAGACGGCGGTCCATCGTTAGTCAGAGTCGCGGCCGTTTTGCGACAGTTCGCTCAGCCGGACTCCCTCAGCAGACTGCTGCAAGCGACGTACGTCACGGTGCTGGTGGGAAACGGTGACGCGCATGGCAAGAACATCTCCCTCTTGCACCACCCTGACGGGTCGATCGAGTTGACACCCATTTACGACGTGGTGTCGACGCTCCACTACGTCGACGGTGAACTCGCCATGTACATCGATGACGTCCGCAAGACCTCAAGGGTCACCCGCCAGCGGCTCGTCAACGAGGCCGTCTCGTGGGGGATGCGAGAAGACTCGGCCCTGCTGATCGTGGGCGACTTGAGTGAGCGAGCCCCCGAAGCGATTGCGCAGGCTCGGGATGAGACTCCTGGCGTGCCGGACGGCATCATTGAGATCGCCCAGCGTCAACGAGTCCAGTTGGCGAGTTAGGGCGAGCAACTCCACCTCGCCATCGTCACCTGGATCGAGCACACCTACAACAACCGCCGACGCCAGTGCCGCCTCGGCTAGCTCACGCCGGTCGAGTTCGAACTGGCACTCGCTGCTACTCAGGCAGCATGATGTTCATAACCGGTGTCCGGGGAACTGGGGGCAGATCCTTCCTCCTCCCTGCCGCGTGAGGCAGTCTCGGTTCTTCCTTAACGCGTTCCCCAGAACCTTCATTCGGTCCACCCTGCACATTGGCCCGCGAAAAAGTGCAAGTGGACCAAACAGAGGGAGCCATGAGATGCCCGTTTCGAAGGGAACGTCACTCAGTGAGCTGCTACGTACTCTCGCAACGCCTCGCGAATGACTTCCGACACGCTGATACCGCGCTCGCTGGCCCGCAAGATGATCTCCCTCTTCAACTCTGGCTCCAACCGCACGGACTCGACCGAGGAGGGGCCTTCACCAAGGGTCGGACGCCCACTCCGACGTTGGAGGATCTTCTCCACGTCATAGCCGCGCTCAGCCTCCTCGACGAAGGCTGAGTTGTCCCTGCGATCCTCCGTGGATGAACCCGTTCTGTCGTTCTTCGCTTCCATGTCACTCACTTCCGCCCTTCCAAGAGCCTCCGATACGCCGCTCTCATTGCCATCGCGTGGATCACCACTGGTCCGCTTGACCGATCCAGCGCGACCACCTCGAGGAGGTCGCCGGAAGTGTCGACGCCGGGAATGAGAAATCGAGTCGGGTCCTCACCAACCTCTTCGACGACCATTGCGTGCCGTATGGCGTGAGGCATATCCGGCTCTTCGACTCCGTGCCTCAGAGCGGATGGCTCAACCTCTAACAGGTTGTTGTACTACGAAACCTCTCCCGGCAGTGGGTGTGGTGATGTTGCCCGCGGACTGCCCGCTCGGTTTGTGCTCCAGAGCTGGGACCCAGGACCCCAGCTCATGACCGTTCGCCTCGGCGAATGAGCGTGCCGATTCGAGAACCGTGCTGGCGGGCTGATTGTTTACGCTATAATTCTGTACATGGCCACCCTCCCAATCGCGGATGTTCGAGCCCAGTTGTCCAAATTGGTGGAAGAAGCGAGTATCACGCACGAGCGGATCGAGATCACGAAAAACGGACATCGAGCAGCAGTGCTGATGGGAGTCGATGATTACGACGCCATGCGTGAAACGATTGCCGTGCTCTCCGATCAAGACCTCTTGCGGGACCATCATCTGGGTCTCAACGAACTCCGTGAAGGTGACAGTCTCAGCGAGGATCAGCTCAATAGCGCGATGAAGAACATCGGTCGCGGTGTCGACGTCAAGTGAGCGCCGTTACGGACTTCAGATAGCGAGATCAGCCGCTCAAGCGCTCTCCGATACGCTTCCCGAGAAGATCGCACAGGCGGCGTACCAATTCATTGTCGGTCCGTTGCTCGACAACCCGCATCAAGTCGGCAAGCCCCTCAACCCGCCCCTGGCACCGGCATACTCTGCCCGTCGTGGTGACTATCGAGTCCTCTATCTGATCGATGATGCCTCGATGACTGTCAAGGTCACGGCCATCAGGCATCGTGCAGATGCATCTCGACCTTGAGCCTCCGTGGACACAAACCGCGCTCTTGCCCGTGGATTGCCCGAGGGATCATTTCCCACTCGAGGCTCCGCAGAAACTCGGCCTTGACCAGCGCATATCTATCGTGCGTTCACAGTGCGCGCTCCGCTTCCCAAGCTGAGAACGCGAGTTCGATTCTCGTCGCCCGCTCCAGGCTTGGTTTCGTTGCCACGACTGACTACGTCGTTGCAAGCACTGATGTTGGCTTTCGCCACTGTTCGTCACTATTCGCTCCTGTTCGCCACCTCTCACTGTCGCAGAACTGTCGCAACCACAATCATGGCAGTCAACCACGCGTCGTAAGAGAACGCCACTTGAGATCAGATATTCGATCGTGACAGGCCGAAGATTCCAGCGAAGTAAGGTGTGACACCTAATAGGCGAACTTCACCAGTAGGCCCAACCTATTACGTCGGCGAAGTCGATCACCACGAGCGAGGGGCTCGGTGCTATCTCTCTTCGTGCCGCGACGATTCCGCGATGTCCTCCACCGCGGCGATGACAGCGTCGGCGTCCACGCCGGACCACCCGTCGGCGCCGAGATCCAGAGCGACGCGCTCGCTGGAGACGGCGCCACCGCCGAAGTAGATCGGCGCGGCGATCGCCCCGGCACGCAGCGCAAGCGCGATCTCCGCCAGTCGCGCCACCGATAATTTCGAGGAGGCGCCGACCAGTACCGCGACCAGTCGGTTGGCTGCACGCGCGGACTCGACGAACGATGTGACCGGAGTATTGGCACCGAGGTCGAGCGCCTCGAAGCCCCGGCCGCGCAGCAGGTCCGCGACGATGGCGCTAGGGAGTGCGTGAGGGTCGCCCTCCGGCGCCCCTAGCACTATGGTGCCGCGTGACAATCCACGTCTGGCGAACATCGGTCCGAGGCGTCCGACAATTCGCGTGGCCACGGCACTCGCACGATGCTCATCGGCCACCGAAAGCCGACCTTGCTCCCACCGCTCACCGATCGCGCGCAGCGCCGGGAGGAGCACGTCGACGTAGACCTCCGGCGCCGTGGTTCCCGAGGACAGCGCTTCTTCGACGATCGACCAGGCGCCCGCCTCATCCCCGGCGGTCATCCGGTCCAATAGCCTCTTCGGGCGGTGCTGGCCAGAGGCGCGTGATCTCGGGGGCCTCGCGTCCGGCACTCGAAGGCGATCGAGATCCGCGATTGCCACGCTCCACCTAGCGCCGTCTCGATCGGCCGGGAGTCGGCCCGTGCGCACGTAGCCGTAAACGGTCATGTAGTGAACTCCGAGCCGTGCGGCGGCGTCGCGAAGGCCGACGTGCGTCTCGCTGGACATCACCGAACCCTGTCATTGGGTAAAGGTTTCGCGGCATGCTCGGCGTCGGCGATGATGCCACAAAGCATCCGTGGGAAGACCCAACGATGGAACGGCGCGATCGCGTACCAATAGACCAGGCCGAGGAAACCCCGTGGATGGAAGTCCGCGGGTTGAACGATCCTCGTTCCGGTGCCCAGGGTGGACAGGTCCCAGGTGAGCCACGCATCCCCGGGCAGGCGCATCTCGGCGCGGAGCCGCAAACGCACCGGACGCTTGAGCTCCTCCACAAGCCAGAAGTCGAGCGGATCGCCTTCGGCGAGCGTCGCGGAGCGTCCGCGACGCAAACCCGGGCCGCCCAGCAACTGATCAAGCAACCCTCGCAGCCACCAGAGCCACCCGGCGCCGTACCAACCGGTCGCTCCGCCGATGCGCTCGAGCGCGTCGAATACCGCCGTCGGCGCCACCGGGGTCGTGGCGGTCCGCTCGTCGTACAAGAGGGTCGGACCCGACCACGCGGGATCCGTGTCGAGCAGAGCGAAGGCGTCGTGGCGCTCTCCATTATCGGCGCTCGCGCTGACCTCCCGGGCGGCCGAAAGAGCCCGAAGCATGGCTTCGCGAATCCCCATCGGCGTAACTGAGAACACGTCACACGCGGACAGGCCCTCGACGACGACCTCGTTGACGAGCGACTCGACGAGCTCGCGCGCGAGGGGCACCGGCAGTGGTGTCACGAGCCCAACCCACAGCGAAGAGAGTCGCGGCGTGAGTAGCGGGACCTTGAGTAGCCATCGGCGCGGGAGACCCGCCACCTCAGCGAACATCGCGATCATCTCGCTGTACGTGACGACGTCGGGGCCACCCGCGCCGTAGACAC
The DNA here is from genome assembly GCA_035534335.1 of Acidimicrobiales bacterium. Lineage (GTDB taxonomy): Bacteria > Actinomycetota > Acidimicrobiia > Acidimicrobiales > RAAP-2 > RAAP-2. The sequence goes on along the minus strand of DATLSF010000036.1, from coordinate 6,449 downwards.
CCGGCGGAACATCGTTCGAGGTTGCCGCGCGAACGAGCAGTTCGATCATGTCGGTGATGGCAATGGGCTGACACCGCGTCTCGACCCATTTGGGGGTCACCATGAACGGAAGCCCTTCGACCAGTTTGCGCAGCATCTCGAAGCTGGCGGAGCCCCCTCCGACGATCACTCCGGCGCGCAGTTCGACAACCTCGACGGACGTGGCGGCGAGCGCGCGGCCGACGTCGTGGCGCGTCTGGAGGTGCAAGCTGAGCGTGTCGTTGTCGCGGCCCAGTCCACCGAGGAACACGATCTTTCGAATCCCCGCCGCGTCGGCCGCGCGAACGAAGTTGGCCGCGTCGCGCTGTTCCGTCTGAGCCCACTGGGGACCGGCGCCGATTGAGTGGACCAGGTAGAACGCGAAGTCGACCCCGCTCATGGCCGCGGTGAGGTCGCCGCCGACGTCGCCGCCGATCACCTCGACGTCATCCCTCCAAGGAGCGGCGTCGAGCTTCGCGGGGGTTCGAGCCAGGCAACGCACCTCGAGGCCTCGGTCCAGCAACGACGGCACGAGGCGGCTCCCCACGAAGCCGGTCGCCCCAGTGACGAGCACCCGGGTTGACGTCATCGGCGGACCCGGTTCGTAGCGCGAGATCGGTGTGTTGTCGCCGGCGCCACGGCGTCGGGCACGCTCGAATGACGTTGACGGCACTCCTCGCACCGCGTCGCCAACTCGCGCAGTGCGGCCACGGCGTCGACGTCGCCCTTCGCCGCCGTCGTGTCGAAGTCACGTGGCAATGGCGACTCGTGGCGGTAACCGCGTCGCTGCATCTCGGCGGCCAACTGATCGTGTCGGCGCGCGAGCTTTCGCGAATCAAGTAGTCCAGCGTCGAGGAAGCCGCGTAGTGACGTTCCCTTGTGCAACGAACCACGGAACATGTGGCACTCCACGTGTTCGCCGAGCAGGTGCTTGCGACACAGCAGTATGGGGTCCACCATCCACATCCTCATTACGTCGGTCCCGATTGGACGTCGAGCCCGCTGCGCTCGCGACAGAACTGCGACAGATGTTCTCTTTGCGCCTCGGTGTCGCTGCGCCGGGTGCGCTTCAGGCGATGGGGACGTCGGACCCGGCGATCCAGCCACAGCGCGCCGGGCGTCGTCTGGTCCGTTGACGTCGTGCCCAGCCAGAGGATGGTGTCGACACCCTGGGCGGGGGTGCGAAGGAGGGGACCCATGAGGCGACCGAAAGCGGGCAATGACCGGCGAAGGCCGGGCGTGTCCACCCAACCTGGATGCATCGTCGTCATGGTGATCCCCAACGGCGCGAGACGAGGAGCCCACCACGCGCACAGTGAGACCTGGGCGCGCTTGACTCTCGCGTAGGCGCGCACGCCGTCGTAGTCACGAGCGGGCGACTCGAGCCAATTGACGTCGAGTGCTTCCGTGTACATGCCGCCCGACGTGACCCACACGACGCGAGCCCATCCGGCGCGCAGTTGGTCGCGAATAAGAGTCGTGAGCAAGAACGGTCCGACCAGGTGAACCGCCGCGGTGCGTTCGATACCCTGCGCGCTGACTTCGAAGGTCTTGGACAAGGCGCCGGCGTTGTGGACGAGGACGTGGACGGCGGGTAGTCGACCCAACTCGCGCGCCGCGCGCCGCACGCTCTCCAGATCGCCGAGGTCGCAGACGATGATCGAGACGTCGTGGTTTCCGGTCGACGCCGCGATCTGCGCGCATACCCGGGAGCCGAGTCCGGCATCTCTCACCAGCAGGATCACTCGCGCGCCGAGTCGCGCCAAGGCGGTCGCGCACTCGAGTCCGAGGCCGGACGTCGCGCCGGTGACGACGGCCACCTGGCCACGCACGCGCTGGTCGTCGACGGGCCGCCAATCGAACAGGCGCCGGCGAATCGCCGGACCAACGCGCGAGAAGCTGCCCACGACGCTGAACTCGAGGGCGGCGTCGACGGCGTCGCGGGCGGCATCAAGCGGCTTCACGGGGACTCCCCAGGATCTCGCGCAAGGATTCGCGCGCCCGGTCGCCGAGACGCCGGAACAAGAGGCCGAGCAGCGGGTTGGCCATCGCCGCCACGCCCTGGAACCGAAGCTCGGCGCTGTAGGTCATTTCACAACCGCGGGCTCGGCGCTCGAAGGTCAAGGTGTCCGTCGACACGAGCGTCCCCGTCGAGGACGTGAAGGTGACGATGCGTGGTGGCTCGAGCGACGTCACCCGATAGCGCAGGATTTTGTCGCGTCCGGCGAAGCGCACGGTCAGGTCGAACTGGGAGTCCGGCGCCACTTCGCCCTCGTCGATGCGGCGTGCGGCCACGACGCTCGGGTCCCACAGCCGCGCGTTCGCGAAGTCGCTCATGTACGAGAACGCCTCGTCGACGCTCCAGGGGGAGGGGATCGTGGTGGCGTAGCGCGGCATTGCGAGGTCCTTTTTCTGGGGTCAGTCTTCCTTGCTATAGTTTAGTACTAAATCTACGGCCCCGGGCCAGCGGAGAGGAAATGGAACGAATCGCCATCATCGGTAGCGGGGTGTCGGGCCTCGTCACGGCGCACCATCTCCACCCGCAGGGCGAAGTCGTGCTCTTCGAGGCCGCCGACCGGGTCGGCGGCCACGTCAACACCGTCGAGGTCCACGAGGCCGACCAGACGTTCGGCATCGACACGGGATTCATCGTCTACAACGAGCGCAACTACCCCGGCTTCAGCCGCCTGCTCGACCAGTTGGGCGTCGCCACGCAGTCAAGCGATATGAGCTTCAGCGTCTCGTCGTCGGTCACCGGGCTCGAGTACCGGGGCACCAACCTGAACACGATGCTGGCCCGTCGCGGGAATGCCCTGCGCCCCTCCTTCGTCCGGATGGTGGCCGACGTGCCCCGGTTCAATCGCCTCGCGCGCTCGCTGCTCGATCACGACGACGTCACGCTCTCACTCGAGGACTTCCTGCGCCGGGAGCGATTCTCGCCTCCCTTCATCGACGACTACCTCATCCCCTTGGGGGCCGCCATCTGGTCGGCCAACCCGCAGGAGTTCTCGGCCTTCCCCGTCACCTCGTTGGCTCGATTCCTCGACCAGCACGGTCTGCTCTCACTCGGGAATCGACCACCATGGAGGACCGTCGCGGGTGGGGCTCGGAACTACGTCGAGGCGCTGATCGCGCCGTTGCGCAACCAAGTCCGCACGCGGTGCGCGGTGCGTCAAGTCGAACGTGACGAGGTCGGCGTACTCGTGCGCTCCGACGCGCGGCCCGAGGGCGAGCGATTCGACCGCGTCGTCTTCGCCACGCACGCTGACACGACGCTGGCGCTCCTCGCGGTGCCCACGGTCCACGAGGCCGCGATCCTGGGGTCGTTTCGATTCCAGTGCAACCGCGCCACGCTGCACACCGACGCCCGCCTCCTACCGCGGCGGCGGCGTGCGTGGGCCAGCTGGAACTACCGGCGGACCGGCGATGACCAACGCGTGCCGATGCTCACCTACTACGCCAATCGACTCCAGGACCTCGCGTCCGAGACGAACTACTGCATCACACTGAACGCGGACGACGTCATCGACCCTTCGTCGGTCATCACGTCCTTCGACTACTCCCACCCGACCTTCGACGAGGCCGCCGTCCGCGCGCAGCGTCGACACGACGAGATCGACGGGCGGCTCCGCACGCACTACGTCGGCGCCTACTGGGGATACGGCTTCCACGAGGACGGGGTCCAGAGCGCTCTTCGGGTGGTGGAGAGGATGCGCGACGCCGACGAGGTCGTGATGGCGCGGTGACGACGCCGTCGATCTACGAAGGGACAGTGGTCCACGAACGCCGAGGCGAGCACCACCGGCGCTTCACCTACCGTGTCGCCATGCCGATGGTCGAACTCGACGAGCTCGCGTCGTCGCCCGCACTGGCCCCCTTCTGGCGCGCCGAAGGGCGCGCGCCGATGAACTTTCGCCGGCTTGATTTCATGGGCGACCCCGCCCGACCGCTGGCCTCAGTCGTGCGCGACACCGTCGGCGAACGCTGCGGTTTCCGACCCGACGGGCCGATCCTCCTCCTCGCCCAGCACCGCACCTGGGGCTGGTGCTTCAACCCCCTGGCTCTCTACTATTGCTACGCGTCCGACGGTGAGACGCTCGAGGCTGTCGTGGCCGACGTCACGAACACGCCGTGGGGAGAATCGCACGCGTACGTGCTCGACACTCGAGGGGGGTTGCAACGCCATGAACAGCCCAAACAGATGCACGTCTCGCCGTTCCTCCCGATGGACCTGTCCTACCGCTTCCACGTGGCCCCGCCGGGCGCGCGCTGCGGTGTCTCGATCGCGGTGTTGCGCGGCGAGGACGTCGTCTTTCGCGCGGCCCTCTCACTGGTGCGCCACGACATGACGCGGCGCGAACTCGTCCGGGTGCTCCTACGACATCCGTTCCAGACCCACCGCGTGTCACTCGCCATCTATCTGCGCGCGCTCCTGCTTCGCGCCTCGCGCGTACCGTTCTTCGCCCATCCCTCGCCGACGCGGTGAGTCGAACCGCCCGCAGCCTCGGTCGCTTCTCGGCCTCGCGTACGAGGTTCTCGCGTCTTCTCCTGAAGGTGATGGCGCGCCGATTACGTCACGGCACGCTCACCATCACCGAAGGCGGCGAACCGCGCACCTACGGAACCACGGGGGAGACGGGGCTCGTCGCCGAGCTCGTGGTCCTCGACGACCTCTTCTGGAGCCGTGTCCTCACGGGCGCCGGGGTCGGGCTGGGCCAGTCCTACTTCTTGGGCGAGTGGGACAGCCCCGACCTGGTGAGCGTCTTGCGTCTCCTCACCCTCAACCTCGATCGGATCAACCGCGTGCCCCGGCGGCTCACGCCGATCACCCGAGCGCTGCGGCGCCCGTTCCGTGACCTGGGACGGCCGTCCAAGTCCCAGGACCGCGCGAACATCGCGGCCCACTACGACGTGGGCGATGAGTTCTTCGCCCTCTTCCTCGATCCGTCGATGGCCTACTCCTGTGCCGTCTTCCCCTCCGCCGCGAGCACCCTGGCCGAGGCATCGAAGGAGAAGTTCGACCGGATCTGTCGCAAACTCGACCTCGGGCCGCAGGACCACGTGATCGAGATCGGCACCGGCTGGGGAGGTTTCGCGATCCACGCCGCCGCGCGCTACGGGTGTCGCGTGACCACCACCACCATCTCGCAGAAGCAGTTCTTCTTCGCGACGCGCGCCGTGGCCGAGGCCGGACTCAGCGAACGGGTCACCGTCCTCAACCGCGACTACCGCGAACTTGAAGGACAGTTCACGCATCTGGTCTCGATCGAGATGATCGAGGCGGTCGACTGGCGCTTCTTCGAGACGTTCTTCGCCGCGTGCGCCAATCTCCTGCTCCCCAACGGACGGGCCGCGCTGCAATGCATCGTGATCGACGACCATGAGTTCGAGCGGTACAAGACCCGAGAGGACTACATTCGTCGCTACATATTCCCGGGTGGTGGCTTACCCTCCATCACGGCGATGGCGAACGCCGTGACCCGGGCGACGGACTTTCGCCTCACTGACCTGGAGGATCTCGGTCCGCATTACGTCCGGACCCTCGACGAGTGGCGCGAGGGGCTCGACGCGCGCTGGCTCGACGCGCGAGCCATGGGATTCGATGAGTCCTTCCTGCGGAGGTGGCGGTTCTACTTCGCCTACTGTTCGGCCGGCTTCGCGGAACGCCACGTCTCGGTCGTCCAGATGGTCCTCGCGCGATCGGAGTGGCGAGGGGTCCTCGTCCTCAGGTCACCGTAATGCGTTGCCACGGCCTCGCATGAAAGTCTTCGAAAAAATCCGGCCGAACGACCAACATACGGCGCAAGCCAGGAACTTCAGGTGAACAACCCACTAGCGGAGTTCAGCTTCCCAAGCTGAGAACGCGGGTTCGATTCCCGTCGCCCGCTCCAGCGGTTTTCGTCGCGAGCCCAATCAAGCACTGGGTTTTCGGCTGTCCGGTAGTGTCCCGCATGTGCCGCGATTGTCCCCTGTTACACGCCCATTTCTTGCCCGCTATTGCCCGACTATTGCCCGCCGAGACGCGGCGCGAGGTTCTCTTCGATGTTGAAAGGATTTTGACCCGTGCCATCAGCACCCTCGCCACATCCCCGCGATCAGGACTTCCAAAACGACTTGATGAAAGCGTGCGTGTAACCCGGAGTCTCTAAGAATCCCAGGCCGATTCAGTGTCACAGGTATTTGTCACTATGGAACTGTTCGAAGGTCAAGTTGGCGTTCAGTGAAATTACCAGGAAAGTGGAGAATTGAATCGGCCTGGGTTTCCCGGAGGCTTTGTTCCTTGGAAGTAAGGATGGAACATGGCAAGAGAGAAACCCGGACAGAAGAGGTATCTGTCAATGGCCAATTTCAAGTACCCGCTGGTGGCCACGAAAAGTCCGCACCCCTTGAGCGTGAATTACTTCTTCTGTGACGAGAACTGACCTCCCCTC
>DATLSF010000035.1:0-10130 GCA_035534335.1 Acidimicrobiales bacterium | reverse complement strand
AGGGGTGGAAGCCAGCAGCTCTCAGCGGATCGAGTCGGGTGCCACGGTCAGCCTGACCATCGCTGTGGACCTCGGCGTAGAACAGCCCACCGTTAGCATCGAGGAGTGATCGAGCCAGCCGCCGCGACCAACGCCGCGGGCGCCACCGCCCTCTATCGGCGCTTCCGACCCGGGCGTTTCGCCGAACTTCGGGGCCAGGACCACGTGGTGCGAGCCTTGCAGGGCGCGGTCAAGAACGGCCGCGTCGTGCACGCCTATCTCTTCTCCGGACCGCGCGGCACCGGAAAGACAACCGCCGCTCGCGTGCTCGCCAAGGCCCTCAATTGCGAGCGACCGGTCGACGGAGACGCCTGCGACGAGTGCGCCAGTTGTGTGGCCATCACCCGCGGGTCCTCACTTGACGTCACCGAACTCGACGCAGCGTCCAACAATGGAGTGGACGACATCCGCGAGATCACCGCCGGGGCCTGGCACCAGACCCCGGGGCGCTGGAAGGTCTACATCTTCGACGAGGTCCACCAGCTATCCAAGGCGGCGTCCGCCGCGCTGTTGAAGACGCTCGAGGAGCCGCCCTCGCACGTCGTGTTCGTGCTCGCCACGACCGATCCGCACAAAGTCCTGCCGACGATCCGCTCACGTACCCAGCACCTGGAGTTCCGCCTGTTCTCCGGTGAGACGCTGAGTTCGCTGCTGCATGACATACGTCAGGCGGCGGACCTGCCCGCCGATGAGGAGACGCTGGACGCGGCTGTTCGACTGGGCAGGGGATCGGCTCGAGACGCCTTAAGCGCCCTGGACCAACTTGTCGCGACCGGCTCGACGCACGACGTCGGTCCGGTGTTCGACGGGTTGCTCGGTGCGCTGGCTGACGCCGACGCCGTGGCGGCCCTGCGTGAGCTCGCCAAACTCACCGGCGACGGATGGGACCCCGAGCAGTTGACGGAGAGCTTCGCCGCAGAGGTTCGCCAGGTCTTCTTGCTCCAAGTGGCCCCCGATGTGGCCGACGCGGTGGACCAGGACCGCGAACGACTCTCGTCGTGGGGCGAACGGCTCGGCCTGGCGCGCAGCGTACGAATTCTCGAAACATTCGGTCGCGCGCTACGCGAGATGAAGAGCGCGCCCGAGAAGGTTGCCGTTCTCGAGGTGGCCCTGGTTCGTCTGGTCCATCCGGAGCTCGATAACACCGTCGAAGCGCTCGGCGAGCGGCTCTCTCGGCTCGAGCGCGGCGCCTCGACCCCGCCCCCCTCGGCGCCAGCTCCCGCACCGGTCCTTCGACCGATCGGGTCCGTCGCCCGCACGCCAGCTCCTGAGCCCACCGCGACCACGCCGTCAACGACATCGTCGCAGGTCAGCGCGCCGGTTGAGGCTTCCGTCGGTGTTGAGGTCGTCGAGGCAACTGTGGGCTCGCGCGACGAATTGACCCTCGAAGAGGTTCGCGAGCGCTTTGTCGCCCACGTCGTCTCGCGCACTTCGCGCGCCGCCCAAATGCTCCTGCGTCCCGCTCGGGTCACCGCGTACGAGGCGGGCCGCGTGACCATCGCCCTGCCAAGTGAGGAGGTGCGCCGCAGCGTCCAGGACTATGCCGCCGCGTTGCAGCGGGCGCTGGACCACGAGTTCAAGTCGACCCTCCACGTGGAGTGGACCGTGGACCCCACGCTGGCGACGTCCAACGGAGCCGAAATGTCGTATCGATCCGTGGCGTCGTCGCGGGTTGCGGCCGCGTCTCGACGTGACGAGCCCGACGACGAGGACGCGGGAGAAGCGTCGGCCGTCGTGGTCGAGTCAGCCGCTGACCACCTCATCAACGAGTTCTTTCCCGGTTCCGAGGAGGTGCGGTGAGCTACCCACCCGCGCTCCAGTCGGTCGTCGACGAACTGGGCAGGTTCCCCGGCGTCGGACCGAAGTCGGCCCAGCGAATCACCTTCTGGCTGATGCGCCAACCGGCCGAAGACGTCGCGCGCCTCGCCCAGGCTCTGGATGAGATGAAGACGAAGCTGGCGTTTTGCGACCGATGCTGCAACATCGCCGAGGCCGGAGGGCTCTGTCCCATCTGCTCCGACGACCGGCGCGACCAGACGGTGATCTGCGTGGTGGAGACCCCGCCCGATGTCGTCGCCGTCGAGCGCTCGAGGTCCTTTCACGGGACGTATCACGTCCTGCACGGCGTGCTGAATCCCCTCGAGGGCGTGACGCCGGACCGGCTGAAGATCCAAGAACTGCTGGAGCGACTGCACGGTCCGGTGCGCGAAGTCATTCTGTGCTTCAACTCCAACGTCGAGGGTGACGCCACCGCGATGTACCTCAGTCGGCTCCTGCGCGCACCGGGCCTCGTGATCTCGCAACCGGCGAGCGGCCTGCCGGTCGGCGGCGACCTGGAGTACGCTGACGACCTCACCTTGGGCCGGGCCATCGACGGACGCCGTACCCTCACCGACTGACGCCCATAATCTCGGCACGTGCAGTTTTCCTGCGCCCAGTGTGGCTGCGTGGTGGAGGGTGGAGTGCGCCTTGAGCTCTGCGCCGACCCGGACTGCTGCTGCGCGGGGCTTCCCGCGTGCGACTGGGCGAGAGTGCAAAGGTCCGCGTCCGACGACGTGACGTAACCGCCGCAACCGCCGACGTGGCGACGTCGGACCGACGACCATGGAGGTGACCTCGGCCAGGAGGGTAGGCGGTCCGGTCACTTATGATGCGACCAAAGGAGACAGCATGGACGACAAGAGCACGTGCCCCGTCTCGGGCGGAGCGAACACGGACGCGGCGGACAGCCTGGCCAACGAGCGGTGGTGGCCGAACCAGTTGAACCTGGGGATTCTCCACCAGCACCCTTCGTCGTCCAATCCCCTCGGTGACGAGTTCAACTACGCCGAGGCGTTTGCGACGCTCGATCTCGACGCCCTGTGCAAGGACCTGACGGCGCTGATGACCGACTCCCAGGACTGGTGGCCCGCCGACTATGGCCACTACGGCCCGCTCTTCATCCGTATGGCGTGGCACAGCGCGGGCACCTACCGGATCGGCGACGGCCGGGGTGGTGCGGGTTCCGGCGCGCAGCGCTTCGCGCCCCTCAACAGTTGGCCCGACAACGCGAACCTCGATAAGGCCCGTCGATTGCTCTGGGGAATCAAGCAGAAGTACGGCCAGAAGATCTCCTGGGCCGACCTGATGATCCTCGCCGGCAACTGCGCGCTGGAGTCGATGGGGTTCAAGACCTTCGGTTTCGCTGGCGGCCGCGAGGACATCTGGGAGCCCGACGAAGACGTCAACTGGGGGCCGGAGAAAACGTGGCTGGGCGACGAGCGCCATAGCGGCGACCGCGACCTCGCCGATCCCCTCAGCGCCGTCCAGATGGGTCTCATCTACGTGAATCCCGAAGGTCCGAACGGAAACCCCGATCCGATTGCCGCCGCGCGCGACATCCGCGAGACGTTCCGACGCATGGCGATGAACGACGAGGAGACGGTGGCACTGATCGCCGGCGGTCATACCTTTGGCAAGACCCATGGTGCGGCTGACGGCGACCGCTACGTCGGCCGCGAGCCCGAAGGCGCCCCGCTCGAGGAGCAGGGTCTCGGTTGGAGGAACGGCTTCGGCAGCGGTCGAGGTGACGACGCGATCACCAGCGGACTTGAGGGCGCGTGGACCGACAACCCCACGACGTGGAATAACGACTTCTTCGACAACCTGTTCAGCTTCGAGTGGGAGCTGGTGAAGAGTCCCGCCGGCGCGTCACAGTGGACCCCGAAGGATGGCGCCAGCGCGGGCACGGTGCCCGACGCCCACGATCCGACGAAGTCCCATGCCCTCGTCATGCTCACGACGGACCTCGCCCTGAGGTTCGACCCGGTCTACGAGCCGATCTCCCGGCGCTTCTACGAGCACCCCAAGGAGTTCGCCGACGCCTTCGCACGCGCGTGGTTCAAACTGACGCACCGCGACATGGGCCCCTACGTTCGGGGCCTTGGCGCGCTGGTTCCCGCCAAGCCCCAGTTGTTTCAGGACCCGGTGCCGGCGCCCACTCACGCAGTGATCGGAGCGAAGAAGATCGCTGACCTGAAGGGCCGGATCCTGGCGTCGGGGCTCTCGAGCGCACAGTTGGTCGCGACCGCGTGGGCCTCGGCGGCGACGTTCCGCGGCACGGACAAGCGCGGGGGGGCCAACGGCGCGCGCATTCGCCTCGCGCCCCAGAAGGACTGGACGGTCAACAGTCCGACCGAGCTCGCGAGAGTGCTCAAGACCCTCGAGGGGATCCGCAAGGAGTTCAACTCCTCGCTAAAGGGCGACAAGGCGGTCTCGCTGGCCGACGTCATCGTGCTCGGCGGGTGCGCCGCGGTCGAGCAGGCGGCCAAGAGCGCCGGGCACGACATCCGCATCCCCTTCACGCCGGGGCGCACGGACGCGACACAGAAGCAGACCGACGTTGAGTCGTTCGCCGTTCTCGAGCCGACCGCCGACGGGTTTCGAAACTATCTCGCAGCCGGGCAACGCCAGAGCGCCGAGGAACTGCTGCTTGATCGCGCGAAGAAGTTGACGCTGACGGCGCCGGAGATGACGGTACTGGTGGGGGGCTTGCGTGTGCTGAACGCCAACGTCGGTCACTACGAACTCGGGGTGTTCACCACCCGGCCGGGGGTGCTCTCCAACGACTTCTTCGTGAATCTCCTCGACATGGCCACGGTCTGGACGTCCACGTCCAACGCCGACGAGACCTTCGAGGGCCGCGACCGCGAGACGGGCGCCCTGAGGTGGACGGGCACTCGCGTGGATCTGGTCTTCGGGTCGAACTCCCAGCTGCGAGCGATCGCCGAGGTCTACGCGAGTGACGACGGCCAGGAAAGGTTCGTGCGCGACTTCGTCGCGGCGTGGGACAAGGTCATGAGTCTCGACCGCTTCGACGTTCGCTGACCTCGACGCACCGGCGTCCGCGGCGCTCAGGCGAAGCGGATCACACAGGCGACTCCGACAACCAGGCTGTAGATCCCAAAGGGTGTCAGAGTCTTGGTGGTGAAGTAGCGCGTGAGAAAGCGAACGGCGAGGTAGGCCGCGACGCCCGCGCACAACGCGCCGACCAGGGTTTGGTAGCGCACGCCGTCACCGAGCGGTCCGAAGAGATCGGGGACCTTGAGAAGCCCCGCGGCCAGGATGACGGGCGTCGCCAATAAGAAGGAGAAGTTGGCGGCGTCCTCGTGATCGAGTCCGCCGAGCAGTCCGGCCACCATCGAGGAGCCGGCGCGCGAGATTCCGGCGAACAGCGCGAGGATCTGGGAGCACCCGATGAGGAAGGCCGCGCGAACGCTGAGTGTCGCGAGTTCCTGGTGCGCGACGTGGCGACCGCGCGAGCGACGCAGGCGTTCGCCGTAGAGCAGGATCACGCCGTTGATCGTGAGGAAGATTGCTGCGGCCAGAGGCTTGGCGAACAGAACGCGGAACTTGTGCTCGAAGATGAGTCCGGTCAGGCCCACCGGCACCGTCGCCACCGCCAGAAGGACGAGCAATCGGTAGTCGGCGTCGAGGTCGGGGTCTGAGAGACGCCACAGCGACGCGACGCCGCGCTCGGGCACCGCGGCCAGCTGTCGACCCAGGCCCTTGAAATAGGTGGCCCACCGGTCGCGGTAGTAGACGATCAGGGCCACGGCGGTCCCGACGTGCAGGCCGACGAGGAACGCGAGGAAGAAGGACTCGGACTTCGACTGGCTGTTGACCAGGTTGTGCCATCCCAGCAGGGCCGGCACCAGGACGCCGTGACCCAGACTCGAGATCGGGAACAGCTCCGTGACACCCTGGACCAGTCCCATGACGACGGCCTGGAAGTACGTGAGGGCGGCGTGCACCCGACCACGCTAAACCACGCGAAGACCCCTTTCACTAACCGCGTCGGCCAAACTGGTCGGGTGCGCTACCTCACGATCGTGCGCCACGGCGAGTCCTCACCCGCGTCAGTGGGCCAGACGGACTTCGCGCGCACACTGAGCGAGCGCGGGCGAGCCCAGTGCGTCCGCCTGCGCGAGTGGGCGAGTGACCCCGACGCGCTGGGGGCCTACGGCCCGGTCACCGCCCTGGTGAGCGCGGCAGCCCGCACGCTCGAAACATTTCAGTTCGCCTTCGAGGGTCTGGAGTTCGTGGCGTCAGTCCAGTCCAGCGAGCTGATGTACAACGGAAAGCGCGACGTGACCGGAGAGGACCTCCTCATCGACCTGGCCGCGCTCGATCCCGTGACGACCTCGCTGCTGGTGGTCGGCCATAACCCGACCGTGTTTGAGCTGGTCACCGAACTGGCGGCGAGACTGCCCGGAAAGCTGCGTCGCGGTCGCTTCCCCACGGGGGCGGCCTACGTGCTGGCGCTTCCCGAGGACCGCCCGGTGGGCTTGGGGCCTTACGAGCTGGTCGCGAAGTTCGTGCCCGGCTAGAGCGCGCGAAGGATGGCGGCGTCGCCTTGGCCGCCGCCGCCGCACAGGGCCACGGCCGCCACACCGCCGCCCCGACGGCGCAGCTCGAAGAGGGCGGTCAGCGCGAGGCGCGTGCCCGACATGCCGATGGGGTGGCCGAGCGCGATCGCACCGCCGTTGACGTTGATCTTCGTCTCATCGAGCCCGAGGTCGTCGGCGGACGCCAGCCCGACCGCGGCGAAGGCCTCATTGATCTCGTAGAGGTCCATTGTCAAGGGATCGAGTCCGGCGCGCTTGGCCGCGAGGAGAATCGCGTGCGAGGGTTGCGTCAGCAGTGAGGCGTCAGGACCCGCGACCTGGCCGTACCCAACCAGTTCGCCCAGCGGCGCCAGGCCGAGCGCGGCGGCGCGATCGGCCGACATCACCACGACCGCGGCGCCGCCGTCGGAGATCTGTGACGCATTGCCCGCGGTGATGGTGCCCGCCGGGTCGAAGGCTGGCCGCAGTTTGGCCAGTGACTCGGCAGTGGTGTCCGCGCGCACGCCCTCGTCAGTCGTGACCGAGATCGGCTCGCCGCGGCGCTGGGGCACCTGGACCGCAACGATCTCGTCGTCGAAGCGACCGGCCGCCGCGGCCGCCGCGGCCAACTGGTGGCTGCGCGCCGAGAACTCGTCCTGGCGAGCGCGAGAGATGCGGCCGTGGTTGTGGTTCTCGGTGGACAGCCCCATGGCGCAGTTGTCGAAGGCGCAGTAGAGGCCGTCGAACATCATCGCGTCGACGACCGTCTGGTCGCCGAGGCGGTATCCGGCCCGCGCGCCGGGCAGCAGGTAAGGCGCGTTCGTCATCGACTCCATGCCACCGGCGATGACGACCTCGGCTTCGCCCGAGCGGACCATGAGGTCTGCCAGGTAGATGGTCTGCAACCCCGAGAGGCAGACCTTGTTGATGGTCGTGGCGTGCACGGTCATCGGGATCCCGGCCTTGACCGCGGCCTGGCGGGCGGTGATCTGACCCTGACCCGCTTGGAGGACCTGACCCATCAAGACGGCGTCGATGGTGGCGGGGTCGAGCTGGGTGCTGTCGAGAACACCCTTGATGGCGGCACCCCCGAGGTCCATCGCGCTGAGGCTGGCGAACTGACCGGACAACTTGCCGATGGCGGTGCGGTTGCCCGCGACGATGACACTGCGTGACATGAGTCCTCCGTTTCGCCCGTGCGACCTACTCACGATAGGCGTCGTTGCGCGCGAGCCTTCGGGCCGCGCGACGCGACCGTTATCCTCACGGGGATGAGTGGGATCCTTGACGCGGTGCGCGACGGAGCCGCGCCCGAGGAGCTGGCGGCGACGCCTCTGCCGGCGACCTACCGGGCAGCCGTCGTGCGGCGCGGCGAGCAGACGATGTTCGACGGGGTGGACTCCGGTGACAAGGACCCGCGCGCGAGCCTGCACGTCGATGAGGTGGCCCTGCCGGAGCTGGCCCCCGACGAGGCCCTGCTGGTGGTCATGGCCTCGTCCATCAACTTCAATACCGTGTGGACGAGCATCTTCGAACCGCTGCCGACGTTCGGATTCCTCGACCGGTTGGGTCGCGAGTCGTACTGGGGACAACGCCACGCCCTCGACTATCACGTCGTGGGCTCAGACGCAGCCGGCGTCGTCGTGCGGGTCGGCTCGGCCGTGCGCAACTGGACGATCGGTGACGAGGTTGTCGTGCACTGCAACTACGTCGACGATCAAGACCCTTCCAGCCACGACGACTCCATGCTTGCGAGTAACCAGCGGATCTGGGGGTTCGAGACGAACTTCGGGGGGCTGGCCGACCTGTGCGTCGTGAAGGCGAACCAGCTGATGCCCAAACCGGGCCACCTCACGTGGGAGGAGGCGGCGGTCAACGCCCTGTGCAACTCGACCGCGTACCGAATGCTGGTGTCGCGAAACGGCGCGCCCGTGACCCAGGGTGATCGGGTGCTCATCTGGGGCGCCTCGGGCGGACTCGGCTCCTTCGCCGTCCAGCACGTCCTCAACTCTGGGGCCACGCCCATCGGCGTCGTCTCGAGCGCGCGCAAGGCGGCCACGCTGCGCGAGCTGGGCTGCGAGCACGTGATTGACCGAACCGAACGCGACTACCGATTCTGGAAGGACGAGCACACCCAGGACGAGTCCGAATGGCGCCGCCTCGGGGCGGACATCCGCGACTTGGTGGGCGCGGACCCTGACATCGTCTTCGAACACCCGGGACGAGCCACGATGGGGGCCAGTGTCTTCGTGGCCCGGCGCGGCGGCACGATCGTCACGTGCGCGGCGACGAGCGGCTACCTGATCGAGTACGACAACCGTCACCTGTGGATGAAGCTCAAGACCATCCGGGGAACGCACTTTGCCAACTACCGCGAGGCGTGGGCAGCGAACCAGACGCTGATCGACGGTCGTGTCGTGCCGCCACTGTCGGCCGTCTTTAGCTTGGAGGACGTTGGCGAGGCGACCTACGAGGTCATGCGCAACCAACACGAGGGAAAGATCGGCGTGCTGTGCGCGGCCGGGCGGGAGGGTCTGGGCGTCAGCGACCCAGTGACGCGCGAGCGACTCGGCGAGCGACTGACCATTTTTCGCCGTCACGACCGGGAGGGTTGAGTGCTGCTCACCGAGATCGATCACGTGGCTATCGCCGTCACCGACCTGGACGCGGCGATCGCCTGGTACTCGGACGTATTCGGCGCGGTCGTCGAGCACCGCGAGCGAGTCGAGAGCGACGGGGTTGACGAGGCCCTGGTTCGCGTTGCCGACTCGTACGTGCAACTGCTGACGCCGACGCGCGATGACTCGCCGGTCGCGCGCTTCCTTGCGCGGCGTGGCGAGGGACTGCACCACGTGGCCTATCGAGTGGACGACTGCGCGCGGGCTCTGGACGCGGCGCGCGCCAGCGGCGCGCGGCTGGTCGACCAGGCGCCGCGACCGGGCTCGCGCGGCACGACGGTCGCCTTTCTCCACCCGTCGAGCTCCTTCGGAACGTTGATCGAACTGGTGGAGGATCCGGCGCGCCGTACCACGTGTTCTGCGCCTACTAACCAGTAACCGCGCGCGGCGCCGACTCGAATGTGACCGCGCGTTCGCCGCGACGATCGCCCCCGACCGTCGCGCACGGCGATAGGTAACCTGGGCCTCCATGGATCATTCAATGTCTGAGCGCCTGGCTCAGCTCGCCGAACGCAAGCGACAGGCACGGCTGGCCGGGGGCGAGAAGGCCATCGAACGCCACCAGGCCAAGGGCAAGTTGACCGCGCGCGAGCGCATCGAGTACCTGCTCGACGAGGACTCCTTCTCCGAGTTGGACATGCTGACTCGGCACGGGGCTTCGGGTATGGGCCTGGAGGAGTCGCGTCCCTACACCGACGGGGTCATCACCGGCTTCGGAACGATCGACGGGCGCAAGGTGTGCGTCTACTCGCAGGACTTCACGGTCTTCGGCGGTGCGCTCGGCGAGACCCACGGCGCCAAGATCCACAAGATCATGGACCTGGCGACCTCTACGGGGCTACCCATCATCGGGCTCAACGACGGCGCCGGTGCGCGGATCCAAGAAGGTGTCGCCGCGCTGCACGCCTACGGCGGGATCTTCCGGCGTAACGCCCAGGCCTCCGGCGTGGTACCCCAGGTCTCGGTCATCCTCGGCCCGTGCGCGGGCGGCGCGGTCTATTCGCCGGCGTTGACCGACTTCATCTTCATGGTGAAGGACACCAGCCAC
>DATLSF010000034.1:0-17968 GCA_035534335.1 Acidimicrobiales bacterium | reverse complement strand
TACGGCGGGATCTTCCGGCGTAACGCCCAGGCCTCCGGCGTGGTACCCCAGGTCTCGGTCATCCTCGGCCCGTGCGCGGGCGGCGCGGTCTATTCGCCGGCGTTGACCGACTTCATCTTCATGGTGAAGGACACCAGCCACATGTTCATCACCGGCCCCGACGTGGTCAAGACCGTCACTGGCGAGGACGTGACGCTCGAGGAGCTCGGCGGCGCTCAGACTCACGCCACGAAGTCGGGCGTAGCCAACTTCGTGATGCCCGACGAGAAGAGCGTGCTGGACGAGGTGCGCTACCTCCTGTCGTTCCTGCCCTCGAACAATCTCGAAGAGCCGCCGCGCATCATGACCGGCGACGACCCCAACCGGCTGTGCGAGAACCTGCGCGACCTTCTGCCCCTGTCGTCCAACCAGCCCTACGACATGAAGAAGGTCATCACGGCGGTGGTCGACGGGGGCGACTACATGGAGGTGCACGCCACCTACGCCCAGCAGATCACCTGCGGCTTCGCGCGCGTCGACGGCCACACCGTGGGCATCGTGGCCAATCAGCCCCAGATCCTGGCGGGCGTGCTGGACATCGACTCGAGCGAGAAGGCCGCGCGCTTCGTGCGTACCTGTGACGCATTCAACGTGCCGATCGTCACCTTCGTCGACGTGCCGGGCTTCATGCCCGGCGTCGATCAGGAGTACCGCGGGATCATCCGCCACGGCGCGAAGCTGCTCTACGCGTTCTGCGAGGCGACGGTGCCGCGCATCTCGATCATCACGCGCAAGGCCTACGGCGGGGCGTACGTCGTCATGAACTCCAAGTCGATCGGCGCCGACCTGGCCTACGCCTGGCCGACCGCGGAACTGGCGGTCATGGGGTCGTCGGGCGCCGTGGAGATTGTTCACCGGCGTGACCTGGCCGGTTCGATCGACCCGTTGGCGCGTCGCGCCGAGCTGCTCGAGGACTACGAGGAGCGCTACGCCACGCCGTACATCGCGGCTGAGCGCGGGATCATCGACGACGTCATCGACCCCGCCGACACCCGTCGGGTGATCAGTCGCGCCCTGGATCTTCTGCGCGGCAAGCGCGAGGACCTGCCCCGGCGCAAGCACGGAAACGTGCCGCTATGAACTACGGACTGTCGCCACGGCCCTCGCTCGAACCCGATGACCTGGCGGCACTGGTCGCCGCCGCCGAGCAGGTGCTCGCCCCACCGGTACGCCGGGACCCGGTCTCGCTCACGCCGGCGTGGCGGTTTTCTGGTCGGTGGTTCGACGTCGCCCCGTTCTCTAACCGACGCCCCTACCGGCGTCACTGAGCTTCGACGAAACCTAAGAGGTCGTCCATGATGGACGCCAACGCGAAGTCCTTGGGCGTGTACACCGCCAGGACTCCGGCGTCGAGCAGTTCTTGAGCGTCGGAGTCGGAGACGATGCCCCCGACCACTACCGCGGCGTTCACCTTCGCCGCCCTCATACCCTCGAGGATTCGCGGCACCAACGAGAGGTGCGAGCCGGAGAGGATCGAGATGCCGACCAGGTCGACGTCTTCATCACGCGCCGCCGCGACGATCTCGTCGGGCGACAGCCGGATCCCGGGGTAGACGACTTCGAAGCCGGCGTCGCGCGCGGCCACCGCGATCTGCTCGGCTCCGTTGGAGTGTCCGTCAAGGCCCGGCTTGGCGACCAGCAGTCGCGGAGGATATCCCCGACGACGGGCCAGATCCTTGGAGCGTTCGACCAGAGTTGCGAAGGCGTCGCCTCGAGCACTCACTCCCGCGCGCACCCCGGTGGGTGCGCGGTAGTCGCCGTAGACCTCGCGGAGCGCATCGGTCCACTCGCCCGTCGTTCCCCCGGCTCGGGCCAGCGCCAAGCTGGGCACCATCACGTTGTCACTCGGATCGTCGCTGGCCGCGACGCGCCGCAACTCCCGCAGCGCCGACTGAACGGCCGCGGGATCGCGCCGCGCGCGCCAGGATGCGACCTCGGTGGCGAGCTCGCGCTCGACGGCCGGGTCCACGGTGAGTACCGCGTCGACCGTGGGGTCCGAGGTGAGCGGCGACGCCGCGGTCTCGGTGTAGCGGTTGACGCCCACGACGACCTGAGCGCCCGACTCAATGCGCGCGAGCCGCTCAGCCTGGCTCGCGACCAAGCGCGTCTTCAACTCCTCGACCGCGGCGAAGGCCCCGCCGAGGGACAACACGTCGTCGAGCTCCTCGCGCGCGGCGGTCGACAGGTCCGACACGAGCGCGTCCATCACCTGGGAGCCCGCGAAGAGGTCGGGGTACTCGAGCAGGTCGGTCTCGTAGGCGAGGACCTGCTGGGCGCGCAGGCTCCACTGCTGGTCCCACGGACGCGGCAGACCCAGCGCCTCGTTCCACGCGGGGAGCTGGATGGCGCGCGCTCGTGCGTCGGCCGACAGCGTGACGCCGAGCATCTCGAGGACGATGCGCGTGACGTTGTTCTCGGGCTGCTGCTCGGTGAGGCCGAGTGAGTTGACCTGGACGCCGTAGCGGAAGCGCCGCAGCGCCGGGTCCTCGACGCCGTAGCGGGTCCGACAGATCTCGTCCCACAGGGCGGTGAACGCTCGCACCTTGGCGACCTCTTCCACGAATCGGACCCCGGCGTTCAAGAAGAAAGAGATGCGGCCGACCACTTGCGGTAGCCGCGCGGGGTCGACCTTGCCCGAGTCGCGTACGGCGTCGAGCACATCCACCGCCGTCGCTAGTGCGTACGCGACCTCTTGGACCGGGGTGGCCCCGGCCTCCTGGAGGTGGTAGCTGCAGACGTTGATCGGGTTCCACGCCGGTACGTTCTCGATGCCGAAGGCGATCATGTCGACGATCAGGCGCTTGGACGGTCCCGGGGCGAAGACGTAGGTCCCACGGCTGAGGTACTCCTTGACGATGTCGTTCTGGGTCGTGCCGGTGAGGCGGGTCCAGTCGGCGCCCTGCTCGTCAGCCAGCACCAGGTAGAGCGCCCAGAGCCACGCGGCCGTGGCGTTGATCGTCATCGACGTGTTCATCTGGGCCAGGGGGATCTGGTCGAAGAGCTCACGCAGGTGTCCGAGATGCGCGACCGGCACGCCGACCTTGCCGACCTCGCCGGCCGCCGCCGGCGCGTCGGGGTCGTAGCCGGTCTGGGTCGGCAGGTCGAACGCCACCGAGAGACCGGTCTGGCCCTTCGCGAGGTTCTCGCGGTACAGCGCGTTGGAGGCCACGGCGCTGGAGTGACCCGAATAGGTCCTCATCACCCAGGGCTTGGACGGCTCGCTCACGTCGTCCCCCGATCCGCTACTGACGGTAGTCGTAGAAGCCGACGCCCGACTTGCGACCAAGGTGTCCGGCGCTGACCATGCGACGAAGAGTCGGACGAGGCTCCAAGTGCGCGTCGGCGAGCTCGGCGTGCAGCGTGTCCAGGATCGCCACCGCGACGTCGAGGCCGATCAGGTCGAGCAGGGCGAAGGGGCCCATCGGGAACCCGCACCCACCCTTCATCGCCGTGTCGATCCCGTCGGTCGAGGCCACCTCCAGCTCGAGCAGGCGCACGGCGTCATTGAGATACGGAAAGAGGAGTGCATTCACCACGAAACCCGGCTGGTCCTTCACTACGACGGGGTCCTTGCCGCACGCGCGCGCGAAGTCCACTACCGCCTCGATCGTCTCGTCACTGGCGCTCATCGGGCGCACGACCTCGACGAGGGTCATGACCTGGGCCGGATTGAAGAAGTGCATGCCGCAGACCCGCTCGGGTCGTGACGTCGCCATCGCCAACTCGAACACCGACAGGGTTGACGTGTTCGTCGCCAGAATCGCGTCGGGGCGCACGAGGCGATCGAGCTCATCGAACAGCGCGCGCTTGGCCGGCATCTCTTCGACGATCGACTCGATCACCAGGTCACAGTCGGCCAGGTCCTCCAAGCGTTCCGTCACCGACACCCTCGCGCGCACCTCGTCGACGTCCGTACGCGAGCGCTTGGCCTTCTCCACCTCGCGCGCGAGAGAGCGCTCCAGTGTGCTGAGCAGCGAGTCGCCGCCGTCGCTCGAGCGGCTGCGCACGATTACCGTCGCGCCGGCGTTCGCGCAGACCTCGGCGACACCGCTGGCCATCACGCCCGATCCGACGACTCCCACGACCGCGAATCTCATCTCGGCACTCTACTGTCCGGTGTCGCGAGGTCCCCGTGCGAGACTCGTCGCGTGGAGCGCACCACGCTGGCCGCCGGATCGCTCAGCGCGGCGCGCGCGGTCCTCAACTCCGACGAGTTCGTGCTGGGCCCCGGCGCCGACGTCGTCGTGGTGCCGACGGCCGCGGCCTTCACCGGCGCGACGCACGCCGCGGTGACGGTGGCGGACGCGCTCTCCGAACTCGACGCGCGCATCGAAGGCGTCATGGTGGTCGACCGCGCGTCGTCCGCCGAGCCCTACTTCGCGCAACGGATCACCGGCGCCGACGTCGTGGTGCTGGTCGACGGATCCGCGCTGCACGCGCGTGCGGTGTGGCGCGACACACCGGTCGGCGCGGCGATCGGCGCAGCGCGGCTGCTCGTCGCCGTTGGGTCGGTGGCCACGGTGCTGGGCGACGTGATGATCGATCCTCGTGGCGGAGCGCCCACCGTCGGCCTGGGCTACCGGTCCGGGCTGGTGCTCGGGCACCCGGCGCCACCCGACCAGCTCGCGCGCACGCGCGAATTGCTGGGTGAGGACGAGACATTCGTCGTGGTCGGTCCCGAAGGAGCGGTGATCGGCGTGGAAGGTGCGTGGCGTGTGGTGCGTCCCGACGTGGTCGTCACGCGCGGCGCGCAGACCGTGTCGCTCTAGGCGTCGGCCTCGGTGATGGTCACCGATTCGATGATCACGTCCTCGCGCGGCCGGCCCGACGAGGAGCCCACGGCGTCGATGGTCTCGACCACGTCCAATCCCTTGACCACTTTGCCGAACAGGGAGTAGAGCGGGGGAAGGCGAACGCCGTCGGGGCCCGAGATGATGAAGAACTGCGACCCGTTGGTGTGAGGACCGGAGTTCGCCATGGCCAGCGAACCGAGTTCGTAGCGCCCGGGCTTGGGCAGTTCGTCGTCGAAGCGATACCCCGGGCCGCCGGTGCCCGTGCCCGTCGGGTCGCCGCCCTGGAGGACGAAGCCCGGTATCACGCGGTGAAAGACGATGCCGTCGAAGTAGTGCCAGCGAGCGAGGAAGACGAAACTGTTGACCGTGGACGGCGCGGCGTGGTGGTCGAGGGCAATCTCCATCGTGCCCTTGGACGTCACCATCGTCGCGCTGTAGCGCTTCTGCGGGTCGATGACCATCGGCGGAGCCGCGCTGAAGCGCTGGCGCGGTGCGCTCGTGCCGTCAGCGTTGGGCAGGTCGGTCACGGCGTCTGGCTAATCGTGACGGTCAGCATGCGCTGAGTGACCAGCGGGGTACCGCTCGCTGTCCCCTCAGCGCCAATTGTCCTGACGACGTTCTGGCCACTTATCACCTGACCGAAGAGTGAGTAGCTCGGCGGCAACGTCTCGCCGCTCGCTCCGATGACGATGAAGAACTGGCTTCCTCCACTGTGCGGAGCGCTCGTTTTGGCCATGGCGACCGAGTAGAGCGGGTAGGTCGGGCTGCCGGCCTTCGGAAACTCGTCGGGGAGGGTGTAGCCCGGGCCGCCGCTCCCGGTGCCAGTCGGGTCGCCGCCTTGGATGACGAAGCCCGGGATGACGCGGTGGAAGATGACGCAGTTGAAGTACTTGTGCTGGGCCAGGAAGATGAAGCTATTCACCGTCACCGGCGCGGCCGTCTGGTTGAGCTTGATGACGAATGCGCCCGCCGTTGTGTTGACGTGCGCGTAGTACGTGGCCGTCGCCGAGATCGCATTCTTGGGCGCGGTCTTGAAGGTCAAGTTGTTCGCCCGCGTGGACGGTAGCGCCGGGCAACCCGCGCGCACGGCCAGCGCGTTGGCGGCCGTCTGCTTGGTCTGATCGACCTTGGGGATTGTCGACGTCGTGGTGGTGCTGGTCGTCGTGGTGGTCGTGGTGGTCGTGGTGGGTGACTTGGACCCGGAGAACAGTAAGACGGCCGAGCCGATGACGATGGCGGCGACGACGGCCACGATCACGCCACGGCGTAGCGTGCGCCGACGTCGCGCTTCGCGCTGCATTCGCTCAAGTTTCTCGCGGCGCGCGGCCTTTTGACGTTCGCGTTTGCTCGTGGCCATGGGTGCAAAGACTAGTGGAGGCCGGGAAACCCCTTTGGTCGTCCGGTAGTTTGGACTCCGTGGGGCTCATCGTTCAAAAGTACGGTGGCACCTCGGTCGGTGACGCCGAACGCATCCGCGACGTGGCTGCCCACATCGCGCGCACCCGCGACGGCGGCGACGACGTCGTCGTGGTCGTGTCGGCGATGGGCAAGTTCACCGACGACCTGATTCGTCTGGCTGGCGAGGTCTCGCCGACCCATCCTCCGCGCGAACTCGACATGCTCTTGACCGCGGGTGAGCGTATCTCGATGGCGCTGCTGTGCATGGCCCTGGCGGACCGCGGGGTGGACTCGACGTCCTTCACCGGCTCCCAGGCCGGGATCATCACCGACACCGAGCACACCCGCGCGAAGATCCTCGAGATGCGACCCGACCGGGTCCGCGAGGCCCTGGACGCCGGGCTGGTGCCGGTCGTGGCGGGGTTCCAGGGCGTGTCGGTCGAGCGCGACATCACCACGCTCGGGCGCGGGGGGTCCGACGTCACCGCCGTCGCACTGGCTGCGGCGCTGAGGGCCGACGTCTGCGAGATCTACACCGACGTGACCGGCGTGTTTTCGGCCGATCCGAGGGTCAACGCCCGGGCCCGGCGCATCGCGCGGGTCTCCTTCGACGAGATGATGGAGATCTCGGCGTCGGGCGGCCGCGTGCTGATGCTGCGCTCAGTTGAGTTCGCGCGTCGCCACGGCGTGCCGTTGCACGTTCGCTCGAGCTTCACCTGGGAGCCAGGAACATGGATCGTTGAGGAGGACCCCGCCATGGAACAAGCCGTCGTTACGGCCGTCACCGATGACACGTCGGAGGCCAAGGTCACCGTCGGTGGAGTGCCCGACCGACCTGGTGTGGCCGCGCGCCTCTTCCGCGAACTGGCTGACCGGGGCATCAACGTCGACATGATCGTCCAGAACACCGGGGCCCACGGACTCACTGACATCTCTTTCACCGTGGTCAAGACCGATCTGGTCGCCGCGCGCGAAGCGTGCGGAGCGATCCAGGGCGAGATCGGCGCCGCGACGCTGACGAGTGACGACGACATCGGCCGGGTTTCGCTCGTTGGCGCCGGAATGAAGTCGAGCCCTGGCGTCACCGCGCTGATGTTCGAGACCCTCGCCGAGAGCGGCATCAACATCGAGATGATCTCGACCAGCTCCATCCGCATCTCGTGTGTCGTGCGCGCCGACAGCGTCGTCGATGCGGTGCGCGCGTTGCACACCGCCTTCGGACTCGACGGGGCCTCGACCTAGACTTTTTCCATGCGCGTCGCGGTTGTCGGAGCCACCGGTCAGGTGGGAACAGTCATGCGCGCGATCCTGCTCGAGCGCGACTTCCCGGTCGAGTCGATGCGCTACTTCGCCTCGGCCCGTTCGGCGGGCTCGACCCTCGACTGGCGCGGCCAGGCGGTCGAGGTCGAGGACGCCGCGACCGCGGACTTCGCCGGGATCGACGTGGCCCTCATGTCATCGGGTGCGTCCTCGTCGAGGGAGCTCTCGCCACGCCTCGCCGCTGCCGGCGCGATTGTCATCGACAACTCTTCGGCGTGGCGGATGGATCCCGAGGTGCCACTCGTGGTGCCGGAGGTGAACGCGCACGCGCTGGAGTGCGTACCCAAGGGGATCATCGCCAATCCGAACTGCACGACGATGGCCGCGATGCCGGTGCTCAAGCCGCTGCACGTCGCCGCGGGACTGCGCTCGATGGTGGTCACCACCTACCAGGCCGTGAGCGGCGCGGGGCGAGACGGGATCGAGGAGCTCGCCGGCCAACTCGCCGGTCCCGGCGACCCCGACGTGCGCGGGTTGGCCTTCGACGGGTCGGCGTTACCGCTGGGTCCCGGCGTCATCTTCCCCGCGACGATCGCCTACAACGTGGTGCCGCTCGCCGGCGCGCTACTCGACGACGATTCGCTCGAGACCGTGGAAGAGAAGAAGCTGCGCGACGAGAGTCGCAAGATCCTCGAGATCCCCGATCTTCTCGTGGATCCCATGTGCGTGCGCGTACCGGTCTTCACCGGTCACTCGCTCGCGATCACCGCGGGCTTCTCTCGACCGATCTCGCCCGACGAGGCAATCGCGCTGTTGACGGATGCGCCCGGGGTCGAAGTCTGCGAGTTGCCGACGCCACGTCTCGGCGCCGGCCGCGACGCGGCCCTCGTCGGTCGGATCCGACGTGCCGCCACGCTGGAGAACGGGCTGTCGCTCTTCGTGACCGCGGACAACCTGCGCAAGGGCGCGGCGCTCAACGCGGTGCAGATCGCCGAAGCGCTGCTAGCGCGGCGTTAGTCGCCGCCGTCGCGACCGACCTGGCGCCGTGCCAGGTTGACGCAGTGATCACCGAAGCGTTCGTAGAAGCGCGCCAGCAGGGCGAGTTCCACGGCGACCGGCAGCGCCATTGAGCCCGAGGTGAGTTCCGCGGTGAGCGAGACGTGCAGGTCGTCGAGTTCGTCGTCGATGACCTCGATCGCTCCGGCCGCCTCGGTCTTGCCGTCGATGATGACGTCGGTCGCCTCACGCCAGATCGTCGAGGCCACTTCCCCCATGCGCTCGACGAGGCCGCGGCTGCGCGGCGACATCTCGCTGCCCAGACCGCGCGCGGCGCGGCGCGCGATGTGCTCAGCCAGGTCGCCGTTGCGTTCGACCTCCGGCAAGATCCGCAGGAGGGTCAGCAGGGTTTGACGTGACTGAATGGGCAGCGACGGGTTCTCGAGCAGCTCCATCTCGGCGGTGGCGACCATGGAGTCGACCATCGCGTCAATGAGAACGTCGTGCTCGACGACGCGCTTGGCCAACTCTCGATCTCCGGCGAGGAGGGCGTGGGTGGCCTCGGCCATGGCTTCACCGACCAACGCGAACAGGCGCACGATCTTCTGGTGCCACTCGGCGTCGAGACCGGCGTCCACCGGCGTCGGCGCGACGTTGGCGTGACGAAGACCGAACAGGCGATACACGTGGCCAGGATATCGGGGTGTGGCACGGTATCTCTAGGGTGGTGACGACGTAGGAGGTCGATGCACGTGGTGCTCGGGGTGATCGCGGGGGTGGTGTTCGGCGCGCTGGTCGCGTGGATCGTGGCCACCCGTCGCGCGCAGGGTCTGCGTGGCGAAGTGGCGTCGGCGCGCCAGGACTTGGCGGTGCGCGACGCGCAGTTAGTTGAGTCGAATGCGTCGCTCCTTCGCGAGCGCGACGAGCACGCCAAGGAGCGCGAAGAGATCGAGGTGTACCTCGAGAGCCTGTCGAACCGAGTGCTCGGCCGGACCGTGGAGGAGTTCCGCAAGCAGCAGGCCGACATCCAGGTCGAGCGTGACGCCAAGTTGGGCGACACGCTGCGTCCTCTCGAGATGCTCCTCGGTGAGTACAAGACCAAGCTTGAGACGTACAACGAGGAACACACCGACGCCATCAGCGACGTGAAGGGCCGAGTCGCTCAGTTGCTCGAATCCGAACAGCGCCTCGCGATCGAGACGCAGCGCTTCAATCAGCTCCTCGGGCGCAGCGATCACCGAGGACACTGGGGCGAGGTGCAGCTGGCCAACGTGCTCGAGCAGTCGGGCCTGCGGCCCAACGTCGACTTCCAATTACAGGTGTCGAGCACCACCGAAGCCGGCAAGGCGCAACGACCCGACTGCGTGGTGAATCTCACCAACGGCACCCAACTGGCGATCGACGCCAAGTTCCCCTTCGACCGCTTCGAAGAGGCCATGGCCGCCGACGACGTCGAGGCGCGCCGCCGCCTCTACGTCGCGCACGCGGGAGACCTGCGCGGGCACCTGCGCAAACTCGGTGAGAAGTCCTACTGGGAGGGACTGAGTCCGAATCCCGAGTTCGTCGTGTGCTTCGTGCCCAGCGACGCCGCCATCGCAGCGGCCTTCGAGAACGACCGCGACCTGCAGGCCTTCGCCGCGCGCGAGCGCGTGCTCATCGCCGGACCGACGAACCTCCTGTCGCTGCTGTGGACGGTCGCGATGGTGGTGCGCAACGAGCACGCGCGCCTCAACGCCGTGGAGATCTTGGCCCTGGCCACCGAGCTGTACGACCGGATCGGCAAGGTCGCCGAACCCACGGCCAAGGTCGGTAAGGCGCTCAACGAGGCGGTTCGCCACTACAACTCAATGGTCAGCTCCTTCGAGTCGCGACTGATCGTCACCGCGAACCGGGTCCGGCGCCTGGGCGGCGCACCGGGCGCCACGCAGGTCGCGCCGATCGGACCGGTGACCGAGTTGGCCAGACCGCTTGACGACGCCAAATGGGGCGTTGACCCGGAGTCCGGAGTTCCCGAGGGGGTCTCGGACATCATCGAACTCGAGTTCCATGACGACGTGTAATCGGTCGCTCAGACGAGGGACCAGTAACTTCGAGGTCCGTGGCCCGCACGCACGCGCAGCGCCGTCGTCAGAACGTCATCTTGCTGGTGGCGCTGGTCGCCACGCTGCTGGTGCTGCTCTTTGCGCGTGACGTCAATCGAGCCGCCCACAACTCCACCGCCGTTCGTCGAAGTGAGAACCGGAGCTTCGCGCGCCTGGCCAACTCGCTACTGGGATCCGAGCAGCTCTTCGAAGACCACCTGGGCTACCTGCTGACCCACGGCGCCACGCTCAGCCGACCGGTGTTCGCCGCCCGATTGGAGCAGCTGGCTCTCGTACTGCCCACCTGGTCCAGCGACGCCAACCTGCTGCGCCGGCCCGGCATCGCCCACGACCTCAACACCCTGGTGGACCAGCTGACCGATCAGCGCGTCGCCGACTACCAAGTGGTTCTCGACTCCGTCGCGACCTCGCTGGACCTGCCGTGGAAGACCCTCAACTCGACGGGCCTGACGTCGGTGGCGGCGCGATCGTCGCTGTTGGCGACCGACCGCTCGTGGAACGCAGTACACAACTCCCTGCTGCAAGAGCCGGGACGAGTGAAGCTCGCGTCGACGTCGACGCCGTCGTCAGTGGTGACCTTGCCCACGACGCT
The DNA here is from genome assembly GCA_035534335.1 of Acidimicrobiales bacterium. Taxonomy (GTDB): domain Bacteria; phylum Actinomycetota; class Acidimicrobiia; order Acidimicrobiales; family RAAP-2; genus RAAP-2. The sequence goes on along the minus strand of DATLSF010000034.1, from coordinate 6,788 downwards.
CGGCGCACTGAGCAACGCACCGGCGCTCCAGGTCCAACGCGCCGTGGCCATCTCGGCCATCGAAGTGACGCCGTCACCGTTGCCGGCGCCGGCGGGACAGATCGTGTTGCCGCCGGTCAGCACGTTTCGCCTCGGCGTATCGGTGACCAATGACGCCTTCGTTCTCCAGCCCGTAACCCTCACCGTGACGCTCACCGCTCTCTCGGGCGCGCAGACGGCGCCCCAGCACCAGGCGATGTCGGTCACTCTCGGGCCCGATCGCTCGTACGCGTTCTTGCCGCGACACCTCGCGACGTTGCCCGGGGAGCACGCCCAGCTCACCGTCACTCTTAGCGGCACGCACGGCGCCGCGGCGGCCACGCGTCGTCGCACCTATCAAGTGATCCTCTCGCCGGCCGTTGCAGTCAGCGCGACCTTCTCGGGCCAGCCCACCAACACGACCACGGGCGTGGCGACGCGTGCTCAGGTGACCGTCCTCGACGGTTTGGGAACTCCGGTCGCCCACGACACCGTCACCATGGTCCTGGCCAGCGGACCGGGAAATTTCACCGCCCACAGCCGCCTGACTGCGACCACCAACGCCTCGGGCGTCGCCACCTTTACCAAGGTTGCGTTCACGAAGCCCGGCGTCTACACGCTCACGGCCGTTGACGGTTCGGCCATCGTGACCTCGAATGGCTTCACGGTCTCGGGCGCGGCGCTGTCCAGCGCGGACCCCGCAACCCCGTCGGTGTTCGCCTACGGGCGGGTGCGCGTCACCTCGCGTTCACTCGCCACGTGGGCCGGCGAGCCGGCACGTGTCGACGTCGCCGTGAGTCGCGCATCGAGCTCGTCGACGAGGACACCTCGACGTTGATCTCACGCTCTCCACGCACTTACGAGGGCGGACGCGACGAAGGGTTACTGACGAGTTGGCATAGTGTGGGAAGGCTCCCTAGGTTCAAGTGAGGCACCGTGACGGACTCGATAACAGTGACCGACAACCGGACTGGTGAGACCCTAGAAATCCCCATCGTCAACGGGGGAGTCGCCGCGAAGGAGTTCTCCAAGGTCGTGCCGGGTGTGTGGTTCTACGACCCCGGCTTCATGGCCACCGCGGCCGCGGAGTCCTCGATCACCTACCTCGACGGCGACGCCGGGGTGCTGCGCTACCGCGGCTATCCGATCGAACAGCTAGCTGAGAACTCGACGTATCTGGAGGTCGCCTACCTGCTCCTCTACGGCGAACTGCCCACCGCCGACCAGGCCGCGGCGTGGGAAGAGGAGGTCACGTACCACACCTACATCCACGAGAACGTCCGCAAGCGCTTCTTGGAGGGTTTCAACTACGACGCGCACCCCATGGGGATGCTGGTGTCAGCGATCGCCGCGCTCTCGACGTACTACAAGGACGCGAAGATCCTCGACGACCCGGAGATCCTGCACCGCCAGATCGTGCGCCTGATCGCCAAGATGCCCACGCTGGCCGCCGCGGCCCACCGGTTCTCGGTGGGGATGCCGTTCGTCTACCCGGACAACTCACTGGGGTACACGCAGAACTTCCTGTCGATGATGTGGAAGGTGGCCGAGCCGCGCTACGCCGCCAACCCGATCCTCGCGCGCGCTCTCGACGTGCTGTTCATCCTGCACGCCGACCACGAGCAGAACTGCGGCACGACGGCCATGCGTATCGTCGCGTCGAGTCACGGCGACCCCTACTCGGCCACCGCCGCCGCCACCGCCGCTCTCTACGGCCCTCGTCACGGCGGCGCCAACGAGGCCGTGCTGAAGATGTTGGGCAAGATCGGCTCCATCGACAACGTCCCCGCCTTCATCGAGACGGTCAAGCAGGGCCACACGCGCCTCGAGGGCTTCGGTCACCGCGTCTACAAGAACTTCGACCCGCGCGCCACCATCATCAAGAGAACCGCCGACGAGGTCTTCACGGTGACGGGCAAGAACCCGTTGCTCGACATCGCGCTCAAACTCGAGGAGATCGCCCTTGGCGACGACTACTTCACCTCGCGCAAGCTGTACCCGAACGTCGATTTCTACTCGGGCTTGATCTATCAGGCCATGGGCTTCCCACCCGAGATGTTCACCGTCCTCTTCGCGATTCCGCGCACGTCCGGCTGGCTGGCGCACTACAAGGAACTGCTCGACCAGGACCTCAAGATCGCGCGTCCCCGTCAGCTCTACATCGGCAGTGAGGCGCGTGACTACGTGCCCATGGCACAGCGGTAATTAGCACCGTCCGATCGTCGCGCCGAACTGAGGCGACCTAGGCGTCGGCGCGCTTCTTAGCGGGGTCCACCGTGCGGGCCAGGCCCTCCTGGACCAGCGAGACGCACAGCTCGCCGGCCTGGTTGAAGAGGAAGCCGCGCGCGAGTCCGCGCGCGCCGTGGGCAATCGGCGACTCGGTGTCGTAGAGCAACCACTCGTCGGCCCGCGCCGGGCGGTGGAACCACATGCAGTGGTCGAGGCTCGCGCCCATGAACGAGCCGTCGTCCCAGCGCACGCGGTGCGGCGCCAAGATCGCGTCGAAGAGACTCATGTCGCTGGCGTAGGCGATCACGCCGGCGTGCAGCATCGGATCATCGGGGAGCTCACCGTCGGCGCGGATCCACAGGCGCTGGCGCGGCTCGCGGTCGCGGTTCGGACTCCAGGGCAGCTCGCCGAGGAAGCGCTGGTCGATCGGGTGGATCCGCTTGAACCACTCGTCGGCGTCGCCCCACTCCTCGCGCACCCGCTCGTACAGCGGGCGAACCGACTCGGGGCCGGCGACGACGGGCATCTCGATCTGGTGATCGATGCTCGCTTCGTCGTTGTGGAAGCTCGCCTGCATGTTGTAGATGGCCCGGCCGTGCTGGATGGCCACGACCCGTCGCGTGGTGAAGCTGTGCCCGTCGCGGATGCGGTCGACCTCGTAGAGGATCGGAGTGCGCGGGTCGCCCGGACGCAGGAAGTACGAGTGCAGTGAGTGCACGCGCCGGCCCTCGACCGTGCGGCCGGCGGCGATGAGGGCCTGGGCCGCCACCTGCCCGCCGAATGTGCGCTGGCGTTCCTCTAGCGGGTGCTGTCCGCGGTAGACGTTGACCTCGATGGTCTCGAGGTCGAGGAGATCAACCAGGCGGTCGAGGGCTTCGGACATTGGTCCATTGTGGCATGGGGCACCAAAGACTCGAAGCGTGCGAAGTAGACTCTTCGTGTGCCGTCGCTCCTCAAACGGTTCCTCGCGTGGACCAAGACCCACCAAGGGCGCAAAGTCATCCGCTTCACTTCCGTGTCGGGAGTGTCAACGATCGTCTCATTCTCATCGATCGCGATCTTCTACGGATTCCACATCATCAAGGGCGTGATCTGGGCCACCGTGGCCGGCAACCTGGTCGCCACCCTGCCGTCGTACTACCTCAACCGCAGCTGGACGTGGGGCAAGCACGGGCGCAGTCACTTCCGCAAGGAGATCGTCCCGTTCTGGATGATGTCCGGTCTGGGCATCGGCGTGTCGATCCTCGGCGCGACCTGGGCGCGCCACATCGTCCACACGCACCACTTCGCGCACATCGTCAACACCTTCCTGGTGTCGGGCACCAACGTGGTGAGCTTCGGGCTCTTCTGGGTGCTGAAACTCATCGTCTTCAACCGCATCTTCCACGTGCACTCGCTCGAGGAGATCGACGCGCACCTGAGCGCCGAGGAGAGAGCCGCCGTCAGTCGCGGAAATTCGTGAACTGCAGGGGCACGGTGAGGTCGGCCCCCTTTAAGGCGGCGATCACGGCCTGAAGGTCGTCGCGCTTCTTTCCGGTGACCCGAACCTGGTCGCCCTGGACCGAGGAGCTGAGGTTCTTGAGCCCCATGTCCTTGACCATCTTGTTGATCTGCTTGCCGATCTCCTGGGAGATGCCCGCACGCAGTGCCACCTTCTGGCGCGCCGTGCCCTGGCTGGCCTGCTCGACCTTTCCCGGGTCGAGGGTCTTGAGCGAGACCTCGCGCCGCACGAACTTCTCTTGAAGCACCTGGTAGAGGGCGTGCAGCCGGTCCTCAGTCGAAGCGCTCAGCGTGAGTTCCTTCTCGGAGAACTCGACGTGCGCGTCGGTGCCCTTGAAGTCGAAGCGCGTCCCCGCCTCGCGATTGGTCTGATCGACGGCGTTGCGCACCTCCTGGACGTCGAGCTCGCTCACCACGTCAAATGTCGGCACGAGTGCATCGTAGATGTTGCGTTGTTGGGAGTCACGCGGGCAACAACGAGTAACATTCTCGGCGGGTCGGTGCCCGAGCGGCCAATGGGATCTGGCTGTAAACCAGACGGCTTTGCCTACGGGGGTTCAAATCCCTCCCGGCCCACCACACGGTCTGTCCCACGCGGGACGGGCCGTGCCTCGTTGTAGGCACCTTTAGTACCCTGGCGTTGTTTGGAAGGGAGCGGTGTGAACCGACTGAGGTCTCCGGCCGGTGCCGTGCGGCGCGGCTACGAGCGCTCCGCTGGATGGCTCGAGTCCGGCGTCCAGCTCCTCGAACGGCGCTACACGCCGCTTGGTCGTTTCTCGCCCGGTCCCTTCGAAGGGTGGCGGTTCCTTTGGCAGCCGGCGTTGCAGGGATTCGTCGGTCTGGTGATGGTGCTGGCCGGGTGCTCGTTCACCAACTCGCCCTTCAAGTACAACCTGACCGGCACGTGGTTCTTCGGCGAACCCGTCGCTGGCTACAACGGGGTCCCCAGCGAGACCAAGTACATCGTGGCTGTCGTACTGGTGTACGGCGGCTTGGTCCTCTTGATGCGCGTCTGGCTGCGCCTGGCCGAGGTCATGCAGTTGCACGGCGGCGCGCCGATGCGCTCGCTGTGGTGGATCCTGCTGCTGTGGTCGATTCCGATGATCATCGCGCCGCCGATCTTCAGCCGTGACGTCTTCAGCTACGCGGCCCAGGGCGAGATGACCAGCCACCACCTCAACCCGTACCTCTATGGGCCGTTCACGCTTGCCGGAGGGTCGGGCGCGTCCAACGCGTGGACGAACCCCGTGGACCCGCTTTGGGGCAACACCCCCGCGCCCTACGGGCCTCTCTTCTTGTTCATTGACGGCTCGCTCGCACGACTGACCAACCACGATCAACTGGCCACCGTCGTCGGCCTGCGTCTGCTCGAGGTGGGCGCGGTGGCGCTGATCGGCTACAGCGTGACCGTGCTGGCGCGCGGCCTGGGCCGCGACCCGGGCGAGGCCTTCGTGTTATCGGCGCTCAATCCTCTGGTTCTGCTCACCCTCATCGGCGGGGCCCACAACGACGCGATCATGGCCGCGCTGCTCGTCACCGGTGTGGCGCTCGCGGTGACGCGCCGTCCGGTGTGGGCGCTGGTGCTGTGCTCGTGCGCCGCGGCGATCAAGGCGCCCGCGGCGTTAGGACTGGCCTACGTGGCCTGGACGTGGCATCCGCCGAACGCGACCTGGCGACAACGGGCCCGACCCTTTGGTGTGACGGCGCTGGTCGCCGCCGCGGTGCTGAGCGTGTGGACCTGGCTCGCGGGGTTCGGCTTCGGGTGGGTCAACAACCTCCTCACCAATGGCACGGTTCGATCGTGGGCCGCGCCCGCGACCAGCGTGGGCCTGGCCATCAGTTACGGCCTACACGGCATGGGCTTCGCGTCGGTCTCGGTGGCCGGCGTCCTGTCGGTGACACGCCTGCTCGGGTTGCTGGTCTTCGCCGCGCTCGCGTGGTGGCTGATCGTCCACGCCGAGTGGCGCGGGTGGGTTCGCTCACTGGCCGTGTCGCTGGTGCTGCTGGTCGAGTTGGGACCGGTCGTTCAGCCGTGGTACCTGGCGTGGGGGTTGATCCTGCTCGCCGCGAGCTACAAGGGCCGCGAGCACTTCTGGCTGCTGGCGCTGTCGATCACCGCGCCGTTCATTGGCATCCCCGGCGGTCGCGAGCTGCTCGACGGCCTGATCCACTCCAATCCTCTGCTGACCGCGATGGCCGTGGCGCTCTTGGGTGCGGTGCTCATCGCGCCGATGGGGCGCTGGACCCAGTGGTCCTGGCCTGAGAGACAGGTCCGGGTCGAGGTCGACGCCTAGTTGGCGGCGTCCATCACGTACTGATACTCGACCACGTCGAGCCACTGGCCGTGCTTGCGCCCCACTTCGATCTCCGTGCCGACCAGGGTGAAGCCGCACTTCTCGTGGAGCCGGATCGACCCCTCGTTCTCGCCGACGATGCGCGCGACCAGGCAGTGGAACCCGAGGTCGCGCGCCGCGTCGACCAACGCGCGCAGCAAGGCCTCGCCCACGCCACGCCCGCGCGACGCGCGCAGCACGTAGACCGAGTTCTCGACCGTGGTGGCGTAGGCGGGGCGGTCGCGAAACGTCGACAGCACCGCGAAACCCAGCAGTCGCTCGCTCCGGGCGCCGATCTCGCCCAGCCCGTCCTCCTCGTTGACCGCCACCAGGCAGGGGTGGGCGGCGCGGTGCGCCTCGATCCACTCGACCTGCTCGTCGGAGGTCCGCGCCACCAGGTCGAAGGTGTTGGTGGTCTCGAGGACCTCCGGGTTGTAGATGCGCAGCAGCGCCGGGGCGTCGTCGACCTCGACCAGGCGCACCTTCATGGGAGCCACGGTAGCCGGGGGGGTTGGAATCCCTGGGGCGAGGGTGGGTAGACTTCTCTCTCGCGCCACAGCGGCGTGATGCCCTCTTAGCTCAGTGGTAGAGCACTTCCATGGTAAGGAAGGGGTCGTCGGTTCAACCCCGACAGAGGGCTCGCCAGGCGGCGTAGCTCAGGTGGTTAGAGCACACGGCTCATAATCGTGGTGTCGCGGGTTCGACTCC
>DATLSF010000033.1:0-61943 GCA_035534335.1 Acidimicrobiales bacterium | reverse complement strand
CTCAGCGATTAACGACGTCGGGGCCGGGGACTGCGACGGTTGCCGGCGTCCTCGGTGAAGGTGGGGCCTCCCGGACCGAGGTCGCCAATCTCTTGGGCCAGCTCGGCCTCGAAGGCCGCCTCGAAGGATGACGATGGCGCGACCTTGGGTCCGCGCTCCCGGTCAGGTCCGCGGTCGGACCCGCGCTCGGAACTACGACCACGGTCGGGTCCACGATCGCGGTCGCGTCCGCCACGCTCTCCGCGCTCGGAACGCTCAGGGCGCTCGGAACGCTCGCGGGGCTCGCGCGCGGGGCGCTCCTCGCCGTCGCCGGCGCCGGCGTACTCGCCGGCCAGTGACAGCGAGACCTTGCCCGCCGGGTCGATGTCGTCGACGCGAACCTCGAGGCTCTGTCCGAGCTCGAGCACGTCTTCGACCTGTCCGATGCGCTTACCGTCATTGAGCGGCGAGAGCTTTGAGATGTGCAACAGTCCGTCGCGGCCCGGCAGGATGCTGATGAAGGCACCGAACTTGGCGATGTTGACGACGCGACCCTGGTAGACCATGCCCACCTCGGCGGCCGGCGGGTCCAGGATCATCTCGATCCGGCGGCGTGCCTCTTCGACCGCTCGGCCGTCCTTCGCGCCGATGGTCACCGTGCCGACGACACCGTCGTCGTCCACGGCGATGTCAGCACCGGTCTCCTGCTGCAGGGTGTTGATGACCTTGCCCTTGGGTCCGATGACCTCGCCGATCTTGTCGATGGGAATCTGGAGCGACACGATCTTGGGCGCCACTTCGGCGACCTCGGGACGCGGCTCCGCGATGGTGTCGGTGAGCACGCCGAGGATGACGAGACGCGCCTCCTTGGCCTGGTGCAGCGCCTTGGCCAGGACGTCGGCCGGGAGGCCGTCGATCTTGGTGTCGAGCTGCAGGGCGGTGACGGCGTCGGCGGTGCCGGCGACCTTGAAGTCCATGTCGCCGAACGCGTCTTCCGCGCCGAGGATGTCGGTCAGGGTGACGTACTTGCCGTCGTCGTAGACGAGGCCCATCGCGATGCCCGCCACGGGCGCCTTGATCGGCACGCCGGCCGCCATCAGCGACAGGGTCGAACCGCAGACCGACGCCATCGACGTCGAGCCGTTGGACTGCATGACGTCAGAGACCACGCGCAACGTGTACGCGAAGTCCTGCTCGCTGGGCAGCACGGGGATCAGCGCGCGCTCGGCCAACATCCCGTGGCCGATCTCGCGACGCTTGGGCATGCCCACGCGACCGGTCTCACCGGTCGAGTACGGCGGGAAGTTGTAGTGGTGCATGTAACGACGGAACTCGTCGGGCGAGATCGTGTCGAGCTGCTGGCGCAGGCGCGGCATGCCCAGTGTGGTCACGTTGATGACCTGGGTCTCACCGCGCTGGAAGAGCGCCGAGCCGTGGGTCATCGGGAAGAGGTCGACCTCGGCCGACAGGGCCCGCAGTTCGCTCGTCCCGCGGCCGTCGATGCGCAGACCCTCGTCGACGATGCGTCGACGCACCAGCTTCTTGGTCAGCGAACGCACCGCGGGCTTGATCTCACCCACGCGCTCGGGGAACTCGTTCGCCAGCTGCTCACGGATGGTGACCAGCGCCGCGTCAAGGGCCGCGTTGCGCTCGGCCTTGACGCTGTGGGCGTTGGCCTCGGCCAGGAGCGTCTCGCCCACGGCCTCCACGCGTGCGTACACGTCGTCTTGGTAGTCGGCCTGGACCTCGTACTCGAGCGGCGTGATCGGCCCGCGCGCGGCGACGAACGCCGCGACCAGCTCACGCTGGAGGTTGATCGACTCGCGGATCCACAGCTTGGAGGCCTCCAGGCCCTCGGCCAGGACCTCCTCGCTCACCTTCGGCGCGCCGTCGGCGTACTTCTCGAAGGACCCGGCGGTGCCGCCGGCCTCGACCATCATGATGGCCACGTCGGCCTCGACCGAGTCGCTCAACGCGCGACCGGCCACGACCAGCTCGAAGACCGCGGCGTCACCCTCGGCGTAGGTGGGGTGCGGGGCCCACTCGCCTTCGGTGGTGTAGGCCATGCGCACGGCCCCGATGGGACCGTCGAAGGGCATGCCCGAGATCATCAGCGCGGCCGAGGCGGCGTTGATGGCCAGCACGTCGTGGGGGTTCTCCTGGTCGGCCGAGAAGATCGTGCCGACGACCTGGACCTCGTTGCGGAAGCCCTTGGGGAACGACGGGCGCAGCGGGCGGTCGATCAGACGACAGATCAGGACGGCCTGGTCGGAGGGCTTTCCCTCGCGGCGAAAGAACGCCCCGGGGATCTTGCCGGCCGCGTAGGCGCGCTCTTCGATGTCCACGGTGAGTGGGAAGAAGTCGGTGCCTTCGCGCACGGAGCGACTCGCGGTCGCCGTTGCTAGCAATATGGTGTCGCCGAGGCGCGCCAGCACGGCGCCGTCAGCCAGTTGTGCGAGGTGCCCGGCCTCGAAGGTGAGTGTCTTGTCCGTGCGGGTCACGGGGCTACTAACGCGGATGGCGTCGGTCATGGTTTCTCCTACTGCGGTTATCGACCCCCCGCCCGGACCCCAGTGGGCAACCTTCGCGCGCGGCGAGGATTCTCCACTGGCCTCCGAGTCATCGGTGGTGTCGTGCGTCGAATTTTTCGACGCGGGTTCGGCTAGCGACGTATGCCGAGACGCCCGATCAGATTTCGGTAACGCTCCACGTTGCCGCGCTGCACGTAATTGAGCAGGCGGCGACGTTGGCCGATGAGAACCATGAGACCGCGGCGGGTGTGGTGATCACCCTTGTGGACTTGGAGGTGCTCGGTGAGATGCGCGATCCGGTTCGTCAGGAGTGCGACCTGGACCTCGGGCGAACCCGTGTCCGTGGCGTGCGCCTGAAATTCCTTGATGACCTGCTGCTTCTCAGCCATAAACGTTGTGCCTTATGTGAGTCGGGGGTACCGGTGCGAACCGCCCACTTGACGGCCCACGTGATCAGCGTCGCTGACCGAATGTCCAGTCTAGCAGGGAGCACTCGCTGGACGAGAACGTGGCGAATCTGGCCTCGGTGGCCGCGACGTCGGCCTCGATCTGGGCGACCAGCGCCGCCACGTCCGGAAAGACGGCCTCGTCACGCAGGTGCTCCAGAAACGCCACGTCGAGGCTCGCGCCGTAGAGGTCACCGGAGTAGCCCAAGAGGTGCACCTCGACCAGAGTGGAGGCGTCGTCGTAGAACTGGGGTCGCGTGCCGACCGAGGTCGCGGCCGGCCACCAGGCCCCATCGGGCGTGCGCGCCGCGCCGGCGTAGATACCGCGGGCCGGCAGCTGCTGGCGCGCATTGCACTCCAGATTCGCCGTCGCGAACCCCAGCTGCGCACCACGCGCGTCACCGTGGATGACCGTGCCGCGCACCACGAACGGCCGACCGAGCATCGACGCGGCGCTGACTACGTCGCCGGTGGCGACCGCGGCGCGCACGGCCGTCGAGCTCCAGCGCTCCCCTTCGCCGAAGGGCGGCGCACCTACCACGGAGAAGGAACCCGTCGCCGACAGTCGCTCCAGCAATGCCACGTCCCCGTGGCGCTCGTGGCCGAAGCGAAAGTCCTCGCCGACGACGACGACCTGGGCGTGCAGTTCGTCGACCAAGACCCGTTGGACGAACTCCTCGGCCGACTGCGCGGCCAGCGCGTGATCGAAGGTCAGCACGCGCGCCATCTCGACGCCAAGGCCGGCCAGACCCTCGAGGCGCTGATCAAGCGTGCCGAGTAGCAACGGGGCGCCTACCGGATCCAGGATCTCGGCGGGGTGCGGGTCGAACGTCGCCACCACCGCGAGTGAACCGTGTTGACGTGCCAGGTCGGTGACCATGCCCACGATCTCTTGGTGGCCGCGGTGCAGTCCGTCGAATATACCGATCGCCACCACGCTGTGCGGGTACACATGGTCGGCTTCGCCGTCGCGCCGCACGATCATCGACTCAACCTACCTTTGGGCTGACGGTGGTTCGGTGAGCACGATCTCGGGACGTCCCTGAGTGCCGCGGCGGCGCAGCACCGCGACCAGGGCCGCGCTTTCGTCGAGCGCGGCGATCTCGTCGCCATCGAGTGCCTCATCCAAGGTGACCGGCTGGCCCTGACGCACGCGCCGTACGTCATCGCTGGAGAGGGTGACCGACACCAGGTCGAGGACGAAGTCGGCCGGAGGTCGAAGTGGCGTGCGTCCCGCCGCGAGTTCCGCCTCCAGGCGCTCGAGCGTGACGGTGTCGTCGACGCGAAAGCGTCCACTGGCCAGACGGCGCAGGCTTGTGAGGTGGCCAAGCGTGCCCAGCCGCTCGGCCAGGTCGCTCATGAGGACGCGAACGTAGGTGCCCGGCGAACAGGTGACGTCAAAGGACAGTGTCGCCTCGTCATCACGGACGACGACCAGTGACGAGATGGTTACCTCGCGCGCGGCGCGTTCCACCTCGACGCCCTGTCGGGCTAAATCGTGAAGACGTTTTCCATCGACCTTGAGCGCCGAGACCATCGGTGGCACCTGGCTGAGGGTGCCCGTGAACGCAGCGGCGGCGCTGGCGAGGTCCTCGGGGAGCAGAGCCGGCACCTCAGATTCGGCGGTCACGGCGCCGTCGGCGTCCAACGAGTCGGTCGCCACGCCGAGGCGTACGGTGCCCTCGTAGCGCTTGAGACCCGCCTGGGCGAATCTGAGCAGTCGCGTCGAGGACCCCACTCCGATCACCAGTAGTCCGGTCGCCATCGGGTCGAGGGTGCCCGCGTGGCCCACGCGCTTCTCGTTGAGCAGTCGACGCACGCGCGAGACGACGTCGTGACTGGTTGGGCCGCGGTCCTTGTCGACCAGCAGCAGGCCGCTACTCGGGCTCATGACCCTGGCGCCGAAGGATCTCCTCGACCGCCTCGCCGTGCACCACTGCCGGGTCGACCGCGAAGCTCAGTCGTGGCGTGCGCTTGAGGCGGGTCTGGGCGTTCACGGCGGACTGGATGGCGACGCGGTGCTCCTCGAGGGCGACGGCCGCTTCTTCGCTCAGCGAGTGGAGGAAGACGGTGGCCTGGCGCACGTCTGGCGAGGTCGACACGCCCGTCACCGTGAGCAGTCCGAGGCGCTCGTCGACGTCGCTCGCGCGCATGAGCTCGTCGGAGATGACCTCGCGCAGGATCTGATTGATCCGCGCCGATCGAGGGTAGGGGTGGTGGCCGCCGGAGGAGTGGGCCATGGCCTAGGCCGTTCGAGGAATCTCGCGCTCTTCGAAGGTTTCGATGATGTCGCCCTCTTTGAGGTCCTGGTAGTCCGACAGACCGATGCCGCACTCGAAGCCCGCGGCGACCTCGCGCGCGTCGTCCTTGAAGCGCCGCAGCGACGTGATCGTGCCCTTCCAGATGATCGTCCCCTCGCGCAGGAATCGCACCTTGGACCCGCGCGTAATGACGCCCTCGCGCACGAAGCACCCGGCGATGGCCCCGATGCGCGGGATCCGGAAGACCTCGCGCACCTCTGCCTCGCCGGTGACGACCTCTTCGAAGACCGGCGTGAGCAGACCGAGCATCGCGGCCTCGATCTCCTCGATCAGCTTGTAGATGATCTCGTAGGTGCGGATCTCCACACCCTCGGACTCGGCGAGCTCGCGGCTGCGCCGGTCCGGGCGAACGTTGAAGCCGATGATCGTCGCGTTGGACGCCTTGGCGAACTGGACGTCATTCTCGGTGATGCCGCCCACCCCGCGCATGACGATGACGAGTTTCACGTCGTCGCGCTCGAGCTTGCGCAGTGACTCGCTGCAGGCCTCGAGCGATCCCTGCACGTCGGCCTTCAACACGACGTTGAGCGTGGCCGTCTCGCCGCGCTGGATCTGCTCGAAGAGGTCCTCGAGTCGCGCGCCGCTCGCCGACGCCGAGGGCTGATAGCCAATGAGGCGCGCGCGCTGGGCGCGGGCCTCGGCCAGTGAGCGCGCGTGCGCCAGGTCGTTGGCGACGCGCATCTCGTCACCGGCGAAGGGCGGCTCGCTGAATCCCAGGATCCGCACGGGGGTCGACGGCCCGGCATCCGGCACCTGCTGGCCGAGATCGTTGATGAGGGCCTTGACCTTGCCGAAGGCGGCCCCGGCCACGACGGCGTCACCGACCTCGAGTCGTCCGCGCTGGACCATGACGGTGGCCACGGGTCCGCGGCCGACTTCCAGGTTGGCCTCGAGCACGGTGCCGAAGGCCCGCCCGGTCGGACGCGCGGTGAGCTCGGCGACGTCAGCCACGAGCAGGACCTGCTCGAGCAGCTCGTCGATCCCGGTGCCGGCCAGCGCGGAGATCTCGACGACAATCGTGTCGCCACCCCACTTCTCGGGCACCAGGCCCTGCTCGCTGATCTGTTGGAGCACGCGGTCGGGGTTGGCGTCTTCCTTATCCATCTTGTTGATCGCCACGATGATCGGCACACCGGCCAGCTTCGCGTGGTTGATCGCCTCGATCGTCTGGGGCATGACCCCGTCGTCGGCCGCGACGACCAGGATGATGACGTCGGTCACCTTCGCGCCGCGTGCGCGCATCGCGGTGAAGGCCTCGTGGCCCGGGGTGTCGATGAACGCGATCGGGCGGCCCTTCCAGGAGACCTGGTAGGCGCCGATGTGCTGGGTGATGCCGCCGGCCTCGTCGGCCACCACGTTGGTGGAACGGATCTTGTCGAGCAGCAGGGTCTTGCCGTGGTCGACGTGGCCCATCACGGTCACGATCGGGGCGCGTGGGACGGCCGCAATGTGGTCGTCCTCGTCCTCCTCGTCGAAGAACTTCGCGAGCAGGGCGGCCTCTTGCTGCTCGCCCGGGTCGACCAGGCGGACCTTGGCGCCCACCTCGGCCGCGTACAGCTCGATCATGTCGTCGCTGAGCGCCTGGACGCCGGTGACGATCTCGCCCTGGAGGAAGAGGAATCGAATGATGTCCGCGGCGCTGCGGTTGAGCTTGGGGCCTACGTCCTTGGCGGTCGAGCCGCGCTCAATGATGATCTCGCCTTCGGGCACTGGCGCGCTGCTCGGCTGCCAGGTGGTCATCTGCGTCGGCTCGAGCTCTTCGACGTTGCGGCGCCGGCGACGGGTGGTCTTGCGCTGCGAACCGCGAGGTCCCCCGCCGCCGCGCGCACCCGCCGGGCCACCACCGCGTCCGGGACCGGCCGGAGCGCCCGTACTGGGGCCACCGGGTCGCGATCCACCGAAACTGCCGGGGCGCGACGGGCCACCGGGACGCGGCGCCGTCGAGGGACGCGCGCTCATCGGGCGTGGGCCACCGGGTACCGCGGGTCGCGGAGAGCCCCCGGGCATCGGGCGACGCACTCCGGGCGGCGGCGGGATCGGGCGGCCGGTCGAACTCATCGGACGTCCGGGCGGTGGCGGGATCGGTCGACCCGTCGAGCTCATCGGCGGACGCGCACGCTCGGCACCGTCGCTGGGCGCGTCGGCGCCGGAGGAGCGTTGCGTCGGGCGAATGGTCGTGGGTCCGTCGGGAGAGGCGATGCGCGTCGGCGGCGGCTTGACGACCGGCGCGCTGCTGCGCACCACCTTGGCCGGCGCCGGAGCGGGAGTTGGGGTCGGGGCCGCCGCGGCGGCGGGTGCGGCGGTCGGTCGCACGGCGCGCGGCGCGGGACGTGGCTCCGGGGTCGCTTCGACGGGCGCGACCTCAGCCGGCGCACTGGCCGCCGTAGTGGCCTTCGTTGCCTTCGTGGCCCTGGTCGCCTTGGTGGCTTTGGCCGCCTCGGCGGGGGCGACCTCGCGGCGCAGCCCGTCGGCGTCGGCGCGACGACGGATCCGGTCAGCCTGGGCGTCTTCGATCGACGCCGAGGGACTCGACGCGCCGATGCCTAGTTTCTGGGCGAGTGTCAGCAGTTCTTTGCTGGTCATCCCGAGCTCCTTGGAGAGCTCGTGCACTCGAATCTTCTTTAACGCCAAATCCGTCCCTCAATCGTGCGTGCCCACCCATCTCGCGGGCACAGTTCTCTATTCTTCCACACCGTCCGCACCTCACGGCCGCCGCGCGGAGCCCGTCAGGACACCGAGCAACTCAAGGTCTGCCGACGTTACCGGCGTGCGCAGCGCCCGCGACAACGCGCCGGCACTCAGCGCTGCGGCGCACTCGGGTTGTGCGCACCACCACGCTCCGCGCCCCGGACCACGCCCGAGGTACCAGGACCCGTCGGGCAGTCTGGCCGCACGCGTCATCTTCGCGTCGTCTCGCTCGCTCCGGCAGACCACGCACGTGCGCCGGGGCGCTACGACGCGTCCCCCGCCGGCGCGTCGTCGGCCGGCGCTTCGGTCGCGACGACCTCCTCCGCCGGTACGTCGGCCAGTTCTTCTATGACGACAACTTCCTCCACGTGCTCGTCCGCGGTCATCGTGACCTCGTCGAGCACCACGGTCTCGTTGCCGGCCTCGTCCTCGGACACGGTGACCACCATGTCGACCGTCTCGATCCCGTCGGTGAGCACCTCTTCGACGCTCGCCGCCAAGGCCGCGGCAGCCTCTTCGTTGGCCTCGATCTCAGAGCGGATGTCGATGCGCCACCCGGTGAGGCGAGCCGCCAACCGCGCGTTCTGGCCCTCTTTGCCGATGGCCAGCGACAGCTGCTGGTCGTGCACGATGACGGTGGCGACGCCGTCGTCCTCGTTGAGACGAACCTCGCGCACGCGCGCCGGCGCCAGGGCCGCCTGGATGAACTGGATCGGGTCGTCGCTGAAGGGCACCACGTCGATGCGCTCGCTGCGCAGCTCGTTGGTGATGTTGCGCACGCGAGAGCCGCGCGCGCCCACGCACGCGCCCACCGGGTCGACCATCGAGTCGTGGCTGGCGACGGCGATCTTGGAGCGGTGCCCCGGTTCGCGAGCCAGCGCCTTGATCTCGACGATGCCGTTGGCGATCTCGGGCACCTCGATCTCGAAGAGCTTGGCCACCAGCGCGGGGTGCGTACGGCTCACCACGATCTGGGGACCCTTGTTGGTCTTGCGAACCTCGACAATGTAGACCTTGATCCGCGCGCCGTGGTCGTAGCGCTCGAAGGCGATCTGCTCGGCCTGGGGCAACAGGGCCTCGACGCGGCCGAGGTCGAGCAGCGTGTAGCGGTTGTCGTTCTGCTGGACCGTGCCCGAGACGATGTCGCCCTCGCGGTTGGCGAACTCCTCGTACATCTGGCGGCGCTGGATGTCGCGGATGAGCTGCATGAGGACCTGCTTGGCGGTCTGGGCGGCGATGCGACCGAAGTCGTCAGGCGTCGCATCCCACTCGCGCGTGACGTTGCCCTCGACGTCGAGCTCGAGTCCCCACACCTTGATCTCACCGGTCTCGGGGTTGATCTCGACCTCGGCGTCCTCGGCCGAGTCGGGCCGACGCTTGTATGCGGCCAGCAGGGCGTTGGCGAGCGCGACGAGCAGCTCGCCCTCGTCGATGTTCTGGTCGCGCGCGATCTGGCTCAGCGCCTCAAGGAAGTCAAAGTTCGCCATGGTCAACCTTTCGAACTCTTAGCGGAGTGCCCGCGCGACGGCGAGGGCTTGGCTTCGGCACCCCACACGAACACCGTGCGGGCGCGTTCCACGTGGGCGAGGTCGACGGCGACCGGACCGCGTTCGTGGTCGTCCAACGTGACCGTCGTGTCGTCGGCGCTGAGGACCACGCCTTCGAGGCGACGCGTGGGCTCGCCCTCGCGCTTCTCGCGCAGGGTCACGACCTCACCGACGGCGCGCGCGAAGTGATCGGGCGTACGCAGCTTTCGCTCCAGGCCGGGACTCGACACATCGAGGGTGAAGCGTCCGGGGATCGGGTCGTGCTCGTCGAGCCACGCGCCCAGCGCCCGATTGGCGGTCGTGAGGGCCTCTAAATCAACGCCGCCGGGACGCGTGACCGTCACCTCGAGCGAGCCCGCGACGAGCTCGACGTCGTAGAGTTCCAGGCCGAGTTCGCCCAGGAGGGACCGGAAGGGGGTCTCGAACTCCATACGCCCTCTCCTTCCTGGTCAGGGACGTTCAGGCAAAAGAAGAGCGCGGGCCAAAGGCCCGCGCATCAACGAGTCCAAACGTCCTTGGCGGACTGTCCAGTCAAGTGTAGCAGCGAGGTCGCCAGGTCTCAACCGGCGCAGGGGTCCTCGAGCGGGTCAGTACGCCTTGGCGACCACGCACGTGAGACCGGGCTCAGCGTCGTTGTCCGGGATGGAGCCGTCGACGCGCTGGAGGGCCCGCACGGTGATCGCCTCGGCGCGCAGCGCGGCCTCACCCTCGGCGTCAACCGTGTCCCAGGCCAGGCGCGCGAAGCCGGTTTGGGCGGCCTCGTTGGCCTCGCCGATCGTGGCAACGTCGATGGTGTGCTCGTCGCGGTAGGTCAGCGCCGCCTGGAAGAGGTCGGTCTGGACGGTGTCCAACAGCTCGGCGACGCGCGTCGCCAGCGCGTCGCGCGTTGGAGTCTCTTTCGTGCCGGTGTCGCGGCGCACCACGGTGACCGTGCCCTCTGTGAGGTCGCGCGGACCCACCTCGACGCGCAGCGGCACGCCCTTGATCTCCCAGTCGGTGACGCGGCGCCCGAAGCTGCCCCGGCCCCGGTCGACCTCCACGCGCACGCCGGCCGCGGTCAGCTCGGCCGCGATGGCCGCCACCGCCTCGGCGACCTCCGGCTCGTCGCGCACGGCCAACACCACAGCCTGCACCGCGGCGAGACGCGGCGGCACCAGCAGGCCGCGGTCGTCGCCGTGACCCATGACCAGGCCGCCCACGAGGCGCGTCGACGCCCCCCACGACGTCGTCCAGCACAGCGTCGACTCTCCGGCTTCGCTCTGGTAGTAGATGTCGAAGGCGCGCGCGAAGTTCTGGCCCATCTCGTGGCTGGTCGCCATCT
The DNA here is from genome assembly GCA_035534335.1 of Acidimicrobiales bacterium. GTDB lineage: Bacteria > Actinomycetota > Acidimicrobiia > Acidimicrobiales > RAAP-2 > RAAP-2. The sequence goes on along the minus strand of DATLSF010000033.1, from coordinate 51,110 downwards.
GCAGCGCCTTGCCGTCGCGCATCATGCCTTCGGCGGTGATGGAGTTGATCGCTCCGGGGAACCGCTCGCTCGCCGGCTTGATGCCGAGGAATGTCGGCATCGCCATCACCTCGCGCAGGAACGCGTCGTAGACCTCGAGGTGGATGCGCCGCGCGTAGGCCGCGGCGTCGTCGAAGGTGGCGTGCGCGCAGTGACCCTCCTGCCAGAGGAACTCGCTGGAACGAAGGAACAGCCGCGGACGCAGCTCCCACCGCACCACGTTGGACCACTGGTTGAGCAGGAGCGGCAGGTCGCGGTAGCTCTGGACCCACTTGGCCATGAACTCGCCCACCACGGTCTCACTGGTGGGGCGCACGACGACCGGCTCGGCCAGCTCCTCGCCGCCGGCGAAGGTGACGACCGCGAGCTCCGGGTTGAACCCCTCGACGTGCTCGGCCTCGCGCGCGAAGTAGCTCTGGGGGATGAAGAGGGGGAAGTAGGCGTTGCGCGCGCCGCAGGACTTGATGCGCGCGTCGAGGTCCGCCTGCATGCGTTCCCAGAGTGCGTAGCCGTAGGGGCGGATCACCATCGTGCCGCGCACCGGCCCGTTGTCGGCCATCTCGGCCTTGGTCACGACGTCCTGGTACCAACGCGGAAAGTCGTCACCCTGGGCGGTGAGCGCGCTCGATTCGGCCACGGATCTCCTTTTGCGGTTGGCGAAGCCTACCGAAGGAGCTACGCCTCGGCGCGACGCCGGATGCGCTCGATGCGCTCGGACGAGTTGTTGGCGTCCATGCCCCGGTCGTCGAGCAGCGCCGCGCGGTCCGCCGCGGCCTCGGCCTCGGCGCTCACGTCGCGAGCGGCTAGGCGCGCCTCGACGCCCTCGGCCCCGATCTTTTTGGCCTCATCCACGAGCGCCGCGACCATCTCGTCTTCGGGCACGACACGAATGATTTGGCCCTGGATAAAGAGGTGTCCGCGATGCTTGCCCGCCGCGATGCCGAGGTCCGCGTGGCGGGCCTCGCCGGGGCCGTTGACCACGCAGCCCATCACCGCGACCTGGATCGGGATGTCGAGCGCCGCGAGGGCCTCTTGCGCCTCGGTGGCGACTTTGATGACGTCGACCTCGGCGCGACCGCAACTGGGACAGGCGATCAGGTCCAGGCCCTTGCGCTCGCGCAGACCCATCGACTCGAGCAACTGGCGCCCGGCCTTGGCCTCTTCGACCGGATCGGCGGTGAGCGAGTATCGCAACGTGTCGCCGATGCCCTCGGCCAGCAGCGTGGCGATCCCCGCGGTGCCCTTGACCAGTCCCCCGGGGAGTGGGCCGGCCTCGGTGACCCCCAAGTGGAGTGGATGGTCGAAGGTCTCCGACGCCAGTCGATACGCCGCGATCATCGTGGCGACCGACGACGCCTTCACCGAGATCTTCACGTCGCTGAAACCGACCTCTTCGAAGTAGGCCAGCTCCACGCGTGCCGACTCGACCAGCGCCTCGGGGGTCGCGCCACCGAAGCGCTCGTAGATCTGCGGGTGCAGACTCCCGGCGTTGACGCCGATGCGGATCGGCACGCCGCGATCCTTCGCCTCGCGCGCGACCAACTTGATCTCCTCGGGCTTGCGTAGGTTGCCGGGGTTGAGTCGCAGCCCCTGGACGCCGGCCTCGAGCGCGGCGAGGGCCATCTCGACGTGGAAGTGAATGTCGGCGACGATGGGCACCGGACTGCGCGGGACGATCTGGGCCAGTCCCTCAGCCGCGGACTGGTCGTTGCACGTGCAGCGCACGATGTCCGCGCCGGCGGCGGCCAGGGCGTAGACCTGGGCCAGCGTGCCGTCCACGTCGGCGGTCTTGGTCGTGGTCATTGACTGGACCGACACCGGGGCGCCTCCGCCGACCGGCACCGTCCCCACCTTGATCTGGCGGGTCACCCGACGCGGGCTGAGCAACTGCGAGTTGGTCTCCACGGGTCCATTCTGCCGCGCCGAAGGCCGACGCAAAACAACTACCGGAAAGGATTGGCGATCGGGTGGGCGATGTCCAGGTAGAGCGTGGCCGCGAAGAGCAACAGCAGCAGGGTCATGAAGCCGTAGGCCAGCGGCGTCATCTTGTTGGCGTCGGCGTGGTAGCGCCGGCCGCGGCGGCTGCGCACGCGCTCGTACGTGGCGAGGGCGACGTGGCCGCCGTCGAGCGGCAGGATCGGCAGGATGTTGAGCAGACCCACGGAGATGTTGACCGTCACCAGGACCGCCAAGAGGATTCCCGGGCCGGCCTGGGAGCCCTGGACGGCCAGACGCGCCGCGCCGACGATCGAGATCGGACGTTTGAGCTGCTGGGTTGGGTTCTTGGTCGACGACGGCGTCGTGACCAGGTGGACGAGATTGGACAGTCCCGACGGCGAGAAGCGCTGGACGAACGCGTGCGCGGTCTGGGTGATCAGCGAACCCATGGTCGAGAAGCTTGACGGGATCGCCGAGATCACCGACTCGTGCACCACCTGATTCACCAGTTCGACACCGATGTATCCCTGGGGCGTCGATCCCTTGGCCAACGGCACTCCGTTGACCACGAGCTTTCGACCATCGACCGGCGTCACGTGCAGTGTCATTCGGTGCCCGTCGCGCTCAACGACCAGGGTCACGACCCGGCCCACGTGGTCGTGCACGGTGTTGATCAGTGTGGTGGCGCCGGTGACCGGCTTGCCGTCAATGGACAGAATGCGGTCGCCCACCCGCAGGCCGGCACTTTGGGCCGCGTTATGCGAATACCCCTGCCACGGCGTGAAGCCCCCGATGCCGACGTGGCTGGACGAGGGCAGGCCCACGAAGGTGAGCGATACCCACACCAGCGCGAACGCCATGACGAGGTGCATGAGCGACCCGGCTGACGCGAAGAGAACCTTGCGCGGATAGGTGGCCTGACGGTAGGTGCGCGCTTCGTCGGCCGGATCGACCTTCTCGGTCCAGGTCATCCCGGGGACCTTCACGTAGCCGCCGGCCGGGATCGCGCGCACGCCGTAGCGCGTCTCGCCGATCTGCGTCGCCCAGACCACCGGACCGAAGCCCACGAAGAAGTCGGTCACCTTCATGCCGGCGCGTTTGGCGGTGATGAAGTGACCGAACTCGTGGCCCATGATCATGAGCAGGAGCGCGAGGATGACCACCGGCAGCGCCCAGCCACCCCACCAGTACAGGAGGCCCGCGCCGACAGCAACTCCCACAAGGAGTCTCACCAGATTGGCGCGGTTGGACGAGGACTCTTCCATGACCGTGAACCAGTTTACTGGCTAGATCGAAACCAACTTGCTCGCCCGTCGACGTGCTTCCGCGTCGTTGGCCATCACGGACTCCAGTGAGGACAGCGGATCATCAACGTAGTCGTCCATCACCGACGCCACCACGGGAACGATGTCGTTCCAGCCCAACCGGTCGTTCAAGAAGGCGTCCACGGCGACTTCGTTCGCGGCGCTCAACCACGCCGGAGCGGCGCCGCCACGCGCGGCCGCCGCGTAGGCCAGGCGCGGCGCGCGGAAGGCCCCCAGGTCGGGCGGCTCGAACGAGAGCGACAGCGTGTCGGTGAAGTCGAGGGCGCCCCAGCCGTGGGCCAAGCGGTCGGGCAGTCCCAGGCAGTAGGCGATCGGCAGTCGCATGTCGGGTCGCGACAGTTGCGCGACCACCGATCCGTCCACGAACTCGACCATCGAATGAACGATTGACTGCGGGTGCACGACGATGTCGATGCGCCCGACCTCGACGCCGAAGAGCGCTGACGCCTCGAGCACCTCGAGTCCCTTATTCATGAGTGTCGAGGAGTCGACGGTGATCTTGGGTCCCATCGACCACGTCGGGTGGTGCAGCGCGTCGACTTTCGTGACCGTGGCGAGCCGGTCCGCCGACCAGCCGCGGAACGGTCCGCCCGACGCCGTGAGCAAGAGGCGACGCACGTCCGGGTGACCCGGAGCGTCGCCGGCGCCCGCCAGGCACTGGTGGATCGCGCAATGTTCCGAGTCCACCGGCAGCATCAACGCGCCCGGGGTGTGTCGCACCCTTTCGACGAGCGGGGCCGCGGCGATGAGCGACTCCTTGTTGGCGAGGGCCAGTCGGTTGCCGGCCTCGAGCGTGGCCAGGGTCACCGGAAGTCCGGCGAATCCCATCACGGCGTTCACGACCACGTCGGCGTCGCGCGCCAGCTGCGCCAGCCCCTCCGGTCCGGTGACGACCTCGGCGTGTCCGTCGAGCCGCGCGACCAATTCGACTCGATCGTCCTCGCTGGCCACGCCGACGTGGCCAACCTTGAACTCTTCGGCGATCAGTGCCAATTGCTCGAGTCGTGACCCACCGGCGATCGCCACCAACTCGAAGGCGTCGGGTTCGCGACGCAGCACGTCGAGTGTCTGTGTGCCGATCGATCCGGTGGCGCCGAGCAGAGCCACCCGGCGGCGCGCGTGCACCGCTATCCCAGTTTGAGAACGTGCAGGAGGTAGTACGTCGTGGGCAGCACGAAGAGAAGCCCGTCGATCCGGTCGAGGAGTCCCCCGTGCCCGGGCAGGAGCCTACCGAGGTCCTTCAGACCCAGGGTGCGCTTGACCATCGACTCGAAGAGGTCACCCAGGGGTGCCACCACGCAGATCGCGGCCGCGACCTCCAGGCCGGTGCGGTGTCCCCACGGACTCATGAGCGGCAGCAGCGCCACGCCAACCAGCAACGTCACGAGCGTCCCACCCACCGTGCCACCGATGGTCTTGTTGGGTGAGAGCGACGCGTTGAGCGGCCGACGTCCCAGCGAGCGTCCGATGAAGAGCGCCCCGGTGTCGTTGGCCACCGTCAGGGTTATAGCGCCGAAGAGGTAGGCCAATCCGTGTCGGTGAGCGAAGGCGTGCGGAGAGATCATGAGCAGCGCGTAGGAACCCATGACGCCGACCCAGGCGTAGACGAAGATCGTGGCGCCGAGTCCGTCCAGGACGTCAATCTTCTTCTCGGCCGAGAGGTACCACGCGAACCCGAACACGATGAGCAGCACCGTGACCGCGCCAATGGCGCCCGAACCCTTGTTGTAGACGCCGATCCCGAGGGTGATGACCGCGACGATGCCGAGCACCGTGGCCGGATGCGCCCCCATTCCACGGAAACCCGCGAAGGCTTCGGCGGCGGCCAAACTCAGCGCGCACAGCACCAGTAGCGCGACGGCGACCGGTCCGACCAGGAACACCCCGATCACCACGACCGCCAGCAGCACGCCGGTCAGCGTCGCCATAGAGACACTCGAAGACGGCCGCTGGCGCACGGCTCGCCCGGCCAGCGGATTCACCGCCGGCCGTCGGGTGCGCTCGGGGCGCGCGGGTGCGGGCCGCGGCGCCTCGTCGATCACTTCGTCGACTTCTGTCGCGTCCAGCGCGAACTCCCAGGGCCGTGGATCCTGCTCGCTGCGCTCTCCGGCCAGGAAGGACGCGTCGAACTGGTCCTCGTGAGCCACCCAGTCGGCCTCGCCCTCGCGCCAGGCGGGCGCCGGTATCGCGGCCCACGGGTCGTCGCTCGCCGCGGTCTCGCGCGCGACCACGATGGGCACCTGTCCCGTGGGCGCGTCGGTCCAGTGCGGCAGGAGCGTCGCCTCGTCGTACTCGGGCGTCTCGTCGACCAGGTCGGCCGCCACCTCGGCGCCGGTGATGGTGACGCGCGAGTCAGTCGCGCTCACGACGGGCAGCTCGCCGGTGGGTTCGTTGGTGTCGTCGTCAGACTTCAAGAAGTTCCTGCTCCTTGTGCGCGAGCAGCGCGTCCACCGCGGCCACTTCGTCCTGGGTCATCTTGTCGAGGGTCTTTTCCAGCCGCTCGATCTCGTCGCTGGAGAGGCTCTTGTCCTTCTCGAGACCCTCGAGCTCCTGGCGCGCGTGTCGACGCACGCCGCGCAACGCGACCTTGCCCTCTTCGGCCTTGGAGCGGACGACCTTGACGAAGTCCTTGCGGCGCTCCTCGGTCAGGGCTGGAAAGCTCAGTCGGATCACGTTGCCGTCGTTGGAGGGCGTGAGTCCCAGGTCGGCCGTCCCGATGGCCTTCTCGATCGCAGTGATCGAGCCCTTGTCGAAGGGCGACACCACGAGCAGGCGTGGCTCGGGCACCGAGAAGTTGGCCAACTGGCGCAGCGGTGTCTCAGTGCCGTAGTAGTCGACCATGAGGCCCTCAATGAGTCCCGACGAGGCCCGACCGGTTCGCACCGTCGCGAACTCGCTCTTCACGTGTTCGAGAGCGTGGGCCATTCGTACGCGCGCCTCATCCATCACGAGGTCGACGAGTTCGTTCTCCATTACCTCACCAGAGTACCGACGGCGTGACCATCAAGGGCGAGACCGAGGTTTCCCTCAGCCATCAGGTCAAAGACGCGTATCGGCATCTTGTTGTCTTTGCAGAACGTGATCGCTGTCATGTCCATCACGCGCAGGTCGCGTGCAATCACCTCGTCGAAGGAGATCTCTTCGAATTTCGTGGCCGCGGGGTTGACCATCGGGTCCTCGTCGTACACGCCGTCGACACCGCCGTGGGTGCCCTTGAGGACGATGTCGGCCTCGACCTCGGCGGCGCGCTGAGCGGCCGGTGTGTCCGTGGTGAAGTACGGATTGCCCATGCCGGCAGCGAAGATGACCACGCGCCCCTTCTCCAGGTGACGAACGGCACGCCGGCGGATATAGGGCTCGGCCACCTGGTCCATGCCGATCGCCGACATCACCCGGGTCGCGCGGCCGTGGTTCTCAATGGCGTCTTGGAGGGCCAGGGCGTTGATGACGGTGCCCAGCATGCCCATGAGGTCGCTGTTGGCCCGGTTCATGCCGGCCATCGCGCCGGTGGCGCCGCGCCAGATGTTGCCGCCGCCCACGACGACAGCCAGCTCCAGGCCGCCGCGCTCCATCGCACGCGCGATCTCGCGAGCCAGGAAGTCCACGGTCGTCGCGTCGATCGTCTCATCGCTCGCCGCCGAGGCCAAGGCCTCGCCGGACAGCTTGAGCACCACCCGGCGCACTGGGCTTAGCTCCCGACCGCCACTTGGGCGTAGGCCACGATGGTGGCGTCGCCGAGGAACTGGGCGATCGTCTGCTTGTCGTCCTTCACGTACGGCTGCTCCAGTAAGACGCGGTCCTTGAACCACCCGTTGAGGCGGCCCTCGATGATCTTGGGCAGGGCGGCCTCCGGTTTGCCCTCGTTGCGCGAGATCTCTTCGACCGTCGCACGCTCCGCCGCTACCTCGTCGGCCGGCACGTCCTCGCGACGCAGATATTCGGGACGCGAAAAGGCCGCGTGCACCGCCACCTCGTGCGCGATCTCGGCGCTAGCGCCGCGCACCACTAGGGCGACCGCGATCACGCCGCGACCGGACTGCATGTGGACGTAGGTGTCAACGACCTCTCCCTCGCCGGCCACCAGCCGCACGACGCGCCCGATGGAGATGTTCTCCTTGAGCGTCGTCAGCAGGTTCTCGACGCGATCGGCAAACTGGGCGGTCGCATCCTCGCCGTCGGCGGCGACGCGCGCCGCGATCTCGTCGACCAGTGAGACGAACTCTTCGGACTTCGCGACGAAGTCGGTCTCGCAGCGCATCTCGACGATGGCCGCGGCGTTGCCGTCACGCACCGCCGCGACGGCACCTTCGCCGGCTACGCGCTCGGCCCGCTTGGCGGCCGACGCCTTACCCTGTACGCGCAGCCACAGCGTGGCCCTTTCCATGTCGCCGTCAGACGCTTCGAGCGCCTGCTTCGCGTCCATCATGCCCACGCCGGTCGCCTGGCGCAGCGCTTGCACGTCCTTTGCCGTGATGGCCACTTGAACTTCTCCTTGGTTCAGTTAAGAAATTACGCCGTCACCGCGTCGCTCGTCGGCTCGACGACCACCGCGGGACGGTTCTGACGGATGTAACGGCCCTCGGCGACGGCGTCGGCCACCAGACGGCACAGCAGCGCGCCTGCGCGGATCGCGTCGTCGTTGCCGGGAATCACGAAGTCGATGACGTCCGGGTCACAGTTCGTGTCCACGACGGCCACGACCGGCAGACCGAGCTTGCGCGCTTCGGTCACGGCGATGTGTTCCTTCTTCGTGTCGATCACGAAGACGGCGTCGGGCACGCGCTCGAGACCCGAGATGCCCGACAGGTTGCGGTCGAGCTTCTCCAGTTCGCGCGTGTGGCGCAGGGCCTCGCGCTTGGGCATGTTGTCGAAGTCGCCAGCGCGCTGCATGTTGCGCAACTCGACCAGGCGCTTCACGCGCCCGTGGACGGTGGTGAAGTTGGTGAGCATGCCACCTAGCCAGCGCTGGTTCACGAAGGGCATGCCGCAGGCCTCGGCGTAGTCGGCGATCGGGCCCTGGGTCTGCTTCTTGGTGCCCACGAAGAGGATGGTGCCGCCACCAGCGACCAGGTCGCGCACGTAGGCGTAGGCCGCCTCGATGCCAGCCAGGGTCTTGCGCAGGTCGATCAGGTAGATGCCGTTGCGCTCGCCGAGGATGAAGCGGCGCATTTTGGGGTTCCAGCGCCGGGTCTGGTGCCCGAAGTGCACGCCCGAGTCGAGGAGTTCTTGCAAGGTGACGAGAGCCACGTATGGTTTCCTTCCGTTCGGTTGCTCGACCCCCGTGGAGCACCGCGAACGGCGACCGTACGAAACCACGGGGGCATCTCACTGCTCGCCCACCGCGGGAGAGCCCGACCATCCTACTCGCTGGCTTTTACCCCCGCGGATGGGTCGTGCGGTGGACCTTCTGCAGGCGCGACTTGGAGACGTGCGTGTACAGCTGGGTCGTCGTCAGGCTCTCGTGACCGAGCAGCTCTTGGACCACGCGTAGGTCCGCGCCGCCCTCGAGCAGGTGGGTGGCGTAGGTGTGTCGCAGCGCGTGCGGGTGCACGTGGCCCCGCGCCACGCGCTGGTCGAGCAGTCGGCGCACATCGCGCGGTCCGAGGCGCCGGCCGCGTCGGTTGAAGAACAGCGCGTCGGGCGGCGACTCAGAATTCGCTACGTCCTCGCGGGCGTCGTCGACCCACAGTCGCAGCGCGGCCAGACCCCGGTCGTGCAGCGGCACGACGCGCTCCTTGTTGCCCTTGCCCACGACGCGCAGTAGTCCCTGGTCGTAGTCGACGCTGGCCAGGTTGAGGTCGCACAGCTCGCTGACGCGCAGGCCCGCACCGTAGAGCACCTCGCAGACGGCCCGGTCGCGCACCGCCCACTCGTCCTCGCCCCAGGGCTCGTCGAGCAGGACGTCGAGTTGCTCGCGCACGACGATGCGCGGCAGCGTCGAGTTGGGCCGCGGCGCCGACAGCCGCACCGCCGGATTCTCATCGATCAGTCCGCGGTCCACCAGCCAGGCGAAGTACCCGCGCAGCGACGCGCGCCGACGCGCGATCGACGAGCGCTGGTCGCCACGCTCGGTCATGAACGCCAGGTACCCGCGCAGCGTGCGGTGTGTGACCTCGCGCGGGGTGGTCGAGCCGCGCTCGGCGGACCACTCGGCGAAGTGCGTGACGTCGGCCGCGTAGGCGCGCTCGGTCGCCGGCGAGCGTTCTCCGACGCGCAAGGTCCGGCGATACTCGGCAACGCGCCACGGGTCGGCACGCTGCGTCACGGACGTTCCCGGCACGCCTTCAGGCTAGTGAGCGCCTTGGGGCGCAGCGACGACCTCGGTAAGGTGTTCGTTGACCGAAGGAGCGGACGTGGCACGGATCCTGATCGTGGAGGACGACGATCACATACGTACCGCCCTGCGACTCATGTTCGAGGGCGTGGGCTACGACGTCGACGACGCGGCGACCGGTGAGGTCGGCGTCGCGCTCTTCTCACGCATGAGCGCGGACGTGGCCATCGTCGACGTCATGTTGCCGGGCATGTCGGGCTTCGAGACCTGCCAGGCCCTGCGGGCCACGAGCGACCTGCCAATCGTGATCGTCTCGGCACGTGACGAGACGGCCGACGTGGTGCTGGGGCTCGAGTCCGGCGCCGACGACTACGTCATCAAGCCGTTCGTGCCCGAAGAGCTCCTCGCGCGCGTGCGCGCGCACCTGCGACGACGCCCCGACAAAGGTGCGCACGCGTTCACGCTGGGCCACCTGCGCGTCGTGCCCGACGAGGGTGTGGTGCGCCGTGACGACGGGACCGAACTGCACCTGACCTCGACAGAGTTCCGACTGCTCACCGACCTGGCCTCGGTGGGGGGCAAGGTGCTGTCGCGCGAGGACCTGCTCGAACGCGTCTGGGGCTACGACTACTTCGGCGACAGCCGCCTGGTCGACGTGCACATCCGACGCCTGCGAACCAAGATCGAGCCGGACCCGGCCAACCCGGTGTTCCTCGTCACCGTGCGCGGGGCGGGCTACAAGCTGGTGCACTAGTGCATCGTCGGAGTCTTCGGCTCCGGTTGCTCATCACCTTTGGCCTGGGCGCGCTGGTGCTCAGTTCGCTCTTCGCCTCCCTCACCTACTTCGGCGTCCAGCGCGTGCTGGTCAGCGACCGGCAGCACACCGACGAGCGCGACAGCTTCGTCAACGCGGCCCTCATCCGCAACACCCTCTACACGTCGCCGCCGGCGCTGCCGAGCCTGCTCAACTCCATCGAGCAGGCCACCGCGTCCAACGTGCTCGTGCGCACGCACAGCCAGTGGCTCTCACGCAGTCGCGGCGCCGTCGCGGCCGACGTGCCGACCGGCATCTTGCACACGGTCGACTCCGGCGCCGCCGCGGAGCAGACGATCAACGTCAACGGTCACCTGCTGTTCGTGGTCGGCGTGCCCATCCCGGCCGTCGAGACGACGGTCTACGAGATCTTCCAACTCGACCCGCTCGAGCACACACTGCGCAACCTGCTCGAGCTGCTGGGCGTCGGAGCGCTGGCCACCACGTTGATCGGCATCGGCGGGGGCCTGTGGGCGTCGCGCCGCGCGGTGCGCCCGCTGGAGCGGGTCTCGGCAGCGGCGGCCCTCATTGCCGAGGGCGAACTGACCACCCGCCTCGCCGTGGGCCAGGCCGACCGCGAGGTCCAGCAGTTGACCGAGTCGTTCAACACAATGGTCAGCCAGCTCGTCGATCGCATGGAACGCGACGCGCGATTCGCGAGCGACGTCAGTCACGAGCTGCGGAGCCCGCTCACCACCTTGACCACCACGGCCTCGGTACTCCAGCAGCACCGAGACGAGCTCAACCCCGCGGCGCGCGAGAGCCTGGACCTGCTCACCGCGGACCTGTCGATCTTTCGGGTGCTGGTCGAGGACCTGCTGGAGATCGCACGGTCCGACGCCGGCGCGTCGGCGCTGGTGATCGAGACCGTCGGGGCCGTGGAGCTGGTGCGTCAGTCGGTGCGTAGCGCGGCGCTGCACCACTCGCTCGACGAGCCGCTCATCCTGGTCGAGGGCGACCTCGATGACGCGAAGGTCAGTGTCGACCGACGCCGCTTCGAGCGGGTGGTGACCAATCTCATCGTCAACGCCCACCAGTACGGGGGCGACGCGGTGGCGGTTCGGGTGGGCGTGGCCGGCGGCTCACTGGTCTTGGACGTCGACGACGCCGGCCCCGGCATTCCCGAGGACGAGCGCGAACAGATCTTCGCGCGCTTCTTTCGCGGCCGCGCCGCCCACGACCGCAGCTCGACCCGCGGCACCGGGCTCGGCCTGGCGCTGGTGCGCGACCACGTGACCTCCTTCCGCGGAGCAATCACCGCCGGCGTCAGCCCCGAGGGCGGGAGCCGATTCGAGATCGTGTTGCCGTTGTCCAAGGAGGGTGAGTGAGACCGCGCGCACTGGTCTTCCTCGCCGTGGCGGCACTGGCCCTGGCGGGGTGCACCCTGGTGCCCACCGCGAGCACGCCGATCGCCCTGCCCCGCCACGCCGTCAAGTTCGGACTGCTCGATCCGACCATTCCCGGTACCAACGGCGCGCGGGTGATCTTCGTGACCCAGCCGGTCTACGTCGTCGACGCCACCGGGCACCTCACTCCCTCCAGCCGGATCGTGCCCTCGCCACCCAACCTTGACTCCGTGCTGCGAGAACTGGTGCTCGGCCCGACCCTGATCGAGTCGTCCGCGGGCTACACCAGCGCCCTGCCGCACGACCTCGTGATCCTCCAGGCGACGATCAACAAAAAAGGTCTCGGCACCATCGCCCTGGCCAAGCCGTTGTCGTCGTTGACCCCGGCCGAAGAGGTGCTGGCGGTGGGACAGCTGGTTTTTACCGCGCGCGCCGTGGGCGCGAACGCCGGGATCGTGGTGACCGTGGGCGGCGTGCCCGAGAAGCTGCTCCTGCCCGGCGGCGGGACTCTCGTCAAGGTGACCGAGGCGGACTACGCCTCGCTGCTCAACCCCTGAGCCGCTCGCTCGGGTCGTGAGGCCGGCACCGACCACAGGTGCTCGAGGTCGTAGTACTCGCGGTCGACCTCGTCAAAGACGTGCACGATGACGTCGCCGTAGTCGATCGCCACCCACTCGCCCTCGGTGAGTCCCTCGACGTGGAGAGGTTGCACGCCGGCGAGGGTGTTGAGGCGCTCGACCTCCTCGGCCAGGGCGCGCACCTGGCGGTCGTTGCGCCCCGAGATCACGATCAGCGCGTCAAAGGTGTCGACCACTCCGCGCAGGTCCAGCACCACGGGATCGAGCGCCGACTTCTCCTCGGCCGCGCGCAGCGTGGCCCCGACGACGGTGGTCACGTAACTGTTCTGGGGACCGCGCACGGGGTCGCCGACGTTCGACGACTCACTCAGAAGGCCACCTCACTCAGTCGGCCGCCTCACTCAGTGCGATGCTCCCAACACGATCATCGCCGCGGCGAAGGGGGTGACCAGTGAGACGAAGCCGACGATCGCCCAGCGCTGGCGCGCCCGGCGAATGTCTTGGCGACGGCGGGGCGCCGGTGGGGCCGTCAGTCGGGTCGACTGGGGTGCGCTCAGGTCGAAGGCTCGGACCGCCATTACGCACGAACTCTAGCCCCGGTAGCTCTGGTAGAGCGGAATGATCTCGTCGGGAAGGAATTGGGCGAGATCGTCCTGCGTCGGTGACAGATCACGAATGAACGTGCTGGACAGGTCGACCGGGTCCATCGCGATCTCGTAGCCGCGCCAACCCGATGCCAACTTGCCCTCGCCGCCCGGGCGCGGCACCACACCCACGCGCACCAGGCGCGAGAGCTCCTCGGCGTCGTGCCAGCTGTCCAACTGGTCAGCGAGATCCGCGCCCACGATGAGGTCAACGACGTCACCGGCGTCGAGCAACTCGCGCACGGTGTCGATCGTGTACGTGGGTCCCTCGCGACGCAGTTCGCGGTCCGAGACCTCCACCAGGGGCAGGTGCGCGAACGCGGCGACGGCCATCTCCAGTCGTTGGTCCGCGGGCATCAGGTCACCGCGGTCACGCTTCTGGTAGGGGTCACCGGCGACGGTCACCTCCAGCAGGTCGAAGAGTCCCATCTGGGCCGCGGCGCGCAACACGGCCACGTGGCCGCGGTGCGGCGGATTGAAGGTGCCCCCGAACAGGCCGACACGTCGAGGGGGCACGTCGGCCAGATTACGCGGCGATTGTTGTCGCGCCCGGTGAACCCGTACGCTTGAACGATGGAGACGCGTCCGAGCACGTGGGACCCCGCGTCGTGGCGCGCTCGCCCGATCACCCAGAGCCCGAACTGGCCCGACGAAGCGCACCTGGCTCGCGTGGAGCTCGAACTCGCCCGTCGCCCTCCCCTGGTCTTCGCCGGCGAGGCCCGTCGACTGCGCCAGCACCTGGCTGACGCCAGCGAGGGACAGGCCTTCCTCCTCCAGGCCGGCGACTGCGCCGAGTCCTTCGACGAGGGTTCGGCCGACGCCATCCGCGACAAACTCAAGATCATCCTGCAGATGGCGGTGGCGCTCACCTACGCCGTCGGCGTACCGGTGATCAAGGTGGGGCGCATCGCCGGGCAGTTCGCCAAGCCGCGCACCGCGGACTTCGAGGAGCGCGCCGGTGTGCGCCTGGAGTCCTTCCGCGGCCACATCGTCAACGGCGACGACTTCACGCCCGAGAGCCGACGACCCGACCCGGAGCGCATGCTGGCCGCCTACCACCAGAGCGTGGCCACGCTCAACCTCCTGCGCGCGTTCACCACGGGCGGCTTCGCCGCGCTCAACCGGGTCCACGCGTGGAACCAGGAGTTCGTCGCCAACTCGCTCGAGGGCAAGCGCTACGCGATGCTGGCCGACGAGATCGAGCGGGCCCTGGCCTTCATGCGCGCGTGCGGGATCGACCTGCACGACGACTCGTCGCTGCAGGGCGTCGACTTCTACACCAGCCACGAGGCGCTGATCCTGCCCTACGAGCAGGCGCTCACCCGGCGCGACTCGCTGACCGGCGACTGGTACGACTGCTCGGCGCACATGCTGTGGGTCGGCGACCGCACCCGCCAGCTCGATGGCGCCCACGTGGAGTTCGTGCGCGGCGTCGGCAACCCCCTCGGCCTCAAGGTGGGTCCGACCATGGACGTCGACGAGCTGTTGGCGCTCGCCGAGGTGCTCAATCCCGAGAACACCCCCGGGCGCCTGACGCTCATCTCGCGCATGGGCCAAGAACTGATCGGCCAGACGCTCCCGCCCCTGGTCGAACGGCTGCGCGACGAAGGACGCCACGAACTGTGGACCTGCGACCCCATGCACGGCAACACCTTCTACGCCGTCGGCGGCAAGAAGACGCGCCACTTCGACGACATCCTGGCCGAGACCGCGCAGTTCTTCGCGGTCCACCAGGCGCTGGGCACCTGGCCCGGCGGCTTACACGTCGAACTGACCGGCGACAACGTAACCGAGTGCCTGGGAGGCGGAGCCCGACTCGACGAAGCGGACCTCGAGCTCAACTACACCTCGATCTGTGACCCGCGACTGAACGCGACTCAGAGCCTCGACATGGCCTTTCACGTGGCCGAGTACCTGCGCGACTACGCGGCCGGCAGCGGCGCCACGTCGTTGTAGCGCAGTAGGCGAACACTGTCGCCGTCGTACTCGATCTCGGTCATCGAACAGTTCCGGGTCATCAGTCGCAGTCGGTCCCCCGGTTGCACGTCCAAAACTGACTTCATCGCCTGCTCCACCACGCCGCCGTGCACAACGAGGACCACCCGTTCGCCGGGGTGAGTCGCTACCAATCGCTCGAAGGCGTTGGTGCAGCGCTCGTAGAAACCGGTCCAGGACTCACCGTCCGGCGCCAGAGGCACGCTGGGATCGTTCGCCCAATCCGGAACGCCGAAGCGGTCGACGAACTCCTGCCACGTGAGACCATCGGCCTCCCCGGGGTGCAGTTCGCACAGGTCGCAGTCGGCGACCGCGGTCAGCCCGGCGGGTAGGCCCGGCGCCAGCAACTCCGCGGTCTGGATCGCGCGCGGCAGCACCGAGGTGTAGAGAGCGGTCACGTCGTCGAAGTCGCGCGTGCGCACCAGGCGCTCGGCCAGCGCGCCGGCCTGAGCGCGCCCCAGATCGGTCAGTCCGCTGCACCCGAGTGGTCCGCCAATCAGGCCACGCGCGTTGCACTCGGCCTCACCGTGGCGAATCAGCACGAGCCGAGTTCCCTTCGCGACGTCGTCGACCGTCTTGAATCCCGGCGGTGGCTGCGTCGCCCAGGTCACGTGAGGCCCCCGACGAAGGCCTCCAGTTGGCGCAGGGTGCGGCACTCGATCACCCGGTCGCAGTAGGGCGCGTACTGCGAGATGATCGAGTCGCCGCTGTTCCAGTAGCTCTCGGGCTCTGGGTTGAGCCAGTAGAGCGCCTTGGCGCGGTAGCGCAGGTCGGCCAGGACCTCGGCGTGCGCCTGGTGGTAGTTGTTGCGCGCGTCGCCCAGCACCAGCACGGTCGAACGTCGCGTCAGCTGCTCGGCGAAGCCTTCGTGGAAGGTGAGGAAGGCCCGTCCGTAGTCCGAGTGCCCGTCGAAGGCCACGACGTCGGCCTCGGCGTTGATGCGCGCGACGGCGTCGGCCGGGTCGTCGACGCCCTCGAAGAGTGCGGTCACCTCGTCGAGGCCGTCGATGAAGACGAAGCTGCGCACCTTGGAGAACTGCGAGCTGATGGCGTGAACCAGGTGGAGCGTGAAGCGCGCGAAGGAGGCGACCGAACCTGAGACGTCGGCGATGACCACGATCTCGGGCTTGGCCGGGCGCGGGGGCTTGAAGCGCAGGTCGAGCGGCACGCCACCGGTCGACAGGCTGCGACGCACCGTGTGGCGCAGGTCCACCGGCCCGCGGTGGCGCCGGCGACGCCGGCGCGCCAGGCGTACCGCCAGCTTGCGGCTGAGCGGGCGCAGGGCTCGCTCGAGTTGGGCCATCTCCTCGCGATTGGCGTGCATCACGTCGAGGTCCTCGGGCAGTGGCCGTCGCACCGAACGCGCTAGCGCCTCGGCGCCGCGGTCGGCCACGAGTCGTTCGCGGATCACCCGCTCGATCTCGCGCTTGAGGGCCTCGACCCGGGCGTGGGCCTCGTCGCGGGCGAGGCGTGCGTCGAGCTCGTCGGACTTGTCGCCGACGCGCAACGTGAGGCGACGCTCCATCGTCTCCAGATCCAGGCTGCGCAGCGTGCGGTACAGGTAGTAGGTCCCGCCGACCGGACGACCGGGTTCCATGCCGGCGAAACGTGTCACCGACTCGGCGGCCGCGCGGGCCAGCTCGGCGCGGTCCCCGTCGCGCAGGGCCCGGTAGATGAGATCGAACAGCTCCTGAGCCGACAGCGAGGACGCCCCGGAACCTTCGCCGCGTTGCCGTCCCTGGCGCTCGGCCCCAGCCCCGCCGTCGATGGTCTGAGCGCCACCCGCCTCGTCCAATAGGTCACTCGCCGACTCGAGGGAGCGCGTCGCGAAGAAGATGTCGAAGGCGGTGTAGAAGGTCGCCAGGTGGTCGCCGTCTTTCACCAGCGTCGCGGCCAGGCTGTCGCGGAGCAACGAACGATCGGTGAGGTCGATGACCTCGATCGCGCGCGCCGCGTCGACGTGCTCGCTCATGCTCACCGGGAGGCCCGCGGCGCGCAGCTCGCCGACGAAGTCGTTGAGAAGGTTAAGCAACGGTCCGCGGACCGCTGAGCAGTTCCTTGGTGGCCCGATCGATGTCGCTCTGGTACTTGAGCAGGATGTGCAACGTGGCGACGGCGTCCGCGTTGCCGATCTCGTCGCGCCCCAGGATCACCAAAGTGCGGGCCCAGTCGAGTGTCTCAGAGACCGAGGGCGCCTTCTTCAGGTCGATGCCCCGCAGGCTGCGCACGACGCGCGCGATCTGCTCGGCCAGCGCGGTCGAGATCCCCGGCACGCGCTGGAGGATGATGTCGCGCTCGCGCTCGACCGTCGGGTACCCGATGTGCAGGTACAGGCAGCGTCGCTTCAGCGCCTCGGAGAGCTCTCGGGTGTTGTTCGAGGTGAGAAAGACCATCGGGATCTGGTGGGCGCGCATCGTGCCCAGCTCCGGAATCGACACCTGGTACTCCGAGAGGATCTCGAGCAACAACGCTTCGGTCTCGAGCTCGACGCGGTCGACCTCGTCGATCAGCAACACCACCGGGTCGGTCGCGCGGATCGCCTCGAGTAGTGGCCGAGTGAGGAGGAACTCTTCGGCGAAGATGTCCTCTTCGAGCGCGGTCCACTCTTCGGCACCGGCCGCCTCGCTGCGCCCGGCCTGGATGCGTAGAAGCTGCTTGCGGTAGTTCCACTCATACAAGGCCTTGGACTCGTCCAGGCCCTCGTAGCACTGCAGACGGATAAGTCGCGCACCGGCCGCGTCGGCCACGGCGCGCGCCAGCGCGGTCTTGCCGGTGCCGGCCGGGCCTTCAATGAGTACCGGCTTGGCCAATTGATCGGCCAGGTAGGTCACGGAGGCGATGGCTTCATCGCTCAGGTAGTCGTGGGCGGCCAGGCGCGCGTGGACGTCGCCCGGCGAGTCGAAGTGCACGGGCGGCACGCGGTCGAGACCGAGACGCTCGGCGAGCTCCTCGCGCGGATTGAGATTCACCGGACCTGTCCCTCCCCGTGCACGACCCACTTCAGACAGGTCAACTCGCGCAGGCCCATCGGGCCGCGCGCGTGCAACTTCTGCGTCGAGATGCCGACCTCGCCCCCGAGTCCCAGCTCACCACCGTCAATGAAGCGCGTCGAGGCGTTGACCAGCACGGCGGCCGCGTCCACGCGGCGCACCCACGCCTCGGCGTTCTCCGAGTCGCGCGTGACGATGGCCTCGGAGTGGCCGGTGCCGTATCGCGCGACGTGGGCGATCGCCTCGTCCAGCGAGTCCACCGTCTTGACCGCCATGATCAGGTCCAGGAACTCGCGCTCGTAGTCATCTTCGGTCACGGGCGTGGCGTCCGGCAGAAACGCCCGCGCCGCGTCATCGGCGCGCAGTTCGACCTCGGGCATCGCCGCGGCCAGGGCCGGCAACAGGGCGGGTGCGACGTCGCGGTGTACGATCAGGGTCTCAGCCGCGTTACAGACGCCGGGGCGCGAGGTCTTCGCGTTCACCACGATGGCTTCGGCCATGGCCAGGTCGGCCGACGCGTCGACGAAGACGTGGCAGTTGCCGTCGCCGTCGAGGACGTAGGGCACCCGGGCGTGTTCGCGCATCGCGGCGATGAGACTCGGACCGCCGCGCGGGATCAGGCAGTCCAGCACGTCCGTCATCTGCATGAACTCAACGGCCGTGGCGTGACTGGGGTCAGCGACCAGGGCGACCGCGTCGCGCGGCAGCCCTTCCTTCTCCAGCGCGTCGTGCCAGAGGTCCACCAGGAATGCATTGGTGGACGCGGCCGACGACGAGCCGCGCAGGTAGGCGGCGTTCGCGCTGCGCACGCACAGCCCCGCCACATCACAGGTCACGTTCGGCCGGTTCTCGTAGACCACGCCGATCACGCCCAACGGGACCCGCATCTTCTCCACGCGCAGCCCGCTGGGCCGCACGTCATGGTCCAGCGTCTCGTAGAGCGGGTCCGGAGCGCTGGCCAGTTCGCGCAGCGCCTCAGCCATCGCGGCGACGCGCGCCGATGTCAGCGTCAGGCGGTCTCGACCCGGTCCGGACTCGACGTAGGCGTCCACCTCGGCCGCGTTGACGGCCAGGAGCTCCTCCTGGGTCGCTTCGAGTCGCTCGGCGACGTGGCGCAGGACCCCGCGGCGCTGTTCGTCACTGGCCTGGGCCAGCACCCGCGCGGCCTCGCGCACGGCGCGACCCTGGACGTCCAGCGCGCTCTCACTCACGCGTCAAGCGTAACGGAGCGACTTCGGGGTCACTGAAGCAGGACCAGGTCGTCGCGGTGCACGACGACGACGTCGCCTTCATCGAAGTCCTCCGCGCCCACGCGGACGAGACCCTTGGCCACCACCTCGCCCTGGGGACCCACGACCTCGACCGCGTCGCCCTCGACGAAGTCGCCCTCGTGCGCGGTCACGCCGACGCGCAGCAGGCTGCGCCCGTCGTGCTCGAGCGCCCGGCGTGCACCCTCATTCACGCGCAGGACCCCCCGGCTCGAGAGCGCGAATGCGATCCAGGCCTTGCGCGCCGAGAGTCGCGTCGTTCGTGCGGTGAAGGTCGTACCCGAGCCGGCCGCGCCTTCGAGTGCTTGGCGAAGCGGCTGCGCAGCGCGCGCCGGCGCGATAACGGTCGTCACGCCCGACCACGTGGCCATGCGCGCCGCGGCCAGTTTCGACGCCATGCCCCCGCTGCCAACGCCCGAGCGGCTGGCTCCGGCCACTCCCACGAGGTCCGCGTCGAAGGCAGTGACCACTTCGATCAATGTCGCCGTGTCGTCCAACCGCGGATCGGCAGTGAGCAGTCCCTCCGTGTCGGTCAAGAGAACCAAATGCGACGCTGCGACCAGGTTGGCCACCAGGGCGGCGAGCCGGTCGTTGTCGCCAAATCGGATCTCCTCGTCGGCGACGGCGTCGTTCTCGTTCACCACCGGCACCACACCAAGCGAGTTCAGAGCACTGAGCGTGTCGCGCGCGTGCAGGTACTGACCGCGGTGCGAGAAGTCGAGCGGCGCGAGCAGCACCTGTCCCACCGGCGACCCCGCCGCGGCGAATGCGTCACGCCAGGCGTGCATGAGCAGCGGCTGACCGACGGCGGACACCGCCTGGAGGGTCACGGCGTCGTTGGGGCGCGGCCGCCCAGCGCCGACCTCGGCCCACCCGGCGGTGATGGCCCCCGAGGTGACGAGTACCACCAGCCACCCCTCGGCGCGCAGCGCCACGACATCGCGGGCCAGCGAGTCCAGCACGCCCAAGTCCACGCCGCCCGTGGCGTCAGTGACCGACGACGTGCCGACCTTGACGACGACGCTACGCGTCGTCATCGCCGTCACCGGTGTCGAGGCGACCGTGCCGCGCAAGTCGCTCACGTCGCGTCGTTCGGTGGTGGTCGCGATCGAGCCCCGCACCCCCGTCGTCGCGGAACCACTCGAAGGTGAGCGGGCCGACGCTCACCACGTCGCCATCGCGCGCGCCGGCGCGCGCCAGCAGACGATCGACGCCCAAGTCGCGCAGCCGCCGGACCACCTCGGCCAACGCCTCGTCGTCGGTCAAATCATTGAGGCGAACCGCGCGCAGCGCCGGCCTGCCCGCCACCGTCCACGCGTTCGCGCCGTGATGCTCCACGGTGATCTCCTCGGGCACGGGGCGATGCACGACCACCGCTCGCTCGGCCACCAGAGCGTCCTCGCGGCGCGCCGCGGCCACCAGTCCGGCCCAAGTGGCGACCAGCTGATCGACCCCCGCGCCGGTGACCGCCGAGATCGTTGCCACACCGTCGATCTCGCGGTCGGCAACGTCACCCTTGGAACCCACCACCACCCGCGGACGGGTCAGCAGATCGGCTTGGTAGTCACCCAGCTCGCGCAGAAGAACCTCGAGCTGGGCCCCGGGGTCCATGGGCGCGCTCGCCGACAGGTCCAGCAGCACGCACAGAACCCGCGCGCGCTCCACGTGACGCAGGAAGTCGTGACCGAGCCCGCGGCCCTCGGCCGCACCTTCGATGAGACCGGGGATGTCGGCCACCACGAACTCGGTCGCGTCGTCGGGCCGGCCCCGGCGCGCCCCGACACGCACCACACCCAGGTGAGGCTGGAGGGTCGTGAAGGGATAGTCAGCAATTTTGGGTCGGGCCGCGGACACGGCCGCGATGAGCGTGGACTTTCCAACGTTGGGAAAGCCGATCAAGGCCACGTCGGCCTGGAGCTTCAACTCCAGGTCGTACCAACGCTCCTCGCCGCGCTCGCCCTGTTCGGCGAACGCCGGGGCCCGCCGCCGGTTGGAGAGGAATCGGGCGTTGCCCGCCCCGCCGAGGCCACCCTCGGCGCAGCGCCACCGGTCGCCCGGTCCGGCCAGGTCGACCAGGACCTCGCCGTTGCGGTCGTGTACCACGGTGCCCACCGGCACGAGGACCTCGACGTCAGCTCCGCGCGCGCCGTGCGCGCGCTTCGAACTGCCGTGGGCGCCGTCGGACGCGCGTCGGAAAGGGTGGTCACGAAAGTTCAGCAGCGAGGCGTGATTGGCGCTGGCCACCAGCCAGATGTCGCCGCCGCGCCCGCCGTCACCGCCGTCGGGGCCACCTTTGGCCACGTGGGCCTCGCGCCGAAAGCTCACGCACCCCGCGCCGCCGTCGCCGGCCTTGGCGTGCAGTTGCGCCGAGTCAACGAACGAGGACATGACCCAATCCTACGAGGGGGCCGAAAATCCCCTAGGCGCGCAGTTCGCCCAGGGCCTGATCGAAGATCTGCGTGTGCGTCGCCACGTGCTCGGCCGTCGTGTCCGGACACATCAGGGCCATGTTGTGGAACGGGGTCAACACGACGCCGCGGTTGACGCCGAAGAGGTGCAGGAAGTCCTCGAGCAGGGGGTCGGCTGACTTCTCCGAGTCGCCGCCGCTGGTCGGTGCCGGAGCCGCGAAGCGGTACTCACAGCGCGCCCCCAACTGGCTGATCGACCAGTCCAGCGCGTGGGCGGTGATGGCGTCGGTGACGCCCGCGGTGAAGAGAGTCGCGAGTTCCTCCATGTGCTCGAAGGCCTCGTCCGTCAGCACCTCGCCGAGCACCGCGCGCATGGCGGCCAGGCTCATGGCGTTACCCGCGAGGGTCCCACCGACTCCCCCGACGTCGACGATGTCGGCGCCGTCTTCGACCGCCGCGCCCACGCGCGCCGCCAACTCCTCGGAGAGTCCGTACGCGCCGCACGGCACTCCGCCGCCCAGGGACTTGCCAATGGTGACCGCGTCGGGGTGCAGCCCCCAGCGCTTCGTCGCCCCACCGGGTCCGGCCGAGAAGGTGTGCGTCTCGTCGTGGATCAACAGAGTGCCGGTCTCGTCACAGAGACGGCGCACGCCCTCCAAGAACCCCGGCTCGGGCAGCACGATGCCCACGTTGGTGAGCGCGGGCTCCGTCAACACCGCCGCGACGTCGCGGTGGCCCAGCTCACGCTCGAGCGCGGCCAGGTCGTTGAACTCAACGACCCGCGTCGTCGTCGCCGGATCCACCGCCGCCCCGACGTTGCCCGAGCGCGACACCGCGCGGCCCTGGTCGTCGACGACCACGAAGGTCTCGTCGACCGAGCCGTGGTAGCAGTAGGAGAAGACGAGGATCTTGGGCCGACCGGTCACCAGTCGCACCAGGCGCAGCAGCCACCGGTTCGCGTCCGTGGCCGACAGCGTGAAGGACCACTGGGTGGGCCCGAAGCGGCGGGTCAGCTCCGCGCCCACCCACTCGGCGTCCTCGGTCGGCAGCATCGTCGTGATGCCACCCAAGCGCGCGACACGCTCGTCCAACGCCCGCAGCAAGGGCGCCGGCGAGTGACCGGCCATCGCGCCGGTGTCGCCCAAGGCGAAGTCGACGAGTTCGTGGCCGTCCAGGTCGGTGATCATCGCGCCACGGGCTTTAGAAAAGCCCAGTGGGAACCCACCGGCCCACTTGTTCATCCAAGTCATCGGGACCCGTGCGAAGAGGTGGCGGGCGTCTTGATGCAGCGCGCGACTCTGGGGGTTGCGCGCCTGATAGTGATCGCGCTCGCGGGCCGCGAGAGCCGTCAAACGCTGGCGATTTATGGGTTCCATGGGCCCATGGTAGGCCCGCGACCTGTTGAGGGCGCCTCTCCGGTGTCAGTGAAACTGATCTTGACCAGGTATTTTATAATTCTCGTAGAACCGCGAGTCTGCGAGAGTCCTGAGAAATCCCCTATTTTCAGGGCTTTGGCGATAAAGATGGGTTTGGTGGCCGGGAGATCGCCCGGCCGTTGTCCAAAAAAGAAGAGGAGTTGACCGGTGAACAAGGCCGAGTTGGTAGATGCAATTGTTGCCGAGAGTGGGGCGGCCAAGAACACGGTCGCAGAGGTCCTGAAGTCCTTCGAGGACGTCGTCGTTCGCGGCGTGTCCAATGGCGAGAAGATCGTGCTGTCGGGCTTCTTGTCCTTCGAGCGTGTCAACCGCAAGGCTCGCACGGCTCGTAATCCCCAGACCGGCGAGCCCATCCAGGTTGCGGCCTCCACGGCGCCGAAGGTCTCGATCGGGTCGACCTTCAAGAAGGCCGTCAAGGGCTGACGTCTCGTCAACAAACAAACGACCCCCGGGCGCGAGCCCGGGGGTCGTTTGTATTTAGGAGGAAAGCCTAATCGACGAGAACGTCGACCAGCTTTCGGCCGCCGCGGTAGCCAAACTTCACGGTTCCCTCGGCGAGCGCGAACAGGGTGTCATCCTTACCGAGGCCCACGTTGCGACCCGGATGAAACCGGGTGCCGCGCTGGCGCACGATGATGCTCCCTGGCGTAACTGACGTACCGTCGAACACCTTGACGCCCAGGCGCTGGGCGTTGGAGTCGCGACCGTTGCGTGTGGAGCCGCCGCCCTTCGTCTTGGACATCGTTGCTCCTTAGGCCGTGGGCGAGATCTTGGTGATCTCGACGCTCGTGTACTTCTGACGGTGACCCCAGCGGCGACGCTGGCGCGACTTGGGCTTGTACGTCAGGGCGCGGATCTTCGGCCCTTTCTCGTCACCCAGAATGGTACCGGTGACCGACGCGCCCTTGAGGGCGGGACCGGCGACCACCGAGTCGCCGTCGACCAGCAGGACGGGCTCGAAGGTGACGGCCGAGCCGACCTCTTCGGGGCGCAGGTCGACGCGGACCACTTGGCCCTCGGTCACCCGCTCCTGGGACGTGCCTACTCGAATGACGGCGTACATAAGGTGTCCATAGTAGCCGACGGCGCGATCATCAGAGTCCTAGAGGCCGGTCGAGACCAGGAATCCGCGGCCGTCGCAGACCGTGCACACGGTCGACACGGACTCCAATAGCCCCTCGTTGACGCGCTTGCGCGTCATCTCGACGAGGCCTAGCTCGGAGATGTCGAACACCTGGGTGCGCGTCTTGTCGCGCGAGAGCGCCTGGCGCAGCGCCGAGGCCACGGCCTCTCGGTTGGGCTTGGACTCCATGTCGATGAAGTCGATCACGATGATGCCGCCGATGTCGCGCAGACGCAGCTGGCGCGCGACCTCCTCGGCCGCCTCCAGGTTGTTGCGAAAGACGGTCTCTTCCAGGTTGGTCGAGCCCACGTTCTTGCCGGTGTTGACGTCGATGACGGTCAGCGCCTCGGTGCGCTCGATGATCAGCGAGCCGCCCGAGGGCAGGAACACCTTGCGGTCCAGGGCCCGGTGGAGCTGCTCGTGCACGAAGTAGCGCTCGAAGAGCGGCAGGTCCTCGGCGTCGCGCTCGTAGTACTCGATGCGGTCGGCCAGCTCGGGGTTGACCGCCATCACGTACTCGCGCACCTTGTCGAAGAGCACCTGGTCGTCGATGATGACCCCGCGGTAGTCGTCGTTGAGCTCCTCGCGCAGCACCCGCACGGCCAGGTCCAGGTCGCGGTACACCAGGCGCGGCTGGTTCGACTTGGCGACTTCGGCCTCGATGGCCGCCCACTTCTCGGCCAGTGACGTCACGTCGCGCGCGAGGTCCTCGGCGCTGACGCCCTCGGCCGCCGTGCGGATGATGACACCGTGGCGCGCGGGCTTGACGTCGTCGATGATCTTGCGCAGTCGGCGGCGCTCGCCGTCGGGCAGGCGCTTGGAGATGCCCACCGTGGCCGAGTTGGGCACCAGCACCGCGAAGCGCCCGGGAATCGAGACCTCCTGGGTCAGGCGCGCCCCCTTGGCGCCGATGGCGTTCTTCGTGACTTGGCACACAACCGTCTGGCCCGAGCGGATCATCTGCTCGATGCGTCGGTCGCCCACCGAGCGGCCCTCCAGGTCGTCCTGGTCGAAGGTCACGTCACCGCGATAGAGCACGGCGTTCTTGGGGATGCCGATGTCCACGAAGGCCAGCTCCATGCCGGGCAGCACGTTCTGGATCCGCCCGACGTAGATGTTGCCGTCGATCTGGTTGGTCTCGTCGGCGGCCTTGGCCACGATGTACTCGACCATCGAGCGACCCTCGAGGGTCGCGATATGGGTGGCGTTGGCGGTGGTGTGCACGCACATCAGGTACCGGCCTTGGGCGCGCTCGCGCCGTTCGGAGCCGCGACGGCGCCGTCCGCGGCTGCGGCTGCCCTCGGCGGCGCCGTCGGGCGCGGAGGCCTCGACCGGGGTGTCGGCGGCGCGACTGGCGGGCGGACGGTTGCCCTGTCCCGAGCCGCGTCCGCGTCCCCCGCGGCGCCGCCGGCTTGGCGCGGCGCCGTTGGTCGACGGCGGCGTCGAAGGCGCGCCCGGTCGGGTGTCGCCAATGCGCGGCGCGGGGCGGGTGTCGCCGACTCGGGGGCTAGGGGGAGGGGGTGTCGGGGTGGGTGTGGGGTTGGTCGGGTCGTCGATCACGACGAGAACTCCTTGCGTTCGGTGTGGAGTGGCGAGGGCCGCCACGAGGGGTGACTGCCACGGACGCGGCGCGTCCAGTGGGGTCGGGGTTAAGGGTGAGGGCGCTGAGGGCGTCGAGTGCGAACTCCGGGGCTAAAGCACTGGTCAGATGTCTGGCGTCAACCACGGTGTCCTCGATGAGCGGGGCCGGGGCTTGGGACCGCGCCCCCGCGGCGTTATTCTCGCGCGTTGCCTTCAGCGTGCCGCGCTCTTGCAGCCAGGTTACTCGCCGAGGGCTCAACCTTGCGACTTCGTGGTCGTGGTGGTCGTCGAGTGTGTCCGCTGCGAGGCCGGCAGTGTCACCGGGGTGATGGGGTGCGCCACCAGGTAGTTGAAGGTCTCGGCGACGATCGGCGCAGCGGCGTCCGCGCCGTAACCACCCTGGTCGATCACGCACACCACGACGTATTTGGGGTGGTAGGTCGGTCCGAAGCCGACGAACCACGAGTTGGGTTCTTTGTTGCCGGGGTTGGTCGCGGTGCCGGTCTTGCCGGCGAGCGGGAAGCTGCTCAGCGAGAAGTTGATGATGCTGTGGAAGGTGGAGTACGCAGTCCCGTACGGGTTGTCGATGACCCCGGTGAGGCCCGCCAGGATGGGGTCGCGCACCCGCGGGGGCAGCGAGACGTGGTCGACCACGCGCGGTCCGTAGCGCTCGATCACCTTGCCGTGCGGGTCGAGGACCGCCGCGGCCACCTCGGGGGTGTAGCGCGTGCCGCCGTTGGCGAAGGTGGCGTAGGCCGTCGCCAGTTCGATGGGCGTGACCGCGGTGGTGCCCTGGCCGAAGGCCATCTCCACGTTGTCGCCGGTGAACCAGGACACGGTTGGGAAGGCCTTCGGGGCCGCGGCGTGCAGCGCCTGACGCACCGCGAGTGAGTCGACCCGGCCCTGGACCTCGTTGGGCAGGTCGATGTTGGTGTACTGGCCGAGTCCGTAGTGCGCCGCGACGTTCTGGATCGGCGTAGTCCCGTACTGACCGCGGTGGGCCCAGAAGAGGTAGCCGAGGTTGTAGAAGTAATAGTCCGACGAGCGCGTCAGCGCCTCGGGCAGGTTGATCAGTCCGCTGCCGGCAGTCTCGTCGTCGTGGAAGATGCAGATACCGGTGCCGACCTGGCGGCAGCCGGGAATCTTGAAGCTGCCCGTGTCGTCGACGACGGCGTTGGGTGACAGGATGCCGGTCTGCATCTGGGCGGTCGCCGACGCCAACTTGAAGGTGCTGCCCGGCGTGTAGAGGCCCTGGATCGCGTAGTTGTTGAACGCGCCCACCGACAGCAGCTGTCGGAACGTGGACTCGGTGAGCCCATTGACGAAGGAGTTGAGATTGAAGGAGGGGTAGCTCGACATAGCCAGCACCGCGCCGGTGTTGGGATCGAGTACGACCGCCGCACCGTTGATCGACGGCGGGTGCCGACCCGAGCGCGGGTCGATCGACGCCCGATTGCGCAGGATGCCGTTGGCCAGGTAACTGTCGAGCGCGCGTTGCAGTCCTTGGTCGATGTTGAGCTCGACGGTGTCCCCGCCAATGGCCGCGACGGTCTTGACCGCGCCGATGATGTTGCCGGCGGCGTCCACCTCGATGGTGCGGGTCCCGTTTCGTCCACGCAGGTACTGCTCGTAGTACGCCTCGATGCCGGTCTTGCCGATGGACGAGTCGAGTTGGTACCCCTGGTTAGGGTGGGCAGCGACCTCCGCCCCGGTGATCGGACCGACGTAACCCAGGACCTGGCTAGCCACGCTGCCCCCGTTTGGGTAGGTGCGTTTGGTCACGTCGAGCACCGAGACCCCGGGGAACTCCCTGGGGTGCAACTTGAGGTACTGAACCACCGTCGGCGTTGCGCTGCGCATGATGGGCACGGGCTGGTACGGCGAGTACTGGACGTTGTTGAGATCGAGGTTGATCTGGGCCACGCTGATGCCGGTCAGCGAGGACAGCGCGCCCTTGATCGACGGGTCGAGCGACGCCTCGGCGCGTGAGAGTTGAACCTCGGTAGTGGTGACGTTGTCGACCAGAGGGTGGCCGTGGCGGTCGACGATGTAGCCGCGCGGTGCCGGGATGGTCGTCGGTCGCAGCGAGTTGTTGCGCACCGTCGCGACCGACGTCGCGTGATTGAGGATCTGCAGCACGAAGAGACGCCCGATCAACAGGACGAACAGCAGCGCGAAGAACCCGCCGATGATCCGCCAACGCCGTTCGGGCCGCACCTTGACCACGTCGGGCCCGACGACGAGGTCGCGGATACCCACCGGTCGCGACTCGTTGATGGTCCGTCCACGACCACGAAACGGGTTGAGCGACACCCACGGGCGCCAGAGGCGCGAGAACACCGAGCCGGTCTTGCGGTCGCGCCACGATCCCTTCATCGACGCGAACGCTCGCCCAACCGCCCCACTGATTGCGCCACCCTCGCCATCGGGCGCGCCAGCACCAAGAAGGCGACAGCGTTCACGACCATCGCGGCGAGCAAACTGCCGCGCCACAGTCCGTCGTTGAGTGTCAATAGGCCAAAGGCCACGAACAACACCGGAGCGACGAATCCGCCGAGTGCGCACAGCAGTGGCGTGACCCACCACGCCGCCGAGTCCAGGTCACCTATGCCTTCGCGGCCGAGGCGCGAGGCGCCGTAGGCGAGCGTCACACCCACCAGCACGCTGAGGCCGAAGGGCGTCGAGGCGTGCGTGTCGAAGAACAGTCCCGCGACCACGCCCGCGGCGATGCCCAGTGCCGTGTAACCGGCCAGCCCAATGACCAAGGGCCACAACCACACCAACATGATCACGACCCCAGCCACGCGCAACGACGTGAAGATGGCCAGTTGCGTTCCGACGATGATGAGCGACACCACAGTCAGCGGCACGAGGGCGCGACTCACGTGGACGGCTCCCACAAAATCACGTCGACGTACAACACGTGGCGCAGGTCGGCACTCGGCCGTAGAGCGACGTCGTAGGTGGCTGCCCCCGGGGTCAGCGAGATCGTCGTCACCCGCGCCACGGGCAGCCCCGGCGGGAAGAGCCCGCCGGAGAGCCCGTCCGTGCTCAGCAGCGTCCCCGGCCGCAACGCCGTGGCTAACGGCACCGACGAGGCTCCGAGTCCGTTGTTGACCCCCTTGCCGCTCACGACGAGCGACGTGGTGCCGTGACCGAAGGTGACCCCCACGGAGGAGTTCACGTCACTGATGAGTCGCACGGTCGCCCCGTGGGGCGTGGTCGAGATCACGGTGCCGATGAGCCCACCATTGGCCACCACTGGCATGCCGGAGAGGACACCGTCATTGCGACCCTTTGAGATGTCCACGGTCGCCGCGAAGCTCGTCGGCGACAGCGTGGTCACCTGGGCCGCCACCATGGTGAGCCCGCCCACGAAGGGAACGTTGAGTTCGGTCGTCATCTCTTGGAGCTGTCGCTCGAGGGCCCAGTGCTCGTCCGCCTGGAGACGGGCCTGTCCGAGTTCGTAGCGCAGCTTCTCGTTCTGGGCGACGACGTCGGAGTAGTTGACGGCTCCCGCGAAGAGGTGACCTAGCGGGCGCGCCACCGCGTTCACGCTCCAACTGAAGGGCGTGACCACCAGATTGGCCGTCGTGCGCAGACCCGAGACCACACCACCGGTGGTGTAGAGGATGGCGACCACGAGGGCCACCGTGGCACCGTAGGTCCACAGTCGCCGGCGCGAACGACTGGTGGCCACCGGCTAGCGCGTCGGGCTGGTCTTTAGCATGCGCGAGAACGCGTCGAGTTCCTCCAGGCACATGCCCGAGCCGAGCGCGACGCAGTTGAGCGGGTCGTCGGCGACAATGATCGGCATATTGGTCTCGAACTCGAGGCGCGCCGCGAGTCCGTGCAGGAGTGCTCCACCGCCGGTGAGGACAATCCCCTGCTCCATCAGGTCCGACGACAACTCCGGCGGGGTTCGGTCCAGGGTCACCTTGACCGCGTCGACGATGGCCTGCACCGGCTCCTCGATCGCTTGGCGGATCTGCTCAGTCGAGATGATGACGGTCTTGGGCAGCCCGGTCACCAGGTCGCGTCCGCGGATCTCGGCGCGCAGCTCCTCTTCGAGCGGGTAGGCCGATCCCAACTGGATCTTGATCTCCTCCGCGGTGCGCTCACCGAGCGCCAGCTGGAACTCCTTCTTCACGAAGGCCACCAACGCCTCGTCCAACTCGTCGCCACCAACGCGGATCGACTGACTGGTGACGATGCCGCCGAGTGAGATGACGGCGACCTCGGTCGTTCCTCCCCCGATGTCCACGATCATGTTGCCGCTCGGTTCGTGGATCGGTAGGCCCGCGCCGATGGCCGCCGCCATGGGCTCTTCGATGATGTACGCCTTGCGCGCGCCAGCGAACTCGGCCGCCTCCATTACGGCGCGCTGCTCGACGCCCGTGATGCCCGAGGGCACGCAGATGACCATTCGGGGCTTGGCGAAGCGGCGCTGGTGCACGCGATGGATGAAGTAGCGCAGCATCTTCTCGCAGATCTCGAAGTCGGCGATCACGCCGTCCTTCAGCGGGCGGATCGCCTGGATGTTGCTCGGGGTCCGGCCGATCATCCGCTTGGCCTCGGCCCCGACCGCCAGCGGCTTGCCGTCCTTGATGTCGATGGCGACCACCGAGGGCTCGTTGAGGACGATCCCGCGCCCCCGCACGTACACCAGGGTGTTGGCCGTGCCCAGGTCGACCGCCATGTCCCGGCCAAGCAGTGAAAAGCGATTGTCAACCATTCGAACCCTTTATCGGAGCGCCGCGCACACCCACGTGTCGCACACAGGCTACGACACAACCGGCCACCGGGACCAGTGACGGCCGATCACCCCAGGTGAGGGAAGAAGATCTCTATCTCGCGCACGGCCGATTCTGCCGAATCAGAGCCGTGAATGAGGTTGCGAGCCGTTTCACGGGCCAAGTCGCCACGAATGGTCCCGGGCAGCGCGTCGAGTGGATTGGTGGCACCCATCATTGCCCGCACCACGTGCCACGCGTCCTCGGGGCCCTCGACCACCATGACTAGGGAGGGACCGCTCGTGATGAACTCCATGAGCCGCTCGTAGTAGTCGCGACCTTCGTGTTCGGCGTAGTGACGCGTCGCCGTGTCGGCGTCTATGACCCTTAGCTGGGCTTCGATGACACGCAGCTGCTTGGCCTCGAGTCGACCGATGATCTCACCGATCAGTCCACGCTCGACGGCGTCGGGCTTGACGATGACGAGCGTTCGGTTCACGACGAAGAAATCTAACAGTCCTAGTCGAGGTGGCGTGACGCCACGTGCAGCACGTCGCCGCGTACCTCGGCGACCAAGTAGAGGCTGCCCGCGACGACGATGAGATCGTCGTCGGTCGAGCGTTCGCGTGCGTGGGCGAGCGCCGCGGCCACGCTGGGGTGCTCGAAGGCGATCGCTCCTTGGCGTCGCACCGCCGCCGCGACGACGGCGGCACTCACGGCGCGCGGTGAGCGGGGCGCGCAACAGTGGAACTCGGTGAAGCCCACCGTGACGAGTGGTGCCACCATGTCGTCGACGTCGCGACCGCTCAGCATGCCGATCACGCACCGCCGCTCACCGTCGACGTGGAACGCGCCGTCGAGCGTCGCCGCGAGCGCGCGCATGCCCGCCGGATTGTGCGCACCGTCGACCACGATCATGGGCGCTCGCGAAATGAGTTCGGTACGCCCGGGCATTCGCGCGCGGGCCAACGCGGCGACGACGACGTCACCGAGGGCGCGGCCCAGGAAGGCCTCCGCGGCGGCGATGGCCGTCGCCGCATTGACACCCTGGTGGATGCCGTGCAGGGACACGAGGATCTCCTCGTACGAGGCGTAGGGCGTGCGCAGGGTGATGGCGCGCCCGCCCACCGCCAGGTCGTTTCGCTCCAGGACGTAGTCAACACCCAGCTCCCACAGGGTGGTACCCAGGCGCTGGGCCTGCGACCGCGCGATCGCGACCACGATCGCGTTGGTCGTGCCCAGCACCGCCACCTGATCGGGACGGAAGATTCCCACCTTGTCGCTCGCGATCTCGGCCACCGAGTTGCCCAGCACCGCCGTGTGATCGAGGTCCACGTTGGTCAGAACAGCCACGTCGCCGTCGATCACGTTGGTCGAGTCCCAGGTCCCACCCATTCCGACCTCCACGACGGCGACGTCGACCCCCTCGTCTGAGAAGTGCAACAGGGCGCCCACGGTGAGGAGCTCGAAGCGGGTCAACTCCACCTCGCTGGCGGACTCCGCGTCGCTCATACGACCCAACAGGGAGATGAGCGTGTCGTCATCGATGGGTTCGCCATTGACCGCGATGCGCTCATTGATGGAGTGCAGGTCCGGGCTCGTGAACGTGCCGACGCGCAGTCCCGTGTGCGACAGCAGCGCACTAATCAGGGTCGAGGTCGTGCCCTTGCCGTTCGTCCCGGTGACGTGAATGGTTTGGTAGTCGCGCTGAGGCTCGGCGAAGAGGCCCAGCGTCTGTCGAACGGGTTCGAGCGTCGGGATGGCCTGACGATTCGGCGCGACGCGCTCGAAGTCGACGTGCGACTCCAGCCAGGTCAGCGCGTCGACGTACGAAGAGAACCGCACGAGCTAGCTGGCGCGACGGGTCCTCGTCGCCTTTCGCAGCTCGTACGCGGGCGTCGTCTGCTCGCGCACGGCCTGGGCGGTGACCACACAGCGCACCACGTCGCTGCGTCCGGGTACGTCGAACATGGGCTCGAGCAACACGTTCTCCAAGATGGAACGCAGCCCGCGTGCGCCGGTGCCGCGCTCGAGCGCCAGGTCGGCGATCTCCACCAGCGCGTCGGGCTCGATGATGAGGTCCACGTCGTCCATCGCCAGGACCTGGCGGAACTGCTTGACCAGCGAGTTCTTCGGCTCCGTCAGCACACGGATCAACATGTCGCGGTCGAGCTGTTGGACCGCGCCGACGATGGGCAGTCGTCCGATGAACTCCGGGATCAGTCCGAACTTCATGAGGTCCTCAGGCAACACCTTGCGGAAGAGCTCGATGTCGCCGGCCCGGCGCGACTCCACCGGTGCGTTGAACCCCATCGACTTCTTGCCGAGACGCCGCTCGATGATCTCTTCGAGCCCGGAGAACGCGCCACCGCAGACGAACAGGATGTTCGACGTGTCGATGGTGATGAACTCCTGGTGCGGGTGCTTGCGTCCGCCCTGGGGCGGCACACTGGCGACCGTGCCTTCGAGGATCTTGAGCAGCGCCTGCTGCACGCCCTCGCCCGACACGTCACGCGTGATGGAGGGGTTCTCCGCCTTGCGCGCGATCTTGTCAATCTCGTCGATGTAGATGATGCCGCGCTCGGCGCGCTTGACGTCGAAGTCAGCGGCCGACAGCAGCTTGAGCAGGATGTTCTCCACGTCTTCGCCGACGTAGCCGGCCTCGGTGAGGGCGGTCGCGTCGGCGATGGCGAAGGGAACATTGAGCATCCGCGCCAGCGTCTGGGCCAGGAACGTCTTGCCGCAGCCGGTCGGACCGAGCAAGAGAACGTTGGACTTGGCGACCTCGACGTCGTCGTCGTGGAGCGGGCCTGACTGGATCCTTTTGTAGTGGTTGTAGACGGCGACGGACAGGATCTTCTTGGCGTCGGTCTGTCCGATCACGAAGTCGTCGAGGAACGACGAGATCTCGCGCGGCGTGGGAAGTTCGTCCAAGACGAACTCGGGGCGATCGCCGAATTCGTCGGCGATGATGTCGTTGCACAGGTCGATGCACTCGTCGCAGATGTACACGCTGGGTCCCGCGATGAGCTTCTTGACCTGCTTTTGACCCTTCGCGCAGAAGCTGCACTTGATCAGGTCGCTGCCTTCGCCAAACTTTGCCACGTTTCCTCCGACACGACCTCCGCCTGGAACATCCTACGAGGCGACTCGCGCCTGATACGGCACCTACGGTCGAGCGGAGATCACCTCGTCGATCAGGCCGTATTCGACGGCCTCGTGGGCCTCGATGATGTAGTCACGATCGGTGTCCTTGGTGATGCGCTCGACCGTCTGGCCGGTGTCGTTGGACAACATCGTGTTGATCATGTCCTTCATCCGCAAGATCTCACGCGCCTGAATCTCGATGTCCGAGGCCTGTCCACCCACGCCGCCCCAAGGCTGGTGCAGCAGGACCCGCGCGTGCGGCAGAGCGTAGCGCTTGCCTTTGGCCCCAGCGCCCAACAGGACGGCCGCGGCCGAGGCCGCCTGGCCGAAGCAGAAGGTCGACACGTCGGGCTTGATGTACTTCATCGTGTCGTAGACGGCGAGCAGACCCGTGATGTCGCCGCCGGGCGAGTTGATGTAGAGGTTGATGTCCTTGTCAGGGTCTTCGGACTCGAGGAAGAGCAACTGGGCGCAGATCAGGTTGGCTACGGTGTCGTCAATCGGCGTTCCCAGGAAGATGATCCGCTCGCGCAGCAGTCGACTGTAGAGGTCGTAGGCTCGCTCGCCCCGGTTGGACGATTCGACGACCGTCGGGACGAGATAGTTCTGGGCGCGGTATTCGTTCACGGGACCACCCTACGCGTCGAGGGTGTCGGACTGGTCAGCGCGCAGCAGCTCGCGATCGATCTCGACCCCGGTCGGATCGACGTACGTCACGTTCTCGTTGAGCCACTTCGACGCCTTGATCTTGGCGACCTCGGCCCCGAAGGCCACGACGCGACCAGTGTCGCGCAGGTTCTTTCGCAGCACCTCCGGCGTGGACCCCATGGCCTCGGCTGTCTTGACGAGTTCCTCCTCGATCTCCTCGTCGCGTGGCTCGAGTGATTCGGCCCGGACGAGCGCGCGCAAGGCCAGGTCCACGCGCACGCCACGCACCGCGTCACGGCGCAACGTCGCGAGCAGGTCGTCGGAGCTCTGGTTCGTCACCGACAGAAAGGTCTCGAGGTTCAGGTTCTGCTGGGCCAGGCGGTGGCCCAGGTCGTGGAGCCGCTCGTTGGTCTCGGCGGCGACCAGCGTCTCGGGCACGTCGGCCTCGGGGACCAGATCGCTGAGGGCTACCAGCGTGTTGTCGCGCTGGGTCAACTGTGCCTCGACGATGCGGCGACGGCGCAGCTGCGTGACCACGTTCTCGCGCATCTCGTCGACGCTCGCCCACTCGGTGTTCTCCTGGACCCACTCGTCGGTCAGCTCGGGCAGCTCACGCTCCTTAACTTGCTTCAAATGGAGCTCGTAGGTCGCGACCACGCCCAGTTCCTGGCTTCCGTTGACCTTGAGGTCCTCGCCAGCACGCAGGCCGAGCATGAGCTCGTCGACGCCTTCGGTGATGCTGCCGGAGCCGACCGTGTACATGTAGTCGGTCAGCTCCATGGGCTCGTCGTCCGAGGCGATCTGCGTAACCCGTAGGTCCAGGGTCACCAGGTCGCCCGTCACGATCGGGCGGTCGACGTCGTTCAGCACGGCGTCGGTCTCGCGGAAGCGGTCGATCTGGGCGTCGACCTCCTCGTCGCTGACGTAGGGCGAGGCGATGGACACGCGAAGGTCGCGGTACCCCACCAGCGCGACCTCGGGCCGAATCTCGACGTCGGCGTCGAAGGTCAGCGGCCCATCCTCCTCGCCGCTCGTGATCGTGATGTCAGGCTGGCCAATGGGGTCGATCAGCGTGTCGGCCACGGCGTGGGCGTAGAAGTCGGGTAGCGATGACCTGATGGCCTCCGCGCGCAGGGCCTCGGGACCACCCAGGTGAGCGATCAGCACGCTCTTGGGTACCTTGCCCTTGCGAAATCCCTTGATGTTGACCTGGCGTGACAGCGACGCGGCCGCGTCGTCGAGCGCCCGGGCCATCTCGTCGTCGTCCACCTCCACCTGGAGCTTGACCGTGTGGTCGTCGACGGGAGTAGAGGTGGCGCGCATAGGAGCCGCAAGCCTACCGGCTCGCTACCAACGCGCCCGTCGCCTAGAGCATGATCCGAAGTGACTCGGCCAGCGATCTCGCCAGATCGAGGTCGCCCTGCAGCTCGCAGGAGTCGAGGAACTCGTCAACGCCGACTCGACCCGCCGCGCGGCGCCAAAAGAGCGCGCTCGTGGTGGTGATCTCGAGCGACGGCGTCGACGTTGCTTCCTCGACGACCTCGGCGCGATGGTCACGCACCGCGACCGCTACCGACCGACCACGGGGTCCGGTGATGTTGACGCGCACCAGGGTGCCGTCCGGCGCGCCCACCCGTTTGCCAATGACGTACGGCAACGCCGCTTCGAAGCGGCTCAGGACCACGTCGCCCCCGACCCCCGGGTCGTCATGCGGCTCGCCGAGGGCGTCGCGAATGTCCTGGAAGTGAATCCAACCGTCCAGCACACGCGTCTCCTGGAACCGGTGAAAGGGACGCTCGCCCTCCGGGCTCCATCCGAGCTTTTCCCAGGCGTCGGTGTCCAGCGCGCGAAGGTCTGACAGCGAGCGCCGCGACGCCTCGCGAAACGCGTCCAGGACCTCGAGACCCGGGCGCTCACGGTTGGCCTGGACGAAGGCCTCGTTGAGTTCGCCGATCGGATTGTGCACGTAGTCGGGCCACGCCCCGTCGTGGCGCGGGACCGGCGCACCGGCCAACATCTCGGCGACGCCCGTCAGATGGCTGAGCACGTCACGCACGCTCCAGCCAGGGCACGACGTGGGCGCGTCGTACACCTCGTAGGGGCGCAGTCGCAGGAAGCGGTCGATGTCCTCCCAGGTCTCCTCGAGCGCGTCGGTGATCCACTCGTAGGTCATCGCCCCTCCTCGCCGTACCGCAACGTAGCGGAGTTCGGCTGCGCCCGGAGGACGCCGTGACCGGTGTGTCACGATGGAGTGACGGGAAGTAGCGCAGCTTGGTTAGCGCACCTGGTTTGGGACCAGGAGGTCGCGGGTTCGAATCCCGCCTTCCCGACCAGCTCGCCGCGATGCGGCGAGCCTCACTGCGCGGCTGACCTCCCCGAAAGCTACGAGTCCTTCCTGGCGATCACGAGGCTGAGCAGCGCGAAGGTGATCCCGATCGCGAAGATGACCGCGCCGAAGACGAACACCTGCGGGTGGGTTCCCACGCGCGACGCCCCGTAGATGTACACCGGGAACGGCACGCTCGTGCCGCCGACGAAGTTCGAGGTCACGAAGTCGTCGATCGACAGCGCGAACGCCATCAACGCGCCGGCCAGGACGCCCGGCATGATGAGCGGCAGGGTGACGAGCCGGAACGTGGAGAGGGGTCCGGCGCCCAGGTCGTGGGCGGCCTCCTCCAGCGAGCGGTCAAAGCCCGCCAGGCGCGCGCGCACCGTCACCGCGACGTAGGCGATGGAGAACATCACGTGCGCGAGCACCAGGGTCAAGAATCCGCGGGCGATGTTGAAGGTGACGAAGAGGCCGAGCAGCGACGCGCCCATCACGATCTCCGGCGCGGCGATGTTGACGAAGAGCATCTGCTCGATGACGCCCTTGCCCCGGAACTTGTCGGGGCGGTACCGCACGAGGGCGATCGCGAGCAGTGTGCCAATAACCGTCGAAATCGCCATCGAGATCAGCGCCAGGCGGATCGAAAGCCAGAACGAAGAGCTGAGACCCGGCACGTTGTTCCACTCGCGGTACCACTGGGTGGTGAAGCCGTTCCACGTGAAGCTCACCTGCTGGAAACCGTGGAAGACCTTGTTGAAACTGAAGATGATCATGAAGGCGATCGGCAGCACGAGGTAGGCGATGACCAGCCACGAGTAGACCGGCAGTGCGAAGCGACCCAGGTGTCGGGGCTTTCGCTCGACGCGTTCGTTGGCCGAGGTCTGGAACGGCGCGACGCTCACAGGTACTCCTCAATCGAGCGTGAGCCGAGCACCCGGGCGTAGAGCCAGATACCCACGAGGGCCACGACCAGAAGCACCAGCGACAGCGACGAACCGCCCGCGTAGTCGCCCGAGACCAGGAACGAGTTCTGGATGACCGTCCCGATCATCGTCGAGGACGTCCCGCCCAAGAGCTCCTGGTTCACGTAGTCGCCGAACGCCGGGATGAAGGTCAGCAGGAAGGCGGCGAAGATGCCCGGAATGGCCAGCGGGAAGACCACCTTCATGAACGCCGTCGTGCGGTTCGCGTAGAGGTCGTGCGCCGCGTCGAGGACCCGGCGGTCGATCCGCTCGATGGCGACGTAGAGCGGCAGGGCCGTGAAGGGTAGGTAGTTGTACGCCAGGCCTGCGATGACCGCGTAGCCGGTGCCCAGGATATGGAAGCTCGGCGACACCAGGTGGTGGTGGCGCAGGAAGCCCATGAGGAATCCGTCGTTGGACAGGATGAACTGCCAAATCAGGGTGCGGATTACGAAGGACACGAAGAACGGAACCAGCAGCATCATCAAGAAGAAGTTCTTCTTGCGACCCCCGTAGAACGCGATCCAGTACGCGATGGGAAACGAGAT
This sequence comes from Acidimicrobiales bacterium, assembly GCA_035534335.1. Classification (GTDB taxonomy): domain Bacteria; phylum Actinomycetota; class Acidimicrobiia; order Acidimicrobiales; family RAAP-2; genus RAAP-2. The sequence goes on along the minus strand of DATLSF010000033.1, from coordinate 12,984 downwards.
CGCCAGGTCGATCAAGGTAGCGGCGCCGGCGTACACGAGGCTGGTGATGAACTGCGCGTGATACAGGTTCACCTGGTGGGGCAACTGGCCCCAGCTCCACGTCATGGTGCACGCACCCGACGCCGGGTCGCAGGTCTTGAGGCTGAGCGACAGCATGATGGCCAGCGGCACGATGAACAGCACCGCCAGCCACGCGACCGCCGGCAGGCCGAGCAGGTACGGGGCGAGGAGTTTGCCCCAGCCTGACCTTCGACGTCGTGAGCGAGTTACCCCTGGATGATCGGCAGGAACAGATTCGTCCACGCGTTGATCTCCTCTTGGTTCTTGAACTGGTAGTAGTTCTTCGACCTGGCGACGCGCGTGGGCGTCGGGAAGATGTCAGGAGAGTTCGCGATAGTGGAGGTGGGTAGTCCGATCTCCGGCGCCAGGGCCGCGAGGGTCGCCTTGTTCCATCCAGTCGGGTGAATGAGTTGCTGCTTGGCGCCAGGCACCGGGCAGATGTAGTTGTCGTAGTACTCCACGACCGACTGGGTCTGCGGGCTGTAGAAGTAATCCATCGTGGTCATCGCGTCACGCGGGTTCGACGCGTAGAGCGGGATGATCATGTTGTCGGTCCACAGCATCAAGCCCTCGTGGGGAATCATCAGAACCAGGTTCTTGTACTTCGAGCTCAGGTTCGCCTGGAAGATGTCGCCCGACCAGCACTGTGAGACAACGGTGTCGCCGTTCTTCAGGTGCTGGATGTAGCTCTGGTCGTAGTAGGCCGCCGGGATACCGTCGCTCTTCTGCCTCTTGAGCTTGGTGGCCGCCTTGGACCAGTCGGACTCCTTGGAGCTGGCCGGCTCCACCCCGATGGCCAGCAGACCCACGCAGCCCAGCTCGTAGGGGTCACTCATCATCCCCACGCGTCCGGCGTACTTCTTCGAGAACAGGATGTCAACGCTGTCGCCAGGGTTCTTGACGATCTTCGAGTTGTAGGCCACCGACGTCCAGCCCGACTGCCAGGCCATCGAGTACTTGTTGCCCGGGTCCCACCCCGGGTTCTTGACGAGCGGCCCGGCGTACTTGTTGAAGTTCGGCATGTTCGCGTGGTCCAGGGGAATCAGCCAACCCAGTTCCATCAGGTAGTGCAGCGGCGGGTTGTTGTTGGTCATCACCAGGATGTCGTAGCCGGTCGCCTGGTGGGCCGCCAGCGAGGGTCGAATGGTCGCGTAGAACGACGAGTTGTCCTGGATTACCTCGCTGTAGTTCACCTTGATACCGGTGGTCTGGTGGAAGTGGACGAGTGACGGGTGCTTGCCCTTCAGCGAGTCGATGTACAGGGGCCAGTTGGCGAAGTTCACCACGTGGTGGGTCTTCTGCTTCCTCCACCACGACGGCGTGCCGATGCCGGCGTTGGGTAGCGCCGCTCCAGCGATCGCGGCGTCGCCGAGGAGCGCGGCGACCAGTCCCCCGCCCGCGGCTCCCAGGACCTGGCGTCGTGACAGGCGAGGCTGGGTCAGCCCCCGCCAAAACGAGGCGTCGACGGCCTCTCCGAATGCATCGCGGTCGTTGTTACTCATCACTGTCCTCCATTGCTGATTGGTCTGTTGCGGGGGTTACGTCCATCGGGCGCACTGCGAACGTGTGCTCGACTGGCCAAGTCAATGCGACGTCCTCGCCGCTGCGCGGCGCGGACGATTGGCCGATGTTCTGCGCGTACACAGTCAGGTCCGAGCCCCAAGGCATCTCGACCAGGTACTGGTTGCCCACCCCGGTGAATGTCGAGACTCGTACGCGACCCTTGAGGGCGTTGTGATCGGGGTCGATGGTTCCGCTACCCGTCGAAATGGTGATCTTCTCCGGACGAACGCCCACCTTGACCTCGGCACCCTTGCGCGCGTCCGGCAGGCGGGCCGCCGGCACGCGCAACGCGGACCCGTTCGCCAAAGTGACGAGGGCGATGTCGCCAGCCACCTGGGTGACCACGCCGCCCAGCAGGTTGGACGCACCCAAGAACGTCGCGACGAACTCCGTCGTCGGGCTGTCGTAGATGTCGCGAGGCGTGCCGATGCCCTCGATGCGGCCCTGGCGCATGACGACGAGTCGGTCCGACATCGTCATGGCCTCCTCCTGGTCGTGTGTCACGTAGAGGAAGGTGATGCCGACCTCGCGCTGGATCCGTTTGAGCTCGATCTGCATCTGGTGGCGAAGCTTCGCGTCCAGGGCGGACATGGGCTCGTCCAGCAGAAGCAGTTTCGGGTGATTGACGAGCGCGCGAGCGAGGGCGACACGCTGTTGCTGGCCCCCTGAGAGCTGTGAGGTCTTGCGCGACTCCATCCTTGGCAGGTCGACGATCTCCAGGATCGAGGTCACCCGCTGGTGGATGTCGGCACGGTCGATGTGCTTCCGCTTGAGTCCGAAGGCCACGTTCTCGAACACGCTGAGGTGGGGGAAGAGCGCGTAGGACTGGAAGACGGTGTTGACGTCGCGACGGTAGGGCGCGAGGTAGGTCACCTCCTTGCCACCCAAGAAAATGCGCCCCGACGTGGGCTCTTCGAAGCCGCCGAGCATTCGTAGCGTGGTGGTCTTTCCGCAGCCGGAGGGACCGAGCAGGCTGAAGAACTCGCCCTCGAGGACGTCGAGATTCAGGTCGTCGACGGCCACCACGCCGTCAAAGGACTTGGTCACGTTCTGGAGCGTGACGGTCGCGCGTCGAGCCCCGTGGCTCTCGTCGTCAGGTGACGGCGCTTCGGTGACTTCGACGACACCCTCCATTACGGACTGACTCTAACCCCCCGGTTTCCGCCGGCTTGGTGCGGGTCGCCGTATTTGTCGGCGACCAGGTGAGGTTACTCATACGCGAACGGTCGGGCCAAGGACTGTCTGAGCGCCGTGACGTCACACCCGTGCCCCCGGCAGGAGTCGAACCCGCAACCTGACGGGTAGAAACCGTCTGCTCTATCCAGTTGAGCTACAGGGGCGTCATCTCATCGTAGTTTCGCGTTGACGGAGCCCTGGGGAGTACGGGGTGCCTGTGACATACTGGAGGCGCTTGGTGGGCGTAGCTCAGTTGGTTAGAGCGCCAGGTTGTGGTCCTGGAGGCCGCGGGTTCGACCCCCGTCGCTCACCCCATTTATCCCAGTGTCACCGATTCACTTCGGGCGAGATCTTCACGAGCGGCGTGTAGATTCCACCGTGAGGGCCGTGCCCGGCCCACGAAGGAGCACTCATGACCATCGTCCGCGATTCGTTCTTCATCAACGGCCAGTGGGTGAAAGCAGAGTCCAAGGAGACCCTCGAGGTCACCTCGTCGGGTACCGGGGAGCTCTACGCCACGGTCCCGGCCGGAACAGTCGAAGAGGCCAACCGGGCGGTGGAGGCGGCCGCCGCGGCCTTTGACTCCTGGTCCAACACCAGCCCCAAAGAACGAGGTGAGTTCCTCACCCGGATCTCGGAGAAGCTGGCGGAGTACGGCGATGATCTGGCGCTGACGATTGCCAATGAGGTGGGCATGCCCCTGATGCTCTCCAAAGGGATCCAGGTCGGACTGCCGACAATGACCTTCGCCGACTGCGCGCAGCGAGCGTCGGAGTTCGTCTGGGAAGAAGACGTCAACAACTCAACCCTCGTGCGCGAGCCGGTCGGGGTGGTCGCGGCGATTACTCCGTGGAACTATCCCCTCCACCAGATCGCCAACAAGGTGGCCCCGGCGCTCGCCGCGGGTTGCACGGTCGTTCTCAAGCCGAGCGAAGTGGCTCCGGTGAACGCCTTCCTCTTCGCTGACATCATCGAGGAGATCGGACTCCCCGCCGGGGTCTTCAACATGGTGACGGGACTCGGTCCGGTGGTCGGCGAGGCAATTGTCGCGCACCCCAAGACCAACATGGTTTCATTCACGGGTTCGACTCGCGCCGGCAAGCGCGTGATGCAGATCGCCTCTGAAATGGTCAAGCGCGTCTCGCTCGAACTCGGCGGCAAGTCCGCCAACGTCATCCTGGAGGGCGCCGACCTCGCCACCGCGATACCCGACGGCGTCTTCAAGTGCTACCTCAACTCTGGACAGACCTGTTCGGCACTGACGCGAATGGTGGTGCCGCGCGCTCACCTGGCCGAAGTCGAAGACCTGGCCGTGGCGGCGGCGGCCACGCTGGCTCCCGCGGATCCGATCACTGGAGCGAGTTTCCTCGGACCACTCGTCAGCGAGGTCCAGCGCCAACGGGTCCGTGACTACATCAACAAGGGAATTGACGAGGGCGCGCGCATCATCACGGGTGGTGTGGCATCCCCGGAGGGGCTCGAGAAGGGCTACTACGTCCAACCGACCGTCTTCTCGGACGTGCGCAACGACATGACCATCGCTCAGGAGGAGATCTTCGGGCCCGTTCTGTCGATCATCCCCTACGACACCGAAGAGGAAGCCATCGCCATCGCCAACGACTCGACCTACGGGCTCGCGGGTGGTGTGTGGGCCGAAACGGAGGAGAAGGCGTTCGAGGTGGCGCGCAAGTTGCGCACGGGCCAAGTCGAGATCAATGGCGGCGCGTGGAACAACGTGGCACCCTTTGGCGGCTACAAGCAGTCGGGGGTCGGACGCGAACTGGGCCAGTTCGGATTCGAAGAGTTCCTCGAAGTCAAAGCCATCCAACACTCCTAGAGCCAAGACGCCGAGCGCGCCGGTATAGACTCGGCGCGCGCCGGTAGCTCAATTGGCAGAGCATTTGACTCTTAATCAACAGGTTCCGGGTTCAAGTCCCGGCCGGCGCACCAAGTTCGCGTTGTCGTTGTCTTCTCACTTCATACACGACCTTCGGGACCTCTTCGAGAGTGCTTGAACGAAAGTCACGCCCATAAGGTTCCCTTGCATCGCCAGAGCATTCAGGTGCAACACCCATATCTATTCAACGCAACACGTCGGCGATCTCGGAGGGTGAGGTAATGAACATGACGAACGAGCAACTCCCAGAGGGCCGCGTGGCGGTGGTCGTTGGTGCTGGTGGCGAATTGGGCCGCGCGACGGCGCTACTACTCGCCAACCAGGGAATGACGGTCGTAGCGGTGGACAGAAAGCAGCTCGACATGGAGGGACTCCCCAACGTCAACTCCAGTGAACTGTTCGACGCCACCGATCCCATGGCCGCGGCACCATTGATCGAGCGAATCGTCCACAACGTAGGCGAGCCTGCCGTGTTGGTCAACACGATCGGTGCATTCCAAACCGCCGACGCGCTCACGACGACACCGGATCAACTGCGGCTCATGCTCGACGTCAATCTGGGTCCGGCCCTCTGGCTCAGCCAAGCGGTCGCGCCCTACATGAAGAAGAATGGATCAGGGGCCATCGTGCACATAACCTCGCGACCCGCCCTGGAGCCCGCGGCCGGCATGGTCGCGTACTCGGTCAGCAAGGCCGCCCTCGTCCACTTGACCCGCGTCCTCGACCTCGAACTACGTCCGTTCGGCATACGCGTGAACGCCGTCGCTCCGCAGTTGATCGACACGGCGAAGAACCGCAAGTTCATCCCCAAGGACGTGCTCTCTCACGCCGTCGCCCCCGAGGCGATCGCCGAAGTGATCGCCTTTCTTGTGAGCGACGCCGGTGCGCCCGTTAGCGGAGCCATTATTCCCGCGTACGGCGTCTAGGCGTCCCGTCAACATAGGACATTGGAGAAATTCGATTCCCATTCCCCTGACTCAAAACTGCGATGCACTAGCTCAGCGGACGAGGCGAACTCTCCACATTTACGAGACGCTGAAATAGCATCTCGGCGTGACACGTTTCGCGATCGATCCTCCAACTCTGGTGCGACTCGCGGAGGGTTCTGCCACGGTCAGCGCGCGTCATCAGTTAGTCGCGCCAAACTCGATTCGCACACTGGCGCTCGATCTACTGCTAAAGCGAGTGCGGAGCAAGGAACTATCGGCAGAAGCGGCGTTGGCTTTGCACGAACGGATGACGGAGATGAAGATCCGGTTGCTCGGCGATCGAGTCTCTCGCCGAACTGCCTGGCGGCTAGCGCGAGAACACCGCTGGAGGACCCTTCAAGACGCCGAGTACATTGCCGTGGCCATCCTGCAGGCGGACGCATTGATCACTGAAGACCCCGGTCTGGCATCGAAGGCGAAGGGCGTCGTGCCACTCGCCAAGTTGTCAGACCTGTCGGTCGGGTAGTTGGAGCCCGCGACTTCAAAGAGGACGCACTGATTACTTGTCCAACTCGGCCAGAACTTCGCCGATGATCTTGGTCATCTTGTGGGCTGGGAGTGGCTCACCCCCTTCGGCCTCCGCGACCTCCTCGGAGAAGGCCTCGACCGAGTGCGTCCCGCCAACCAGCACGTGTCGCAGGGCCTCTCCGCTTGCCTCGCGGTCATTGACGTCTTCGAGCGCGCCGGCAACGTCGTGCTTAGGCGACTCGGCGAGGGTGTGCACGACGCTCATCGCTTCTTCTCGCCCGCTCGCGGTTGAGACCGCGGGTGCGCGATCGGGATTCTGCTGGAGATCCCACTCGGCGAGAGCCTCGTTGTAACCGCCTTCGCCGGGATGCAGCACCCGAGTCGTTGGCTCATCGGCCACTTCCAGGCTGTCTTCGGTCGTCGCGTCTCCCTCGTCGTCAGTAGCGTGATGACGCCCCTCAGGAACCGGAACCACCAGACTGCCATCGGGATTTCGAATGATCTCCATGCCGACACTCCTCTCGCACTTCGTGACTGCCACCCCTAATTTAAAGGGTACGCCGAGAATTGAACTCGACGTCGGTCTCGAGAGCGGCCGCTACTAATCGTCACGCCGTTCAGTCGTTGGGTAAGTCAGCGAAGTCACTCTTGGCTTTCTTGTACCACCCCATTCCTTTGATGGGGTTCTTCCACCGAGCCTTCATGTCCTTCGCGGCCTGATCGTGCGATGAATCACCGTTGGCAAACATGTCCTTCACATGCTTATCTTGCGCCTTGACGACCTCGTCAGCGTTCTCGCCGTGGTGGGCGTAGTCGCACGGACCGCCCAACTGTTGACACGTCATGGTCTTCATATGCTGTTCCCTTCAACTAGTCGGATGTTCATGGATTCGAATCGGTTTGTGCGCGGTCGTCCGTATTCTGGCGGCGAACCCTTTGTACGTCCAGCGTCATCAGCACGTCGGGATCGGCGATGAGCTCGACCTCGTGAATACGGCCCGCGTCGACGTGCATCACGAACGCCACCTTGAGCGATCCCGCGAGGAACCAGGCGGCACCGAGCTCTCCGTCGATGGTGGCCGGTAGCGCTCCGCGATTGCCGTTGAATCGCGCGGCGACCGCGTCCGCGCCGTCGTAGACGGGCTGGGTACCCATCCCCTGCGCCACAACGTCTGCACGCATGATGGCGTCGGGCGCGAGGAGCGTAACGAGGGTTCCGAGGTCCCCACCTCGAGCGGCCGACAGGAACGCGTCGACGACTCGGCGGCTCTCGGCACGCTCGAGCGGTGCCTCGACCGCTTCGGGCAACCCGCGCACCCTGCGGCGCGCTCGACTAGCGAGCTGGCGAACGGCGGTTCCCGAGCGCCCCATGACGCCGCTGATCTCGTCGAACGAGTTCCCAAAGACATCGTGCAACACGAAGGCCACGCGCTCGGCTGGGGCCAGGGTGTCCAAGACAATGGTCATCGCGTCACCAATCGCCTCTGCGAAGAGCGCGTCGGCCTCCGGGCCGGATGACGAAGGGGCCACGGCCAACTTCGACTCGACTTCGAGCCTCTTACCTTGCTTTCGCAAATGGTCGAGGCACAGTCGAGTCACGACGGTCGTCAACCAGGCGGGCAGGTCCTCGATGTTGTGGGAACGCGAGAGTCGAAACCAGGCCTCCTGTAGGACGTCGTCAGCGTCGTCTCGTGACCCGAGTATTCGCACGGCGATCGCCCTGAGTCTCGGCCGCTCGGCTTCGAAATCGGTCTCTTGCATCTTGATCACATCATCTTGACGTCGACCAGTCTCGGAGTGTGACAGACAATCTCTCCGTTTCCTCCCTGGCCCATAATGAATCGGTCAGTCGGCACTGGCGCCTCGTCCGCTCGCCCTGCCAATGTTGAGCCGTGGGAACCAGCGAAGTGTGGAATGAAGCCGAAGCGTCCCGCTACGACGTGGCGTCAGCCGAGATGTTCGCGCCCGAGATTCTCGGACCTACGGTGGATCTGCTCACCGAGCTCGCCGCCGACGGTCCCGCGCTCGAGTTCGCCATTGGCACGGGCCGCGTCGCGATGGCCCTTCGAAATCGTGGCGTGTCCGTCTCGGGGATTGACCTCTCCGAGCCGATGGTTTCCCAACTCCGACGAAAGGTGACGGGGGCAGATCTTCCCGTCGTCGTAGGCGACATGGCGACCACGCGGTTCCCGGGGTCGTTCGCTCTGGTGTACCTGGTCTTTAACTCGCTCGCCAACCTACAGACTCAGCAGGAACAGGTCGACTGCTTCGTCAACGCCGCGCGTCACCTCGCGCCCGGGGGCAGGTTCCTGGTCGAACTGTGGGTGCCGAACCTCCGACGGCTCGCGCCCGGGGAGAACGCCGTGATGTTCGCCACGTCCGATGAGCACGTCGGCTTCGACACCTACGACACCGCGACGCAGCTGTGCGCATCCCACCATTTCGTCCGTGACGCTGACGGGACATACCGCAACGACACAGGACACTTCCGTTACGCCTGGCCCAGCGAGTGCGACCTCATGGCACAACTCGCGGGACTTTCGCTGGAGGAGCGCTTCGGGGACTGGGATCGCCGCGCGTTCACCCCCGAAAGCGACAAACACATCTCCGTCTGGCATAAACCGCTGTAACACCCCTCTCACGCATGCGCGTCAGGGCGACGACTTAGTGCGCAGCCGGCAGTGTTGATTGAGGCTCTCTCGAAATTACGATGCAAGGCATGGAAAGTGACCCGGTCCCGCAGCTGCGTCAAGTGGTCCTCGACAGCACGGATCCTCGAGCGAGTGCGGAGTTTTGGCGACAACTACTCAAACTCACCTACCGTGACGGCCACGAACCACCGAGCGCGCGAGCTGATGACGTCGCAGGTCAGGACTGGCTCAATCTCCAGACCGCCAACGGTGAACCGTGCCTGGCCTTTCAGAAGGTCGACGAGTTGGCGCCGTCCACCTGGCCCGAGTCGCGAGTGCCGCAGCAGTTGCATCTTGACCTGACGGTGCGAAACGTCGATGAACTCAACGCGGTGCATTCGACGATCGAGTCGCTGGGCGGGGAGTTGCGATTCGACCGCTCTGACTCGATCGAAGAGCCGCTGCGCGTGTACGCCGATCCAGACGGGCACCCATTCTGCGTCTTCGTCGTCACCGACTAGCGCTTGACATATGTCGATAACGGCATATATAGTGAAACCGTGGCCCGGTCCTCTACCACGTCAGATGTGTTCAACGCGATCGCCGAGACGCACCGACGCGAGATTCTGGACGTCCTGATCACGGGCGAGAAGGCAGTCGGCGCGATCGTGAACGACCTGTCGATGACCCAACCACAGGTCTCAAAGCACCTCCGCGTGCTGAGCGAAGTCGGACTCGTCAAGTGCCGGGCGCAAGGGCGTCGTCGGCTCTATCGCCTCGACCCCGAGCGCCTCCGACCGCTGCACGAGTGGCTGGTCAAGTACGAGAGGTCCTGGAACCAGCGACTCGACCGAATGGACGACTACCTCAAAGAGCTACAACAACAAGGAGAGCAGCAATGACACCACTTCACCACGGGTCCGCGAGGATCGAGTTCCCAAGCGAACTCGACATCGTGCTCTCTCGAGAGTTCCACGCACCGATCGACCTCGTCTTCGACGTACTGACGAAGCCCGAGCACGTGCGCAACTGGTTCGCCCCTTTTGAGGACAAGGTCACGGTCTGCTCGATCGACCTGCGCGTCGGGGGAACCTACCACCAGGTCTTCGTGACCAAAGACGGCACCGAGTGTTCGTTTCGCGGTACCTACCTGGAGGTCGAGCCACCAAATCGGACCGTCGCGACGTGGATGTTCGAGGGCTGGCCCGGCGTGGAAGCCGTTGAGACGCTCGACCTGCTCGAGACTGACGGCGTCACGAAGATGACGCTCAATCTCGCGTTCCGTGACATGGCCGGCCGAGGCCACATGACCATGACCGATGGTTTCGAGGACACCTCCGACAAGATGGCGGCGTATCTGAGCGCTCTCGTGGATGGGGGCGGGACGGTCTCCGCAAGTTAAGGGCTGGCAGACCCTCACAGGTCTCGCCTCGCGCGCGGCGCTCACGAGGTGTCGCCGGCGTCACGTTGGACGACACACCGACATCGACGTGACTCCCCCGAGGCCATCGAGAGGGTCTATTCAGTCCTCAACACCATGGCGGGGGGCGTTCGGGCCGCGCTGCGCCCAGGTGGCCACGAGACCAGGGCGGAAAAGACGAGGGCCGCGACGCCCACGAAGATCACCGGAACCACCGGGGTCACCGGATCGGGCACCGCGTAAATGCTTCGCGCGAACAGGGTCCACAGCTGGCGTCCGGCTAAGACGCCAACGGGGACGCCGACGATGATCCCGAAGATCGCGGCAATGGCGGACTGCCACGCCAGCGCGGTGGCGACCTGACGCCGGGTGAAGCCGAGAACTTTGAGGAGCGCGAGGTCACGGCGCCGGCGGCGGACGGACGCGATCAACGTGAGTCCCAGGGCCAGCACGGCGCCGGCGGCCAGCGCCGAAGCCAGGATCGAGGGTGTCGCTCGCAGGGTCCCGGAATCGGCGATCTCGGCCGGTCGTTGCACAGGGACCACGGTCACCGAGTCCTGAACTGCCCGAGCCAACGTCGCCGCGACGGAGTGAAGCCTCGAGAGGGCCGCCACACCTGTCGGAATCTTGATCCGCACTAGGGCGACGTTGGGACCCCCGCCGGGCAGGTTGAAGATATTGCGGCTGCTCTCTGGGATGAGCTTGTAGTCCAGAAGCGCCCCGGTTCCCATCTCCGTGTGTGGACCACCGCTGCCGAGTGCTGGAAAGGTGGCCGTTCCGACGATGCGCAGCTTTGTCAACTGTCTCGCGCCGGTGCCTAGCTCCACGAACTCTCCCACTCGCTTGTGCAGACGCGTGAGGGTCTCTACCCCTAGGACGACCTGTCCACGACCCTCCAGTCCGTGCCCTGACAGCAGCGGCGGGGCCACGGGAGCGCGCGGTCTCTCCCCGATGACTGCGACGTGCTGACCGTCGATCTCCAACTGCGCGAAATCCGCGCCGGACCACGCGGTGACGTCATGATCTGCGGCGAGCGTTTTGACGAGTTGTGTTTGCGGCAGAACGCCGATTCCGCCGGCCGCCGCCAGCGCCACCGTCCAGTTCCACCCGTAAAGACGTGGGTGCGATGACAGCTTGTTCACACTTGCGCTCACCGTCAGCGAGGCCACGACGACGGAGATCGCCACCACGGCACCCACCACCGCCGAACGAACCGGCGCCGCCGATCGGCCTCGGCCCGGGACTGCGGCGAACTGAATTCCCGCGACCGCGGGCGCGGAGAGTCCGATCGCTTTGGCGAACCGCACCACGACGGGTACACGGGTCGCGGACAACTGCCGATGACGATGTGAGCGATGCGGGGCCTGCAAGAATGCAGTCGCGACCGCCATCAGCCCGAGCACAATCAAAAGCGTGCCCGCACCGACACCCAGCACCAGTCCGTCGAAGGAAGGTCCCGACTTGGGATACACCGGTCCAATCGGACCAATGGGCATGAGCGGAGAGAGCGCGACAGCGACGCCGACCGCGAGAGTCGCGCCGGCCACGAGGGCTGCGATCACTCCGGTTGTTCCCTCGATCATCGTCATCGCCGGACCCGCTCCCAATGCACGAATCACGTCCGACTCACCGGAGCCGAGCCGTAGTTGCCTACCGATCATCTGGCTGGCTACGAGTAGGGCCACGAGAGCCACGATCAGGCCGAACACGTACAGGGCAACGACGTCAGGGCCAATGACACGCTGGGCCACCGCTTCGGAGGACGAGGCGGTGGGCACGAAATCGTGCGGCATGTGCGCCGGCAGGATGCGCGCGATTTCGGACTCCACCGCGGAGAGGTGACGCGTCCCGCCGGAGAGTTGCAGAAAGGTGATCGTCGGATCGACGCAGCACTTCAACAGGGGCCGCGTGAATGCCGGCGAAGCAAAGATGGTCGGAGTTCGATCGTTGTCGTCGACGACGATGTTGCCGCTCGTCGTCGCCAAGCCCACCACTTTGAGCGTCGTGTGAAACAGCGGCTTGCACTTCTGACAACTCTGCGTCGACTGTACATTTCCCACCACGCCGAGGCGAAAGGTGCTACCGACCTTCAGACCCATCTGCGTTGCCTCATCCGGCGTCAGCGCTACCTCCGTACGCGAGCGCGGGTTGGGCAGGCGCCCGCTCAAGACGACGAGGCGGTCCATTCCGTAGTAGAGGCCGTCGACGCTGCTATTCAGGGTGATCCGAGGGGCGCCCTGTCGCTGCGAACTCGGGAGCACGTAACCCTTCGGCCCGACGAGGCTGACCGCATAGCCCGCCTGGCTTCGTACGCGCTCGACGTAGGGCAAGTGCGCGATCCTCGAGATCAGGCCCGGGTCGTACCCTGATGGCTCCGGGTGAAACAGCCCGGTCAGGACCGCGAGGTCTGACGGATGGGTGGCCGCCAAGAACACACTGAAGGACGACTGGGTTCGCCGGGCTCCGGCGACCGCCGCCATCGCGACACCGCCGATCAACCCGGCCACCAGGACGATGCCGAGATATCCCGTCCACCGGTGGCGCCACGTGGCGCGGAACCGGTACCAGGCGACCAGACGCGCGTGCCCCATGTCGTAGTCCGCCTCGCAGTTCCGGGAATGTTGTGAGCTCTCCTCGTAGTCTCACTCGTGCCCGGGCGTACCGCCATGGGGTTGACCGCCTCACGCGAGTCGTGCCAGCACCACGGTCTGGCGTTGTCGCGGCCCGGCCCCTGAACCTACCCGGGCGGCGACAACGCAACCCTCGGTGGTGCTTAGAGCC
>DATLSF010000032.1:0-16815 GCA_035534335.1 Acidimicrobiales bacterium | reverse complement strand
CAAGGGGATGTACGTCAACGAGGTGGTCGAGTTCTGGTATGCGCAGTACCCGTGGGTCGGCCCGGGCGAGGACCAGGTCGTCGATCTGCTCCTCGAGCGCGTCGGCCAGTTGGTCGAGGATAAGGGACATCTGCTCCCCGGGGCCGTGCGCGCCCTCGACCTCGCGGGTGAGCGCGGGCCGATGGCGCTGGCCAGCTCGACGCCCTTGGCGCTGATCTACCGGTGCCTGGACCACTTCGGGCTGCGCGAGCGGTTCGTGTCGGTCAACTCCGCGCAGTTCGAGGTGTTCGGCAAACCGCACCCGGCGGTGTTCCTCACCGCCGCGGCCTCCCTCGACGTCCGCGCCCCCGAGTGTCTGGTCATCGAGGACTCGGCGGCGGGGGTGCTGGCCGCGAAGGCCGCACGCATGAGCGTCGTCGCCGTGCCGGCGATCGAGGATCGCGACCTGGCACCGTTCGCGCTGGCCGACCTCGTACTCACCTCGCTCGAGGAACTCTCCGGCGCGTGGCTCGACGCGCAGTTCGCCTCCGCGCTGGCGCGCTGAATCACGTCCTCGCGAAGCCGTTCACTAGCATTGTGGGACTTTAAGAGGAGAGATGTGTTCCGCCCCGTCAGCGCCGACCTTGACTTCGTAGCCCTCGAGGAGGCCGAACTCGCCCGCTGGAAGACCCACGACGTCTTCGCGCGCTCGCTGGCGCTGCGCGCCGGCGCCCCGGCCTGGGTGTTCTACGAGGGGCCGCCCACGGCCAACGGTGCACCGGGACTTCACCACGTGTGGGCGCGCGTCTACAAGGACCTGTTCTGTCGCTACCAGACCATGGCGGGGCGACTCGTCGAGCGCCGGGCCGGTTGGGACACCCACGGCCTGCCGGTCGAGGTTCAGGTCGAGCGCCAGCTGGGCATCTCGGGCAAGCGCGCGATCGAGGAAGAGGTCGGCGTCGCCGAGTTCACCCGACTGTGCCGCGAGTCGGTGCTCACCTACGTCGGCGAGTTCGAGCGCTTGACCGAGCGCATCGGCTACTGGATCGACGTCGAGCACGCGTATTACACGTTCCACCCCGAGTACGTGGAGTCGGTATGGTGGCACCTCCAGCAGCTCTTCGATCGCGGTCTGCTCTACGAGGACCTCAAGGTCCTGCCGTACTGTCCGCGTTGCGGTACGGCGCTGTCGAGTCACGAATTGGGTCAGCCCGACGTGTACGGCGACGAACCCGACGAGAGCTGCTACGTGCGTCTCGCGATCACCGACGCCGCCGAACACGGCGGCCTGAGCGGGGCGACGCACCTCGTGGTGTGGACGACGACTCCGTGGACGCTGCTCTCCAACGTCGCCGTCGCGGTCAACCCCGAGGTGACCTACGCCGTCGTCGGCGGCTACGTGGTCGCGGCCTCTCTGGTGGAGTCCGTCTTCGGCGCAGAGTCGACGGTCCGTGCGACACTCGCCGGGTCCGCCCTGCTGGGAGTGCACTACGAGCGCCCCTTTACCGACGTGGAACTCCCGGGCGACGTGGACGCCTGTTACGTGGTGGCCGGAGAGTACGTGACCGTCGAGGACGGGACCGGGCTGGTGCACCAGGCGCCGGCCTTCGGCGAGATCGACCGCCAGATCGCGCGCGAGCACGGTCTGGCGACGGTGAACCCGGTGGGGCCCGACGGCACCTTCACCGACGCCGTCGCGTGGCTCACCGGCCAGGACGTTCGCGCGGCCAACCACGCCATCAACGACGAGCTCGAACGGCGCGGCCTGCTGGTGCGTCGCATGGACTATGTCCATTCGCTGCCGCACTGCTGGAGGTGTGGGACGGTCCTCATCTATTGGGGTAAGCCCAGTTGGTACGTGGCCACGAGCCGGATGAAGGACCAGATGCTCGCCGAAAACGCGACGGTTGACTGGCACCCCGCGCACATTCGCGACGGACGCTTCGGCGAGTGGCTGTCCAACAACGTGGACTGGGCGCTGTCGCGCGACCGCTACTGGGGCACGCCGTTGCCCATCTGGCGATGTGAGGACGACCACCTGATGTGCGTGGGGTCGAGGGCCGAACTGTCGACGCTGGCCGGACGCGACCTCAGCCAGATCGACCCACACCGGCCGTCGATCGACGAGGTGGTGCTGGCCTGTCGCGAATGCGGGGGCGTGGCCCGACGCGTCGCGCCCGTCATCGACGCGTGGTTCGACTCCGGGGCGATGCCGGCCGCCCAGGTCGGCTATCCGCACGTGGCGGGCTCGGCGGAGCTCTTCCAGTTCCCGGCCCAGTTGGTCGCCGAGGCCATCGACCAGACGCGCGGATGGTTCTACTCGTTGCTGGCCGTCAACACTCTGGTCTTCGGGGCGTCTCCTTACGAGCACGTGCTGTGCCTCGGCCACATCGTCGACGAGTTCGGACGCAAGATGAGCAAGTCGGTCGGCAACGTGATCGACCCGTGGACTGTGCTCTCAACGCGTGGCGCTGACGCCCTGCGATGGTGGATGTTCTCTCAGGGTTCGCCGTGGACGTCCACACGCGCCAGCCTCGGCGCGATCGACGCTTCACTTCGCGAGACGCTGGCCACTCTCTGGAACACGTTCAGTTTCTTCACAACCTTCGCGTCGCTCAACTCATTCGACCCGAATGACCCCGGAGTGCCCGCGCCGGGGGAGCGCCCCGAACTCGACCGGTGGATTCTCTCGCGCCTTGAGGCGGCGACCAGCGCAGTGACGAGCGCCCTAGACGGATACGAGCCATTGGGCGGCACCAACGCGCTGGCCGAACTGATCGACGACCTGTCCAACTGGTACGTGCGTCGCAGCCGACGCCGCTTCTGGCGAACCGACGCCAACCTGCCAGCGTCGGACTCCCTGGCCGCCCAGGCCACGTTGCTCGAGGTGCTCCAGCGCGTCACCCTACTGCTGGCCCCGTTCTGCCCCTTCGTCGCCGATCGCCTCTACGGTGAACTCTTCGACGTCGACGAGGCGGCGTCGGTGCACCTGGCCGACTGGCCGAGCGCGGAGCCGTCACGTCGCGACCCCGCTCTGGAGGCGTCGATGGCGCTGGCGCGCCGGCTGACCTCGTTGGGACGCGCCGCGCGCGCCGACGCGGGCGTGAAAGTTCGCCAGCCCCTGGCGCGGGCCCTGGTCTTCCTGCCGCCCAACTCGCCGACGCCGCCGGCGCGCGTCGTCGAGGATGAACTCAACGTGGACGAACTCGAGTACGGGTCGGAACTCGCCGACGTCCTCTCCTTCGAACTCGTGCCGAACTTTCGTTCCGTAGGCCCGCGACTGGGCGACGCCGTCAAGGAGCTACGCGCGGCGTTGGCCGGACTGGACCCGGAGGCGGCGGCCGCGACGCTGGAGTCGGGTGGAGGGGTCGACGTCGTGCTGTCGAGCGGCACCTTCACGCTCGGGCCCGAGGACGTGGAGCTGCGGGTTCGCAGCCAGGAGGGTTTCGCCGTCTCGCGTGACGGCAGCGAGGTCGTGGCCCTCGACCTGACGATGACCGATGAGCTGCGCCGTCGCGGATACCTGCGTGACCTCGCGCGTCAGATCCAGGACCTGCGAAAGAACTCCGGGTTGGACGTGTCCGATCGGATCTTCGTGCACCTGGTGGGCGTGGACGACCTGGCCGACGGCTTCGCGGCGCTGGGCTCCGAGGTGCTCGCCACCGAGGTCACCATCGGCGAAGGAGACGGTGAGCCGGTGGCGCTGGAGTTCGACGACGGGCGCGACGCGCGCGTGTGGATCCGGCGGGTCTAGTCGGGCGCGTTGAGTTTGGTGAGCAGCGTCGTCAGCGTCGCGCGCTCGGACCCGTCGAGTCGTGCGGCCAGCGCACGCTCCAGGTAGCCCAGGTGCGCGTCGAGTGCTTGGTTGAGCCGTTCGTTGCCCTCGGCGGTGATCTCGACGTGGATCGCGCGCCGGTCTGACGGACAGCCCCGACGCTCCACCAACCCGGACTCCTCCAGTCGGTCGACCAAGCGTGTCGTGCCTCCGGTGGAGTGCACGATCGCGTCGGCGATCTGGGTCATCTTGAGGCGGCCCTCGGGCGCCAGGCGCAACTGTAGGAGGACCTCAAACCAGGCGAGGGGCAGGTCGCACTGGGACTCGAGGACCGCGCCCAGGCGTCGTGACATGCGGGCGTTGGTCTCGACCAAAAGGCCGAACAGTTGGACCTTTTCGTCCCCGGACGGGCAGGCGGGCAGGGTCGAACTCACCACGTCAGAGTACCATATTTTATTCGCATATTAATTTCTTCTTGACAAGTATCTGTAAATGCAAGTATAGTAACGGGAGCACAGAAAGTGCCCCCCAAAGGAGAAACTCATGAGCAACCTTCCGACTCCCGGTGTCTACGACATCGACAGCGTCCACTCAACCGCCGGATTCGTGGCGCGCCACCTGGTGGCGTCCAAGGTCCGCGGCCGCTTCACTGACTTCACCGGCAAGGTCACCATTGGTGACTCCGCCGAGACCTCGTCGGTCGAAGGGACCGTCCAGGCGGCCAGTATCACCACCGACAACGAGATGCGCGACGGTCACTTGAAGACCGCCGACTTCTTGGAGGTCGAGACCTACCCGACGATCACCCTGCGCTCGACGAAGATCACGCCCAAGGGCGGCGACAAGTACGAGATGCTGGCCGACTTCACGGTCAAGGGCATCACCAAGTCGGTCCCCTTCGAGCTCGAGTTCCTCGGCGCCGGTCCCTCGATGCAGCCCGGCGTGACGGTGGCCGGCTTCGAGGCCCGCGCGGAGATCGACCGCCGCGATTTCTCGGTCAACTTCGAAGGCACGCTCGAGAACGGCAGCCTGGTCGTGGGCCACAAGGTCATCATCGACCTCGCCGTGGAAGTGTCGGCGCAGCTGCCGGTACCGGCCAACGCCTAAACGCCACTACGCGTTTACGAACGCGCCGGGGACCGTTGGTCCCCGGCGCGTTGCTGTTTACACTGGGCGCGTGCGTGAGGAGGGTCGGGGCCGTGGCGTTGTCTCAACGCTCGGTTTCGTCGGCGCTATCGCCACGATGATCTCGATCTGGTGGTTTGCGCTTCGCCCTCGCCGGCGCCGTCGCGACGGATAGGTCCCGACTGGGGCGGCGTTAGCGTGAGGGCGATGGCGTCTGCTTCGTTTGCCCCGCTGCGGCATCGGAGTTTCGCTCTCTCGCTCACCTCGTCCTTCGTCTCCTCCACCGGGACGTGGATGCAGACGGTCGCCCTCGGGATCTTCCTCACCGAGACGACTCACAACCCCTTGTGGCTCGGCCTGTTGACCGTCGCCGCGTGGACGCCGAGCGTGATCGGCTCGCCCCTGGGCGGAGTGGTCGCGGATCGGTGGAATCGCCAACACTGGATCCAGGCCAACAACCTCGTGATGGCCGCGACGGCCAGCACGCTGGCCACCCTCGCGCTCACCCATCACCTGACCCCACGCGTGATCGTGGTACTCGCAGTGATTGAGGGCCTCGCTAGTTCTGGCTCGTGGGCCGCGTGGCAGTCGCTGCTCCCCGACCTAGTCGACCACGACGAGGTCTTGGCCGCGGTCTCGCTGTCGTCAGCCCAGTTCAACCTCGGTCGGATCATCGGGCCACTGCTCGCCGGGGTGGCCCTGGCCGTCGGGTCGGTCGGGGTGTGCTTCGCGCTCAACGCCGCGTCGTTCGTTTTCGTCGTTATCACATTCGCCTTCGTGCGCACGCCTCCGCGTCCGGCACCCACGACGTCGGTGCGCCCCTTTCACGAACTCGCCGTCGGGGTGCGCCAGGCGTGGAACGTCCGGGGCTGTCGTTACCCGATCCTGGGCATCGCCACAGTGGCGTTGACGGTCTCGCCGTTCATCGCGCTCGTGCCGTCGATGGCTATCGACGTTCTGCACTCGGGCAAGATCGGAACCTCGTGGTTGGTCACGGCCCAGGGGGTCGGGGCGGTGATCGGGGCGCTCACGCTGCCGGCGATGGCGCGGCGTACCTCACGTCTCTACGTCCTGCGCGGCGCCCTGATCACCGCCGCGGTCGCCGAAGTGCTCTACGGACTGGCCCCCGACCTCGGCTGGGCCATCGCGGCGTTGGTGGTCTTGGGCGGGGCCTACGTCGGGATCCTGACGGGGCTCAACACCTCGGTCCAGCTGCACGCGCCGGTGAGCGAGCGCGCGCGCATTCTGTCGCTCTACACCCTCTCGCTTTCGCTGGCCTACCCGGTGGGCGCCCTGATCCAATCGGCCTTCGCCCGCACCTACGGCGTGCGGGTCGTCTCGGTGGTGGGCGCGGCCGCGCTGCTCGTCGTGCTCGCCGCGGTGAGCCTGCTCGGGCCAAGCGTGTGGGGCGAGATCGCGTCCGCCCCGCCGGCCCCCGCGCGATTACTGGCAGACTAGGACCATGACTTTCACGGCTATTAACCCCACGACCGAACGCGTCATCGCCGAGTACCCGGGCCACACCCCCGAGCAGGTCGAGGCGGCCCTGGCGCGCGCCGCGGCGACCTTCGTGACGTGGAGCGCGACTCCGATCGCCGAGCGCGCCCGGCTCATGGAGGGCGCGGCCGACCTGCTCGAGGCCGAGCTGCCGGTGGTCGGCGAACTGCTCACCTCCGAGATGGGCAAGACCTTCGCCGCGGCGAAGGGCGAGGCCGCCAAGTGCGCCTTAGCCATGCGCTACTACGCCCAGCACGCCGAGGAGATCCTGGCCCCCGAGATGATCGAGTCCACCGCGTCGCGCAGCGGCGTGCGCTTCGAGCCCCTCGGGCCGATCTTCGCAGTCATGCCCTGGAACTTCCCGTTGTGGCAGGTGGTGCGATTCGCCGCGCCGAGCCTGATGGTCGGCAACGTTGCGCTGCTCAAGCACGCCTCCAACGTACCGGGGGCCGGGCAGTACCTCGAGGACCTCTTCCGGCGCGCGGGTTTCCCCGACGGCGTCTTCACGAACCTCTTCGTCGGCCACGACGTGGCCGAGAAGATCATCGCGGACCGTCGCGTCGCCGGCGTCACGCTGACCGGCTCGGAAGGCGCCGGTCGCGCGGTGGGGGCCGCGGCGGGGCGAGCGCTCAAGAAGGCGGTGCTCGAGCTCGGCGGGTCCGACGCGTTCATCGTCGGGGCGGGCGCCGACCTGGATATGACGGTGCCGATGGCCGTGACCGCGCGAATCCAGAACAACGGTCAGTCGTGCATCGCGGCCAAGCGCTTCATCGTGCTGGCCGCGGTCGCCGACCAGTTCCTGGAGCGCTTCGTCGAGGCGATGGCCGCGGTGACGATGGGCGACCCGATGGACCCGGCCACCGCGCTCGGACCCATGGCGACGCGCGCGCAGCGTGACCAGCTGGCCGAGCAGGTCGACAAGTCCGTGGCCGCGGGCGCGAAGGTGATGGCGGGTGGTGAGGTCCCCGAGCGTGAGGGCTTCTTCTACCCGGCGACCGTGCTCACCCACGTACCGGCCGACTCGCCGGCCGCCAACGAAGAGCTCTTCGGTCCGGTCGCCGTGGTCTACGTGGTCCAAGACATGGACGAAGCGATTCAACTCGCCAACGACACGCCCTGGGGGCTCGGAGGGTCGGTGTGGTCCAGTGACGAGGCCGAGATCGACGCGGCCATCGCCGGCCTGGACGTCGGCATGGTCTTCGCCAACGCCGTCGTGGCCTCGACGCCCGAGTTGCCCTTCGGCGGGACCAAGGAGTCCGGGTACGGCCGCGAGCTGTCGACGTTCGGCATGCACGAGTTCACCAACGTCAAAACCTTCTACGTGGCGTGAGCCCGCAGTACTACTTCGATCACGCCGCGTCGGCTCCCCGACGCGACGAAGTCGTTGACGCGATGGCCCCGTGGTCTCACGGCGTCGTCGGCAATCCCTCGGGCAGCCACCGCGCCGCTCGCGCCGCGCGCCGCGCGGTCGAAGAGGCGCGCGACGAGGTCGCCGCCTTCATCGGCGCGCGCGCCAGCGAGGTCATCTTCACCGGTGGAGGAACCGAGTCGTGCCACCTCGGCGTCGTGGGCGTGGCGCTGCATCACCGGCGCCACTTCGACGCCACTTCCGTGGTCGTGTCCCAGGTCGAGCACCACGCGGTGCTCGATGCGGCGGCGACACTGTCGCGCGACTTCCCCGACGTGAAGGTGCACTACGTGAGCGTCGACGAGGACGGAGTAGTCGACCTCGATGAGTTGGCTCAACTCTGCTCGGCGACGACCGCGGTGGTCAGCGTGATGACGGCCAACAACGAGACTGGCGTCTGCCAGCCCCTCGACGCAATCACTTCGACGGTGTTCGCCCACGTGCCCGGCGGCGCCCCGGTGCACACCGACGCCATCGCCGCCGCACCGTGGCTGCACCTGCCGACGGTCACCGCGACCGCCGGCCTGGTGTCGATCTGTGCGCACAAGATCGGCGGTCCGGTGAACTCCGGCGCACTGGTCGTGCGCGAGGGGATCTCACTCGACGCGCTCGTGCCGGGTGGGGGACAGGAGCGCGGTCGCCGCGGTGGCACCGTGGACGTCGCCGCCGCCGTCGGGCTCGCCGCCGCGGTGCGCGCGACGGCCCGCGACCTGACGGAGGTGCACGAACGGGTCACTGACCTGCAGCTTCGTCTGGCGACGGCGATGGCGTTTCTGCCTGGTGCCAAAGTGACGGCCGTCGGTGCCCTGCGCCTACCTGGAACGGTGCACGTGACATTCGACGGACTGGCGAGCGACGAACTGCTCTTCCTGCTCGACCAACGCGGCGTCGCTGCGGCGGCGGCGGCGAGTTGCTCGAGCGGGGCGGCCCAGGCCAGTCACGTGCTCTCGGCGATGGGCGTGGCACCGGAGCGCGCCCGCGGAGCGGTACGACTCTCCATGGGGGCCGAGACCACCGAGGCCGACGTCGACGCGTTGATTCTCATCGTCGCCGACGTCGTGCGTCACCTGCGCGCCGAGGGGTAAAGCGACACCGGACTGGCAGACTGGGACGATGGACGTCCTGGTAGCGATGAGCGGGGGAGTCGACTCTTCCGTCGCGGCCGGCCGCCTGGCCGAGGCCGGTCACCGCGTAGTCGGGGCCACGCTGAAGCTCTGGGGTGGCGAGTCCGACGCCGGATGTTGCTCGGTGGCCGACGTGGACGACGCCCGACGCGTCGCCCAGGTGCTGGGCATCGAGCACCACGTCTTCAACTTCGCCGAGGAGTTCGAGCGCCAGGTGGTCGATCACTTCGTGGACGCGCACGCGCGCGGGCTGACGCCGAACCCGTGCATCGAGTGCAACCGTCACGTGAAGTTCGACCTCCTGATCGACCGCGCCCATCGCCTGGGCTTCGACGCGGTCGCGACCGGGCACCACGCGCGGATCGTCACTCGCGAGGACGGCCTGGCGCTGGCCCGCGGCGTCGACGCGCGCAAGGACCAGAGCTATGTCTTGGGCTTTCTCACTGCGAGCCGTCTGGCCGGGCTGATGCTGCCCATCGGTGAGCTCACCAAGCCAGAGGTGCGTGCCGAGGCCGCGCGCCTCGGACTGCGCACGTGGGACAAGCCCGACAGCCAGGACGTGTGCTTCATCGAGTCGCGCCACGGGCGTGACGGCTTTCTGCGCTCGCGACTGACCCTGACCGAGGCCGCGGTCGTCGATCGTGAGACCAACGACGTCGTTGGTCACGTCCCGGCCGCGGAGCTGGTGACGGTCGGCCAACGCCGTGGCGTCGGTGTCGGCGCTGACGGCGAACCTCGATACGTCAGCCGCGTGGACGTCGCCGCGGGTCGCGTCGAGGTCGGTCGCCGCGAGCAGGTCGAGATCACTCGGGTGTTGTTGGACGAGGCGACGATGACCTTCGCGCGCCGCGCCCTGGGCGACGGCGACCGCGTGATGGCCCAGTGGAGCGCTCACGGCACGGCTCAGACCGCGACGCTTCGCGCCACGCCACGCTGGCACCTTGAATTGGACCAGCCGGCGCGTCCCGTCGCGCCGGGCCAGACGCTCGTGTTCTATTCGAGTGACGAGCCCGAGATCGTTGAGGGTACGGCGACGATCTGCGCACCGTGACCACCCCCGCCGATCGCGCGGCGCAGTTGCGCGCCGAGATCGCCCAGCACAACGAGGCGTACTTCGTGAAGGACGCACCGGTCATACCCGACGGCGACTACGACGCGCTCGTTCGCGAGCTGCGCGCGATCGAAGAGGCGAACCCCGAGCTCGCGGTGTCGTCGTCGGTCTCCCAGTCCGTCGGCGCGACGCCTTCGATGGTCTTCACGCCGGTCACTCACGGCACGCCCATGCTCAGCCTGGACAACGTCTTCAGTCCCGAGGAGCTCGAGGAGTGGACCCAGCGAGTGGCGAAGGGGCTGGCACTCGCGCCGAGAGACCTCGTCTTCGTTGTCGAACCCAAGATCGACGGACTCGCGCTGTCGATCGCGTACGAGGACGGGGCGCTCATGCAGGCCGCCACGCGCGGCGACGGTCGCGTCGGTGAAGACGTCACCGACAACGTGCGCACCATCTCCAATGTGCCCTCGCAGCTGGGCGCACCCGCGCCAGGTCGCGTCGAAGTTCGCGGCGAGGTCTTCTTGGCCAAGGACGACTTCGCGAAGATGAACGAACGTCAGCGCGAGGCCCAGCTCAAGGAGTACGCCAACCCGCGCAATGCCGCCGCGGGCAGTCTGCGCCAGAAGGACCCGGCGGTCACGGCCCGCCGGCCGCTCTCATTCCTCGCGTACCAGCTCGAGGTCCTCGACGGTCCCCAGCGCTACGAGACGCACTGGGCGACCTTGGGGACACTGCGCACGTGGGGGTTCTTCGTCGCGCCGGAGGTTCGCGTCGAGCGCGGTGAAGAGGCGATGGCGTCGCGCACCGACTGGTTCCTCGAGCACCGCCACGACCTGACCTACGACATCGACGGCGTGGTCGTGAAGATCGACGACCTGGGTGAACGCCAGCGCTTGGGTTTCACCTCGCGAGCCCCTCGCTGGGCCATCGCGAGAAAGTTCCCGCCCGAGGAGCGCACGACGCGTTTGCTCGCGATCGAGGTGTCGATCGGGCGCACCGGACGCGCGACGCCCTTCGCGGTCTTGGAGCCGGTGGTCGTCGCCGGTTCGACCGTGGCCATGGCCACGCTGCACAACGAGGACCAGGTGCGCCTGAAGGACGTGCGACCCGGCGACCTGGTCTTCGTGCGAAAGGCCGGTGACGTGATCCCCGAGGTGGTGTCGGCCGTGCCCGAGCCCGGGCGTCGCCGCAAGCCACCGTGGCGTTTCCCGGCCAACTGTCCCGTGTGCGGTGAGCCTTTGCGTCGCGCTGACTCCCAGAGCGACACCTACTGCGTCAACCGTGCCTGCCCGGCCCAGTTGCTGGCTCAGGTCGTGCACTTCGCGTCGCGCAGCGCCATGGACATTGAGGGTCTGGGCGAGCAGCGCGTCGGCCAGCTCATCGACGAGGGACTCGTCGCCGACGTTGCGGACCTGTTCACTTTGCGCGCCGAGCAACTCTCGGTCCTGGAGGGTTTCGCCGACCTGTCGGCGCGCTCGCTGGTCGACGCCATCCAGAAGGCTCGCACCCAGCCGCTCAGCCGCGTACTCGTCGGACTCGGCGTGCGCCACGTCGGTCCGGTGGCCGCGCGCGAGCTGGCGCTCGCCTACCACACTTACGACGCACTGGCCGAGGCGCCGCTCGAGTCGCTCGAAGACGTCGAGGGCATCGGTCCCGTCATCGCCGGTTCGCTCTACGAGTACTTCCGCGAGCCCGAGAATCGTGAGCGTCGCGACCGCCTCGTCGCGGCCGGGCTGACGCTCAGGGAGCCCGATACCCGCGCGCGCGGCGTCGCCGCGACGCTCGAAGGTCGCGCGGTCGTCGTGACGGGAACGGTCGAGGGCTACACGCGCGACGAAGCCGAAGCCGCGATCGTCGCGCGCGGCGGCTCCTCACCGGGTTCGGTGTCGAAGAAGACCTACTGCGTGGTGGTCGGCGATGCACCAGGACAGGCCAAGCTCACCAAGGCCCGTGATTTGGGCGTGCCCATGGTCGCCAGTGCCAACTTTGACCGACTCCTCGAGACCGGCGGGTGGACTTCGACGATTTCTTGAGGTCGTGAGTAAGTTGTTGCTGTGCCGTCGCCCACCTTCGCCCCTGGTCACGACCTGGTCGGGCGCTACCGGATCCTCCGGCCGCTGGGCGTGGGCCACGTCGCGGAGGTCTACCTGGCCGACGACCTGTCGCTGCGCCGCCAGATCGTTGTAAAAGTCCTGCTCAGCCGTCTCGCCGCGTACGAGGACGTGCGTCGGGCCTTCCGTGACCGGATCGTGCGCTCGGCCACCCTCAGCCACCCGCACCTGGAACGCGTGTTCGACGGGGGCCAGGAGTCCGGGCACATCTTCACGATCACCGAGTACTTGGAGGGGGGCTCTCTCGAGGTGATGCTGGCGGCCGGCCGGCGCCTCGACATCGACGACACCGCGCGTCTCGGTCGTGACGTCGCGGGCGCGTTGGCGTACCTCAACGACAACGGCTTCGTGCACGGCGCGCTGTCGCCCAACACGCTGCTCTTCGACGCCGAGGGCCGGGTGCGCGTGACCGACGTCTCGCTGTCGGGACTGGCGGGCATGCACGGCGAGCAGTTGACGTACGACGAGGTTCGCTACTTGAGCCCCGAGCAGGCGCTCGGCGAGCCGGCGGGCGCGCGCAGCGACGTCTACTCGTTGGCGCTCATCTTGTTCGAGGCCGCGACCGGCGCATCGCCGTTCGAGGCCATGACGCCCGAGGCCATGCTGCGCACACGCGTCAACACGGCGTTGCCGGTTCGACCGGAGCTCGGGACGCTCGACATGATCCTGGCGCAGGCGGCCGTGCCGGATCCG
This sequence comes from Acidimicrobiales bacterium, assembly GCA_035534335.1. GTDB lineage: Bacteria > Actinomycetota > Acidimicrobiia > Acidimicrobiales > RAAP-2 > RAAP-2. Next base: position 4,052 of record DATLSF010000032.1, on the reverse strand, counting down.
CGCCTGCGTCTCGACGCGGACCAGTTCGCCAACCGACTCGGCGGGGCCACCTCCGATTCGACACCGCTCACCTTGCTGCCCCTGCGCGACGACACGCCCCTGGTGGGCCGGTACTCAGCCGCCGAACCGCGCCGGTCGATTGGTTTCCAGTCGCCGTCACCGGACCAGATCGTGGCCGCTCCCGCCGGCGCGCGCCACGCCGCCACGCCCGGGGGGCGTCACGCGTTTCCGACCGCGCAATCGCGCGACGCCGTCGAGCCTCTCGCGGGCGCGGGGTCCGGCGGTTTCTCGGGCTTGGACGATCCGCGCAGCGCCCGGCGAGGGCCGCCGCCGCCGCGCGGGCGCCGGCTGGCCCTGGGAGTCGTCGCGATCCTGCTGATCGTTGCGGCAATCGTCGCCGGAGCGGTCTGGAAGCTCGGACTGCTGACGACCAAGCACGACGTCCCGTCGCTCGTGGGCAAGACCGTGACCCAGGCGGGCCAGGTGCTGAGTAGCGACGGGTTCGGCTTCTCCCTCACGGTGACGCACCACCACCGGTCCGTGGGTGTGGCCGTGAATCACATCATCAGCCAGACACCGGCGGCCGGGACGGCCGAGAAGTCGGGTCAGGTGATTGACGTCACGGTCTCGGATGGTCCGGTGCTCGAGTCGATCCCGCACTCAATACTCGGCGAGACCTGCGCCACGGCAACCGCCAAGCTCCTGCGCCTGCACGTGTCGGCGCAGTGCCCGGCATCGGCCGAGGTCGTGGACCCGAGCGTGGCGGCGAACACCGTGGTGCGCGTGCTCTACAAGGGACACGCCAATCCGGCCACGGTGCCGCGCGGCGCCGCGGTGACGCTCGTGCTCAGCCAGGCCGTCGCGACGACGACGACGTCGACCGTGGCCACCACCACCGAGCCGATGCCGAACGTCGTGGGCGACACGAGGGCGCAGGCGAACGCCGCCATGAAGGCGGCGGGCCTGTACTACAACACCCGAGGTCCCAACTCGGGCGGGAGTAAATGGACAACCGTGACGGGGAGCTCGCCCAAGGCCGGTGCGCCGGTGGCGAAGCTCTCGACGGTGATCCTCTACGTGAAGTGACCGCGACCTGCGAGCTGTGCGAAGCAGCGGTGGTGACGACGCGCTACTTCGACGACGAGGACTGCTGGATCGCCGACTGCGAGATCTGCCTGGTGCCCATGGTGGTGTGGCGGGTCCACGACGCCAGTCCGCCCGACGAGGTCCTGGCTCTCCTGCACGAGCGGCTCGCGACCGTGGCCAACGCGGAGCTCGGAGTGGGCGGCTGGACGCTCGACGATCACATGCGCAACGTCCCGGACCACTACCACGCCCACGCCCGGCCACCGACGTTTTGGCGCCGGGCCTAAACCTCGCACGTCGTTACAATCGAAGGACCAACCACCAACGTCAGGGGTCGTCATGGGTTCGCTCGAGGGTCGCGTCGCCATCATCACGGGTGCGGGCCGCGGCATCGGGCGTGAGCACGCCCTGCTCTTCGCCGCCGAGGGCGCCCGGGTCGTCGTGAACGACCTCGGCGGGGGCCTGGACGGCTCGTCCACCAAGGACTCGCCGGCTGACGAGGTCGTCGCCGAGATCACCGCGTTCGGGGGTGAGGCCGTGGCGAACCACGACAACGTAACGACGTGGGAGGGCGGCGAACGACTGTTGGCCACTGCGCTTGAAGCCTTCGGCGACCTGCACGTGCTGGTCAACAACGCGGGGATCCTGCGCGATCGGGTTCTGGTGAACCTCAGCGAGGAGGACTGGGACTCGGTGATCAACGTGCATCTCAAGGGCCACTTCATCCCGACGCGTCACGCCGCCGCGTACTGGCGCGAGCGCGCGAAGTCCGGCGAGACGGTGAAGGCGTCCATCATCAACACCTCGTCGACCTCGGGCCTGTTGGGTAACATCGGCCAATCCAACTACGGCGCGGCCAAGGCGGGCATCGCGGCCTTCACCGTCATCATCGCCGAGGAGCTCGGGCGCTACGGCGTGCGGGTCAACGCAATTGCCCCCGCGGCGCGCACCCGCATGACCGAGTCGACCCCGGGGCTCAGCGACCACGTTGTCAAGCCCTCCGACGCCGCCGTCTTTGACGTGTGGGACCCCGCCAACATCTCGCCGCTCGTGGCGACGTTGGCCTTGGAGGACTGCGCCGCGACCGGTCAGGTCTACTTCGTCCAAGGCGGGACCGTGCGACTCTTCAAGAACTGGACGATGACCTCGTCGCTGGAACTCAACGACCGCTGGAGCGTCGCCGAGCTGGCCCGTCAACTGCCCACGTTGACGTGAGCATCGGGGATCGCCGGACGCACGTCCGGCGTGACGACCCCGAGGGACTGCTGGATCCACGCTCCGACCCGGGCGCCGTCGCGTTCGGTCCATTGGGCGCCGAGGCCGGCAGCGACCTCAACTGGTTTCTCCTCTTGCGCCAGCGCGTCCAGCGTCGCGCGGTCGGGTCACCGCGCTACTCGTGGTGGATGCTCTGGAGCCTGCTGGCCGGGCTCTTCGCGCTGAACTTCACGTTCACCGTCTTCATCGTCGCGCTGCCCAAAGTGGCCGGCGAGTTCCACACGTCGGTCACGGTGCTCACCTGGACCATGGTCGGTCCTCTCCTGGCCTACGGACTCGCCGCCCCGGTGCTGGGAAAGACCGGCGACGTCTTCGGGCACCGTCGCCTGTATCTGATTGGACTGGCCGGGGCAATGGTCTCGGCGGTGCTCACGGCGGTGGCGGCCAACGTCGGGATGTTGCTCTTCGCCCGCGCGCTCGACGGCGTGCAGGGGGCTGCGACGGGCACGGCGTCTGGCGCGCTCATCAACATGGCCTTTGCGCCCGAGGAGCGCGTCAAGGCCATGGGCTGGTGGTCCCTGGTGGGTGCGGGGGGACCGGTCATCGGGATCTCGCTCGGTTCGCCCATCATCGCGGCGTTCGGCTGGCGCGCGCTCTTCTGGTTCCAGTTGGGACTCCTGGGCGTGGCGCTGGTGGTCGTGTTCCTGCTCGTGCCGCGCGAACGGTCCGAGGACGTTTCGTTGCCGACCTCGGGCCGGCGGGCACGCGACGAGTTTCGGCGGATGGATTGGCTCGGCAGCTGGTCACTGTCGCTCAGCGTCACCGCGCTGATGCTGGGGTTGTCCATCGGGCCGTCGACCGGTTGGTCCAGCACGTGGACGGTGCTGACCTTCGTGCTGTCGTTATCCATGCTCGTGGTTTTCATCCACCGGGTCCGTCACGCCGCGTTTCCCTTCATCCCCGCCCACTACTTCGCGCGACGCAACTTCGTGATGCCCATGGTGCTGCGCGCGTGTGCCAACTTCGCCTACTTCGGCGCCTTCTTCCTCTTTCCGTTGCTGATGGAGCAGGGCTACGGCGACTCGATATCGCGCGTGGGCGTGCTCGCGATCGCGCGCCCGATCACCTTTGCGCTGTGCTCGCCGATCGCGGGCTACGTGGCGATGCGCATCGGCGAACGCGTCAGCTGCGTCGCGGGGGCGACGTTCCTGACCGCGTCGATGGGAGCCTTCGCCCTGCTCGGACCCTCATCGGGCACCTGGCTCGTGATCGTGGCCCTCGCGCTCTCGGGACTGGGCATGGGCACGGCGATGCCGTCCACCAGTTCGGTCATGGCCAACGAGGTGCTGACCAGCGAGTTCGGGGTGATGCTCGCCGCCCAGCTGCTGGCCATGCAGGTGGGCGAGGTCGCGGGCATCCAGGTGCTCGAGACGGTGCGCCAGGCCTTGGTGCACCGTCGTCACCTCGGTTCGGCGTTGCCGGGGCGCTCGCTGCTCGCGACGTTTCACCTGCCGTTTGAGATCGGTGCCGGCGTAGCCGCGCTCGGTCTCGTGTCCTCGTTCTTCGTACGCTCGGTGCCGCGTGCGGGTCTGGGAGCCCGACGCGCCGACCGATCCTCCTATTGATTGTCAAGTGGTGAGAACCCGGGCAGACCAATGACGAGCCATCGATGCGAGGCAGCCTCTTATTAGGCCACGGGTTTTCACGAAACGGCGGGGCGTGCTCGGACAGATCGACCTAAGGTCAACCAA
>DATLSF010000031.1:0-22516 GCA_035534335.1 Acidimicrobiales bacterium | reverse complement strand
GTGGTCAGGTGGCACGGCTCGAACGATCTTTCGTAGCGTTGTCGCGATGACCTCCCCGCCCACCACGTCGACGCGTTGGTGGGCCCGGTTCTCACTGGCCGATCGCAAGGCGGTGGCGTGGCTGATCGCGTTGCCGACAATCCTCTTTGTGCTACCGGCGCTCGTCGGGCACCCGGCCATCGTGGCCGACAACCTCATCCAGAACTTCCCGCTGCGCGCCCTGGCCGGGCGCCAGCTGGCCGGCGGGCATCTGCCCCTGATGAACATCTACGCCGACTCCGGTACGCCGCTGCTGGGTGGCCTCAACGCTGGCGCGCTCTATCCGACGACACTGTTCTTCCTCGTCCCGTGGCCGGTGGCGGCCTGGGTGGCGAACCTGATCGTGGTCTACGCCTCGGCGGGCGTGGGCGTGTACGCACTCGCGCGCAGCCACGGCCTGGCCGTGCGCGCGTCGTTCCTCGGCGCGGTGAGTTACGCGTTCTTCGGCGCCATGACCGGCCAGATCGTGCACCTGGGCGTCATCCAGGGATATTCGCTGCTGCCGTGGGCGCTGCTGTGCCTCGTCGCGCTGTCGCGCCGGCTCCAACGAGCCGAGTCGCGCGGCGTTGGCTTCGTCGCGGCGTGCGCGCCATCACTCCTCGGGTTCGCGGCCCTGTGGGGCCTCGTATGCCTCTCCGGCGAGCCGCGTTCCATCGCCGTGATGGAACTACTGACCGTCGTCGTCGCGCCCGGGGTGTTGCTGCTGCGCTCCTCGTACTGGCTCACCACTTGGCGCGCGCGCGTCTACTACGCGGCGACCGCGGCGATCGGCGTGGCGTGGGGCGTGGCCCTGGGATTGGTCCAGCTACTACCGGGACAGTCGTTCATCGGCGTCTCGCAGCGCTCCACGATCAGCTACTGGTTCTTCGGCTCGGGGTCGCTCAACGTGCGCTGGACGGGGCTGCTCTTCGTCCAGGACCTGCTGGGCTCGAACGGCGCGCTGGGTTCGCCGCACTTCTTTACGGGCTACAACCTGCCCGAGGTGACCGGCTACGCCGGTCTGCTCGCGCTGGTGGGCTTGGCCGCCTTCGTCTCTCGTCTCACGCGCCGCGGTTGGGTGGGCGCGAATCGCGACTTCTCCCTCTACGCGCTGGTGGGCCTCGTTGGACTGTGGGCGACGTGGGGCACCTATACGACGGTTGGCCACGTCTTTCGACTGATCCCGCTTTTCGGCAGCACGCGATTGCAGAGTCGCAACGTGATACTGATCGACCTCGCGGCGGCGGTACTGCTCGCGTGGTGGGTCGACCGTCTCGAGGCCGGCGCGCTGGACGAGGCGGGACTGGTGGGACGTCGGCGCTGGGTGAGCCTGTCACCGGCCTTCGTGGTCATCGCCCTCTGTGTCGCGATGCTCGGATGGGGTCCGTCGATCGTCACACAGCTGGGCGCGGCCGCCAACGTGGCACAGCTCGCGCGCCACGAGTGGCTGACCCTGAGCCTGCATCTGCTCATCGCGCTCTCCGTCGTGGTCCTCGTCGTCAGGTGGGCGAAGTTGGCGTCCCCACTGCGCTGGCTCAGTCGGATCCTCGTCGTGGACCTCGTCGTCTTCCTGGTCTTCTGCTCGACGGGACTCGTCGCGGGACACACGATCGTGCCGTCTGGCGCAGTGGCGCGCGCGGCCCTGGGCGATCAGGGTCGCACCGCGCTGGTCGACGTCGTCGGCGAGCACAGCCACGAGTTCGAGGCCCTGGGTGAAGCGAACATGAACGTGTTCACGAAACTTCCCAGCGTCCAGGGCTACGGGTCGCTGATCGCGTCGACCTACGACAACGCCACTGGCACGCACCCCCAAGAGCAGCTCTATCCGTGCGAGATCACGCGCGGCACCTTTGCCCAACTGCGCCTGGACGCGGTGGCCGTAGCGTCGAATCTGCTGACCGAGTACCCGGGGACCGTCGACCACGCCCCGGCGGTGTGCCGGGACCAAAAATCGGCGTCGACAACTAGTCGCTACTTCGGCCAGGTCCTGACGGTGTCCAGCGTCGCCCTCGGGGGCGAGTTCGGCGCCGCCTTCGCTACCGGGACCTGCACCATCGAGCTCCTCGGGGCAAACGGTGGCCCGGTCTCGACCGAGAGGGTCGTTCTTCACGGTGCCGACCCCGCGGCCCTCATCGCATTCGCCAGTGTCCGCGCGGCGGGTGTTCGCGTGATTGGGACCAACGTCGCGCTAGGCGACGTCGTGGTCACCACGGGGGGTCCTCGCCCGGTCTCGTACCACCTCGACAACGAGTTTCAAATTGCGTTGTCCAGTTCGTCGTGGCGCCTCGCCTCGACCCCCGGCACGTACTCGGTCTTTCGCGCGACGCACCTGCGTGCGCCAGACTGGTTGGTGAACGCTCACGCGGGCCAGCGCGTCACCCACGTGCGCGACGCGTCGTGGGGTGACTCGTGGGTCAGCGTTCGCGCTGCGCAGCCGGTCGAGTTGGTGAGGTCGATGGCCTATCTGCCGGGCTGGCGCGCCACCGCGGTAAGTCCTCGCACCGGCCACAGCGTGGAGCTCACGGTCTCGCGTCACGGATTGGTCCAGCAGGTGAGCGTGCCCGCAGGGACCTGGGTCGTGCACTTCCACTATCACGCGCCGCACATAGAAGCGGGAGTCGCCGCGTCGCTCGGCGCGTTGGTCGCGTGGCTGGGCGCGGCGGGTTGGATCCTCACCGCGAGGCGTCGACGGGCCACCGCTAGCATCCGATCGTGATCGCGGTAGCAATCATCGGTGGCTCGGGCCGCATGGGCCAGGTGATGGCGACCGGTCTGGGCGACCTCGACGACGTCAGCGTGGCCGTGCTGGTCGACCCCTACCAGCCCGCGGAACGTCACGGCGCACAGTGGACCCGCACGATCGACGAGGTGGACCCGGATCTGGTCACCGCGGTCGTCGACTTCTCGACGCCCGAAGGTGTCACGGCCTCGGCGCGCTGGTGCGCCGCCCACCGCAAGGTCCTGATCGTGGGCACCACGGGGCTCTCGGCCGAGCAGCGCAGTGAGCTGGAACTCGCGGGCACGTCGACCGGCGTACTGCTGTGCGCCAACTACTCGATCGGGGCCGTGCTCGCCGAGAGATTCGCCGAACAGGCCGCGCCCTACTTCGACACCGTCGAGCTGATCGAGCTGCACCACAACCGCAAGGTCGACGCGCCCTCGGGAACGTCGCTGCAGGCGGTCAATCGCATCGCCGCCGCGCGCGAGAGGTCCGGGCGCGAGACCATCGCCAACCCCACGACGCGTGAGACACTGGCCGGCACGCGCGGCGGCGAAGGTCTCGGGGGAGTGCGGATCCACTCGGTTCGCCTGCCGGGGCTCACCGCCCACCAAGAGGTGCTCTTCGGCGCGCCCGGCGAGGGACTCACCATCCGTCACGACTCGTACGACCGGGTGAGCTTCGTGCACGGTGTCGCCCTGGCCCTGCGCCACGTGACCGTCGAGTCGGGATTCGTCGAAGGGATCGACGGGTTCCTCGACTAACGCGCGGAGAAAATACGCCGCGCTGGTAACTTCGGGCTATGACACCGCGCCTGGGCAGTCTGCTCACCGCCATGGTGACGCCCTTTGAGTCCGACGGATCGCTCGACCTCGAGGGCGCCGCGCGCCTCGCCCAGTTCCTGGTCGAGCAGGGTAGCGACGGCCTCGTCGTGGCCGGCTCCACCGGGGAGGGCTCGTCGCTGAGTGACGAGGAGCGCCTCGAGCTCTTCGCCGCGGTGGCCGCGTCGGTGACCGTGCCGGTGATCGCGGGGACGTCGTCGGCCGACACCGCGCGCTCGGTGGACCTGACCAAGGTGGTCGCGAGCACGGGCGTCAGCGGCGTGCTGGCGACCACGCCGGCCTACGCGCGGCCCAGCCAGGCGGGCCTCGCCGGGCACCTGGGGGCCGTGGCCGACGCCACGCACCTGCCCGTCATGCTCTACGACATCCCGTCGCGCACCGGGCGAAAGATCGCCGCGGCCACGACGGTGGCTCTCGTCGAAGCCCACCCCAACATCGTGGCGCTCAAGGACGCCTCCGGCGACCTACCGGGCGCCGCCCACGTCAAGGCGACGCTGGGCGATCGACTCGACCTCTACAGCGGCGATGACTCCGTGACGCTGCCTTTCCTGGCGGTGGGTGGCGTCGGGCTCGTCTCGGTCGCGGCCCACTGGGCCGGGCCGGAGTTCTCGTTGATGATCCAGAGCGCCCTTAAAGGCGACTGGGACGGCGCGCGGGCCCTCAACGAACGTCTCGCCGCGAGCTACGCGTTCGAGAGCACCGACGTCTACCCCAACCCCATGCCGGCGCGCGCGGCGTTGCGGGCGCTGGGCGTCGAGGTGGGCGAGTGTCGCGCGCCGCACGCGCGCGGCGACGCCACGTTGCACGAAGCCGCGAAGAGCGTCGTCGACGCGCTACTGGCATCGCGTGGCTAAGGACCACGTCCGGGTCACGTTCCTGGGCGGGCTGGGCGAGATCGGACGCAACTGCCTGGCCATCGAGCAGGACGGTCGTCTCGTCATCGTCGACGCCGGGTTGATGTTCCCCGAGCCCACGATGTACGGCGTCGACATCATCCTGCCGGACTTTCGCTGGCTGATCGAACGGCGCGACAAGGTCGACGCCATCGTGCTCACCCACGGCCACGAGGACCACACCGGGTCGCTGCGCTACCTGGTCAAGGACATCAACGTCCCCATCTACGGCTCGGCTCTCACCTTGGGCTTCGCGCGCCACCGCCTCACCGAGGCCAAGATGGCCAAGGACCTCACGTTCATCGAGGTGGCCGACGGCGAGCGTCGCAAGATCGGCCCCTTTGAGGTCGAGTTCATCCCGGTCACCCACTCGGTGCCCAGCGCACACGCATTGGCCTTTCACACCAAGGTCGGGATCATTCTCCACTCGGGCGACTTCAAGCTCGACCTCACGCCGATTGACGGGCGACGCACCGACGTGGCGCGACTGGCCGCGCTGGGCGACGAGGGCGTCGCGCTGCTGCTGGCGGACTCGACCAACGCTGAGGAGCCGGGCTTCACCGCGTCGGAGCGCTCGGTGGGCGTGACGCTGCGCCGGCTGTTCCTCGAGCGTCCCGAGAAGCGCATCTTCGTCGCCTGCTTCGCGAGCCACGTCCACCGCGTCCAGCAGATCATCGACGTGGCCAAGGCGCAGGGCCGCAAGGTCGCGTTGATGGGCCGCTCGATGGAGTCCAACGTCAAGCTCGCGCGCAAGCTCAACATCCTGCACGCCGAGGCCGCCGACTTCGTTGACCTGGCCAACATCGGTCGTCACCCGCCGGGCGGGATCTGCGTCATCTGCACCGGTAGCCAGGGCGAGCCCCTGGCGGCGCTGTCGAAGCTCTCGCGCGGCGACTCGCGGGACCTGACCCTGGGTCACGACGACACCGTGATCCTTTCCTCACACCCCATCCCCGGCAACGAGTGGACGGTCGGGCGCGTGATCGACGACCTGCACCGCGCCGGGGCCGAGGTGATCCACTCCGGTCAGGAGCCGGTTCACGCGTCCGGTCACGCGCGCCAGGGTGAGCTGCGCACCTTCCATCAGCTGGTGCGACCCCGCACGTTCGTCCCGGTGCACGGCGAGTACCGCCACATGGTGCATCACGCGGACCTCGCACTCACGATGGGGATCAAGTCGAAGAACGTGTTGATCTGCGAGGACGGTGACCAGGTCGAGGTCACGGTTGACGGAATCCGGCGCGCGGGCGAGGTGCCGGCGGGATTCCACTACATCGACGGGAGCGCGGGCGACTTCGACGAGCGACCATTGGAGGAGCGGCGGATGCTGGCCGAGTTCGGCGTGCTGCTGGTGTCGGCCGCCGTCGACGCCAAGTCGGGCTCCATTGCCCAGCCGGTGCGCGTCATCGCACGCGGCTGGTTCGACGGCGCCGCCGAGCGCAAGATCCTGGCCGATCTCACCAATGAGGTCCGTGGCGTGATCGACGACGCGCTACGTGGCGGCGACCGCGACGAGGCGTCGCTAACGCGACTGGCCCAGCGCGCCGCGGGCCGACATTTGGGCCAGAAGTTACGTCGTCAGCCGGTGGTGCTGGCCTCGATCGCGGTGCTGTAGCTCGCAAAGCCAGCGTTGCCTATAGCGGCCTGTCGTTGACCTTAGGCAAGTGGAATGTTTCGTTGCAGGGGGGAAACGGAGAAGCCCCCACCCGCGCAGGGGGCTAGACGTATATCAAAGTAGACAGTGAAGGCCTGACCGTTCTGCATCACTTGGGGCAACTTCACTTCCATGGTGCTAGCGGCGCGACAACCATTGCGCGGGTCAACGCCGGGCACCTGGCCATCGGGAAACGAGACTATGAATCCCGCCTCGCCGTCGGGGGAGACGACAACACGACGCGATGGTATCGACGTGTCATCTCGCTGCGGCTCGTGACGCATCGCTCTCCCTATGCGATCAAGGAGCGTGACATTAGGGAAGCCTCTCAATGTGCAGGCGCGATGGGCGGAACTCACGAACAAGACGAAGACGTAGTAGGAACCGCCAGCGCCCTGGTGTTGTTCGAAGGTGCTGAGAGAATCACCTGAACATTGGGGGAGGTTTCGAAGATTTACGCGCGGAGAAGAGCCAGAAGTTATGGACCAAGTGATGACTGACGAGATCGTTGATACGACAATGATGAGCGCCGCGACACCGGCGATGGTCCTTCCCCTTCTCTTGAGTCGGTCGATCATTCAGTCCCAATCTGCGTCATCGCCAACTTTGATCGATCGTTGACGAGTTCACGGCACGAGGAAGGTTACGCCCGCATTGACCGAATGAGGTTATGGAATCGCCACCGATGAGGTCGCCAGCAAACTCCGGAAACCGGAGATTCCGTAGTTGCGCAGATTCGGGCTACGTGTCGTTTTTGTCTGGTTCGCCGTGGTCGGCGTTGACACGACCGAGGCGCCAGTACGACTTGTGACTGACGGCGTCGTCGCCGAGTCCCCGATCGGCCAGCGAGGCACGAAGAGTCCTGACGACCGAGAACTCACCGGTGACGTAGGCGTGGCCGACGTCGGGAGGCATGGCGAAGGCGGCAAGGCCGTTCAATAGACCGGTGGGGTCGTTCATGGCGCGCTCGCGACGCTCGATGAAGATGGCGTTGGCGTCAATGCCGGCGTCGAATCGCGTGGTGAGCATGTCGTCGGGGTGGTCGACCTCCACGACGAAGATGGCCCGACCGGGTGGCGTGATCGACTCGGCGAGTCGATAGAAGGCGGCGAGTCCGGTGAGGTCACCGACGAAGAGGTGCCAGTCGGCCGCCGTGTCCAGGAAGGTTTTGCCGCGCGGACCGATCACGTCGACGTGGTCGTCGGCGATGGCCGTCCGCGCCCAGCGACTCGCGGGCCCCTCATGGTCGGTCGTCACCCACAGGGAGAATGTGTTGGCGTCCGCATTGACCGACCGGACCGAAAAACGTCGACGCACGAAGCGCCCGTCAGCGCTTTCCACACGCACCATGACGTCGTTGCCGGGCCGCCCGGCCAGCACCTCGGCGTCGCCGCGTAGGACCACTTCTCGCACACAGGGGCTGAGGGCAATCGAACTCACGACGGCGCAGCAGAAAGCCGAGGCCCCGAGGCGGTGGGCGAGATCGGCGGTCGACGGTTGGGGTGTGTACGCCACTTACCGAGCCTATGAGAGTGGCCGGAGCGCGAACATCCCTTCAGTAAGTTGGATGGTTGTGGTAGCCGCGCGACACCAGAAGCGAACGGTCACCAAGGGTCGCGCCCGACCGGCGGCGCGCAAGGGTTCGGCGCCGGATTCGTTCTGGCGCCGTCACGAGAGCGACCTGTGGATCCTCGTCCTCATCGTCCTGGGGTTGCTGGCGCTGCTGGCCGAAGCCCACGCGCTCGGGCCGGCGGGACGCGTGGTCTCTCGAGCCCTCGCCCTCACGTTGGGCGTAGGAAGATTCGCGGTGCCCGTCGTTTTCGTGGGTCTGGGCGTCGCCATGATCTCGGGCAAGGTTGAGCTCGAACGCGCTCGACTCAGTTGGGGCGTCGGGCTCACCCTGCTCAGCCTCTGTGGATTGGCTCACCTCGCGCGAGGTCACCCGAAGCTCAACGACACCAGCGCCGCTCTCGGTCACGCCGGGGGTTGGTTGGGTGTGCTGGCCGGGGGTGGCCCGCGCGCCGTGATCGGCGCCGCCGGCGCCGCCGTGCTCCTGAGCGCTCTGCTCGTGGTCGCCCTCATCATCACGACGGGCGTGGGACTTCGGTCGCTGGCGCGCGGAGTCGGCCGCACGCTGCGGTTCCTCGGGCACAGTTTCTTCGGCTGGTGGCGGATGCGCCCGCGCTCCGACGACACGGTGAACGAGGAGGAGAACGACGAACCGGATGTCGTCGAGCCCGTCGCCGCTCCGATCGCCGACTTCGAACCCTACGAACCCGAGGACGCTCCAGTCGAGTACGAAGAAGAGGTCTACGGCGAACAGGTGCCCGAAAGCGAGCCCGTCGCCGCGGCGCGCCCGGCGGCCGTCGCACCGGTGACGCAGTGGCGGCTCCCGCCGGTCTCACTGCTGCTGCGGACCAAGGAGCTGAAGCAGGACCGGACGGCGATCGATCTGGCGGGCGACGAGTTGGTCGAGGCCCTCGCGGCGCACGGCGTGGAGACGACGTTGATCGGCTACACCGTGGGTCCCACGGTGACGCGCTTCGAGCTCGAGCTCGGTCCCGGCGTCAAGGTGTCGCGCGTCACCTCGCTCAACAAGGACATCGCCTACGCGCTGGCCGCCCCCGACGTGCGCATCCTGGCGCCGATCCCGGGGCGCTCCGCGATCGGCGTCGAGGTGCCCAACCGCCAACGCAGCCTCGTCGCCTTGGGTGACCTGCTGGCTACCGAGGAGGCCAGCGCGGCGCGCGACCCGTTGGATGTGCCGATCGGGCGCGACATCTCCGGCAAGACCGTCATCGTCAACCTGGCCGAACTGCCCCACGTGCTGGTCTCGGGAGCGACCGGCGCGGGCAAGAGCTCCGGACTCAACTCGATCATCACGTCGTTGGTGATGCGCGCCACGCCCGACCAGATGCGGCTGATTCTGGTGGACCCCAAGCGCGTCGAGATGGGCCAGTACAACGACCTGCCGCACTTGCTGGCGCCCGTGGTCGTGGACCCCAAGCGCGCCGCGGGCACGCTCAATTGGGCGGTCAAGGAGATGGAGCGACGTTACGACGTGCTGGCCGCGTCGGGCGCGCGCGACATCACGAGCTACCAACAGATGATCGAGCGCGGCGAGTTGGAGCCTGGACCCAGCGACGCCCAGCGCGTCGCCCAGAGCATCGAGGACGCAACGGGTCTGGAATCTGACGTGGCGCCGCCACCGGGACCGGAGGAGCTGCCCTACATCGTCATCGTGGTCGACGAGCTCAACGACCTGATGATGGTGGCCGCGCGCGACGTCGAGGAGTCCGTCGTGCGCATTGCCCAGATGGCCCGCGCGGTGGGCATTCACCTGGTGCTTGCCACGCAGCGACCGAGCGTCGACGTCATCACGGGTGTCATCAAGGCCAACATCCCGAGCCGGATGGCCTACGCCGTGTCGTCGCTGGCCGACAGCCGGGTCATCCTGGACCAGGCCGGCGCGGAGCGCTTGATCGGCAAGGGCGACATGCTGCTGGTGACGGCGTCGAGCAACGTGGCGCGACGCCTGCAGTCGCCGTGGGTCTCGGAAGATGAAGTCCGGCGGGTCGTCGAATTCTGGCGCGCCCAGGGCGGGCGTCGCGAGACCGTGGTCTCGGACCACGTGGACGAATCGCGCGCGGGTTGGGGCACGAGCGCCGGCGATGACGACGACGAGGTCCTGATGCGCGCGCGCGACTTGGTACTTCGCACCCAGACCGGCTCGACGTCGATGCTGCAGCGAAAACTGCGAGTGGGCTTCGCGCGCGCCGGACGCCTGATGGACCAGCTGGAAGAAGAGGGCATCGTGGCCGCGGGCGACGGATCCAAGTCGCGCAAGGTCCTCATGACCCTCGAGCAGTACGAAGCGACCTTGTAAGCCCGTGTCGCGTCCTCGAAGTCCGGCCCGGCGCGGCATCTTCGCGCGCGCGGTCGGCGCCCTGCTCGGCGTGGTGATCGCCGGTGGCGGCATCGTGGCGATGCAGTTGCCGCTGCTGCACCAGCGCGATCACGCGACCGAGACCCTGGCCCATTTGCCGGCGACCCAGGGCTTGACGCCACCGCTCGACTGGCCCGCGGTGGGCAGCGCCGCCGTGGTCATCCCCTCCTACGGCGTTGAGGTGAGCTCCAACGACAAGGTCGTGCCCATCGCCAGCCTGACCAAGATGATGACCGCGTACGTCGTCCTGGAGACGCTGCCGTTGAGCGGTGACGAGACTGGACCGTGCTTCACCATCAACGAGTCCGCCGTGGCGACCTACCAGCACATGGTCGCGACCGGTCAGTCGTCGGTCGCCGTCGCCGTCGGAGAGGTCCTCTGCGAGCGCGATCTGTTTGGCGGACTTCTGGTGCACTCGGCCAACAACTTCGCGGTCCTGCTAGCGCAGATGGCCGGAGGGACTGTGACGAACTTCGTCGCACTGATGAATAAGGCCGCCGCCGCGCTGGGGCTCAGCCATACGCATTACGCGGAGCCATCCGGGTATGACCCTCGGTCGGTCTCGACTGCGCTGGAGCAAGGCGAGTTGGCCGCGGACCTGATGACCTTTCCTCTGGCGCGCACGATTGTGGCGATGACGAGCATCACGTTGCCGGTTGCCGGATCGGTCACCACGTACACGCCGTATCTCGGGGTCGACAACGTCGTTGGGGTCAAGTCGGGCCGCACTGACGCGGCCGGCGGCTGCGTCGTGATGGCCATGACCTTCACGCGTGGTGGCGTCACCGAAACTCTCTACGCCGTGGTGCTCGGCCAGCGCGGCGGAGACCTGTTAGGACCGGCCGGCGCGGCGGCGCTGGCGCTGGCGTTCTCCGCGCGCGACAACCAGCTACACCTGGATTTTGCCAAGGGGACGACGGTGGGCACGGTGGGCTGGGTCGGTCACACCACGCCCGTGGTCTTGACCTCGACGCACCAGTTCTGGTGGTGGGCGGGCGAGGGTCCCCTGACGACGTCGATCCACCTGCGCGCCCAGAGCGCGGCCGTGCGCGCCGGACAGGTCGTGGGGTGGCTGAGCGTGGGGACGCGACCGACGCAACGCTTCGCAATCGTCGCGAGCCGGTCCGCCGCTCCGCCGACGATCTGGCAACGCCTACGCTGAACCACGTGTACGCGCGCGTTCCGGCCTCTTCGGCGAATCTCGGGCCCGGATTCGACACCCTCGCCGTTGCGCTGGAGCTGTACGTCGAGGTCACCTTGGAGCCCGCCGACGAATTCTCGATCACCAGCTCGGGCGCGGGGGCCGGGCTCTTTGACGATGAACGTCACATGGCGGCGGTCGTTGCCCGCGACGTCCTGGGTCACGACCGTTTCAGCCTGCACGTGAACTCTGAGATCCCGCTGGCGCGTGGTCTGGGCTCCTCGGCGGCGCTGGCCGTGGCGGCGGCCGCCGCGGCGGGCGCGCCGGATCCCTTCGTCGTGGCCACGCGCGTCGATGGTCACCCGGAGAATGCGGCGGCGTCGCGCCTGGGTGGACTCGTGGCCGCGGGCCGCGACGCCGCGGGCGTCATGGAGGCGCGAATACTCGAACTGGACTTCGCCTGGCGCTTCGTGGTCGTCGTCCCCGATCAGGAGCTGGTGACCGGCGACGCGCGTGCCGTCCTGCCCGAGGTGGTGCCCTTCGCCGACGCCGTGGCGAACCTGAACGCGTTGGGTCTGCTGATCGCGGGACTGGCCGACCACGAGGCGTTCAGCGTGGGGTCGATGAACGACCGATTGCACCAGCCCTACCGGAGTGCCTTGCTGCCGTTCGCCGAGCCGCTGCTGAGCGCGCTGCGTGACGCGGGAGCGTCCGGCTCAGCCTGGTCCGGCGCCGGTTCGTCGATGATCGCGCTGTGCACCGAGGCGACGTCGTCGCCGGTGGCCCAGGCCGCGCGGTCGTTCCTCGCCGAGCACTCCATGGGCGGCGAGGTGTGGACCCTCGAAGCCGATCGGCAGGGACTGGTCACGCTTTGATCCACGCAACGGATCCCCGGCGCCGCGCTCTCGCCGGTGCCGGATTCATCTTGTTGGGCGCTTCGTTGATCCAGTGGTCGGCCGCGCTCGTCCAGCCGATCTTCATCGCGGTGGGTCCGTCGGCGGCGAGCGCCTGGCGCTTCCTGTTAGGTGCGGTCGTGCTGGTCGCGCTGACGCGCCCGCGCCTACGTGAGTGGACGCGGGGCCAGTGGATCGGCGCGTTGGCCCTGGGGACGTCGACGGCGTTCATGAACTTGTGCTTCTACCAGGCGCTGGCGCGCATTCCCCTCGGAGGCGCCGTCGCGATCGAGTACCTCGGTCCGTTCCTGGTGGCCGCACTCGGGAAACGGTCGTGGCGGCACTTCGCCTTCGTGTTGCTGGCGGGCCTGGGCGTCGTGGCCCTGGCTCGACCGGGCGGGGGCCTCACGCTGGTGGGCACGCTCTTTGCCGCGGGCTCCGGCGTGGGTTGGGCCGCCTACGCGTTCTCCTCGCATCGCGTGGGTAAGAACACGACGGGCTTCGAGGGCCTGGCGGTGTCGATGTCGATCGCGACCATTCTGACCTTGCCGTTCGCGATCGGCTCGGCCCACACGATCGTCTCGCACCCGAACCTGTTGGGGCGCATCACGATCGTCGCGATGATGGCGACGGTCTTAGGATTCGGCGCCGAGCTCCAGGCCCTTCGCCGGCTCAGTCCCACCATCGTCAGCGTGCTGCTCGCGCTCGACCCGGCGGTCGCCTTCCTCTTCGGACTTTGGCTGCTGCACCAGCGCATCACCTCGTGGGACCTCGTCGGACTGGTCTGCGTGGTGGTGGCCGGTGTGGGCGTGACGATTGACGCGGCCTCCGGTGGGATGACGATCCCTCCGTAGACTTGGGCGCGTGACGACACCTCGTTCCTTCGTCATCCGGACCTTCGGCTGTCAGATGAACGAGCACGACTCTGAGCGCCTGGCGGGGCGGATGGTGGCCGAGGGCTACGTCGCGGCGACCGACGAGCACGACGCCGACGTGGTGATCCTCAACACCTGCACGATCCGCGAGAACGCCGACCTCAGGCTCTACAGCGCACTGGGCCACCTGAAGGCGGAGAAGCAGCGTCGTCCGCTGATGCAGATCGCCGTCGGGGGTTGCCTCGCCCAGCGCGAGCGTGGCGAGATCGTGTCGCGCGCCGCCTGGGTGGACGTCGTGGTAGGAACGCACAACCTGACGACCACGCCGGCGCTGCTGGCCCGCGCACGTGTCTCGGGCCCGGTGGTCGAGGTGCTCGACGCGCCGGACCCTGAGGCGGCGCGCGACATGGCCCCCGCGCTCTACGCCGTTCGTGACAGCGAGTGGGCCGCGTGGATGACGATCCAGACCGGGTGCGACAACTCGTGCGCGTTCTGCATCGTGCCCTCCGTGCGTGGCGGCGAGATCAGCCGACCGTTCGAGGACCTGGTGGAGGAGGCGGAGAACCTGGCCCGTCGCGGCGTCGTCGAGATCACGCTGCTGGGCCAGAACGTCAACTCCTACGGCCGCGACCTCACCAAACGCCGCCCGCTCTTCGCCAACCTGCTGCGCGCCTTGGGCGATGTCGAGGGGATCGAACGTATCCGCTTCACCAGTCCGCACCCCAAGGACCTGCGCGCCGAGACCATCGCGGCGATGGCCGAGACGCCCGCGGTCTGTCCGCAGCTGCACCTGCCGTTGCAATCGGGCTCGGACCGCGTGCTCACCGCCATGCGCCGCGGGTACCGGGTCGAGCGTTACCTCGAGCGACTGAGCGCGGCGCGCGCGGCCATCAGCGACCTGGCCGTCACGACCGACCTGATCGTGGGCTTTCCCGGTGAGACCGACGCGGAGTTCGACGAGACCCTGGCCGTGGTCGCCGAGGCTGCCTACGACGGCGCCTACACCTTTATCTTCTCGCCGCGCGAGGGCACGCGCGCGGCTGACATGACCGAGCAGTTCGTGACCGACGAGGTGATCAAGGAGCGCTTCGCGCGCCTGGGCGAGGTTCTCGACCGCTCGGCCACCGCGCGTCACGTCGCGCGCGAGGGTCGGCGCGAGGAGGTTCTGGTCGAAGGACCCTCCAAGCGCAACCCGGCGATGCTCTCGGGCCGGACCCGTCAGGGTAAGCTGATCCACTTCGCGACCAGTGACGCGGCCGCGCGTCCCGGGACCCTGGCACTGGTCGACGTCACGCACGGCGCGCCGTACCACCTGCTGGGCGAGCTGGCCTCGGTGGTGCGAGGACCACGCCACCGCGCGCGGATCGCGCTGACCGTCTCGTGAGCGCCGGGGCGGCCGCCGCCCTGGTGGGTCCGACGGCGTCGGGCAAGTCGGCGCTGGCCCACGACGTGGCGCTCGAACTGGGCGACGTCGAGGTCCTGTGCGTCGACGCCATGACCGTCTACCGCGGGATGGACATCGGCACGGCCAAGCCCACGCCGGCCCAACGCGCCGAGGTCTCCTACCAGCTCCTGGACCTCGTTGGCCCCAGCGAGGAGTTCACCGTGGCCCAGTTCCAGCGCGCCGCGCGCGATGCGGCCGGGGCCGCCCACGCGCAAGGTCACCGCGTCCTCTACGTGGGGGGCACCGGACTCTACGGACGCGCGGTGCTCGACGGACTGGAGATGCCCGGTCTCTATCCCGAGGCGCGCGCGCAGCTGGAGAGCCTCGACGTCTCGGTTCTGTATGACGAGCTCGTGGCGCGTGACCCGGTGGCGGCGTCGCGCATGGAGCCAACCAACGAACGTCGGGTGCGCCGGGCCCTCGAGGTGACGTTGGGCGCGGGGCGCCCGTTCTCGTCCTTCGGGTCGGGGCTGCGCACGTACGGCCCCGCGCGCGTGGCCCAGGTCGGCCTGCGCGTGCCGAACGACGAGCTCGATCGGCGCATCGAGGAGCGGTTTCGCGCGTGGATGGACGACGGACTGCTCGACGAAGTCGTGGCCCTGGCGGCGCGCCCGGGCGGCCTGTCGCGCACCGCGCGACAGGCCGTCGGCTATCGCCAACTGCTGGCCCACGTCGAAGAGGCGGCTCCGCTGGACGAGTGCGTGACGGCGGCGCTGGCCGCGAGTCGTCGACTCGCTCGTCGACAGCGTTCGTGGTTCGAACGCGATCCCCGCGTCGAGTGGTTCGATGATCGTGACGCCGCGCGTCGTCGCGTGCGCGACGTGCTGACCGGTCCCGACGGGTTCGTGCGAGACTGATTCGGTGACTTTGCGACGCCTCCAGAAGTGGCACGGGGCGGGAAACGACTTCCTGGTGGACGTCATGGAACCCGCGGAGACCTGGTGGGACCCGTCACGCGCGCGCGCGGCGTGTGACCGCCGCCTCGGCGTAGGGGCCGACGGGGTGGCGGTGGCGACCCTCGGCGAGGGCGTTTCGATGGTGTTGTGGAACGCCGACGGTACCGTCGCCGAGATGTCCGGCAACGGCGTGCGGTGCGTGGCGGCGGCGGTGCGCCGCAGTACTGGCGGGACCTGGGACGAGATCGACGTCGCCACCGACGCCGGGGAGCGCCGCGTGCACCTCTCTATGGACGGGCCCGACGGCTACGGCGGCGTATCCATGGGGACGGTGACGCTGGCCGACCCACCCGCCGGCGCGCTGGGACTGGCTCTGGTGGGTAACCCCCACGTCGTGGTCGATGACGACCCCGGGTGGAGTGACGCGCAGCGCGAGGAGCTGGCACGCCAATTCGGTGACGAGGTCGGCGCAACCAACGTGGAGTTCGTGACCGTGCTGGACAAGGGTCACGTGTCGATGACGGTGATCGAGCGTGGCGTCGGCTGGACGTTGGCGTGCGGCACGGGGTCGTGTGCCGTTGCGGCCGTGCTGCGCGACGACGGTCGCGTGGGCGACGACGTGGTGGTTGACAACCCCGGCGGCGCGCTGCGCGTGACGCTCGAGGGTGGCGGGGCCACGCTCTACGGACCGGTGCATTTCGTGGCCGACGTCGACTGGAATGCGCCGTGACGTATCAGCCGTCCACACTGATCGATCGCACGATCCGCGAACGCATCGTGCTGGTGGGGGTTCAGTTCCCGGGCGTCACCCCGGAGGAGCTCGAGCACCAGCTCGACGAGCTGGCGCTGCTGGTCGACACGGCGGGCGCCGACGTGCTGGCGCGCGTGGTGCAGCGTCGCGACGCGCCGGACCCGGCAACGTTCCTGGGCTCGGGCAAGGTCAACGAGTTGCGCGAACTGTGCCTCGCGGTGGACGCCGACACGGTCGTCTTCGAGCACGGCCTGTCGCCAGCCCAGCAGCGCAACCTCGAGAAGATCCTCGGTCGTACGGCCATCGACCGCACGGCGGTGATCCTGGACATCTTCGCCCAGAACGCGCGCACGCCCGAGGGCCGCGCCCAGGTGGAGCTCGCGTTGCTGGAGTACCGACTACCGCGGCTGCGCCGCGCCGGGGGGTCGTTCTCTCAACAGGCGGGACGAATCGGGACTCGCGGGCCCGGCGAGACCCAGCTCGAGGTCGACCGGCGCCGCTTGGTCCAGCGCATCCACCACATTCGTCGCGAACTGAAGGAGATCGACCGGACGCGCGACATCCAACGCCAGGGCCGTGACCGTGGACGTCATCGCGAGGTGACCCTCGTTGGCTACACCAACGCGGGCAAGTCCTCGATGCTCAACGCCATCACTCACGCCGACGCGCTCACCGCGAACCGGCTTTTCGCGACCCTGGACCCGCGCACGCGCCAGCGCCAGCTGCCCGGCGGCGAGACGGTTCTCGTGACCGACACCGTGGGATTCATCTCGAACCTGCCCCACGAGTTGGTCCAAGCCTTCATGAGCACGCTCAAGTCGGTACGCCTGGCCGACCTGCTGGTGCACGTGGTGGACGGGGCCAGCGACCACGCCGAGGACCAGATCAGCGCCGTGCACACGGTGCTGCGCGAGATCGGCGCCGACGACGTGCCCGAGTTGCTGGTGTTCAACAAGGCCGACCTGCCCGGCTCGCGCTCGCGCGACCTCGCCAAGCGCTACGAGGGCAGTGTCTGGGTGTCGGCGCTCACGGGTGAGAACATCGACGAGGTGATTGGCGTGATGGGCGACCGCCTGCGCTCGGGCGACCGCGTGATCACGCTGCACCTGCCGCTGGACCGCGGCGACCTGGTGGCTGCGGCGCACCGCGAAGGAGAGGTGGTCGCTACCGAGGTCACCGACGAGGCCGTGGTCGTGCGCGTGGTGCTCGACCCGGTGGGGGTCGCGCGCTTCACCGAGTGGCGGGTCCCGGCGTGAGTTTCACGCCGCCGCCCTACCCCTACGAGCGCCTGGACCACCTGAAGGAACTGGCGTCGCGCCACGAGGGTGGCCCCGTCGACGCGTCCATCGGCACCCCCATTGACCCGCCACCACAGTTCGTGGTCGACGAACTGGCAAAGGCGACGGGCGCGCGTGGCTACCCCGCGTCGGCCGGCTCGGCGCAGTATCGCGAGGCGTGCGTCGGTTGGCTCGGTCGCAGGTTCTCGGTGGATCTTGACGCGAGCGACCTCGCCGCGTGCGTGGGCACCAAGGAGTTCGTCGCGTCGCTGGCCGGCTACCTTCGACTGCGTTGGCCACAGTGCGACACGGTGCTCTTCCCGGCGACGAGCTACCCGACCTACGCCATGAGCGCCACTCTGGCGGGCCTGCGCGGTGTCCCCGTGCCGATGGGTGAAACCGGGCTCGATCTGTCCAGCGTGTCGGAGGAGGACGCCGCGCGCGCGTTGGTGCTGTGGTCGAACTCACCGAGCAACCCCACGGGATCGCTCGATGATCTCGGGGCCGTCGCACGCTGGGGCCGTGACCACGACGTGCTCGTGGCCAGCGACGAGTGCTACGCCGAGTACACGTGGACCGGCGAGCCGCACACGATCCTCGAGTCGGGCAGCCAGGGCGTGTTGGCGGTGCACTCCGCGTCCAAACGCTCGAACCTGGCGGGGTTGCGCGCGGGCTTCTACGCCGGGGATGGCGACGTCGTCGCGTACCTGCGCGCGGTGCGCCAGCACGCCGGCCTGATGGTGCCCGGTCCGGTCCAGGGTGCCGTGGCTGCGGCCTACGGCGACGACGAGCACGTCGCGGTCCAGCGCGAGCGTTACCGTGGACGCCTCGACGCGCTGGCTAGTGCCCTGAACGCCTTCGGCGTGGATGCGCCGTTCCCCGACGGGTCCTTCTACCTGTGGTGCTCGCGTGATGGCGATGACGGGTGGAGCCTGGCCGCGGCACTGGCCGACGCCGCCGGACTGGTGGTCAGCCCGGGCGACCTCTACGGCGACGCCGGCGCCGCGCACGTTCGCATCGCGCTCGTCATCAGCGACGAACAGGCCGCTCGCGTCGTGGAGCGTCTCAAGGCCGCGTAGGTCTCACCGGTACGATGGCCTGGTGACGGGCCTGGAGACGCGCATCGGCCAGTGGTTCGAGCGCATTGACGAGTTGACGCCGGAGGACATCGAGGCGCGCCGCGACGTGGAGCTCGTCATCACCAAGCTCGACGACGGTCAGGTGCGCGTGGCCGAAGTCGGCCCCGACGGTGCCGTCATCGTGCACCAGTGGGTCCGCCAGGCGATCCTGCTGCTCTTTCGACTGCGCGGGCTCGAGAGCGTCGAAGTCGGACCGTTCGAGTACGTGGACAAGCTCGAGCTCAAGCACGACTACGAGCGTCGTGGCGTGCGCGTCGTGCCCGGGGCCTCGGCGCGGCGCGGTAGCTTCCTGAGCCCCGGAGTGATCCTGATGCCTAGCTACGTGAACATCGGTGCCTGGGTCGGCCCCGGGACCATGGTCGACACCTGGGCCACTGTCGGCAGTTGCGCCCAGATCGGCGCCAACGTCCACCTCTCCGGCGGAGTGGGGATCGGCGGCGTGCTGGAACCGGCCAACGCCGTGCCGGTGGTCGTCGAAGACGACGCCTTCATTGGCAGCCGCTGCATGGTGGTCGAGGGCGCGCGCGTCGGCAGGGGCTCGGTCCTCGGTGCCGGGACGATCCTGACCCCGTCCATCCCGGTGTTCGACGCCGAGACGGGCGAGGAGGTGTCGCGCGGCTACGTGCCCGACTACTGCGTGGCGCTGTCGGCCAATCGGCGCCGAGAGTTCCCCGGCGGGGAGTTCTTCCTGCCGTGCGTCCTGATCGTGCGACGCATGGACGAGGGCGAGCGCCACAGTAAGACGGCGCTCAACGCGATCCTGCGCGACCACGGCGTCGCGACGTGAACCGCCTCGAGCGAACCCTCTCACTGGTCGCCATACCGTCGGTGAGCCGAAGCGAGTCGGCAATCGCGACTGAGGTAGAGCGGTCGCTGCGCGACAACCCGGCCCTGGACGTCGAGCGAGTCGGCGACAACGTCGTGGCGCGAACGACCGGACTGCACGCGACGCGCTTGCTGGTGGCGGGGCATCTCGACACTGTTCCGGGCGACGCCTCGCGCGCTGTGCTCGAGGCCGGTCGCGTGACCGGTCTGGGGGCGTGCGACATGAAGGGGTCGCTCGCGGTCATGTTGGAGTTGGCCGACCAGAGGACACCGCGACCCATAGAGGTGACCTGGGTCTTCTACGCGCGCGAAGAGATCTCTCGAGCCGAGTCGGGGCTGTCGGAGGTGGCCGAGTTGAGGCCGGACCTGTTACGCGCCGACGCGGCGGTGCTGGCTGAGCCGACCGGCGGGGCGGTCGAGGCTGGCTGTCAGGGGACGCTTCGCGCACTCGTGACGGTGCGCGGGCGTCGGGCCCACACCGCGCGTCCTTTCACTGGACGAAACGCCATCCATCGCCTGGTCCCACTGCTGGCGCGCGTGAGCGAGTACCAGCCGCGCGAGGTGGTGATCGACGGCGTGACGTTCACCGAGCAACTTCAGGCGGTCGCAGTGGAGGGCGGCGTCGCGCCCAACGTCGTGCCCGACGTCGCGGTGTGCTCCTTGAACCACCGCGTGGCCCCCGACCGCTCACGCGTTGAGGCCGCGGCGTGGTTGCGCGACTTTTTGAGCGACGCGCTGGACGAGGGCGACACGCTCGAGGTCGTTGACTGGGCGCCGCCCGCCGCGCCCTCAATGGACAACCAGCGCCTGGCCGACTTGGCCCGGCGCACCGGGCAAGCCGTGAGAGCCAAAGTGGGCTGGACCGACGTCGCGACCTTTGCCGAGCTCGGTATCGCGGCGACCAACTACGGGGCCGGCGACCCGTTGCTGGCGCACCGCAGCGACGAGTTCGTGTCGGCCGACGAACTCGACGAGTTCGCCCGGGTGATGGGTGAGTGGCTGGGTTAGTTAGTAACGGCGCAGCACGGAAATGACGCGCCCGAAGACGGTCACGTCGCTGGCGTCGAACTCGAGCGGCTCCATTGAGGAGTTCTCCGGCTTGAGCACGACGCGCGACCCCTGAGGAAAGAATCGCTTGATGGTGGCCTCGTCGCCAGGAATTCCGACCAGGACAATCTCTCCGGTGCGCGCTTCCTCCTGGCGTTCGATGACGACGAAGTCGCCCGAGAGGATTCCGGCGTCGACCATCGAGTCTCCGCGCACCTGCAGCATGAAACAGTCACCTCGTCCCGCGAACTGCTCGGGGATGGACATCAGGTCGTGGGCGCTCTCGGTGGCTAGGACGCCGGTGCCCGCGGCGACGTCGCCCACGAACGGCACCACACGAATGTTCTGGTCCAGGCTGGAGCTGTCGGAGTCCAGGTGGACCGTCAGGGTCCGGGGCTGCTGGGCGTTCTTTTCGATGTAGCCGGCGGCCTTCAGGACGTCGATGTGGTTGGCCACGGTAGCGGGGGACTTGAGCCCCACGAATTCCCCGATCTCGCGGATGGTGGGTGGAAAATTGCGTTCGCGCTGACAGGCCATGATGAATTCCAGGATCTGGCGTCGCATGGGGGTGAGAACTTCAGCCATCGAACCCTCTTTTCGTCGAACAACTGTTCGTAGCCTAACTCAGACCTTGGAAGGAAGCAAACACCTGTTCGTACGGGGTGGGATCCACTCGGAGCGGTCAAGAACCAGACCACCGGCGCTCGACGGTGCGCCTCACCGAGCGGGTGATGCATTACTCATCACAATGAAAGTTTTGTACGTGCGACCCTTTCAAATGTTGCGGCGAGATGTCAGAAATACAGCGGGCAATGTTGTGTGCTGCCACTCAACGCCGTTGAACGCGATGCTAAGTTTTCCGAGAGGCAAGTGCCGTTTGTTCCGAGAGGGGAATCAATGAAGTTAGGTTTGAAGGGATATGGCGTCATCGCCGCGACCAGCGCGTTGGCCATTTCCGGCGTAATTACTGTGGCCAGCACCGGCGCGTCTGCGAGCACCAAGCTCAAGACGTACGAGATTGGCTATCAGGGTCCACTTTCGGGTGGTAACGCCGCAACTGGTCTGTACGAGAAGTACGGCGCTCAGTTGGCGGTGAACAAGTGGAACCACACTAAGGGCATCAAGTTCAAGATCAAGTTGGTTCCCGGTGACGACCAGGGTGACCCCACCATTGCGCCGAGCGTTGCGACGGGATTCGTACTGAACCCCAGAATCATGGCCATTGTGGGACCCGCGTTCTCCGGCGCCACGGTTGCGTCACTGGCCATCTACGGCGCGAACCACGTCGCCATGGTGAGCCCGTCGGCGACCCGCGTGTCGATCACGGTCAAGGACCCCACGGCGAGCCCCACCGGCCCGCTGAACACCTACCACAACTTCTTCCGAGTCGTGGCCAATGACGGCGTCCAGGGTCCGGCGGACGGCAAGTACCTCCAGAAGCACTACGGCACGGGCAAGATCCTCGTGATCTCCGACACCAGCACCTACGGTGCCGGTCTGGCGACCGCGGTGGCCAACGCCGTCACGGCTGCCAGTGGCTCACTGGCCAACGGTGGTTCCATCCTGAACCTCCCGTACTCCAACGCCTGCACCGCGGGTGGCACGGGTACCAGCGACGCCGTAACGGCGAACCTCAGTGGCGTGTCGGCGATTTTCTACGCCGGCTACTACTGTGACTTCGCCCAGGTCGTCGACAACCTCGTGGGGACCCAGCACTACTCGGGCGCCATCATGAGTGGCGACGGCAGTGACGAGCCGCAGTTCATCACCTCGCTGTCGACCGCTTCGGACGGCAACGGTGTGTTGCTGACCTGCGCGTGCTCGAACAACCAGTCAGCGGCGTGGACCGCGGCCTTTACGGCGGTTGCCCACGAGGCACCCGGTCCGTACTCGGCCGAGTCCTACGACGCGACGAACCTGGTCATGAGGGCGATGACGAAGGTCCTTCTTGCACACAAGAAGATGACCCGCGCCAACGTGTTGGCTCAGATCAAGAAGATCACCTTCAAGGGCATCACCAAGGTGATCAAGTTCAACAGTGCCGGTGACATCTCGGGCAGCGCGATCTTCGTCAACAAGGTCGAGAGCGGCAAGATTGTCCAGCTGGGGCTTGAGTAGCACTTAGATTCAACGTTTTGCACAGAGGGCCCGCTGCC
>DATLSF010000030.1:0-21137 GCA_035534335.1 Acidimicrobiales bacterium | reverse complement strand
CCGTCCATGTCGAACAGCGTCGCTCGAAGAGTCACCCCGCAACTCTTCCACACGCGCTCGTGGGTACCGTGACGATGTGGTAGTCACACGACCCCTCACTGACGCCGACGTGACGGTGGTGAGCGATCTCATCACGCAACGGCTCCGCGACGACGAGCGGCGCAACCGATACGTCAACGGCGAGGTCGATCGCGAGCTGCTCGTCGGCGCACTGTCGAGCGCCAAGGCCTCGACGTGGGTGGTCGAACGCGCTGGGGTCGTGGTCGGTCACCTGCAGGCGGCGCTGCTCGAGAGCGACGTCTACGGTCACGGGGCCTGGGTCGGTCCCGATGGGGTGTCGCACGACGACACCGATGCCCTGGCCGCGCTCTACGCGTCGGCCGGCCGGGCGTGGATCGACGCCGGCGCGCGCGAGCACTACGTGTGGGTACTCGACCGCCCCGAGCGCACCGAACCGTGGATGTCACTGGGCTTCGCGCGGATGCACCAGCGGGGCGTTCGCGCGCTCGACGGGCAGCCGGTTCGCGCACTACCCGCGGGGTACACGACCCGGTTGGGCACGATCGACGACCTGGACGCAGCCGTCGAGCTCGGCGCGGTCATCGACCGCGCGCAGGCGGCGGGTCCGAGCTTCTCGATCGAGGTGGGTGGCGACGAGCGCACCGAACTCGACGAGACGTTGAGCGACCCGGAGGTGCGTTACTTCCTCGCCGAGATGCACGGGCAACCCGTGGGTCAGTGCATTACCTTTCCGCTGCCGGCGCGCCGCGGCTCCTTTGACCACACCGTGCATCTGAGTGCGGTCGCGGTTCGCGAGGACCACCAGTCGCGCGGCGTGGCCACGGCGCTGGTCGACGCGGCGTTAGAGAGGGCCCGACGGTACGGCTTTCGCTACGTCGAGACCAACTGGCGGGTGACCAATCGCGAGGCCGCGCATTACTGGACGAACTACGGATTCGAACCAACCTACGTGCGCCTGCACCGCACGATCGGGTCCGGCTAGGCCAGCGCCGCTTCGATCGCGGCGACCAGAACGGGGTCGTCGGGGTTCACTAGCGGCGCGAACCGTTGCACCGAGCCATCCGAGGACACCAGGAACTTCTCGAAGTTCCACCGGATGTCGCCCGAGTGGCCGTCGTCGCCCTCGGTGGCCGTCAAGATCTCGTACACCGGGTGACGGTCCTCGCCGTTGACCTCGATCTTGTCCATCATCGGGAACGTCACGTCGTAGTTTGACGTGCAGAACTCGGAGATCTCGTCGTTAGTACCGGGCTCTTGACCGTGGAACTGATTGCACGGAAAGCCCACGACGCTGAAGCCGCGGTCGGCGTAAGTCCGGTGCAACGCTTCCAGTCCCTCGTACTGGGGTGTGAGCCCGCACTTGGAGGCCACGTTGACGATGAGAACCGTTTTGCCCTGGTGCGGTGCGAGCGACGCGGGCTCTCCGGAAAGCGACGTCAGGGGGATGTCGTAGATAGTCATATCGGAACTTTATTCGTGGTCAGCGCCGCTCGAACCCACGCGTAGGTTGGGGCGATGACTGACGTCGCGCGACCACACCCGTCACGTTGTGACCCGACGCGCGCCGACTATGGCGCAATCATCGCGGCGCACGAGGCCGCCGTGACGGCGGGCGAGCCGACCTACCGCGACCCGTCAACGGGTCTGTCGGTGATGACCGTGGCAGCGCTCGCCGCGCGCGGAGAATGTTGCCAGAGTGGCTGTCGGCACTGTCCGTACATCTAAGCGGAGCCCGAGGGTACGAGGTCGTGCTGGCCCAGGTGGTGACGGTCGATGTTGACCAGGGAGTAGAACACCACAGCGGCCACCAGCAGCGTGGCGGACCCCAGGCGGAAGGCCATGTCGAACCCGTGCACCCACGACACGTCGTGCACGTACCGCGAGAAGTTGGCCACGTGGGGGTGCAACTCGTGCTTGACGACCAGCACGTACGCGGCGGCTGACGACACGAAGATCGTGTTCTGCAGCGCGGTGCCGAACGATCCGCCGATCTGTTGGGCGGTCGTGAGCACCGCGGAAGCCGCACCCGCATCGTCGCTCGAGACGTTGAAGAGCGCCGTCGAGGCTAGGGACACGAAGGCCAGGCCGAGGCCGAGGCTGATGATGATCATCGGCGGCAGGACGCTCGTGACGTAGCTGCTCGACGCCGTGATGAACGAAAGGTAGAAGAGACCCGCCGAACCCATGACGCACCCCAAGGTCGCCAGCGGTCGCGGACCCACCTTCGGCAGTAACTGACTCGTAACGCCAGCCGAGATGATGACGCCGATCGAGAAGGGCAGGAACAACAGTCCCGACTTCACCGCCGAGTACTGGTGGATGTTCTGGAAGTAGAACGTCATGAAGAGGAACATTCCGAAGATTCCTAGGGCCACCAGGATGTTGGTTAGGTACGATCCCCCGCGCACACGATCGGTGATCAGTCGTAGCGGCAGCAGCGGGTTCTTCCGGCGGCTCTCAATATTGAAGAAGACGATCAGCAGGAACGCTCCCAGCAAGATGAAGGGCCACGCACTGGTCGATCCCCAGCCGTGAAATGACGCCTCCGAGACGCCGAAGACCACGCTCACCATGCCGGCGGTTGCGGTCAGCGCCCCGGGCACGTCGTAGTGCGAACGCCCCTCGACCTTGGACTCGCGCAGCTCGGGGATGGCGAGAGACATCGCGATGATCGCCATCGGCGTGTTGACGAACAGGCACCAGCGCCACGACAGGTACTGGGTGAGCAGGCCGCCCGCGATCAAGCCGATGGCGGCCCCGACACCCGACAGCGCGCCGTAGACGCCGAAGGCCCGCGCGCGCTCTTTGGAGTCCGAGAACGTCACCGAGATGAGCGACAGCGCCGCGGGCGCGAGAAGCGCGCCAAACATGCCCTGCAACGCGCGCGCACCGAAGAGCATCTGCTGGTTCTGGGCGAACCCACCGAGCAGTGACGCGCCGGCGAAACCGGCGAGTCCAATGAGGAAGATCTTCTTGCGACCGACGTAGTCGCCGATGCGCCCGCCCAATAACAGGAACCCACCGAACGTCAAGGTGTACGCGGTGACCGCCCATTGGTAGTTCTGGCGCGAGATGTCCAGTCCTCCCATCGCTTTGGGCAAGGCCGCATGGGGCAGCGCGATGTTCACGATGGACGCGTCGAGCACCACCATGAGCTGAGCGATGGCGATAACCACGAGGGCGAACCAGCGTCGCGGGTCGGGGACCTCCGCGTGGACGACGTTGTTGACGCTGGTATCAGTCATGGACCGTTCCCCCGCGACGACAGACTCCCAACCAGTAGCTCGCACACGGCGCTTGCGCGAACTCGGCGTAACAGAACTTCCCTACCCTAAGGCAAGGGTGTAACCGAACTTCCCAACCCTAAAGCAACGTAACCAAAGGAACGTGCACCAGGTTGTGCGCTTGGGCGACCGGACCGTAGGTAATCGATCCGCCGACGACATTAACGCCCTCGGCCAGCGCACCGTCCGCTCGCGCGGCGTCGCGCCACCCAAGTCGTGCGAGCTCCAACGTGTAGGGCAATGTCGCATTGGCCAGGGCGGCCGTCGACGTGTTGGGGAACGCGCCGGGCATGTTGGCCACGCAGTAAAAGATCGAGCCGCTGACCTCAAAGACCGGGTCCGAGTGCGTTGTCGGACGCGTCGCCTCGAAGCATCCCCCCTGGTCAACTGAGATGTCGACCAAGACCGAGCCCGGACGCATTCGTGCCACCAGGTCGTTACTCACGAGCTTTGGCGCCTTCGCTCCCACCACGAGTACCGCGCCGATCACGATGTCGGCCTCCAGGCACGCCTCTTCCAGGGAGTGCTGGGACGAGGCGATCGTCTGCAGTCGACCGTCGAAGTGGTGATCCACCTGGCGCAATCGGTCGAGGTTGCGGTCCAGGATCTTGACATTGGCGTGCAGACCCACCGCCAGCGTGGCCGACGCGAGGCCTGCCACGCCCGCGCCGATGACCACGACGTTGGCCGCGGCCACGCCCGGGACCCCGCTGATCAGGGTTCCGCGCCCGCCGCCCGGACGCATCAGGTGGTACGCCCCCATGAGCGGCGCCATTCGCCCAGCGACCTCACTCATCGGCGTGAGCAACGGCAAGGAGTTATCGGGCAGACGAACCGTCTCGTAGGCGATGGCCACATTTCCCGCCGCGACCAGTGCGTCGGTGCACTCGCGCGACGCCGCCAGGTGTAGGTAGGTGAACAGCACCTGACCGTCTCGAGCGTGTAGTCGTGGGTACTCGAGGGCGATCGGTTCCTTGACCTTCAAGATCATCTCGCTCGCGGCCCAGAGGTCATCGGCGTCGGGCATGATCGTCGCGCCCGTCGCGACGAACTCCTCGTCGCTGATGGACGAGCCCACACCCGCGGATTGCTCGACCAGCACCTGGTGGCCGTGCGCCGTCAGTTCGCGCACGCCCGCCGGGGTGAGGGCCACCCGGTATTCGTCTCTCTTTACTTCTTTGGGGACGCCGATGATCATCGTTGATCAACCTTTCACGGTCGCGGTGGGAGAGCTAGTCGTAGGTCTGATGGTACGCACCCGGGGCCCCGTCGCCCCACGGACTCCTAGGCCTCGATGTTGTGCATGACGTGCTTGACGCGCGTGTAGTCCTCGAAGCCGTACATCGAGAGGTCCTTGCCGTAGCCGGAACGCTTGAACCCGCCGTGGGGCATCTCGGCGACCATCGGGATGTGGGTGTTCACCCACACGCAGCCGAAGTCCAGGTCGCGAGAAAAGCGCATCGCGCGACCGTGGTCGCTCGTCCAGACCGAGGACGCCAATCCGTAGTCGACCCCGTTGGCCCAGGCCAGGGCCTCCGCCTCATCACTGAACTTCTGAACGGTGATGACCGGACCGAAGATCTCGTTCTGGATCATCTCGTCGTCCTGTTGCAGGTCGGCCACCACGGTGGGCGCGATGAAGTAGCCGCGGTCGCCCACCTGGACTCCCCCGGCGGCGATCGACGAGTGCGACGGCGCACGTCCGATGAAACCCGTCACCCGTTCGAACTGGTTGACGTTGTTCACCGGTCCAAACAGGGCGTCGGCGCTGTCGGGTGGACCGACCACGGTGTTGCGCGCCTGGTCGACGATGGCGTCGACGAAGTCGCCGTACGCCTTTCCGGACACCAGGACCCTCGTAGCGGCGGTGCAGTCCTGGCCGGCGTTGAAGTAGCCGGCGATCGCGATGTTCTCAGCCGCCGAGGCGATGTCGAAGTCGTCGAAGACGACAACCGGGGCTTTGCCGCCGAGCTCTAGGTGCACGCGCTTCAGGGTCTTGGAGGCCGTGCCGGCAACCTCCATGCCCGCGCGGACCGATCCGGTCACCGACACCATCGCCGGTACCGGGTGCTCGACCAGGGCGCGACCGGTGTCGCGGTCGCCGCAGACGACGTTGAAGACGCCCGCGGGCAGGACCTCGGCCATCAGCTCGGCGAGACGCACCGTCGAGGCCGGGGTGGAGTCTCCGGGCTTGAGGACCATGGTGTTGCCCGCGGCGATCGCCGGAGCCCACTTCCACACGGCCATCATCATCGGGTAGTTCCACGGCGTCACCGCTCCGCACACGCCGATGGGCTCGCGACGCACGTAGCTGGTCATTCCCGCCATGTACTCAGACGCGCCTCGACCCTCGAGGTTGCGCGCGGCGCCGGCGAAGAATCGAACCTGGTCGAGCATCGGGGGGATCTCCTCGGCCAGCGTGACGCCGATGATCTTGCCCGTGTTCTCACTCTCGATGGCCACTAGTTCCTCGGCGTGCGACTCCATCAGGTCCGCGATCTTGAGCAGCGCGCGGCTTCGCTCCGACGGCGTCGTGCGCTTCCAGCTCGCGAAGGCCTTCGCCGCCACGGTCACCGCGGCGTCGATGTCCGACGCGTCAGAGACCGGCATCTCGGCGAAGGGCTCACCGGTCGCCGGGTTGACCAGTTCGACGTACTTGCCGCTGCGCGGGGCGACGGATTCGCCCCCGATGAAGTTCGTTAAACGACGCATGAGAGACCTCTCTGGGACGGCCGCCGGTCGGGCCACACCCCTGCCACTCTGCCAGACCGCCACAAACCTTGCAACTTTCGGATTTTGAAATACGTCTTCAAATCCGGGATTGACGACGCTATCCGTCGCCAAATCCCCCTATACTGTCCCTATCCGCAGCCCGTGGCGCTTAGCGCCACTCGCCAGGGAACGACCGATGCCAGCAGCGAAACCCATTCGACAGAGCAACAAGGCACCCGACAGGGCGAACCTCGAAGTACTGACCGCTCCGAACGCGCTCGATCGGATCGACCGCGAGATCATCAGCCTGCTCCAGCGCGACGGACGACGCGCCTACGGCGCCATCGCCGACGAGGTCGGACTCTCCGAGGCGGCGGTGCGCCGGCGCGTCCAGCGTCTACGCGACTCCGGCGTGATGCAGATCGTCGCCATCACCGATCCCTTGCAGCTGGGGTTCGGTCGCGAGGCGCTGGTGGGCATCCGCGTGCACGGTGACGTGCGCCTCGTCGCCGACAAGATCGCGGCCATCGACGAGGCCAACTACGTGGTCATGACCGCGGGCAGCTTCGACATCATCGCCGAGCTCATCGCCGTCGACGACGACGCGCTGGTGCACCTGCTCAACGACTCCATCCGGTCCATCCCCGGGGTGACCGAGGTGGAGACATTTCTATATCTAAAGCTGTCAAAGCAGACCTATGCATGGGGGACCAAGTGACGTTGAACGAGATCATTTCCGATGGCATCACCGTGGAGGACGTGAACCACGTCAGCCACAACTACTCGGACCGAGCGCGGCGCAACCTGTGGCTGCACATGTCGCGGATGGGCGCGTACTCGGACTCCAACGAGGTGCCGATCATGGTGCGCGGCGAGGGCACGCACGTCTTTGACGCCAACGGCACACGGTACTTCGACGGGCTCTCGGGGCTCTTCACCAACGCACTCGGACACGGTCGCACCGACATCGGCGCGGCGGCGGCCGAGCAGATCGGCCAGCTGGCGTACTTCCCCCTGTGGACCTACGCGCACCCCGCGGCGATTCAGCTGGCCGAGAAGCTGGCGCGCCTGGCGCCCGGCGACCTCAACCGCGTGTTCTTCACCACCGGTGGCAGCGAGGCCGTCGAGAGCGCGTGGAAGCTGGCGCGCCAGTACCACAAGATGCGCGGCGACCTGGATCGCTACAAGGTCATCAGCCGCGACATCGCCTACCACGGGACCACGCTGGGGGCGCTGACCATCACCTCACTCGAGGCGTACCGCCGGCCATTCGAGCCCCTGGTGCCCGGTGGCATCAAGGTGCCCACGACCAACTTCTACCGGGCCCCCGAGCACGGCGACGACCTGGAGGCCTTCGGGCTGTGGTCGGCCGATCAGATCGAAGAGGCCATCCTGCGCGAGGGTCCCGACACCGTCGGGGCCGTCTTCTTGGAGCCGGTGCAGAACGCCGGCGGCTGCTTCACCCCGCCCCCCGGGTACTGGCAGCGCGTGCGCGAGATCTGCGACCGCTACGGCGTGCTGCTGGTCTCTGACGAGGTCATCTGCGCCTTCGGCCGCATCGGCACCTGGTTCGGCGGCCAGAAGTACGACTACGTCCCGGACATCATCACCTGCGCCAAGGGGATCACGGCCGGGTACGCGCCACTCGGCGCGATGATCGTTTCGGACCGCCTGGCCGAGCCCTTCATGCACGACGACGCCTCCTTCGCCCACGGCTTCACCTGGGCCGGACACCCGGTGTCGTGCGCGATCGCGCTCCAGACGCTCGACATCCTCGAGAACGAGCACGTGCTCGAGAACGTGCGCGCCAACGAGCCGTATTTCCAAGCGAGCCTCGAGGGCCTGCGCGACATTCCGATCGTGGGCGACGTTCGCGGCGCCGGCTACTTCTGGGGGGTCGAGTTGGTCAAGGACCAGTCGACGCGTGAGACCTGGTCGGGCGACGACGCCGAGCGCCTGCTGCGCGGCTTCGTCTCCCCCGAGATGTTCCGACGCGGTCTCATCTGCCGCTCCGACGACCGCGGCGACCCGGTGGTCCAGTTGGCACCGCCGCTGATCTCCACGCGTGGCGACATCGACTTCATGGTCGGCGTCCTGCGCGAAGTCTTCACCGGAGCCGCCCAGCTCCACATCTAGTGCAGCCCCCCGCGTCGCTCTGGTGGGCCACGCTCGACGCGCCGGTGACGGCGCGTCGCGCACTCAGCGGACACCACGACGTCGACGTGGCCATCGTGGGTGGCGGCTACACCGGTCTGTGGACCGCGCGCGAACTGATGCGCCGCGACCCCTCTCTGCGCGTCGCGGTCCTCGAGCAGTCGGTCTGCGGTTTCGGGGCGTCGGGCCGCAACGGCGGATGGGCCTCGGCGCTCTTCCCGCTGAGCCACGAGACCGTCGTCGGGCGATGGGGGCTGGACGAGTTCTCGCACCTACGCCACGTGCTCCACGAGTCGGTGAGCGCGCTGGGTGCCGCGGCCGCTGAGGACGGGATCGACGCCCACTTCGCCCAGGGCGGCTCCCTCAACTTCGCGCGCAGTGAGGTCCAGGCGCAGCGCCTGACCGCCGAAGTGGACGCGGCGCGCGAATTCGGCATCGGTCCGGACGATCTGTCGTGGCTCGACGCCGACGCGGCGCGAGAGCGCTGCGCCCCGAGCGAACTCTTCGGTGCCACCTACACGCCGCACTGCGCGCGGATCCACCCGGCGCGCCTGGTGCGCGGCCTCGCCGAGGTCGTCGAACGCCTCGGCGTCACGATCTTCGAAGAGACCAAGGTCACGCGTGTCGTGGTCCGGCGCGGGCGCCAACCCGAGGTGGTCAGCGTGGGCGGCTCGATCCATGCCGACTTCGTCGTGCGCGCGACCGAAGGGTTCACGCCGACGCTGCCCGGTCAGCGCCGCGACGTGGTGCCGCTGTACTCGCTGATGATCGCCACCGAGCCTCTGTCGAGCAGCTTCTGGGACGAGGTCGGCCTGGGCCACTACGAGACCTTCAACGACGACCGGCACCTGCTCATCTACGGCCAGCGCACGCGCGACGACCGGTTCGCCTTCGGCGGGCGCGGGTCGCCTTACCACTTTGGTTCCACCGTCGAGCGCCGCTTCGATCGCAACGACCGGGTCTTTTCCATGCTCGAGTCGACGCTGCACGAACTCTTCCCCGAGCTCGACGCCGCGGTCACGCACCGCTGGGGCGGGCCCCTGGCCATGCCCCGCGACCGGACCCCGTCGGTCACGGTCGACCACGCGACGGGCCTGGCCAGCGCCGGGGGGTACTCCGGTGACGGCGTCGTACTGAGTTACGTCAGCGCCAACGCGCTGGCCGACCTGATTCTCGATCCCGTTGCCGACACCGCGTACACGCGCCTTCCGTTCGTTGGGAGCACGTCGCGGCCCTGGCCGGTGGAGCCGCTTCGCTGGGTGGGGATCAACGCCGGCCTGCACCTGGCTACGTGGGCCGACCACCACGAACGGCGCCGCGGTACCGAGAGTCGGGCCGGTCGGCTGCTCACGCGCCTCCTGGGTTGAACTATCGCAGGATGTTCACGGCGCGCGCCGCCACCACCGCGATGGTGATGAGCGACACGATCGATTCGCCCAGGAAGAGGGTCTTCAGCCGCCGGGTCAGGGGCATGGCGTCGGCGGGCGCGAAACTGGTGCCGTTGGCGAAGGACGTGTACAGGTAGTCGGTGAAGGCCGGGCGCCACTCCGGGGGCGCCAACGTGGGGTTCTCCATCTGGGGGAACTGGAGGTCGGGGAAGACGGTGGTGCCGCCGGCGCGACGGGCCGGACCGCCGCGGTCGATCTCCCAAAACCACAGGCCAAAGACGATCACGTTGGTCATCCACACCGCCACGGCCGAGTAGATCAGCGAGCGACCCTGGACGACCTGGGTGTGCAAGAGGTGGTGGACCAATAGTCCCATCGACACCACGTTGGCCGCGGTGACGAGGGCGATGAGAGTGAGGGTGAGGCGGCGCACGTGACGTGACTCGTTGGCGTGACGGTGACGCTCGGCCGACAACGGGATGAGGGGCAGGATGATGAGCACCGGCAGGATCCACTTGGGCCCCACGACCAGACGGTTAGGCAGCAAGACGTAGAGCCCCGCGCACACGGCGAGCGCCACCGAGGCCGGCCAGCGCGGTTCGGGATGAGTCTCAGGCACCGCTCGAAACCTAACTGAGGCGGATCTGGCCCAGAGAGGTGATCGCCTTGGGATTGAAGAGGTTTCCAATCGACGTCGACCCGAAGATGCGACCGATCTGAGTGGAATTGAGCGCCGTGACGTCCTTCGCCGGGGGTTTGATGATGTGCGTCGGCGCGTTGTACGAGGTGACCGTGACGATGACCCAGGCCGTCGAGTGCTTGGACGTGACCTTGAAGCTCGTCGCGGCGAGCTCGCCCTGCTTGCCCAACGTGATCGAGAAGTCAATCGCCGAGTGCGCCGGGACCTTGAAGGGCAGGCCCGAGGGCGTGGCGATAGCGACGTTGTCGCGGTGGAACCGATAGGTCG
The DNA here is from genome assembly GCA_035534335.1 of Acidimicrobiales bacterium. Lineage (GTDB taxonomy): Bacteria > Actinomycetota > Acidimicrobiia > Acidimicrobiales > RAAP-2 > RAAP-2. The sequence goes on along the minus strand of DATLSF010000030.1, from coordinate 10,611 downwards.
TGAGGTACCCCGAGTGGGTCACGTTCATCTGAGGAAAGCCGCTGATGAGTCCGACGTCGGGTCGGGTCATCTCGAGCGAGAGGCCGTAGAGCGACGGGATCGAGACCTTCGTGCTCAGCCAGTTCGATCCGATGACTGCCCCCAGGTTGGGCGACGCGACGTAGAGATGGCGCGCGACCAGGCGAAGTTCAATGTTGGTCGCCGAGAAGAGCAGTGGTATCTGCAGGTCGGCGCCCACGGTGTTGTGCACGAAGTCGACGTTGACGTCGGCGGTGACGTTGTAGGCCTGGCCGGTCGAGATCACCACGTGCAGCTGGGCTGTGCGCGGCGGGTACCCGTTGAGGGCGAGAGGGTCGCGCTGGTTTCCGCCGGCGTTGGGGTCGGTGACCGCGAGTACCACGCCGGTGACGGTGAGTGCCAGGGCCACGGCGGCGAGAGCCGCCGCCGCGACTTTCTTTGACACCAGCATGCGACAACCCTACCGGGCGGTAACGGCTCCTCCGGGGGGCGACTCGATAAGAAGTTCGCTCAGGAGGTCGATGGCGATGTTGCGACCGCTGGCGATGAACGCCACCTTGGACGTCGCGTCGTCGATCAGGTGCTCGGCGATCGCGGCGTACGCGGTCGCCGCAGCGCCCTCGAGGACGAGCCCACTCGTCTGGGCCGCTTCGCGCACGGCTCCGCGGATCGCGGCCTCGGCTACCAGCACCAGAGGCACGCCGTGCACGGCGATGATGTCGTTGGTCACCGAGCCGTCATCGCCCCCGCCGGCCAGCCCGTCGGCGATCGTGGCGAAGTGCACGACCGCGTCGGAGGCCACGCCGTGCAGCACGTCGTACATCGCGTGGCTGCGCTCGGGTTGGGCGCCGGTCACGCGCACGTCGGTGCGCGCGTGATCGTCGCGCGAGATCAAGACACCCGAGATGAGTCCCCCGCCGCCGACCGGCACGACCACGTGTCCGAGGTCGGGGCACTGGGCCAGCAACTCATCAAAGGCCGTCGCCTGGCCGGCGATGACGTCGGGGTCGTTGAACGCCGAGATGTACCGGATGGATCGCTCCATCGCGATCTCCTTGGCGTGCGACTGCGCGTCGTCGTACGAGGAGCCGAACTGGATGAGCTCGATGGCGTACTGGCGCAGCTTGTTCACCTTGGCCATCGACGCGTTCGCCGGCACGACCACCGTCGCCGACACACCGAGCGTCGTGGCCGCGTGCGCGATGCCGAGCCCGTGATTTCCGGCCGACGCCGTCACCACGGCACCCGTCGCGTCATCGCGCCGGGCCGCGTCGACCGCGGCGAGTCCCCCGCGGACCTTGAACGAACCGGTCAGCTGCAGGCCTTCGAGCTTGGCCACGACCGGACGCTCGCGGATCCACAGCGTCGCGACCGGTGTAGGCGTGAGGTGATCGGAGATGACGCGGCGGGCGGCCTCGAGCTGCTCGGACGTCGGGGGCAACACCTGTCGGATCATCATTCCTCCGCGCCCACATTAACGCTGCGCCCCTCTCGCTCTTCTACCGGCCAGTAGTGTCGCGGCGTGCACACGATCGGCGGCGTCATCGTGGTCGCGTCGTTCGCCTTCGTGGGCACCATGTTCGACAACTACTTCGCGTTCGCGGCACAACTGGTCGTCACCGAGCGTTCGCGATTTCGCCGCGTTGGTCGAGCCCAGGTGTTGGGCGTGGCGTCACTGCTCGTCGTCGCCGCCGGCGTCGGGTCGCTCCTTGCGCCGATTCCCGTGCGGTGGATCGGTGTCCTGTGCGTCGCGCCGTGGGCGCTCGCGTTGCACGCGTGGCGTCACCGCACCGACCCGCGCAAGGAGCAGTACCGGCGCGGGGCCATGACCACCTACATCGTCACTCTGGCCCTCGGTGGCGACAACCTCGCCGTGTGGATCCCATTGCTGCGCTCCCAGGGCGTGGGCGCCGGGCTGGGCTCGGTGGCGGTCTTCGCGGTGTGGGAGATCCTCTTCGTGTCCAGCGCCAGCGCCGTCGCTGGTCACCCGCGGGTCGTGACGTGGGGAGCGAAGTGGGCACCGACGCTGGTGCCGTGGATCTACCTCGCGCTGGGTGTGCTCATCCCGATCGAGTGCCACACCCTGACCTAACAGCGTGTGTCCTAATTGGACCCACCGGTTTGCCTTGACCAACTGAACCAAGTGGCTCAGCGGTGCTTGCTCACCGTCCGACTTCCCAGACGATGATTCGTCTGAGTACTCGGTTCCGACCCAAGGCCCTCATCACGTTGCCGTGACGGTTGTGCGGGTGACAATCGGCTCTTCCCGCGTGCTTCGCGGTGCAGACCCCAGTGGGATCAGGCTGTGGAGAGAAGCAAAGCTGGCGTTGGGTTCAACAGAGTCACTTCGGAGGGCTCTTTGGGTTGCCAACGGGCCAGGTTGATGGCCGCATTGAGGTCGCGGTCGATGACCAGCCCACAGACCTCACACGAGTACGTCCGTGCCGACAGGTCGAGGTCGTTACTGACCTCGCCACAGCCCGAGCAGGTCTTGGAACTCGGAAAGAACCTATCGGCCACTCGGACTTCGACGCCGTGCCATCTGGCCTTGTAGAGGAGCTGACGAGAGAGTTCTCCCATAGCAGCGTCGGAGATGGACTTCGCCAGGTGCCGGTTCCTCACCATCCCCGCGACGTTGAGGTCCTCGATCACGAGGACTTGGCATCGGTCCACCAGGGCCCCGGAGGCCTGGTGAACGAGATGTCGTCGGGTGTTGACAACCTTGCGATGGGTCTTGGCGAGTCGGGACCGCGCTCGTTGGCGACCTTTGGACCCCGGTGTGGTTCTGGCCAGAGCCTGGTTGGTCGCCTTGAGCGACGCGTGCGCTTGCTTCAGTGTTTTCACCCCCTCGAAGCGCTCGAAGGGAACGCCGTTCGCATCGGCGGCGACGCAGAGTGAGATGATTCCTCGGTCGACCCCGACGGGGACGGCGTGACGGTTGGTGCGGCTGCGCTCGGCCTGGTGGAACTGCACAGCCACGCCGGTCAGGGAGATAGTCCAACGACCGGCGCGCTGGGTGAGGGTGGCCGAGTAGATGTGAAAACGACCGGCGTTGATCATGCGACGGACCTTGCGGGTAGGACTGAAGAGCTTCACCGATCCGATCTTGGGTAGGCGGAGGTGCGCAGCATCGGTGAAGCGGATGGGCTGGCTCGAGGGAGCCTGTCCTGACGTTGCCCGGTTGCGCAAACGGAAGCTCGGGGTCACCTTGCCCTTGGCCTGGAAGCGAGGAAACCCGACAGGCCTTCCACTACGTTCACCCCGCCGCGACGCAACGAAGTTTTCGAGGGCCCGGGCGGCGTCCACCGAAGCGCACTCGAAGACATCGTTGGGCAGTTCGTGGCGCCAGGCGAGGCCTCGAGTCCCGTCTTCGTTGACCAACGAGTCCTCGGGCTCCCCGTTCTTCCAGGCGTTGAACTCATTGATGAAGGAGAACGCTGTCCAGGAAAGCGAAGGGGTCGATGGTTCGCTGGGATCACCGCACTCCGACAGCGCTTCTCGCTCGGACGATCTGGTGTCCAGGTTGGCCTTGACCCGTGCCAGGTGGTGATTCACGGTGTAGCGGCGCGCTCCCGCGCACTTGGCGAAGAAGACGCTCTGCTCGAGGTTCGGGTCGAGAGCGAACTGGAACGTGACGGCACGCGAGAGCACTTGTTCCGTGTGCGAAAGCGTTGGAGTCGTGCGTGAGGCCACGACACGCAGTATTGGGACGAGGTGTGACACTCGGATCGCGCAATGATCAGCGAAATGAGCCCGGTCCAGGAATCAGCCGCGCACGACAATTCCGTGAGCGACTGAGTTGATTCGTGCAACGGGCGCGACGATGAGTTCGGGGCACAATGAGGGGTATGGAACTTCGGACCGAACGTCTCGTGCTTCGAGAGTTTCGGTTCGACGACGAAGTCGCTGTTCACCGCTATGGCTCAGACGAAGAAGTGACCCGGTTGTTGACCTGGGGGCCCAACTCGCCGGCTGACACCACGGCGTATCTCAAGAAGGTCGGCCGCGAGGCGGCCCGAGAGCCTCGAACTTCGTTCACCCTCGCCGTCGCGACGCTCGATGATGAGCTGATTGGCGTCGCCAACCTCACGATCACTGACGCAGGGTCGACAGGCGAACTTGGCTACGTTCTGGCAACGGAATCGTGGGGACGCGGCTACGCCACCGAAGTGGCGCGACGACTCATCGTCTTCGGATTTAGCGAACTGGGACTTCGCCGGATAACGGCGACCTGTCATCCCGACAACTTCGCGTCAGCGCGAGTCTTGGAGAAGGCGGGGCTGCACTTCGAAGGGACACTACGAGACCACCTCCGAGTTCGCGTAGGGTGGCGACTCTTCGCGATCGCGGTCGGCGACGAAGTAGCTGACCACCCGGGCTGAAGGTCCTCCGCGTCAACAAAACGGAGTGGTCCGTTGCGGCGCCGCATGACTCACGAGTTCAGCACAGCGCCCGAAGGACCTCGCTGATGGAGGCGACGTGCAGCCATCCGGTGGCCGAGGTCACGGTGTTCTCGAAGCAGCGCGCCAGACGTCGTCGTCGAACGAGGTGGCCATGGGCCACTTCGACCCGCCAGGCGTGACGAATGGGTCGAAAGACCTTGGCACCGTGTTCGTTGTTGCGTGGTGGCTCGTCCCATCCGACCCGGCGGACCTCGCAGTTGAACTGCACCGACAATCGTGCAGCGGCGGACTGTGCGGTGCCGCGGTCCACGAGCACGAGCTCGAGGCGTTCATCGGCACCAGTTCGGGCGAGTTCGTCGAGAATCTGTTCGACGGCGCTCGCCTCGGACGTCGAAGCGGGAACGACTCTCACACACAGCGGCAGCCCCGTGACGTCCACGCAGACGATGCGTTTGGCACCGTTGGTCCGGCCATAGGGACCGCCCTGGTTGTGGAAGGTGGCGCCACCGTTCGAGGCCCCTCGTGCGAGGTGGGTGTCGATGACCACCATCGAAGGCCGCGGCTCCATTCGACCGAGAGCCGTTCGCGATGAGGCGTGCAGAGCGGTGAGAACTCGGGCCCACGTTCCGTTCCTCGACCACCGGCGAAACTGGGACCAAACTCGGGTCCACGGTCCGAACGCCTCGGGTAGGAACCGCCACTGGCACCCGGTGTGCGAGATGTAGAGCATGGCGTCGACGACGTGGCGAAGGTCGGCTCCATACTTGGGGCCCCGTTTGGAGGAATGCACAAGCAAGGGTTCGAGGAGATTCCACTGGGCGTCGGTTAGGTCACTTGAGTAGGCCACGACTTGATCGTGCTGGTCGCGGCAATTGGGGCACTCGCCAAATAGAACACAGCCTCTAAGTCCGACGCTTCGTCGCTAGCGTTGCGCTGGTGCCCCGTTCGACACCACGCCAGACGCTGCGCCGGCTCACCGTGATCGTGGCCATTCAGTGGATGGGTGCATCGCTGGGGCTACCGCTTCTGCCCCTCTTCCTCGAACACCGCGGCGGGACGCCAACCATCATCGGTTTCATCGTCGCCTCGTTCTTCGTGGCCGGCGTCGCGACACAGTTCGCCCTGGGCCACATGGCCGACCGATTCGGACGTCGCCCGATCCTGCTCGGAGGTCTGGTGGTGTTCGGCGTCGCCAGCATGACCTTCCTCTTTCCTGTCTCGGCGCCGTGGTTCGCGCTGACCCGCGCGGTTCAGGGCGCGGCCGCTGGCGCCATTGAAGTCGCGTCGCTCTCGGTGGTCGCGTCGCTCTTTCCCCAGGCCGAGCGAGGTCGCGCCGTCTCGCGCATCTTCGCCGCCCAACTGTTGGGTCTGGCGATCGGTCCGATGGCCGGGGTCATCGTGTCGGTGAAGGATCTCGGATACGCCTTCGCCGCCACCGGCGTCCTGAGCCTGCTGGCCGCGGTGGTGACGTCGCGCACATACCTCGGCGGGGCGGTCGACACCACGACAGCGCTGCCGCGGCTCAACTGGAGTCCCCAGCTCGTGGGCGCCCTCGTCGCCGGCGCCTCGATCGGACTAGCCATTGGGGTCTACGAGGCCTGCTGGAGCCTGCTGATGCACAACCATCACGCGTCGACGCTGCAGATCCGACTCAGCTGGACGATGTTCTGCATCCCCTTCGCCGCGTTCAGTGGCATCGGGGGGTGGCTCGCCGACCACGTGAACCGCCGCGTCATCGTGCTGATCGGACTGCTCAACGCCGCGCTCTTCCTGGCTCTCTATCCGCACATCCACAGCAATGTCACGCTGCTCTTCCTGGGTTCGGTCGAGTCGATGGGCGCCGCACTGACCGCGCCTGCCACCGCGTCACTACTCACCCAGGGGGCGGCGGACCGCGAACTCAGCCGGCGACAGGGCCTCTACGCCACCGCCAACACCGCCTCTCTGGCCGCGGCCGCGGCGGTATCGGGTGTTCTCTTCACCCGCGATCCAGCGTTGCCCTTCAGCGTCATCGCGGTGCTCACGGCCGCCACCGCCCTGACGACCCTGTGGTGGTGGCGCAACGTGGAGGGCCGCGTCGCACTGGCGACTTGAGTCGTTCTCAAGGTCGGCGCCGCGGCGCGCGACCGATCTAGATGAGGCTCGCTACGACTTCCAGATCTGGTCCCAGCGCGCCGAGCCCCCGTCGGGGTTCAGGCACCGGGTGCGGCCGTCGCCGGCCGTGGCGTAGGCCCAGTTCTGCACGTTGTGACGCGCGGCCCAGGCCGTGACCAACTCGGTCAGGTAGAGGTAGGGCAGGTCCTTGACCAGCCGGGTGTTGATCGCCGCCCAGCCCGCCTTGTAGGCGGCCGAGCCCGGCTTGGCCGCCATGGCCGCGAGCATGGAGCCCTCGATCACGGGGTCGGCCTGGTGGGCGAAGTTCACCGCACCAGCGATGAACGTGCCCGAGGGCAGGGCCGGCATGCCCAGACCCGCCGGGGGCGCGGTCGTCGCCGGCTGGGAGTTGAACCAGACGTAGTTGAGCGCCGGGTCGGCGCCGCCGAACTGGTTCCACACCGAGCAGTCAAACTCGCCGTAGATGACGTTCTGGATGAGCGTGCTCTGGGTCTCTTCGCGCGCGGTGATCGTGATACCCACTGCCCCGAGCTGCTGCTTGAAGAACGCGAACGCCTTCGCGTTCGATGAGCTGCCCGAGACGATGTCCAGCACGAAGCTCACCCGGGAGACGCTGTTCTTCGCCTTGTAGGCGTTCACCAGGGAGCGCGCCTTCTTCGGGTTGTACGCGGGGTAGGACCCGGCACGGTAGTACGGCGACGACGGGCGATAGATGCTGCTGGCCACGGCACCGACGCCACCGGCGACGACTCGCTGGTAGGTGGCGCGGTTGATCGCCAGCGCGCACGCCTCGCGGATCGTGGGGTCGGCCAGGACCGGCGTCAACTTGGGGTTCCACGTGCCGGAGCTGGGGTCGACCGCACCGACGGTGCCGTAGAAGATCGCCTGCTGGACCGCGGTGGGGACCGCCTGGCCCTTCAAGATGTACGGCAACGCGCCGGGGATGCCCAGGGCCGCGAAGTAGCCAGCCCACGCGAAGTACTGGTTCAGTGAACCCGACGTGTTCACAATGAGGCAGTTGAGCGACGGGTCACGCGGGGCGTTCTGGTCCGTGATGTGAGAGATGCCCCGCATCTTCCTGATCGCCGCGATGCTGGTGCCGTCCTGGGACAGGATCATGTCCACCGAACCGGCCTGCAGCGCCTGGTTGCGCGCGTTGTCGTCGACGATGGTCTTGAAGATCACGCCGTTCAGGTAGGGCAACTGGCGGTCCGCGGCGTCGGCGCGCCAGTAGTTCTTGTTGCGCGCGAAGACCGACTGGACGCCAACCTGCCAGCTGGACACCGTGAAGGGTCCGGTGCCCACCGGTGTACCAGTGAAGCTCGGCGAGAACGACGACGGGTGCGCCATGTAACAGGTCTGCTGCTCGGAGAGCGCGCTGTACGGGAAGGTCGAGAACGGGATGACCAAGTTGAACTGGACCGTGTACGAGTCGACCTTGGTCACCGAGCCGATAATCGGGCGCACGGCGAGTCCCACCGTCTGGTCCGCCGCCGCCGCCGCGAAGTTCTGCACCACGATGTCGGCGTTAAAGGCGTCACCGTTGGTGAAGGACACGCCCTGGCGCAGCCGCACGGTCCAGACCGTGTAGTTGGAGTTCGGCGTGGCCGACAGCGCCAGCATTGGCAACCAGGTCTTGCCCGTGGAGGACGAGACGAACAGCGGGTCGTAGAGCGCGTTGGCCACGCAGAAGCCCGAGGCGTCCATCTTTCCCTGGGCGCCGTTGAAGATGTGATAGTTGGGCACGTCCGACAGCAAGCCCACCTTGAGCGTTCCCCCGCGCCGCGGCTTGCCGGTGTTACGGCCCACGGCGGCCCCCGCCGCCGTCGCGAGCAGGTCGTCCACCACCGTCCCGGCCATTGCGATACCGCCAACGGTGGCGGCCGAATGGGTGAGGAACGATCGACGATCGAGCGTGGATGACATCAGGCCCTGCTTTCCCCCTGGTGAACCGACCTGGTGTCAGTTCATCTCTGGGGGAAACTTAGCCTGAACCGGCTTTCGCGAATGTACCGCCCCGCTGGAAAGTTTTGTTACAGTTCAAGACCCGGGCGGGGAGTCACGCCCGGGTCTTGAACCGCTGTGCCACCGGCGGGGGCCGGTCGGTACAACCGAACTCACGGCGGAATGTGGTTCCCTGCACTCGCGCTCAGGCCCGTGCTCGGGGCGGGGCTGGCCCAACGCAAGCGGCGAACGTTCCTCCGGTCGTTCGGTACATCAGTCGCCTTTCCTAGGGGAATCAATCACTGCGACATGGCCATCGTGCCCGCCCAACCTGTGGGCCGCCTGTGGGGACCCTACAAACCACCTAAAAGACCCTGGTCCCCCGCGCGGTCCGCATTCACCACGGAGGCACCCAGGTACGCCATACTGTCCGCGTACAGCAAGGCCTCTCACGGTCGGCACGGAGGCTACGACCAGGAGGGCTTAGACGTGTCATCGACACTCGACTCGCAAGACGAATCCATAGACGACGCAGCGTTCCACGTAGAGCAACGCGGGATCGACTTCATTCCCGAGGCCGAACGCTGGGCCACGGCGCGAAACATCGGGTCGTTGTGGGCTGGGACATCGATCAACGTCGAGTACTTCGTCTACGGCGCGCTGCTGATGGGCTTTGGCTTCAGCTTCAAGACGGCCCTCAGCATCATCATCATCGGCAACCTCTCGTACCTGCTCTTGGGCCTCGCGTCACTGCAGGGTCAGGAGACCGGCACCACCGCCTTCATGATCAGTCGGGCGCCCTTCGGGCTACGAGGTTCGCGCCTTCTCAGTTTCTTCAACTGGATCACCCAGCTGGGCTTCGAGACCGAGGGGCTGATCCTGATCGTGGGTGCGGCCATCGTCTTGAGCGACATGGGCGGGATGCACGTCAGCAGCACCCTGAAGGTCATCTTCATCATCGCGGCCGCGGCGATCCAGGCCGTCATGCCCTACTTCGGTCACGCCACCATGATCAAGGTGCTGCGGGCGATGATCATCCCCTTCGGGGCGATCTTCGTCCTGTTCGCGGTCTACGACATCATGCACGGCTCGGGCAGCTACAAGACCACCTTCGGGGGCTGGGAGCTCTACACCGCCGGCCTGGCCTTCACCATCGCGCTCTCGGGCCTGGGCTGGACCGAGGTCGGCAACGACTACACGCGCTACCTGCCGCGCGACGCGAAGCGCAGCTCGGTCGTCGGCTGGATCTTCCTCAGCACCGCGCTGCCGGAGATATTGATGATGACCCTCGGGGCGTTGACGTTCACCTTCATCCCCAAGGGGGGCTACTTCGCCAGCTCGGGGGCGTGGAACTCCGCCAACCCCTTCCAGGCGTTCGAGGGCCAGCACGTCATCCCGTCGTGGATCGTTGTGCTCTTCCTCATCTTCGCCATCGTCCAGCTGTTCGGCATCAACTCGCTGGACCTCTACTCCTCGGGCGTGTCGCTCCAGGCGATGGGGCTGCGCCTCAAGCGCTACCAGGCGGTGGTGCTCGACAGCTTCATCGCCTGCGGGCTGACCATCTGGGCCGAGTTCCAGTCGACGTTCTCTTTGTACATGAAGGAGTTCGTCGGCGTCATCATCGTGTGGATCGCCCCGTGGCTCGGTATCTATTTGATGGACTGGATCATTCGCAAGTATCGCTACAGCGCCTCAGAACTCCAGCGCGACGACAAGGACGGGATTTACTACGTCGGGCGCACCGGCGTGAACTGGAACTCCATAATCGCCTTCGTCGTCGGCATGGTCTGTTCCACCATCGCCTTCTCCAAGGCGCCGCCGCCGGTGAACTTCCCGTTCCACTGGATGACACCGATATCCAATCACTACGGGGGCGCCTGCGCCGGCAAACTGGTCCACGGCGCCTGCACCGCCGGCTGGTACGGCGGCGCCGACTTCTCCGTGCCGACCGGCATCATCGTGGCCGCGTTGGTGTACTTCATCTTGGAAAGGTCACCGGCAATGTGGACCGGCAAGTCGCGAAGCTGCGAGAGCTCGAACCGACGCTGTAACTGAACCCCAATGCCCCCGAGTTTCGGCTCGGGGGCATTGGGGTGCGACGTTATCCCGCCCAGTCCTCGACGAGACCGCC
>DATLSF010000029.1:0-136309 GCA_035534335.1 Acidimicrobiales bacterium | reverse complement strand
CTGTTCCTCTGATCGGAACTGCGACTGTCGCCGACCTCATCGGTCAGCAGTTCTTCGGTACCGCGCCGATCTTCAATGGACTGCCCCATGAACTGGTGGTACCTCACGTCACCGACTACCTGCTCATCGCGGTGCTCGGGCTCGTAGCGGGACTCGCCGGCGTCGCATTTTCCAAGGTGTTGTACAAGGTGGAGGACGTCTGCGACTGGGTGTGGAAGGGCCGCCCTGAGTGGGCCCGCCCGGTTACGGGTGGGGCGTTGCTCGGCCTGGTGCTGCTAGCCATACCCCAGCTATATGGAGTCGGATATCCCGTCATCGTGCGGACGGTGACCGGCCACTACGTCCTCTGGTTCCTCGTTGTCTTGTTCGTTGGCAAGATGCTCGCCACCAGCCTCACCATCGGGATCGGCGGATCCGGCGGTGTCTTCGCGCCGTCTCTCTTCATCGGCGCAGCGCTCGGCGCCGCATTCGGTGTCAGCGCATATGACCTCTTCGGCTCGATGGCGGGCCAGCCGGCGATGTATGCCCTACTCGCAATGGGCGCCGTCTTCGCAGGTGCAACGAGGGCCCCCCTCACGGCGATTGCAAGTGTCGCAGAGATGACTGGGAACTTCTCACTTCTTCTTCCAATCATGTTGGCCGTCGCGATCTCGATCCTCGTTTCTGCGCACATGAGCCAGGGAACGATTTACACGGCCAAGTTGCTTCGCCGTGGTACCGACATCGACCGTCTCCGTCCAAGGGGTTGGGACGCGGCAGTTGGCGAAGCGCCCTAGCGCCAACGCCACTGCTCTCTGCGCTCGTGTGAGCTGGATATGAGTTTGAATACGGGTTCGAACTGAGCGCTCTAGGCTCTTAAGCGATCGGAAGTACGAACCTCTCAATCACCAGGGACAACGTGGAACTTTTGACAACAACAAGTGGGCGCTGAGGGACTCGAACCCCCGGCCTGCTGAGTGTAAGTCAGCTGCTCTAACCAACTGAGCTAAGCGCCCGCGGTCATCAAGCCTACGGCCCACACTCACCAGCGCTGATCGCGGTCACCACGCGACTTGCTTCACTCGTTGGGACGCAGTTATGACGCCCGGCAACGCCCCCCGTCAAGCCACAGGACCGCACCGTTCGACGCCCTATATATTCGTGTCACCCGGCAAAGGAGCCGCATCTACCGATTTGAAGGAAATACCGGGGACCACGCCATCATTGTGAGAGGTGGCCCGACGCAAATGCCACACCAGCGCGTGTCCAACTCCGTCGATGACACCGCGCCCGACCAGTCGCGCCACGATCGGGAGATTTCCTAATGGCGCGCGCATCGAAGAAGAGCCGTCGCTCCGAGCCGAGCGCGGCGGAGGTCGTACGCGACTTTCTCGGTCGAGGTGTGGGAAACCTCTTGCGCTACGACCCCGTCGTGCGTCGTCGCAGCGACCCCGAAGGTCTCCACCAAATGCGCGTCAATGTGCGACACCTGCGCTCCGAGATGAAGGTGGTGGACCCGATTCTTCGCCGCAGCGATCACCAATCCCTAGACCGCGACCTCAAGTGGTTGGGGGCGGAAATGGGAGCGCTTCGCGACCTCGACGTGCTCGGGGCGCTCTTTGCGTCCGGGGCGTCGGCGAAGGCGCCAACGCCTCAAATAGTGGTGGACACGATCGCCGCCCAACGAGCGAAGGAGGCAGCGCGCCTCACCACGACCTTACGGTCCAAGCGGTACCGCCGGCTGATGGAACGTCTCTCGGACACGGTGGTTGATCCCCCGCTCCGCCCCGGCGCGTCGGCGCCCGCCTCGAATGTCCTCGGTCCCGGACTGCGAGTGGTGGCGAGTGATCTCGTGAACGCCATCGAGCAGCTGGGGCCGAGCCCGAGCCCGAATGAACTTCACCAAGTGCGCATCAAGGTGAAGAGATGCCGTTACAACTGCGAACTAGCCGAGGACTTCGTCCCCTCCGCCCAGCGCGCGGCCGAGGTACTCGAGAAGGTGCAAACCGTCTTGGGCGATCTCCACGACCACGTGGTCGCGCGCCAGTACGTGAGCGCGGTGGTGCGGCCCGGCGAACTGTTCGGCGGCCCCGCGCCCGATGGCGCCACCGTGGCCACGACCGCGTGGCTCGACGCCAGCATCGCTCGACTCTCTGCCGCATGGCAGTCGCCGGTGGCCTCCGCCCTCGACGCTCTGACGGCGGTGCTCGGCGACTCTCACATCAGTTCGTCTGAGGCCCCGGACGTTCCGGTGAAGTAGGCGACGACCGCTGACGCCGCCAGCAAGATGGTGGCGATGTCGAGCGCCAGGTTCAACCCGTGGGCGAAGGCCTGATACGCGGCCTTGACAACTTCATTGATGATCTTTCGGACCGCCGCGCTGGTCTCGCCCAGTCCGGAGATCTTTGCGTTGACGGTGCCGGTCGTCACCGCGGTGATGATCTCGGCCCGATAGGAAGCGGGAATACCTAACTGGACGAGCCGTTGTGTGAGGTGCACGGTGAGCTGTCCGTTGACCACCGACCCCAAGATCGCGACGCCGGCCACGGCACCGAACTCGCGGCTGGTATTGGTCATGGACGCCGCCATCGACGAGTTGCGCGCGGGAACGCTGACGAGCGCGGTCGACGTCACGGGCACCGCCAAAATGCCGAACCCGATGCCCGCGATGCCCATCGTCCAGCCCACGGTGCCGATCCCCGCGTGGGGACCGACGACCAGATTGGTGAGCAGCACTCCGACCGCGGCGATGACGCAACCGGTCATCATGGGCACCCGCGAGCCGACGGCGCCCACCCATCGCCCACTGAAGAGCGAGGCCAGGACCATCCCGCCGAGTAAAGGCAGGAAGTCCTGGGCGAGCTGATAGGCGCTGGCCGTGGCGACGATCTCCAGATACAACGCGACGAAGAAGAAGATGGACAGGACCGAGAAGTAGCTGGCCATGGCGACGAAGTTGGATCCCGTGAACGCCGGCCGCGCGAAGATGCGGATGTCGAGCATGGGGTGAGAGCTTCGCAACTCCACCAGGAAAAAGGTCACGATCGCCACGAACGACACTGCATAGAGGGTCAGGATGCCGCTGGAGAGATAGCCGTCGGACTCGCCGGAGATTGTGGCGAAGGTGGCTGCGCCGAGGGCAAACGCGCCGAGGGCGAATCCCAGGAAATCGGGACGCGAACGAACTGGATTGGAGCTCTCGGGGAGCGCGTAGCGCGCGACGATGAATGCCAGTCCCCCGAAGACGACGTTGAACCAGAAGATCGCCCGCCACGACCAGAGCCCCGTGAGTGCACCGCCGAGGACTGGACCGATGGCGAGAGCGAGCCCGCTGACCGCGGCCCACGCGCCCAGGGCTCGCGCCCGCAGTCGCGCGTCAGGGTAGATCTGGCGAATCATCGACAGGGTTCCGGGTTCGGAGGCTGCGGCGCCCGCGCCCATGACCACCCGACCGGCAATGAGCACCGCGGACGTTGGCGCGACCGCGCAGATGATGGAACCAGCGCAGAAGACCGCCACGCCGACCACCATCATGCGCCGCCGCCCGTACGCGTCGCCGAGTGCCCCGCACATGAGCATGAGGCTGGCGAAGGCCAAGGCGTATCCGCCCACCATCCACTGCAACTGAGTGACGCCCGAGTGCAGCTCGGACTGAACGTTGGCCAGCACCGCGCTGATGACCGTGTTATCGAGAAACGTGAGGAAAAGGATTGCCAGAAGCGCGGTGATTCCCGCGTGGGACTTCCAGGTCCACGGGCCGACGCGACGTGGCGGAGCCGCGCTCTCGCCCACCCCCGTCTCACCGATCATCTATCCACCCGTCACCGCGGCGCGCAGGTGCCCCGCCCTACCCGACAATCTCCCACAGGCCACGGGCGAGCCGACGCTTCCGGGTCGTCGACGCGGACCTACCTCTTGGGCATCACGAACTGAATCCGGGCCACCGCCGAGTCGCCACCCGTGGCGTTACCCACGCTGACCTCGCAGTTCTTCAGATTCACCGCCTTCGTGCCGCACGTCCCGTTGCCGATCTTGCCGGTCGAGACCTTGAACTTGGTGAGCGTCAATTTTCCCGTAGACGTGATGGTCTTGGAGAGCGGAAGGGGGAGCGGCACCTTGCAACCGGCCTGACCCTTAGCCTTCCAGATGCACTGCACGATGAACACCGTGTCGCCGGGCTTGAAACCCGTCCCCGACAGTTTCACGATCGACCCGTTCTTCAAGCCTGAGACGGGCGTGACGGTCAAATGAGGAGTGGTCGTGGCGCTCGCCCCGATCGGGATGAGGGCTGCGCCGCCCAACAGTGCGATGGCGATCGCCGTAGCGACCGCCGTTGATCGAACTCTATGCATTCCTGACATACCTACCCCTTTGAACTGCGTTGGCGACTCAATAGTTGCGTCACTCGACTCGCCGACGTCACGACGTCATCGAGTGTTCGCTGAACTCACTGTACCCAGGCGAGACCTGCGAGATGCATCTCACAGTGAACACTCAGAGAGGTCCCACCGCCATCACAGCGTCGAGCAACTCGTCCGTCGCTGCGAACGCCGGTCGACGCCCAATTGGCTCGATCACGACCAACTCGTCGCCGCGATAGTCGCGAGCGCCCGCACCCGACTCGCGCGCAATGACCAGACCCGCGAGGTAGTCCCACGGGTGCAGAGCCGAACCCTGCGCCACCGCGAAGACGTCCAGCGATCCGTCGGCCACGAGGCAGATTTCGAGGCTGGCCGCGCCCAGGGCACGAATCTGCGACCACTCGAGCGCGCGCGAGGGGTACCCCGAAAAACTCATCAGCGACCCGACGAACTGAGTCCTACCCGAGGGCGTGATCCGCTCACCGTCGCGGGTGGCCCCTGCTCCCTTCTCTCCTCGATACGCGGTGCCGGTCGCCAGGTTCACCACCAATCCCGCGATGAGCTCGTCGTCGCGCAGGACGGCGAGGCTGGTCGAATAGAACGGGACTCCCCGATCGCAGTTGGTCGAACCGTCCACCGGATCGATCACCACCGTGAGTTCGCCGCCGCCCGAGATTCCTGACTCCTCGCTCACTACACGAAAACCGTGACCGAGGAGAATTTGAAGCGCGACCTCGTCGGCGGCAACGTCGAGGTGGTACTGCGACTCACGCAGACCCGAAAAGCCGCGGCCCTGGTGCGCCCGAACGGCGTCGCCAATTTCACGAGCGCACTCCTCGAGCGGTCCGAAGAGGTCGTCGCGCACGAAGCCACGGTAGCGGGGAGGCAGACTAACCTGAAGGTCAATGGCCGCAATCGACGTCGCGGGATTCGTCGCGGACCTGAAGGACCACGCGGTCACCCACGGATTCCACGTGCACGACGAACGGCACTTCGTCGAGACCTATTCGCTGCGCCAGGCCTGGGAAGTGGACCTGCACCCCGAGGAAGGGTGCGGCGGTCCGATCGACCTGCACGTCGAACTCGACGTCGACCCACGCACGTTGCTGGCCTTCGAGGACGCCGTGCTCGGACTGCCCGACGACGTCGACCCACCCGACGAGTTCCACTTCCCGCTCGTGCTCACCTGGAGCCTCCCACCCCTGCCCCACGGACCAGACCTTCTTCGTCTGGCCATCGACCTCGCCCCGATCGGTGGGCTCGAGATGCCCTTAGAGGTCACCGCGACCGACGTCTTCGAATCGCCCACCGAGGGCAGCGAGCGGCGCATCTCCATCGTCGCTCGCCGTGCCGTGTCGCTCAGCCAGGTCGCCAAGGGTGACGACCCGCTCTGCGACATCTTCGAACGAGGGCGCAGCGTGAGTGACTTCCTGCTGCAGGCCGCCGATTCGTGGCTCGGCTGAGGGTCACCCTCCTCGTCGGTTTATTACTCACCTCGGCCCTGGTGTTGAGTTCCTGCGGGTCCGGCGGCGCCGTCGCCGACGCGCGCCATTCGTGCCGCGACGTGACCCTCGCCCTGGCCATCCAGCGTCGCTCGCGGGCCCCGTGGCTCAGCTCCGTTCAACGTGACCGTTTGCAGAACAAGGCGCTTGCCCAGTTGCTGCGCGCCACGCCATCGGCCGCGGCGGCCACGTCGATCGACGGGAGTTGGAACGCCCTCATGACCACGATCAATGAAGCCGAACGCGTGCCCATTGAGAATCTGGTACCGGCGCTGACGAGACTGTGCAAGGTCGCCGACTCGTCGACGCCGTACCTCTAGTCCTCGTCGTCATCCTGGTCGGCCGCGCCGGCCGTGAAGCGTGCGTTGAGCCACACCAGTGAGTTGTTCTTGAGCATTGCGTCCTCCCAGCCGAGCAGCTGGTCCTCGGCGGCCGCCAGCGTCGGGACCCGCCCGATGATGACGACGCTCAAGAGCTCGGTGGGCTCGCCGGCCACCACGAAGTCGCCGAAGGCGTCCTCCGTGGCGTGGGCGTCGGGCTCGATCATCAGGTAGAGCTCGCCGGTCGCCTCGACCCAGGAGAGTTCGTACTTGTTGCCCGAGGCGTCCGTCCACTCATCACCGAACTCGATCTCGGCGCTCTCGCGACGGGCCTCATTGAGTTCGTAGAAGGTCTCGATGTCCATGGCCAAAGACTAGGCCTCGGGTATGTGCGCCGCACAGTGCGTGCCCAAGGTCACTGTGGTGATCGTGAGAAATGGAGCGGTTAGGGGCGCCACCAAGGTAACGACGACGTGCACGCGGCGGTCTGGACTGCACGCCATGACGACCGCCAATGACCTGTTAGAGAATCTGCGCCGCGAGTGGCGCCACGTGGGCCACGGAACCGACGCCCGGCATAGCTTCATCTGCTTCGCCGAACGGCACCCGGACCTGGCGATCGACGGGCTCGGTGATCTCGGCGACGTCGTGGGGGCCCTGGAGACCCGAGGTGGTCGAAGCGTCCTCGAGCGCGCGCGCATCGTGACCGCTCTGCTCGAGGACGCGAACGATCCGCTGGTACGACGGTGCCTGCTCCAAACGCTCATCCCGGGAATCGTGAGCGTGTGCCGTCAATTGCGTTTCGGCGACGGCATCGTCACCGAACCGGGTGAGACCGTCGCGGTCGCGCTCTCACTCGCCAGTGAACTGTTCTGTGACTGGGCCGGCGAGTCACGCACGTACGCCGCGCCCGACCTGCTGTCGGCGCTGCGAGGTCGCCTGCGTCGGTGGCTCTTGAAGGAGAAGGCCGCGCGCCGCGCGGTTGCGGCGTATCGAGAGTTCGACGTACCCGCGCCCGAAGCGTCGCCGCTGGCGGCGCGCCTTGACGTGCACCGCGGCGGCGTCGACGACCGAATGGCGCGACTCACGTTCGCGGCCGTCTTCGAAGGCCGGTCCGTGCGCGAACTCGCCCGCGAGGACCACTGCGCACCGCACACGCTGCAAGCCGAACTCCAGCGCTTCGCGCTCCAGCACCTGCTCTAGGAGAAGGGACGGGTGCGACGTGCTCGTTTGGACAGCGTCTCATGACACCACTACGGTCTGAATCGTATGGCGAGGACCCCCCACTTTCTTCCGGGAGGGCACGTCCTCGTGTGGTCGAGCCCACTCTTGCTCCTGGTTCTGTTGTTCACGGTGTCGGCTCAGGGCACCCCGCCACCCGTGGCCTCGCGGGTGGTGACCACCCTGGGCTCGGTCACGACGACCACCCCGAGAACGACGACGCCCACGCCGCCTTCGACGACCGTCCCGAGACCGCCGCGCACGACGCGCACGACGGCGACGACCGCGCCACCATCCGGCGTCGTGACCGCTTCGAGCGCGAGGTCGCCCGCTCGCGTGCTCAACGCGAGCGCCGAGAGCGGCGCGCTCGCCGGGACGCTCTCTCCCGGCTTCGCCGTCGCCGTGGTGCCCCTGCACGGGCCGGGCGCGTGGAGCCTCACCGGGTCGGCCACGATCTCGGCAACCCTGGACTGCCCCTCGGTGTCCGGACCGGTCGTCGGCACGGTCGTCATCTCCGGACACGAGGATTGCCAACTGGAAATCTCCTCAACGAACGTCGAGGCGATGCCCACGTGGCAACTCATCCCGGTGCACTAAAGCGCTTCGTCAGCGGCCCGCTGCACGGCGTCGCCCTCGCTGTCTACTTCGGCCTCCTGCCCTACGTCGTCATCACCAAATGGTCCGTGGCGCGCCATGAGAGCAACGGCACACTGGTGCGGACACTGCTGGTGGCCCTGGCTCTCTTTTGGCTGGTCTTCTTCGTCCAGCTCATCCTCAACGTGCGACGACTCCGCCTCGGGCACCGTGTCGGCGCTGGCGGCAACGCCTGGCTGGCGACGCTAATCGTCGCGGCACTGCCCTACGTGATGTTGGCCCACCACACCGCGGCGACCTCCGCGCCGCCCGTCGTCGTGAACGTCGCGCACCGCGCATCGGGGACATCGTTGTGGCACGTCGGTACGCCGCCGTCGTCTCGTTCGCTGGCCTCGTGGAGCGCGCTGCCGCTCGCGCTCATCGCGCGACGACGTCGCGACGAGCTGCGCTACGACGAACCGGACACGGACGCTCACCTGATAGAGGACACGATCACGTTGCTGCGCGCCTTCGACCCGTCGCTGATCGAGCTCGTCGGACGGCTCACCGGTGACCGCCTTGACGGCGTCGTGTGCGTGTCGGACGATCAGCCGAACGGACCACCGCTGGAGCCGGACGACGGGGTCGTTGTCTGCGTGGTGCGTGACGAGCCCGGCGACGTCATGATCTCGTTCGCCCGAGAGGGCGGCGCGCTGCGGGTCCCGGTGCAGTGGAGCGCCGACGACGTCATCGACGCCGCAGTCGGACTGCATCAGGGCGGGCGGCTGGCCTTCACTCGCACCGAAGCCGAATTGCTGCGGGCCCTCGCCACGCGGTCCCTTCGCCGGACATTGGTGGTGTACCTCGGCGTCGCGCCCCTGCTCGACGAGGAGCTGCGCGCCTGCGCGGTGACCCTCGACCCGGTGCTGTTCGACGATCGCGGGACGCGCCCGACGTCACTGGACCACCACCGCTTCGCCGCGCCGTCGACGTCGCTCGACAGTGACGAGGTGCGCGTGGAGCTCCTCCTCGCCGCGCCGAGGGTGACCGGGCTCAGCGAGCCCTTCACGCCGACACTGCGTCGGCGCTGCGTCGAGATGGTCGCCTACCTGGCCCTGCACCGCCACGAGCCCGTCACCGGCGACCGCCTGCGCAGCCGCGTGCTGACCCACGCCGACGTCGACGCGTCGACGCGAACCCTCGCCAATACCGCGAGCGCGGTGCGCCGCAGCCTCGGGGTCGACCGTCACGGACCGCGCCTGCACCCGGTGACCTCGTCGGGCCTCTACGTCACCCACGGCATCGCCAGCGACGTCGAGCTGTTTCACACGCTGGTCGCGCGCGCCCGCGCGCTCAGCCTCACCGACGCCGCACCCCTGGTTGAGCGGGCCCTCGCGTTGGTCCGCGGCGAACCCCTGGCGAGCGCGCTGCGCGGATTCGAGTGGTTCCTGGCCGAGGGCCATGCGGCGCGACTGCAGCGCGACGCCGAGTGGGCGGCCCTCGCCTTGCACCAGTACGCGCTGGAGGGCGAGGACTACGAGCAGGCGTTCTGGGCGCTCAGCCAGGGCCGATTGGTCGACCCCTACAGTGACGCGCTCAGCGACGCGCTGCGTCGCGTGCCGCGGCTACGCCAGTTTGGCGGCGATGGGTCCCGAGGAGCGCAGCACGAGCCCGTCGGCCCCGGCGGTGCTGTAGCGGTGGGTGGGGCGCTCGTGCGCCTCGGCGATGAGGTCGTCCAGTAGGGCGAGGAAGTCCAGCGGCGGGTCCACGAACAGGTGCTTGGAGAGTGAACCGGGGATGGTGTTGACCTCATTCACGTAGACCTCATCCGGGCCGACCAGGAAGTCGATCCGGGCCACCCCGCGAACCGACGCGGCGTCGACGATCACTCGGGCGGCGGCCTCGACCACCTCGGCCTGTCCGGGCCCCAAAGTCGCGGGTAGCTCGCGCGGCGCCGTGACCATCCCCTCGCCTCCGACGTACTTGTCGCGGTAGTTGAGGATCTCGGCACCCTCGGTGCGGCGCAGTGGTCGCTCGATGGCCGACAGCGCGACGCGCGGATAGGTACGCACGGCGATCTGCACGTCGTCGAGGTCGTCACGGAACGGCTCCACGACGCAGCCGTTGGCCAGGTGCACGTTCGCGCTCAGGCGGGCTCGGGCGGTCGCCAGGTCCGCGACCACGTCGATGCCGATCGACGATCCGCCGAATCGCGGCTTGAGGATGTAGGGCCCCGCGAAATCGAGCGACGACGTCGACTCGTCGAGCAACGCACGCGGCAGGACGGCCAACCCGGCGGCCGCGGCCACCGCGCCGAAGGCCCACTTGTCCATGCCCAGGGCGGCGCCCGCGACGCTCGGACCGGTGTAGGTGACGCCGGCCAGGTCGAGGGCCGCCTGGAGCGTCCCATCCTCGCCCGGGCCGCCGTGGGTGGCCACGACCACCGCGTCCAGGTCCAGCCCGCGTCCGCGCGAGCGGCGGCCGGTTGAGGCGAAACCTCCACCCTCGCCCACCTGCAGGGTCAACGGCGCCGCCGAGCGCGGCACCTCGTCAATGAAGTCAGCCGCCTCGACGTCGGCGCCGACCGCGACGAACTCGCCCGTCTTGGTCCAGTAGAGCCCCACCACGTCACGGCCGGCGCGCGCCAGTTCGCGCAGCGCCTGCAGGCCAGTGAGGATGGAGATGTCATGTTCCGGCGATGGTCCGCCGAACAGCACACCTGTGGTCACGACGAACCCCGTCCCGCGTAGCTCAAGACCTCAAGGGTAGTGGTCGGGCAGGTCATTCAGATAGAGGACGGCGTCGCCGGGACCCAACGACGAGCGCACCCACGACACCGCGTCGTCGCGTGTGGCCATCCTTCGCGCGTCGGGTCCGAATCCATCGACGAGGCCGCGCGCGTTGGTGCGCCCGACGACCACGAGCTCGGCGCCCTCGGCCGCGACGCGTGCGCCGAGTGACTGGTTCTCGACACGCGCGGCGTCGCCCAACTCCACGAGTCCCGGCGTGACGACCACTCGACGACCTGGCGGCGCGAGCGCACGCAGCTGATCCAGTGCCGCGGTCGCGCTGGCCGGGTTGGCGTTGAACGTGTCGTCAACCACGACGACGCCGGAAGGTGCCGTCGACACCGTCGCGCGGTGCTCGACCGCGCGCAGTTCGCCGAGGCGATCGAGCGTCGCCGCCGTGTCGGCGCCCAACTCGAGGGCCGTCGCCAGGGCGCACGCGACGTTGGTCGCCTTCACCGCCGGTGGTCGCGCGACGACTCCGTGCGTCACGCCCTCGAACACGACGGACCATCGACCGTCCTCGTCGATCACGCGCACGTCCGCGTCGCTCAGTGATCCCGCCGTTCGCACGCGCTTGCCCGCGGCTCGCAAGGGATCCACCCACGTGGCCAGCCGCTCATCGTCGACATTCACCACGACCACCGTGGCCCTCTCGGTCACCTCGTGCTTGGCCGCCTCAATCACGTCCAGTGACCTCATGCGCTCGAGGTGGACCGGACCGATGGCCGTGATCACCGCAATCTCCGGTGGACACCACGAACACAACGCGCGAATCTCGCCGGGACCGTAGGTACCCATTTCGGCGACGAAGACCCGCGTGTCGTCGCTCAACTGCTCGTTGATCGCGCGCGAGAGTCCCGCGCGGTTGTTGAAGCTGCGCGGTGAGGCGACCACCCCGGCGCCCGGTCCGAGGAGGTCCACCACGTGCGACTTGGTCGACGTCTTGCCGTAGGAACCGGTGATCGCGACCACGCGCGGCTTCACTCGCTCGAGGCGCTCGACCGCGCGGTTCACGAACTGCTGCGCCCGGCGATCCTCCATCGGCGACAGCACGACCGCGCTGAGCGCCACCAGGAATGGGATGAGCCACACGACCGCGGCGGCGACGATCCACGGTCGCGGCGCGGCCCCGGCCACGCCCGCCACGGCGACGAACACCACGCTCACCAGCGCCACACTGGTGAGTCGGCGAGTCCAGCGCAACGCACCAGTGCGACCACGCGGCGAGAGGCCGACCGGACAGGCCACGCCGTAGAGGGCGGTCACGGCGGCGGCCCACCGGTCCTCACCCGTGGCGACCAAGACAATCGCCGCGACCAAGGTGACCAGGCTCAGGTTGACCGGAGCGGACCAACGGCCGCCACTCGCCACCGGACGCACACTCCAGCGCCAGAGAAACCGGCCCGGCGCCGTCGGGTCGTAGTGCTCGCGCTGCAGCACGCGCAGCCACCTCGCCAGCTGGGCGGCGGCACCGGCGGCCAGGGCGACCGCGAGCACCACGTCGAGGGCGATGTTCACGCCAACGCCTCGCGAACCGCCGACACGAGTTCCCCGGGGGCCTCGGTCGGCACCCAGTGCGCTACGCCCTCGAGCACGTGGAGCGCAGCATCACGCGAAAACAGCTGGCGCGCCTCCTCGGCGATCGCCACGGGCACCTCGGTGTCGTCCGCTCCCCACAGCAGCCACACCGGCACGCCCACGCGCGCGATCTCACTTTCGATGTTGTCGTTGAGCGTGACAACCAGAACCTCGCGCATGACGCCGCGAGCCGCGCGGTAGTCGGCCGATCCGTAACGCTGACGCGCGGCCTCCATGCGAGCCTCCCCCACCAGCGAGCGCGCGTGCAGCGCGCGTACGAGGCGGTAGCCCCACGGGGGCCGCCGCGTGCCTGGGCGCCGGATCAACGGGGAGCCCGTCAGCACGAGCGCGCGGACCAGCTCGGGGTGTTCGGCCGCCACCACGGTCGCCACGCAGCCGCCAAAGGAGTGCCCCACCAGAACCACCGGCGAACCGAGCGCGGCCAGCGCCGTCGCCACGGACTGGGCGTAGAGTCGCGCACCGCCGGCGTCCTCAGGCGGCGGCGACGCGCCGAAGCCCGGCAGGTCCAGGGTGAGTGAGCCGAACCCGGCTTGGGCCAGCAGCGTGGCCGGCGGCGCGAAGTCGCGGCCGCTGCGACCCCAGCCGTGCAGCCACACCACGGCGACGGGCCCGTCACCGTACGTCTCGCCGAAGACCCTCCCGTCGCCATAGGCCTGCAGCACGGTCTTCAGGTTACCGACGGGTCTTCGTCGGGCGGAGACGTCACTAGTGGCCGATATCGTCAGGGTCACGATGTCCGACGCGACCGCGTTCACCGAGGAACTGCTCGTCGGCCTCACGCCCGAGCAACGCGAAGCGGTGATGTCGCCGTCTCGACGGCTCCTCGTGCGCGCGACGGCCGGGTCAGGCAAGACCCACGTCCTCACGCTCCGGATCCAGCGCCGGGTCACCGAAGGCGAGATGGCGGCTGAGCAGGTGCTCGCCATGACCTTCACGCGAAAGGCCGGTGAGGAGCTGCGCCGTCGACTCTGGAAGTCCGGCGTGCGCGACCTGCGCGCCGGGACCTTCCACCGCGCCGCGCTCACCCTCGTCACTCGGTACCGCGAGGACCACGACCTCAAACCCCTGACGCTCGAGACCAACCGCCGTCGATTGGTCAGCGCCCTGGCCAACCAGTTGAAGAAGAGCGGCGGCGTCAAGCTCGACGACTGGCAGCTGCCGCGAATCGAGCAAGAGATCGGCTGGGCGCTTAGCCAAGGTTTCGACGGCAGCGCCTACGCGAAGAACGCACGACGGCTACGCCGCGCCGCGCCACTACCCCCCGCGCAGTTCGCCGACCTGCTGGACCGCTACGTCGGCTTCTGCGCCAGCCGCGGCGTCGTGGACTTTGACCTCTTGCTCAGCGAGGCCGCGCGACTCCTGCGCGAGGAGTCGGACCTGCGCGCGGCGTTCCGCCACCAGACCCGCTCGATCTACGTCGACGAGACCCAGGACATGAACCCGCTGCAGTTCCAACTGCTGCGCGAGATGGCTGGCGACGACCCGGACCTGTTCGGCGTGGGCGACCCCAACCAGTCGATCTACGGCTTCAACGGGGCCAGCCCATTGGTGATGGTCGACATCGTGACCACCTGGCCCGACACCGTGGTGCTGGACCTGACGCGCAACCACCGCTCGACTGAGTACATCATCGACGTCGCCGACACGCTCTTAGAGCAAGGCGCGGCGGGGATCGTCCCGGCGCGCCCCGACGGCGAGGTCCCCCTGGTGCGCGGCTACGACACCGACGAGCAGGAGGCCGAGCACGTCGCGACGTGGCTGGCCGCCAAGCACCGCGAGGACAGCCCGTGGCGGTCGATGGCGGTGCTCGCGCGCACCAACGCGCAGCTCGAGCTCATCGCGGGCTACCTGAGCGCGGCCGGCATCCCGCACGAGCGGCGCGGACCCGAGCACTCGCCGGCGTCGGACCTGCATCTGAGTCCCGACGTGGACCGGCGCGTCGAAGAGGACACCGGCGACGCGGTGGCCCTGTCGACGATCCACCGGGCCAAGGGTCTCGAGTTCGCCCACGTCGCCATCATCGGTTGGGCCGAGGGTCAACTGCCCCACTACGGCGCCACCACTCCCGACGAGCTGGCCGAGGAGCAACGGCTGGCCTACGTGGCGCTCAGCCGCGCCGAGCAGTCGCTCCTCATCACCTGGAGCCGGGGACGCAACGACCCGCGCTACCCCGACCGATCACCCTCGCGCTTCCTCACCGGCATCGAGCGCGTCGTCGCCGAGATCGAGGCGCGCAACGCGCCGCTCACGGGTGAGGCGCGCCGCGCACGGCTCGACGCGATCCGTCGAGAGCTCGAGGGCGCCACAGTATCGTTGCCCCAGAGTGAGCCCGGACCCCCTGAACCGTGAACTGATCGAACTCGTCGGCGAGGACGCCGTCACGTTCGCGCCCCACCACAACCCCGACGACCTGCACGACGAGTCGCTGCACGCGACCCACGTCGAGCCCTACGCGGTCGTGCGGCCCACCACCACGGATCAGGTCGCCGCGCTGGTGCGACTCGCCGGTCGCGAGGGTCGCGCGGTCACCGCGCGCGGGTCGGGCACCGGACTGTCGGGCGGGGCCACGCCGGTCGCGGGCGGCATCGTCGTCAGCTTTGAGCGCATGAACCGGTTCTTGCATTTGGACACCAGCGACCACATGGCCGTCGTCCAGCCGGGGATCACGCTGCGCGAGCTCAACGATCGTCTCGCCGGGAGCGGACTGCGCTACCCGGTGTACCCCGGCGAGCTCTCGGGATCGTTGGGCGGCAACGTGAACACCAACGCGGGGGGCATGCGCGCCGTTCGTCACGGCGTGACGCGCCACCACGTGGTCGGCCTCGAGCTGGTTCTGGCCGACGCGACGGTGGTGCGCACCGGCGGACCGGTGGTCAAGACCTCCTCGGGCTACGACCTCACCCAACTCGTCATCGGATCTGAAGGCACACTGGCGCTGGTCACCGAGATCACCCTGCGGCTGTCACCGGCGATGGAGCACGCCGCGACGGTGCTGGTGCCGTTCGCCGATCTGGCCGAAGTCACCCGCGTCGTGCCGCGCGTCGTCGCGTCGGGCCTGGAACCGGCGATGCTCGAGTACCTCGACGTGCTCACCATGGCCTCGATCACCCAGGCCGCCGGCCTGGAACTCGGGGTCGACGCGGGTGTCGCCGCACAGACCTCGGCGTACCTGGTCATCGTGCTCGAGACGCGCACGGCCGAGCAACTCGACGGCGACCTCGAGCACCTGGCGGCGTTGGTGAACGACGCCGGCGCGCTCGACGTGTACGTCCTGCCCTCGGGAGCGGCCACCAAGCTCATCGAGGCGCGCGAGCGAGCCTTCTGGGTGGCCAAAGCCGCCGGGGCCCACGAGATCCTCGACGTGGTGGTGCCGCGCTCCAAGGTGCCCGAGTTTCTCGCCGAGGCCCAGCGCCTGGCCGTGGTCAACGACGCCATGATCACCGGCTGCGGTCACGTGGGTGACGGCAACGTGCACCTGTCGGTCTTCCAGCCCGACGACGAACAGCGCCGCGAACTGCTCACCGAACTCTTTCGCTTCGGACTCTCCCTCGGCGGGCAGATCTCGGGTGAGCACGGGATCGGCGTCGACAAGCAGGGGCCGTTCCTCGAGTTGAGCGACCCCGTCTGGCTGGCCGTTCAGCGTCGGGTGAAGGACGCCTTCGACCCCCATCACCTGTTCAATCCTTATCGCCTGCTCGACGAACGCACCCCCGAATGAACGGGGCCCACGCCCTGCTGTCCACGATGGGCGCCAACGACGTCACGGTGTGCTTCGCCAATCCCGGCACCTCGGAGATGCACTTCGTCGCGGGCCTGGACGAGACCGACGCGGTGCGCGGCATCCTGTGCCTCTTCGAAGGGGTCGCCACGGGAGCGGCCGACGGCTACGCCCGCGTCAGCGGACGGCCCGCGGCCACGCTGCTGCACCTGGGCCCGGGCCTGGCCAACGGATGGGCCAACCTGCACAACGCGCGCCGTGCGCGGGTGCCGCTGCTCAACATCGTGGGCGACCACGCCACCTACCACGCTCAGTACGACGCGCCGCTGCAGAGCGACGTGGCCGCGGTCGCGGGCGCGCTCGAGGGATGGGTGGGGCGAGCCACCCACGCGAACACCATTGCCAACGACACCGCCGACGCGATCACCGCCGCCTGGGGTCCTCCGGGTCAGGTCGCGACTCTGGTGCTCCCGGCCGATACGTCATGGGGACCGGTCGAGCAACCCCCAGGGCGTTGGCCCCTCGCCGAGCGGCGAGCACCACACGATGCCGATCCCGCCGTGACGGCCCACGCGTTGGAGCGACTTCGCGCGGGCCGCGCCGCGCTGTTCGTCGGCGGCGCGGCGGTCAACGCCGAAGGTCTGGCGCTCGCCCAGCGCGTCGCGCGGTCCTGCGACGCGCGGGTCATCATGGAGACCTTCCCGGCGGTCGTCGAGCGCGGGGCCGGCCGCGCGAACCCCGAACGACTGGTGTACCTCAGCGAGTTCGCGGTCAGTCAGCTGGCCGACCTGGACACCCTGGTCCTGCTCGGCACCACGGCGCCGGTGGGATTCTTCGCCTACCCCGACCTGCCCAGCGTGCTGGTGCCCGAGGCGTGTGAGGTCGTGGACCTCGCTCCGCCGGGTTACGACGCCGTGGGGGTCCTACGGCACCTGGCGAGCGAACTGCGTGCGCCGGAGTTCGTCGCGGACAAGGGTGACGTCCCCGCAGTGCCCGACGGCGCGCTCGACGGGGGGCGATTCGCCGCAGCCGTTGCGAGCACACTGCCCGAGGACGTGGTCGTTGTCGACGAATCGAACACCGGCGGGCTGCACCTCTTCGGCGCGACACGTTTCGCGCCTCCGCACCGTTTGCTCACTCTCACCGGCGGATCGATCGGCTTCGGTCTGCCCAACGCGGTGGGCGCCGCGGTCGCCCATCGCGGACGCGTGCTGGCGCTCGAGTCTGACGGGTCGGCCATGTACACATTCCAGGCGCTGTGGACTATGGCGCGCGAGCAGCTCGACGTCACGGTGGTGGTCCTGGCCAATCGCAGCTACGCCATCTTGCATCTGGAGCGCGAACGCGTTGGCGCGGTCGCCGCGGGTGCACGAAGCCGACGGCTGTTGGACCTGGACGACCCCGTTCTCGACTTCGTCGCGCTCGCCGAATCTCTCAGCGTTCCCGCGTGTCGCGTCAGCACCGCCGAGGACTTGGTGACGGCCCTTCGGCGCTCCTACGCGACGCCGGGACCGTCGCTGATCGAGGCACGGATGCCGGCGGGACTCACCTAGACACTCTTGGCCGTCGACCACCGTCGTTGACGCTCCTTGACGACGCAGCGGTGCTCCGAGTTGGTACGACCAAACGACCTCAGGGCTCCGCTGTCTAGCTCGATGGAAACTCTTGTTGGGTGGGTACAGTCACGTCAATGGCGACCGTCAGCCCAAAATCTCTTCGCCCGCGGTTCTGGCGCGTCCCGCGGGTCGTCGCGCTCCTGGCGATCCTCGCGGCCGCCGGCGGCTTCGCGTTCATTATCATCCCACCGTCGACGGGACCGCTCTACGGGGTCGCGCAGAACAGGGAAACCGCGCTGTCGATGGCCGACAACGCCTACTACGAGTTCGAACCGATCGGAAGAACGAACGCGCTTCCGGTGCCCGTCGCCCACACCGCCGCGATCATGCGTAGGTATCACGGTGGCGTCTCCGTTCGAGTGTCCGTTCACGGAGCCGACATCATGCTCGACTTCGCCCAGGGACCCACCGTGTGCGTCAAGGTGCCGGTCATTGTCTACGGTGGCACCGCGCCAAGGATCGTTCACTGCTGAATCGAGTCGACTCTCCGCAACACGCAATTCGTAACTGCCACGAGCCGACGCCGGGCGCGATCAGCCCATCATTTCAAGTTGGTCAGCGAGAGATCTCGGCGAGGACGGGCGCGTGGTCCGAGGGCTTGACGCCCTTGCGCGCGTCGCGGTCGACGACGCTGCTCGTGGTGTCACGGGCGAGGTCGAGGTCCGCGTAGAACAGGTCGATGCGTAGGCCCCATCCCCGGTGGAAGGCCCCGTCGCGGTAGTCCCACCACGTGTAGATCACTTCGTCGGGGTGCAATGAACGCGTGAGGTCGACCAGGCCCGTCCCTTCGAGCGCGCGCAGGGCGGCGCGCTCGGGCTCGCTCACGTGGGTGGCGCCGATGAACCTCTGCGGGTCGTAACAGTCGAGGTCGGTGGGCGCGACGTTGAAGTCACCACCGAGCACCAGCGGCGTGTCGGGGTTGCGCGCCGCCGCCAGGTCACGCAGTCGCTCCAGCCACGCCAGCTTGTACTGGTAGTGCGGGTCGTCCAGGGCCCGGCCGTTGGGCACGTAGCACGAGTACACGCGCACGCCGGCGCAGGTCGCGCCGATCAGTCGCGCCTCGGGGTCGTCGTCACCGAAGCCCCGCGTGACGTCGCTCAGTCCCACGCGTGAGATCACCGCGACACCGTTCCACTGACCCTGGCCGTAGTGGGCCGCCTCGTACCCGAGCCCCGCGAGCTCGGCGAAGGGGAACTTGGCGTCGGTCTGCTTGGTCTCCTGCACCAACAGCACGTCGGGTGACTTGTCAACGAGCCACGCCTCCACGCGCGGCCAGCGCGCGGTGAGCGAATTGACGTTCCAGGTCGCCAGTCTCACGTGACGTCAGCGAGGATGAACAGCAGGTCTGCTTCGGCCGCCACTTGGCCCTCGACGGTGGCGCGACCGTGGCCTTTGCCGCCGCGCCCCGAGAGATGGGTCATCTCGCACTCCAGCATCACCGTGTCGCCCGGCAAGACCTGACGGCGGAAACGCGCACGCTCCACGCCCCCGAAGAGTGGTAGTCGTCCCGAGTAGCGCTCGTCGGCCAACACCGCGACCGCGCCGCACTGGGCCAACGACTCGAGGAGCAATACCCCCGGGGTCGTGGGACGACCCGGGAAGTGACCGACGAAGAACCACTCGTCACCGTGCGGCGTCCAGCGAGCCACACACTTGACTCCCGGCTCGACGCTGAGGACCTCGTC
Source organism: Acidimicrobiales bacterium (assembly GCA_035534335.1). Lineage (GTDB taxonomy): Bacteria > Actinomycetota > Acidimicrobiia > Acidimicrobiales > RAAP-2 > RAAP-2. The sequence continues at coordinate 116,946 of DATLSF010000029.1, read as the reverse complement.
GATCAGCAGGAACGGCTCGCGATGCGGCAACCACCGGCGCGGGTCGAGCACGGCGTCGCTCACGGCAGGGCCAGTTCGGCGATCCGCCGCTCGGCGTCCACGTTCACGAGACGAAAGATACGACGGTCTCCGCGGGCCAGCACATCACGCGCTCGCGCCGGGGGCGGCGTGCCCAGCAGGGTGGTGGGCGCGTAGCACTCCACGTGGCGATCGCCGCGCAGGTTGACCCGGATGACGGCGCCGTGCGAGGTGAAGGTCGACACCTCGCCCTCGACGCGCGACCCGACCTTGTAGGTCGATCGGAACAGATCGAAGTCCGCTTCGGGATTGACCGGCTGGCGGCCCCGGCGCAGGGCCACCGCCGGGGTGCGCGCGGTCGCGGGGGCCTTGGCCGGCGCTTTGGCGGGGACCTTCTTCGCCGGCGCCTTCGCCGGCGCCTTCTTCGTCGACTTCGCCGCAACCTTCTTGACGGGGGCCTTCGACTCCTTGGTCACCGGCTTGTCCGCGACTTTGTCGGGCGTCTTCTTCGCCGGAGCCTTCTTCGCGGGCGCCTTCTCCGCGGCCTTCTTCGCCGCAGCCTTCTTCACCGGGGTCAGGGTGGTACCGATGGTTGGCGTCTGACCTCCGGGCAGGGCGACGGACAGCTTCTTGACCGGTCGTGGGCTCTTGGCCCCGCGCACGGGGATCCGGGCCGTGAAGATCCACCCGACCCCGGGAACGGGCTTGCCCCCGATGAGTCGGCCCTCATCGAAGAGCCACGGGTACTCGTTGTGGAACTCCTGGAATGAGTCGTTGCTCAGCACGATCCCGTTGATGCGATCGGCGATCTTGAGGATGAACGCGTCGCCACGGCCCACCGCGCCAGCCGGCGGCGTGACGATCTCACCGGCCAGCTCGGACTCGGCGAGGCGCTTGCGGTCACCGGGCTCGACGCGGTGCGCGAAGGAGGCGTCCGCCACGACGATGATCTCGACCCCGGGGTTCTCGTCGATGAAGGCGCGCACGGCTTCGTCGAGCTGCGTCAGGCTCGGGTCGGTTCGACCCTCGGTGGCGAGATTGGAGCCGTCGACGACGACGCGCCGGCGTCGCGTCGAGCTCACCCAACCGCCCGTCGCAGCAGGTCCGCTTGCTCGGCCGCGTGCACCAGCGAACTGCCGGTCGCGGGGCTGGCCGACTCGGCTCGCGCGACGTGTGACACCGCGACCTCGCGGAGCCGACGGTGCACCTGGTGGTGCACGAAGGGCCACGCGCCCATGTTCTCGGGCTCCTCTTGGAGCCAGACCACCTCAGTGACCCTCGGATAGGTCGACAGCACGGCGTCGAGTTCGTCGTGGGGCCACGGGTAGATCTGCTCGACCCGCACGACCGCGACCGAGTCGGCGCCGAGCTCGTCGCGGCGCGCCACTGCCTCGTGCGCGACCTTGCCCGTCGCGATGACCAGGCGCGTGACTCGCTGGCGGTCCGCCACCGCGTCGTCCAGAACACTGGCGAACGCGCCATGCTCGAAGTCGCTCAGCGCCGAGCGGGTGGCCGGCGAGCGCAACAGCGACTTGGGCGTGAAGACAATGAGGGGTGTCACGCGCGAGCGCATGACCTGGGAGCGCAGCAGGTGGAAGTACTGAGCCGCGGTGGAGGGCTGGGCGATGCGGATGTTGTTGCGCGCGCTGAGCGAGAGGAACCGTTCCACTCGTCCGCTGGAGTGCTCCGGTCCCTGTCCCTCGTAGCCGTGCGGCAGGAGCATGACCAGGGAGGCGGCCTGGCCCCACTTGTCCTCGGCCGCCACCAAGAAGTTGTCGATGATGATCTCGGCCCCGTTCATGAAGTCGCCAAACTGCGCCTCCCAGGCCACCAGCGTGTTGGCCGATTCCACCGAGTACCCGTACTCGAAGCCCAACGCCGCGTACTCGCTGAGCAGGGTGTCGCGCACGGTGAAGAAGCCCGAGCCCTCGCCCAGGTGGCACAGCGGAACGTACTGGTCGCCGGTCTCGAAGTCGACGAGGGTCGCGTGGCGATGCGAGAAGGTCCCGCGTCGCGTGTCCTGTCCCACCAGGCGAACGTTGGACCCCGTCTCCAGGAGAGTCCCGAAGGCCATCGCCTCGCCGAGCGCCCAGTCGACCTCGCCCGCGGCCAGCATCGCCGCGCGGGCGGCGAACTGGCGCTCGAGTTTCGGGTGGATGGTGAAGCCATCGGGTACCGCGGTCGTCGCGGCCGCGACCCGCAGCAGCGTGGCGGCGTCTACGCCGGTCTCCGGTGCCGGGTCGTCGGTGGGGACCTCGATCACCGGCACCTCGTCGAGCTGGGGCACCGGGACGGTGCGCACTTCGTCCAGGGCCCGCTGCAACCGGTCATTGAAGTCGTTGAGGGCCTGCTCGGCCTCGTCGAGTGAGAGGTCGCCGCGACGCACCAGCGTCTCGGTGTAGATCTTGCGCACCGAACGCATCTGGTCGATGATCTTGTACATCTGGGGCTGGGTGTAGCTCGGGTCGTCGCCCTCGTTGTGGCCGAACCTGCGGTAACACACGACGTCGATCACGACGTCGCGGTGGAAGGTGGCGCGATAGTCGTACGCCAGGCGCGCGGCGCGCGCGCACGCCTCAGGGTCGTCACCGTTGACGTGCACGATCGGCGCCTGGATCATCTTGGCCACGTCGGTCGGGTAGAAGCTCGAGCGCGCCGACTCCGGCGCGGTCGTGAAGCCGACCTGGTTGTTGATCACCACGTGCACCGCCCCGCCGACGCGGTAGCCGGACAACTGGGACAGGTTGAGGGTCTCGGCCACGACGCCCTGGCCGGAGAAGGCCGCGTCGCCGTGGATGAGCACCGCCAGGAACGGGTGACCGGTGGCGCGCTCTGTGGACTGCGTCCCGTCGCTGGGGCGCACGACAACGTCCTGCTTGGCCCGCACGATGCCTTCGACCACCGGGCTCACCGCTTCGAGGTGCGACGGGTTGGAGGCCATGGAGATTTCGATTGTCGCGCCCCGAGGGTTCTTGTACTGGCCGCGCGCGCCCTTGTGGTACTTGACGTCGCCGCTGCCCTGGACGCTCTCGGGGTCGAGATTGCCCTCGAACTCCGAGAAGATGTCGCTGTAGGACTTGCCCACGACGTTGGCGAGCACGTTGAGCCGTCCGCGGTGGGCCATGGCGATGACCGCCTCGCGCGTCCCCTCGTCGGCCGCCACGTCGAGAATGGTTTTGAGGGCCACGATGGTCGACTCGGCGCCTTCGAGTCCGAAACGCTTCTGGCCGACGTAGCGCGTGTGCAGGAAGCGCTCGAAGACCTCGGCCTCGGTGAGCGAGTCGAGGATCTGGCGCTGCTCGTCGGCCGAGGCGCTGATCTGCACGCCCTCGACGCGCTGTTGTATCCACTTCTTCTGCTCCGGGTCCATGATGTGGCCGTACTCGATGCCGATCGTGCGGCAGTAGGCCTCGCGCAGGATCGCCAGGATCTCGGCCAGCGTGGCCTCTCGTCGCCCGGCCAGCCCGTCGACCACGAACCTGCGCGACAGGTCCCAGATCGTGAGCCCGTACGTCTCCAGGTCCAGTTCCGGGTGCACCGGCGGTGGCGCGGCGTCCAGCGGGTCCAGGTGCGCGTAGAGATGACCGCGCACGCGGTACATGTTGATGAGCTCTTGGACGCGGATCTGCTTCAAGATCCGGTCGGCGTCACCCTCACCGGCGACCGGGTTGTCGTCTGGCGCCCAGCGCGAAGGTTCGTACGGCACGCCGAGCGCGGCGAAGACGTCGTCGTAGAAGTCGTGGTCTCCGGTGAGGCACTTAGCGACGTAGCGCAGGAACAGACCCGACTCGGCGCCCTGGATGATCCGGTGGTCGTACGTCGACGTCAGCGTGAGGACCTTGCCGACGCCGAGTTCGGCCAGCGCGCGCGGGTCAGCCGCCTCGAATCCCGCGGGCCAGCCCAGCGACCCCACGCCCACGATGACGCCCTGGCCCGGCATGAGGCGCGGCACCGATTGGACCGTGCCGAGGGTGCCGGGGTTGGTGAGCGTGACGGTGGCTCCTGCGAAATCGTCCACCGTGAAGGATCCCGCGTGCACCTTGCGCACGAGGTCCTCGTAGGCCAGTAGGAAGTCGCGGAAGTTCAGGGTGTCGGCGTCGCGGATGACGGGTACCAGAAGGTTGCGCGAGCCGTCCGGACGCTCGACGTCCACGGCCAGACCCAGTCCCACGTGCTCGTGACGACGCACGCCGGGAGTACCGCGCTCGTCCACCGACTCGACGAATGTCGCGTTGAGATGCGGAAGCGCCACGAGACCCCGCAGGACCGCGAAGGCGATGAGGTGCGTGTAGGAGACCTTGGCGCCGCTCGATCGTGCCAGCGCCTCGTTGAGCGCCACGCGGTTGATTTCGAGCAGTCGCGCGGCCACCGTGCGAACGCTCGTGGCCGTGGGAATGGCCAGGCTGTCGTTCATATTGCTGACAATGCGCGCCGCGGCACCGCGCAGGGGAACCGCGTCGGCGTCCAGGGACCCGACGGGTGGCGCCGAGGGCACCGGCGCGGCCGACGCCGCGTGCGCGGTTGTCACCGTCGGAACGGTCGAACGCTGGTAGTCCACGAAGAACTCGCGCCAACTCGGAGCCACCGACTCGGGATCGGCGAGATAGCGCTCGTACATGTCGTCGACGAGCCAGGCGTTGGGACCAAACGATCCCTTGGACGTCGTAGACGGGGTGTCGGAGGGCGCGCTCACCCCACCAGCCTAGGGGTGAGGGACCTTTTGGTCGAAGGCCGTCGTGGTCGTCGACCGGTAGATTCCGTGGGTGCACCCCACCTCGCCGAGCACCGTCGGCCTTGTCGCGGGTGCGTCCCCGGTGCCGGGACTGGCCGTGTTCGAGCACCGAGTCGAGAACTCGCTCGCTGTACTGGTGTGTGTGCACGGCGGGTTGGACCGAGGGGGCTCCTTCAGTCGCCTAGCTCGACGCCTCGAGAGCGTCGACGTCGTCGCGTACGACCGGCGCGGCTACCGAGGTTCTCGGTCATTGGGTCCGGCGACACTGGATCAACTGGTCGGCGACCTCGTGGCGATCGCGCGTCGCGAAGCCACGGCGGCGCCGGTGGTCGTCTTCGGTCACAGCTTCGGTGGCGTCGTGGCCCTCGCCGCCGCGGCACGCGAGCCCAGCCTTTTTTCCTTGGTCATTCTCTTTGAGTCGCCTTTGCCGTGGATCCTGGCACGCCAGAGCGGGCGGCCGGAGCCGACCAATGACCCTGACCGCGAGGCCGAACTCTTTTTTCGCCGCGTGATGTCCGACGCCGCGTGGGAGCGCCTCAGTGAGAACGAACGTGAGTCACGCCGGCTCGACGGCCCGGCCCTGCTGGCGGATCTCGCGGTGATGCGCGGACCGGCTCCCTTCGATCTCGCCGCGATGTCAACACCGGTCGTGCTCATCCACGGCGACGCGCACCTAGGCGAGCACTACCGCGAGCTCTCCGCGAAGTTGGCGTCATGCCGCCCGAAGGTCCGGACGATAGAGATGGCGCACACCGGCCACGGAGCGCACCTGTCACGGCCCGGACCGCTTGGCGAAATCATCACCCGGTTGATTGAGGAGCAATGCGCGTCGGCGTGACGGGCGCCGGTGGCTTCATCGGGAGCGCCTTGGTGTCGACGCTGGCCCAACGCGGAGACGACATTGTCACGTTCGTGCGTCCCCAGAGTCGGCCGTCCCCAGGACTGAGTGTGCGCTGGGACCCCGTGCACGACCAACTCGATGTTGGCGACCTACGCCGCGCGGGACACCTCGACGCCATCGTCCATCTTGCGGGCGCGGGCATAGGTGACCGGCGCTGGACTACCGCGCGTCGGCGAGAGATCCTCGAGTCGCGCACCGCGTCGACTCGCCTGCTCGTGCACTCACTGCGCGAACTGCCCGAGGGTGCCCCTTTTCTCGCCAGCGGTTCGGCGGTCGGCTACTACGGCTCGCGCGGCGATGAGATTCTCGACGAGGACTCTTCGCCGGGCGATGACTTCTTGGCCCGCGTGTGTCGAGAGTGGGAGCGAGAAGCCGCATCGCTTCGCGACAGTGGTTCGCGTGTCGCAACGCTGCGCACCGGGATCGTTGCCAGCGCTACTGGCGGCGCGCTCGCCCGACAACTCGGCCTGTTTCGCCACGGGCTCGGTGGCCCGCTCGGAGCCGGCACGCAGTGGATCAGTCCCATCGCGCTTGGCGACGCCGTGCGCGCCATCATGTTCGTTCTCGACGAACGCGTCGACGGTCCCGTCAACCTGGTCGCACCGTGCGCAGTGACGAATCGCGACTTCACGACGGCGATCGCGCGAGCGGTGAACCGTCGGGCACTCTTGCGCGTGCCCGCCGCCGCGCTGCGTCTGGCGCTGGGGCGAGCACTCACCGACGGCGTCGTGCTCGCCAGCCAACGCGTCGCGCCGAAGGTCCTGCTCGAATCCGGCTTCGAGTTCCACGCAGCGGACATCGACGCATTACTACGCTCGGCTCTTTCACCGGTTTCGTAGCCGCCAACACCGTCGGCGACGACACTTCGCAAGCGCCGAACGGTACGATTCGAGTCGGTCCACCTGGTGGGGAGGACGTGACGGGTGCCGCTTCGGCATCGGAGATGGGCATTTCTGCATGACACGACGACAGATTGCGGGGACGGTCGCCGCCGTCGTGCTGGCGGTCGCCGGCTTCGGGGTGAGTGGCGCCTCAGGGAGCGGGGTCGCACACGGCGTGATCACCTTCGCTGAGACCCCGGGGGCCAGTCCGAACTACATCTTTCCCTTCGCCAGCTGCCAGTACGAGTCGACCAACAACATCAATCAGTTCCAATCCCTCATGTTCCGGCCCCTCTACTGGTTCGGACTGGGCGGCTCGGCCGCGTTGGTTCCCGCGCTCTCTCCAGCGAACTCACCGCACTTCAGCAACGGTGATCGGACGGTCACGGTGACTCTGAAGGGGTGGCGATTCGCCGACGGCCAGGCCGTCGACGCTCGCGCGGTCATGTTCTTCCTCAACATGTACCGAGCCGATCCCACCGCCTACTGCGACTACAACGCCGGATTCGGCGTTCCCGATCAGGTCCGCACGGCGACGGGCACCGCCAACACTGTGAGGATCACCTTCGTCGCACCCGTCAATCCGAACTGGCTGCTGTACAACTACCTCTCCCAGATCACTCCCCTGCCGAACTCCTGGGATCGCACGTCGCCCACCCACTCGGCCAACTGCGCGGGCGGCGTCTTTGGGGCCGCGTCGACCAAGACCTCCTGCGATGCGGTGATCGAATTCTTGGACTCGCGCGCCGCAGTGACGAGCTCCTTCACTGGTCCCCTGTGGCAGAGCGGGGTCGACGGGCCGTGGCGACTGAGCGCGTTCAGCGCCGCGGGCGACGCGACCTTCGTGCCGAATCCCCACTATTCGGGTCCGCGCAAGGCGCAGGTGCGAAAGGTGAAGGAGATCGCCTACGCGACGAGCCAAGCCGAGCAGGCCGACCTCAAGGCCGGTCGGCTCTCCATTGGGTACCTCGATCCGAGCGTGCTGAGCGCCGGAGCGTCGACACCGGGTCGGCCCGGACCCAACTGGGCACCCTTAGCGTCGAGTTACGTGATGACGGTCGGCAACACCTGGAGTTTTAACTTCGCCGCGCTCAACTTCTCCACGGCTGATCCGAAATCGGCGGCGATCAACCAGCTCTACATCCGACAGGCCCTGCAGATATCGATCGACCAGAACACCCTCATTCAAACCGTCTTTAAGGGTTACGCCACCCCGGTCTACAGCCCTCTGCCTCCCCAGACCCCCCAGGCGCTCGCCCGCGCCGTGGCCAATCCCTATCCCTACAGTCCGGCTGGCGCGGCGGCGCTACTGGCGAGTCACGGTTGGACGAATGTCGGCGGCGTGCTGACCTGCACGTCGCCCGGAACAGGAACCGGCCAATGTGGCTCCGACATCGCCGCCGGCTACGTGCTCAGTTTTAACGTCGTGGTGGCGGGGAACTCGCCGTCGCTCGCCCTCGTCATGTACGCCGAGGCGGCCAGTTGGCGCACGCTGGGAATCGGGGTCGACGTCCAGACGGCCTCCCTGGCCAACGTCGCCGCGGACTGCCAGGGGGGCACCGGCTTTGAGATCTGCGCCTGGGGCACCGGATGGACGTACTCACCGGACTACTACCCGTCCGGCGAGGCGCTCTTCGCGCCCGGTGGAGGCTTCAACGTTGGGACCTACGACGACGCGAAGATGACCAGCCTCATCAGCGCATCCATCCACCGCTCGGGCACGTTGTCGGCGTACGCCACGTACGCCGCGCACCAGCTCCCGGTGCTCTACCAACCTCAAGCGACCGTGATCCAAGAGGTCGCCAAGGGGCTGAAGAGTTCGGCGGGCTTCGCGCCGAACCCCTTGGGGAACTTCATGCCCGAGTACTTCCACTTCTGAGTCTGACCAGCGGTCCGGAGCCCCGGATCAGGGATTTCCGGTGGTGCCGGGCGTTCGCCTCCGAAACGACCACCAACCTGCTGGACGGGCGAAGTGGCGCCCTCATAGTGGTGGAGATCGGAAGGACCCAAACGACGTCGTGGCCGCCGAGATAGGACCGCTGCGACTGGCGTCTACCGGACACAAACTTTCCGCCGAGACGCTGTTAGCAAAAACTGGCCGTTTTCTTATGTTTCGGCCTGTTCCGTCATCGCCGAGACATTACGAAATCGTGATATTCCACGAGTTTCTGGTTGGGGTGAACTTGTTGACCTTCTTATCTAGGGTTACCATGGCATCTAATCCATCAGTGATGGGCAAGAAAATTGATTGTGACCACTTCGGTGGCACTGGGAGGCAATTCAACCATGCAACTGAGACGCAAACTAGGGCTCGCGGTGACAATGGGAGCCGTCGCGGCGACCTTGTCGCTAGGGCTCGTTGCTCCGACCGTGAGTGGCGCCAACGCTCCCTCCGGAACACTGTCATTCGCCGAGGGACCAGGGGCTAACCCCAACTGGATCTTCCCGTACGTGAGTTGCCAGTATTTCTCGGTTGCGACACTGAACCAGTTCCAAACCCTTATGTTCCGGCCCCTCTACTGGTTCGGTCTCGGCAAATCTGCCGCCGTCCAGTACAAGCTGTCCACCGGTAACAAGCCCGTGATGAGCCATGGCGACAAGACCGCCACCATCAAGATGAAGGGCTGGAAGTTCGCCGACGGCCAGAAAGTGAACGCTGAATCGGTCATGTTCTTCCTGAACATGCTCGACGCCGACCCGGGTGGCTACTGCGGTAACAACGGCAGCTTCTCCATCCCGACGCTGATCAAGAGCGCACACGGATCGGGTAACACCGTCACGATCAATTTCACCCGGTCCATCAACCCGGGATTCCTCGTGTACAACAACCTCTCGTTCATCACGCCGATGCCCAACACATGGGACAAGACATCAGCCACTCAGAAGGCGAACTGTGCCGGCGGGCGGTATGGCGCAGCCTCCACCAAGGTGGCGTGCAAGAACGTTGAGGCCTACCTCAACAAGCAGTCCGCGAACTTCGGCACCTACACCAGCAACTTCTGGCAGAGTGGCGACAGCGGTCCGTGGAAGCTGACCCAGTTCGATGACCTCGGTAACGCAACCTTCGTACCGAACCGGCACTACTCCGGCCCGGTGAAGGCCAAGGTCGCCCAGGTCAAGCTGGTCGCCTACACCTCGACCCAGGCGGAAGAGAACGACCTTCAGGCCGGCAAGCTCTCGCAGGGCTTCGTCGACCCGAACGTGCTGACCTCACCGTCGCCCGGCAACCTCAAGCCCGGTCCCAACTGGGGCAGCTTGGGTTCGCGCTACAACATGGTCGTCGGTCCGGCGTGGGACTTCAACTACATGCCCTTCAACTTCAGCTCCAATGACCCCAAGGTGGCAGCGATTAACCAGCTGTACATCCGCCAGGCCCTGCAGACTGCGGTTGACCAGAACGGCATCATCAACAACATCAACAAGGGTTACGGCCTACCGGACTACAGCCCGCTGCCCCCGACCACTCCGTCGGTGATTGCCAAGCCGTTCCCGAACCCGTACCCGTTCAGCCTGACAGCCGCGCAGGCACTGCTCACGTCACACGGCTGGACCGTGCAGGGCGGTGTGGACACCTGCACCAACCCGGGCACTGGCGCGAACCAGTGCGGCGCGGGAATCACCTCGGGCTACACGCTGAACTTCAAGTTGATCTACAACAGTGGCTTCCCGGTTGAGGACAGCACGGTGGCCGCGATGGTGTCCGACTGGAAGCAGATCGGCATCAACGTGACGTTCAGCACCGAGTCGTTCAACAGCGTCATCGGCGACTGCTCCAGCGGCTCTGGTTACCAGATCTGCTGGTGGGGCGGTGGCTGGATCTACGCACCGGACTTCTACCCGTCGGGCGAGACTCTGTTCACGCCTCAGGGTGGGTTCAACGTGGGCCAGTACCTCGACACGCAGATGACGAGCCTGATCACGCAGACCGACTTCGGCACAGCGAACCTGGAGGCGTACGGCAAGTACGCGGCCCAGCAGCTGCCGGTCCTCTACGTGCCCCAGGGCTTCGACCCAGGTGAGGTACTCAAGTCGGTGCACAGTTCGGTCGGGTTCACCACCCCGCTCCAGAACTTCATGCCGGAGTACTACCACTTCTAAACCGTCGTACGTGCCCTTGGCACGCGACTCGAAATAGGAAGAGGGCCCCGCAAGGGGCCCTCTTCCTATTGGTCGGTCGGCCCATCTGGTCGACAGTCAGTTGCGGGACGGCATTGATAAACTTGTCGCGTGCTGGCGTACATCCTCCGCAGGATCGCTCAGTCGATCCTGGTGCTGCTCATCGTGATGCTGGTCACGTTCACACTTCCGTACTTTCAAGTCCACGGCATTTTGGCCCCCGCCTATCAGATCCTTGGAGTTCACGCCACGCCGAAGAACGTCGCCCACTGGGCCGCCCAGAATGGGATGAATCACCCGTACATCGTTCGGTTCTGGAACTACGTCACCCAGGTCTTCTTTCACTTCAACCTCGGGCGCTCCTACAAGCAGAACAACTCGGTGTGGGGAATTATCAAGCTCTACGTGCCGCGCACGATCTGGCTGGCGTTATCAGCCCTGATCCTGACCATCTTCATCGCCATTCCCCTCGGGATCTTCCAGGCGTCGAAGCGCAACACGGTCTTCGACTACTCGGCCACCGGTTCGGCGTTCGTCCTCTACGCCATGCCGTCGTTCCTTCTCTGCATGCTGGTCCTCGACGCGTTTAGCTTCCACTGGCCCCACCTGCCAAGTTCGCCGCCCGGTGGTGTGGCGCCGTGGGCGATGTTTACCAACCCCGTCGGATTCATCCTTCCGGTGGCCTGTCTCACGATGCTGTCCGTTGCCGGTCTCAGTCGATTTATGCGTGGCACGGTGCTCGAGGTGTTGGTCCAGGATTACGTGCGTACCGCCAAGGCCAAGGGTTGCACGAGTCGCCGGACTCTGTTCCGCCACGCGTTCCGCAATGCGCTCGGGCCAATTATCACGATTCTCGGCCTATCGATTCCCGCACTGCTCGGCGGCGCCCTCATCATCGAGAGCGTCTTCAACTACGGCGGATTAGGAATTCAGACGGTCACCGCGGCCACCAACCTCGACATTCCGACCGTGCTCGGCATCACGCTGCTCGTGGCGATCTTGACGCTGGCGGGCAACCTGATGGCCGACATCGCCCTGGGACTCGTCAATCCTCGGATCCGTATTGAAGGGGCCGGACGATGACCGACGCGACCGTCAGCCCGGAGTTCGCGGTCAACGCGATGGTCGTGGACGACTCTCCGCTGAAGTTCGAACTCGATCCCGGCGTCGCCGCGGCTGCCAGTGGCGGCCCAACCGGGAGCGACGTGGGGGACGAACAGGTCGTCACAATGTGGAAGCAGCGCCTGCGCATCTTTTCGCACAACAAGCTCGCCCTCGCCTCCGTCGGCTACCTGGTCCTGATGACTGCCGCCTGCTTCCTCGTGCCCTTGATCCACCCGACCAATCAGACCAACCAGGCGGCCACCTTCGGGACCGTGTGGAACGCCGCACCGTCGTGGCATCACTGGCTAGGCACCGATAGTTCGGGCTACGACGAGTTGGGTCGCATCTTCTACGGCGGCGAATACTCGCTGATCTTAGGATTCCTGGCCGGATTCATCACCATCGTCGTCGGCACGATCTACGGCATGATCTCCGGCTTCTTCGGCGGCATCACCGACACGATCATGATGCGCATCATCGATGCCTTCCTGTCGATTCCTTACATCTTCCTGCTCATCACCCTGATCGCCATCTTCAATCGGTCTACGGTCTTTCTCATCTGCATCATCGGATTCACCTTGTGGTGGCCGAATGCGCGCATCATTCGCGGCGACGCCCTCTTGATTCGCCAACTCGAGTACTCCCAAGCCGCGACCTCCATGGGTGGGGGGAAACTGCACATCATCCGGCGCCACGTCTTTCCCAACTCCATCAGCAACATCGTGACGGTGGCGACGTTCTCGGTCGCCGACGCGATCCTCTTCCTCTCCGCGCTGGGCTTCCTGGGCCTGGGCATCCAGACCCCGCAGACCGACTGGGGAACCATGCTCCAACTCGGTACCTCCCAGATTCAGAACGGCTTCTGGTGGGAGATCTTCCCGCTGGCCACCGTCTTTATCTTGGTGGTGGTCTCGATCAACTACATCGGCGACGCCATGCGCGACGCCTTCGAAGTTCGCCTCATCGAGCGCTAGTCGTCTCGCCCGAAACTGGGCGACGAACATCGACCCAGGGTGACGCGCCGCTAGGCCTGGGAGCTGCTGGAGGCGAGCGTGACGGGCGTACGCAGCGGGAAGTGGCAGGCCGCGCGGTGTGTCGGCCCAAAGTCGTCTAGCGGCGGCTCCACGTTGGCGCAGATGTCCTGGGCTCGCGGGCAGCGCGTGCGGAACCGACAGCCCGAGGGTGGATTGACCGCCGAGGGCAACTCCCCCTTGACCTGGTGGCCACGTTGGCCGCGGGCCAGTTCGGGGTCCGGGATCGGCACCGCGTCCAGCAGGCCCTGCGTGTACGGGTGAGCGGGGGTGCGAAAGACCGATTCGGCGTCGCCAATCTCGACGATCTTGCCCAGGTACATGACGCCGATGGAGTCGGCCATGTAGTACACGACGGCCAGGTCGTGGCTCACGAAGACGTAACTGAGGTTGTGCGCCTTTTGCAGGTCCTTCATCAGGTTGAGGATCTGGGCCTGGATGGACACGTCGAGCGCCGACACTGGTTCGTCAGCCACGATCAGGCGGGGGTTGAGCGCGAGTGCCCGGGCCAGGCCGATGCGCTGGCGCTGGCCGCCGGAGAACTCGTGGGGGTAGCGGTCGGCCACCGCGGGCTCCAGGCCGACCAGTGTGAGCAATTCGGACACGCGCTGAGCCTGCGCGGCGCGGCTGCCCACGCGTTGGACCATCAGCGGCTCGGCGAGGATCTGGGCGACCTTCATGCGCGGGTCCAGACTCGAATACGGGTCCTGGAACATCATTTGGCGGTCGCGGCGCTCGATGCGGGTCGGGTGGTGATTGCGGGCTGACACGACCTTCTCGTTGAAGATGATCTTGCCGTTGGTGGGGTACTCGAGGCCCACCACCATGCGCCCGATCGTCGTCTTGCCACATCCCGACTCGCCCACCAGCCCGAAGGTCTCGCCCTCGTTGATCGTGAAGGTGACGTCAGACACCGCGGAGATCGCGCCGACCTTGTGACGGATGAATCCGGCCTTGATCGGGAACTCCTTGACGAGATTCTCGACGCGCAGCAGTTCGGTGGACTGGGCGCGCGCGACGAGCGCCGCGTCCTCGCGGATGACCACGGGCCGTGGTCCTTCGACCGGGTGGAAGCAGGCGTACGCGTGGTCGGCCTCGAAGGTGAGCGGCGGATCCTCGGCGCGACACTTGTCGGTCGCGTAGGAGCAGCGAGGCGCGAAGCGGCACCCCACGATCTCCTTGCCCAGATCGGGCGGGAGACCAGCGATGGAAGCGAGCTCGTGCTTGGAGGTGTTCTCCAGATTGGGCATCGAGGCGAGCAGCGCCTGCGCGTAGGGGTGGCGCATGTTGTGGAACAACTGGTGGGTCTCGGCCTCTTCGGCCTTGCGACCCGCGTACATGACCACGACACGGTCGGCGCGCCCCGCGATGACCCCGAGGTCGTGGGTGATCAGCAAGACGCTCATGTGAAGTTGCTCGCGCAGGTTGTCAATGATGTCGAGAATCTGGGCCTGGATCGTCACGTCCAGGGCGGTCGTCGGCTCGTCGGCGATCAGGAGCTTGGGTCGGCACACGAGACCCATCGCGATGATGACCCGCTGGCGAAGCCCCCCGGACAGCTCGAACGGGTACTGCTGGAGTCGCTCGGCCGGTCGTGGCATCTCGACCATCTCGAGCACCTCGAGGGCCCGGATGCGGGCCTCCTCCTCGGTGGCGCCGTCGTGAATTCGAAGTCCCTCACCGATCTGGCGCCCGATCTTCATCGTCGGATTGAGCGAGCTCATCGGGTCCTGAGGGATCAGGGCGACGGTGCGGCCGCGCTGGCTCTGCATCTCTTTTTCGGGCAGCGTCGCCAGGTCGACACCATCGAGAACCACCGATCCACCGACGACCTTGCCGTTATTAGGCAGGAGTCGCATGACCGCCAGGCCCGTGGTGGTCTTGCCGCACCCCGATTCACCCACTAAGCCCACGCACTCTCCCGGCTCAATCGAGAGCGAGAACTCGTCTACGGCGGTCACGAACGACTTTCGGGTTGAGAACTGAACCTTTAGATCCGTGACGGAAAGTAGCGGACACATAGCCGGCCAATCCTACCCTTCGGCACCAAAGCCTTGAGGTGCACGGGTCCTGCCCGCGGGTCCATCAGGCTCGGGCAGATGCCAACTCCGGCGGTGCAGGGCCGTCGGGCCGAACCGACGAAGTGCCGCCAGATGTTCGGGGGCACCGTAGCCCTTGTTGCGCCGCCACCCGTACGCCGGATGAGACGCGTCCAGGTCGACCATGGCGCGGTCCCGGGAGACCTTGGCCAGGACGGAGGCGGCGGCAATCGAGGCACACGCCGCGTCGCCGCGCACCACGGGTCGACAGTCCAGCGTCGTGTAGAAGAGCGCGGGCGCGGGCGGGGCCTCGAATATCTGGTCGAGCGGGGCGCGCAGGAGGTTCACCGCGCCGTCGACTAGACAGAAGTTCGGCCGTACCGCGAGGTTCCCGAGGGCGCGGTTCGCGGCAACGGCGAGCGCGACGCGCAGTCCCCACCAGTCGATCTCTTGCGCACTGGCCCAGCCGAGAGACCACGCGGCCACCCACTCCGCCAGTGGGTCGACGAGGGCGTCGCGCTGAGCGGCACTCAGCGCCTTGGAGTCATCTAGTCCGGCGGGCGGCTCCACGTCGCTCTCCAGAACCACCGCGCCGACGCACAACGGACCGGCCAGGGCTCCTCGACCGACTTCGTCAATGCCCACCACGACGCGCCCCGAGTAAAGGGCTTCGCGTTCGTGGACCATCAGATCGGTCGCAACACGCACTCTCCTACGGTACTGAGCGACGACGCCCGTAGCATTCATGGGTGAGCCCTGACGCCTTCCTCATCCCACTGAAGGCGTTCGACCGGGCCAAGGAACGTCTGCGCGCCAATCCCGCGATTGACGTACCCGCACTGGCCGCTCGGCTCGCGGCCGCAGTGGTGCACAGTTGCGCTCCCGTCCCGGTCGTGATCGTCACCGAGAGCACGGACGTGGCCGACTTCGCCGAAGAAATCGGTGCGCAGGTGTGGTTGAGCGACGCACGTGACCTCAACGAGGCGCTCCAACGCGCGTACACCGCGCTCGCAGAGAGGTTCGCCCACGTGTGCATCGTTCCGGGCGACCTGCGTCACCCGGACGGACTCGGTGCCTTCAAGCCGACCGACGGTGTCACCATCGTCACGGATCACCACGGCACCGGAACGAATCTGCTCGCCCTACCGAGTGGGCTGGACTTTCACTTTCACTTCGGATCCGACTCCGCCCAGCTCCACCGTCTCGAGGCCGAGCGACTAGGACTGGTAGTCCACGTGACGACCCAGGGACCTTGGACCTTGGATATCGACCAACCTGAGGACTTGGAAATCTCCCCGGACGGCATTTGAGGGGGCCCGAGGGCCCCCTCAAATGCTCACTCTGAGAGTGGAATTACTTCTTTTTGGCAGCTGCCCTCTTAGCGGGGCGCTTGGCGGCCTTCTTGGCGGGAGCGCGCTTCTTAGCGGCCTTCCGCGCCGGGGCCTTCTTCGCCGCAGCCTTCTTCTTGGCGGGAGCCTTCTTCTTGGCTACCTTCCTCGCCGGGGCCTTGCGGGCAACCTTCTTGGCCGCAGCCTTCTTAGCGGGGGCCTTCCTCTTCGCTGCCTTCTTGGCCGGGGCCTTGCGGGCCGGAGCCTTCTTCTTCGCGGCTGGTGCCACTTTCCCTCCTTGGGACTCATCGTTGAATCAAATGGGAACCGCGAGCGCACCACCGTGGTGCCTCGACAATAGGAACCGCATTGACACATCGCGTACTCGCCCGTATTACGCCCAACTTCACAGCTGTGCGATAACCGTTCGCAGTCCACGGTCCAGGTGCGCAGGAGCGTTCCGCGTCGTCTTCGTCATCGACGACGACGTACAACGTTGACCTCCTCCGCAGAAGGACATCTAAAAGTTCACTCGTTATGCGCGCACAAGTCAAGCATTTCGAAGATTATTTACGACCATTGCTTCACGATGACTTTTGATCGCGGCATCTACCTCGGACGTGGTGCGCGAGGTGACATCACAAGTGGAGCCGAGAGATCAACACTCGTGCTCGGTCCAACGCGAAGTGGCAAGACGTCGTCGTTCATAATCCCGAACTTGTTGATGGCGTCCCAGTCCAGTGTGACGACATCAACGAAGACTGACGTCGTCGCACAGATGGCTCGAGCCCGCCACGACGGCGCGACGCTGCTCTTTGATCCGTCCGGCACGGTCGAGACACCGCTCGGCGTTCAACGAGTCGGGTACTCACCTGTTCGACAGGCCCTGACGTGGGACGGATCGGTGCTGGCGACGCGCACCTTGATCGACGTGGCCCGGCGTGGGCGACTCGAACGCAGCGACGATCACTGGACGGAACGCGCCAGCGCGTTGGTCGCGCCGCTGCTGCACGCGACCGCCCTGCGCGAGGATTCGCTGGGCCAGCTCGCCTCGAGGATCGACGAGCGCCGAGCCGATGACGTGTTGCACGAGCTGACCGAGCGATACGGCGACCTGCACCCCTCCGTCGGACTCCTGCGCGGGGTGCTAGCCACCGAGGATCGCGAGCGCTCGGGCATCTGGTCCACCGCGTCGGGTCTCTTCTCCGGCGTTCGCACCGAAGCGGCGCGGGCGTCGGCGCGCGAGGCTCCCCTTGACGTCGACGCGTTCCTCTCGGGACCGCACCAGCTACACGTGGTGGCGCCCAGTCGACATCAGATGGTGTGCGTACCCCTGGTGGTCGGACTGATCGACGAGCTCGTCCACGCCACCTACGACCGTCATGATCAGGGCGCGCGGCTCCTGCTCGCCCTCGACGAGCTGGCCAACGTGGCCCCGCTGCCGCGCCTGGCCAGCGTCGTGTCCGAAGGAGGCGGCCAGGGCGTCCTCACCCTCGCCTGCCTTCAAGACCTGAGCCAGGCCCGCGGGCGCTGGGGCTCATCGGCCGAGGGATTCCTTTCGCTGTTTCCGACCACGGTGGTCCTACCGGGAATCGCCGACCGAGCCACCCTGGAGCTGCTGAGTCGCCTCGCGGGCCGGTCCCACGAGCCGGTGACCTCGCTGCAACGCGGCCCCCGGGGTCGGCGCACCGGCACGGCGACCTCGTGGGTGGAGCGCGACCGGGCGAGCGTCGCCGACATGGCCCACGGGCGTGCCGGATTCGCGTTGGGACTGGCCGCGGACAAGTCCATGCAGTGGGTGCCCCTCACGCCCGCACACCGCGACGCGCGCTTTCGGCCCTACCTGGAGCGGTCCGATCGCGAGGCCTCTCGTTCGCGCGAGCGCTGAGTCCATCGCGACAGTTCATCTCGGACGAGTGGTCGCGGCCCACGCTCGCGCACCTGCGCGGTCATGCGCGCCTCTCCGAGCCCCAATCCCGGTTCGCGCACGCCACGCGAGGTGGCGAGCCGAGGATAGAGGTCGTCGATCGACCTGGAGAGCTCGCGCGCGGACTGCCCGTAGACCGCGGCGTTGGCCCACGCCGCGACGAGGTCGCGTCGAGTTGGCGCAAAGACCCCCTCGAGCGCACCGGCGAACGCGTGCTCGTCCAACGTCGAGCGCACCGGCGGTGCGCGCAGTGCACCGGCGGTCTCGAAGCGTTCCATGTCGTGGCGCCACCGATCCAGCGTCTCGCGCCGCGTCCAGTGCAACTTCTCGCCTCGCTCGGCGTGATGGCCCCCCCACAACGCGCGGTAACCCTCGTCGAGCCCGGCGACCATCTCCACGCCCCGAAAGGAACGCCACGGCTTCCACGGGGTGCGTTCGCCCACCTCGTGGCGTAGCGAGGAACGGTAGAGCGCGTCGGCGGCCGGCACGTGGGCGAAGAGCGCGCGAGCGTCGAGCACGCTGGTCGCACCGTCGGGTCGAGCTCCGACCAGCACGTGGTCGTGCAGGTGTGGCTCGCCGTGGCGATTGAGCCCATGAGTGAAACTCACGATGCCACCCCACTGGGCGGGGAGGTCGCGGTCCCCTCCCCCGCGCCGGTCACGCACGACCAGCGCCCTCTGCTCCAAGTAGTCAACGGTGGCGGCAACCGATGCACGATGCGCGGCCACGACCTCGGACGCGTGGCGCTCATCGAGCGCGAGAAGTATGGACAGTGGCCGAGGGGCTGCGACGACCAGGTCGTAACCCACCACGTCCGAGCGAGAGGTCGAACTGAAGACGTCACTGACGTCGTGTCCCGCCCCTGAGCGCAACCACCACTGCGAACCACCCGCGCGGACCCCGTCCAGCTCGTGGGCAGGGTCCTGGGTCAGATAGGTCGCATCGCGCGACCGACGAACGATGACTCGCAACACGTCTCACCTCTTCGTGACCCAACGGTCGTCGAGCACGCCCGACCAGAACGTCCAGCGCGCTCGGTGAAACGGGTATCTACAGGTCGGCGGCGATCCGTCGGGCCAGCGCGTGCCCGGCCTTGGCGTAACGCGGAGTGGCCACCACCGCGCCGGCGCCCGCCTGGAGCATCAGATTGTCGAGGAAGTCCTCGTCCGACAGCCGGAATCGCACCGCCTGGCGCCCGTCGTCCAAGACCGCCCACCGGGCCCCGGGCAGGGGCTCGAAGAGCCATCGCCGAAACGTTTCGACGACGACAACGACCTCCTCGCCCTCTTCACCAACCTGGGTCAGCCAGTTGGCGACCGGGTCCGCGGGGCGCGCCTCGGTGACCGGGGAGCGGGCCAGCACCCGCACGATCCGGTCCACGCGGAACGTCCGCCAGTCCTGGCGCGAGGTGCAGTAGGCGCGCACGAGGGCGTGGCCGTTGAGGACCCGGATCTCGCGGGGCTCGACGCAGCGTTCCCGCGACTCGCCGTCGTGCCCCGACGCGTACTCGATCTTGATCTGGTCGTGGGCGTCGAGTGCGGCGCGCACGTCGGCGAGCCACGGCTCATCGGTGACCGAGTCAACGTGGACGTTCTGGGCGACGGCCGACTCGATCTTCTCGATGGCCGAGTAGATGGACGGGTCGGTGTAGGCGCGCGACGCCTCGCGCAAAGCCACGTTGAGCTCGACCAGGTCCCGCAGGAGGAAGGGCGAGGGGTCCGGTTCACCGCGCGGGGTGTCGGAGAAGTCGGCCCGGTAGGTCGAGTCATCGTGGGCCTCGTCGTCCCAGTCGTCGCACTCTTTGATCACGTGGGCCAGGTAGCCCGTTTGATTGCCGAATGGCTGCAGCGACACGAGGCGGTCCATGATCAGGCGCACCAGGGCGGGCTCCACGGCGAATCGCGCGGCGAGCTCACTGATCCTCAGCCCGTCGTCGGACAGGTAGACCGCGTGCAGCAGTTGCAGGGTCTGGCCCAGCACGTCCGCGCCCGCAGACCCGGGAAAGCGAATCTCTGCCGGGTCCGGGGCGGACCCGCGATTGACGGTCTTGAGCCAGTCCGACAACGCTTCACGCAGTGCCTTGGGGCTCTTGAGCGTCACTCGATCGGCGGCCTCGAGCAGGAAGCGCAGAGCGGCCCACTGACTGTCGAACTCGAGGGCGACCTCGACACGGCCCGCGCGCTTGGTCGTGGCCACGGCCGTGGGAAAGTGGCTCTCGAGCAGGCGCGCGTACGTCTCGTTCGTCTCGAGCACGACGTCGACCGGCGTGGGGGTCCGGGTGAACTCGGGTCGCCAGGACCGGGCCAGCGCCAGCGTCGCGTCGTCCACCACGAAGGTATCGGGCAGGACCACCGGCGTCGTCGTCATACGCGAGAAGCGATAGCCCTTGACCTCGTCGGTTCCGGCGACGCGCGCGACCAGATAGGGGGTGCCCCGGAACACCTCGATCAGGAGCGGCTCGACGATGCGCGTTCGCTGAGCGGAGGAGTGATAGCCAAAGCTCAAGGACCGGTGCGCCCGCAGCGCGTTGAGCACGGGTGTGTAGTAATTGGAGAACTCCAGACCGCCGTCGCCGCTGGGGGCGTCGGCGAAGACATTGAAGGCGCCGCGCGAGCCGAATCCGTACAGGCGAAGGGCCAGCTGGACCACGCGCGACTCCTCGTCGGTGAAGTGCAGGGGCGGCGCGTACGCCCCGCGCGGGTCGATCCAGTAGCCCACGTTGGCGTCGTCGAGGGTGACGGTCTCGATCTGGAACCCCAGCTCGCGGATGTCGGCCTTGTCGCGCTCGAACTTCTGACGGATGGCCACGGGATTGCCGTCGTAGGCCGGCACCTTGCGCGGCCCCTTGCCGGTCACCGGATACTCGTCGATCTTGAGGTTCTCCACGACCGTCTCCTGGGTGAGCGGCGCGGCCCGCGAGGCACTTTGGAGGAGCAGCACGAGCGCGATGAGCCGCTCGCGACGACCCTCTACCTCACCCCGGATACTGGCCACAGCCCTCCCTCGACCACCTGAGGGTATCGGGCGCCACCCGGGGCCGTCACGACGTGCTGGTCGGACCCGGTCCTTCGTCGGAGGCGTCGAGGGCCTCTTCGCGCCGCCAGGTGCCCGAGCGGCCGCCCGACTTCTCCCAGAGCGCCACGGCCTCGATGGTCATCGTTCGATCGGTCGACTTGCACATGTCATAGACGGTGAGCGCGGCCACGGTGACTGCCGTCAACGCCTCCATCTCGACGCCGGTGCGATCCACGGTGTCGACACTGGCCTCCACGTCGATGTGGCTGTCGGCGATGATGAAGTTGACGTGCACGTTGCCCACGAGCACGGGGTGGGCCATTGGTAGCAGAGTGGCGGCCATCTTGGCCGCCTGTACGCCGGCGATGCGCGCCGTGGCGAGCACGTCGCCCTTGTTCATGGCATTCGCCGCGACCGCGGCCGTCGTCGACGCGAGCATATTGACGCGACAACGAGCCATCGCGCGACGCGCGGTCGCCTCGGACGGCCCAAGTTCTCGCGGGAAGCCCCCGTCACGAGTCCCGCGCCGGAGTTGGTGGAAGTCGTCCACCGGGCCATGCTACTGACGCGGACTGACCGGACCCGGCTCGCCGGTACACTGCTCAGGTTGCGTCGACGTCGAGGAGTGTGCGTGCCGACCTACGAATACGAATGCCAGTCGTGCCACCAGCGCGTCGAAGTGGTCCAGGGGTTCTCGGATCCGGCCCTCACGACCTGCGAGGTGTGTGGCGGGAGTCTGCGCAAGGTCTTCTCCGCCGTGGGCATCGTCTTTAAGGGCAGCGGCTTCTACAAGAACGACAATCGCAAGTCCAAGGACCCGTCGGAGAAGGCGCCCGCGAAAGTTGCGGCGACCACTAGTGACCCCTCGAGTTCTTCTACTTCGGCTACAGCGGCGCCAACCGCACCGGCCAAGCCAGCCGCACCAGCCGCGGCGTCGTCCAGCACGGACTAGACGCCCGAGACGGCGATCCCCTCGATCGCTAGCGACGGCCCCGCCGCAGAACCCGGGAGCCACTCGATGTCACTGCCGACGGCAACGACGTCGAGTAACATCCTCTGGAGTGTCGACGCCACGGTGATCTCGCGCAGTGGTTCGGCTAGCTGACCGTCGCGGATCCGCAGCCCCGTGACCCCGACCGAGAAGTCACCCGACACCGGATTCACGCCCGAGTGCACCCCGGACACCGACGTCACGTAGACGCCGTCACGGACCAAGCGCAGGATCTCCTCGAGGGTTGGCTCGCCGGGGCGCAGTTGCATCGCCCGGCAGCCGGCTGACGGGGACCCCGCAATCCCGCCACGTACCGCGCTGCCGGTCGAGACCGTTCCGGCTCGACGGGCCGACACCGTGTCGAAGACGAAGCCGCGCAGAACGCCGTCGTCAATGAGGACGTTGCGACGACAGGCCAGCCCCTCGCCGTCGAAGGCGCTGGCGGCGAAGTGTCGAGAGTCCGTCGGGTCGTCGACGACCGTGACCAAGGGAGATGCCACGACGTCGCCCACGCGGTCGGCGAGGAACGAACGCCCGCGGACCACGGCCTCGCCGCTCAGTGCGGCGCCGATGACGCTCAGCAGGGTGGCGGCGGTGCGCTGATCGAAAACCGCTGTGCACTTCATGGAGGCAGGCTTGACCGCGCCGAGCATTCGCGTGGCCCGCATGACGGCGTCACCCGCCGCGGTGGCGGTGTCGAGCTCAGCCGGGGCGCGCCCCACTGACAGCCCCCAACCGGTCTGATCCTGGTTACCGTCGTTCGCGATGACTTCCACCGATAGGAATGCCCCCGAACGCGCGTAGCTGGCTGATATGCCCATCGTGGAGACGATGGCGGCCTCGGCGACGTAGTCCGAGTAATCGGTGGCCTCCACCTGGCGAATCCGATCGTCGGCGTCGCGGACCATCCGCTCGAGTTCGATCGCGAGATCGATCTTGTGGTCCAGAGGAGTCGACAGGACCGCGTCGTCGCGCAGCGTGAGCTCGGCGGCCGCCACGCCGTCCGGACGAGCGAAGGTGAGGAACTCATCTTCGGTGGCGAAGCGAGCGTTGTCACGAGCTTCACTGAGTGCGTCGGCGACGACCGAGGGCTCGAGGGAGCCTACCCACGCCGTGCCGACGCGCGCACCCCCGGGACCATCGGTCAGCACCCGCACGCCGACGCCATCACCCGACGCCTGGGACAGGTGCTCGATCTCTCCCTGATAGACGCGGACCTCGGTGTCGACGCCTCGGGACAGGTAGATCTCAACCTCTTCGGAGCCGCGAGCGTCCTCCAGGATCCGTTCAGCCAGGGCCAGTGCCTCGCTCACGCGGCTGTGCCCCCGATGGTGACCCCCGACAGTCGCATGGTGGCCTGGCCCGTGCCCACGGGCACCTGCTGGCCGTCCTTGCCGCACGTTCCCGGCGTCATCGAGAACGTCACGTCGCGGCCGACGGCGTCAACGCGTTGCAGGATCTCCGGGCCGTTGCCGATGAGGTTGCAGTCGCGCAGCGGTGCGGTAATGCGCCCGTCCTCGATCAGGAACGCTGAGGTCATCCCGAAGACGAAATCGCCGGTCGCGGTGTTGACCTGTCCGCCGCCGAGCTGGGCCACGTAGACACCCCGAGGCGTTTGAGCGACGATCTCATCAGCGTCGGACTCGCCAGCCGCGAGGTAGGTGTTCGTCATGCGAACCATGGGCAGATGCTGGTAGCTCTGGCGACGTCCGTTACCCGACGAGACGCGTCCGTCCTTACGTGCGCGCAGCAGGTCCCACATGTAGTC
Organism: Acidimicrobiales bacterium; assembly: GCA_035534335.1. Classification (GTDB taxonomy): domain Bacteria; phylum Actinomycetota; class Acidimicrobiia; order Acidimicrobiales; family RAAP-2; genus RAAP-2. The sequence goes on along the minus strand of DATLSF010000029.1, from coordinate 93,095 downwards.
AGTGAGGTACCCGTCTTCAATCAGGACGTTGCGTGATCCGGGACGTCCCTCGTCGTCGATCGAGAGGAATCCCCACTCGCCGGTCATCGACCCGTCGTCGATGAGCGTGACCAGAGGGCTGGCCACGCGCTCGCCCACGCGGCCCGCGTACACCGACGCCTGCTTCATGATGGCGTCGGCCTCGAGGCCGTGGCCGCAGGCCTCGTGAAAGAGAATGCCGCCCGACCCACCGGCCAGCACCACGGGCAGGTCCCCGGAAGGTGCCGGTCGCGCGTCGAGCTTCGTGATCGCCTGTCGCGCGGCCCCGCGCGCGGCGTCGTCCACGGCGTCGGGGGTCAGTATCTCGAAACCCCTCGTCGCCGCGATCGGGCGGTACCCCGTCTGCATACCAGTGTCGCCTGACGCGACGCAGATCACGTTGAAGCGGGTTCGAATCTGGTGGTCCGACGCCAGGACGCCGTCGGAGTTGGCGACCACGAAGTGACGCGACGAGTTGCCGAGCCCGACCTGCACCTGAGTGATCGCGGCCCCTTCAGACCTCGCAACGTCATCGGCGCGCAGGAGAACTTCGATCTTCTTCGCCTTGTCCACGTCGTCGGGCATCACGTCGGCGATTGACTGGTACTCGACGCGAGGTCCGAGCGTCGCCGTCTTCACGCCGCCGCCGCCGCCGCGCGCCACCGTCGCCGCGGCCTCGGCCGCGCGCAGGAGACCGCTTTCGGACAGGTCGGTGGTGTGTGCGAACCCGGTGGTGTCGCCGAGGACCACGCGGATTCCGGCGCCACGATCGCGACCCGACGAGAGTTCCTCCACGCGGCGCTGGTCGAGCGACGCCGAGGAGGTACGCCGATCTTCGGCGAAGACCTCCGCGAAGTCGGCCCCGCGTGTAAGGGCCGCGTCCAGGACGCGGCCCATCACTTCGTCAGCAATCAAGGTCTCGGACACGGTCGCCAGCGTAACGGGCGCATCTCTCGCGACTCGCCGGGCCGCCGCCGGACTGGGCACTCTTCTACGCTGAAGTCGTGACCGACCCCCACCCGACCAGCGCCGATCTCGCCTACCTCAGCGCGACCGACGTGCTCGACGCGCTGTCCAACGGCCAGACCAGCTCCGGCGAGATCCTCGACGTTCTGCTGGAACGTATCGGAACCCTGGACTTTCCCGGCTCGCCCGTCGCCCTCGGATCCATCGCTGCCGTGAGTGCGGATGCGCGCGAGGTGGCGAGAGAGCGAGACGACGAACGTGCCCGCGGCGAGTCGCGCGGGGCGCTGCACGGGGTGCCGGTTGTCGTCAAGGACAACGTCGAGGCAGTCGGCCTGCCGGGCGCGGCCGGCTCGACGGCCCTCGCCGGACGTCCGGTGCGTGACGCCACCCTGGTTCGCCGTCTGCGTGACGCCGGGGCCGTCGTGTTCGCCAGCACCAACCTGAGCCAGTGGGCCAATCTGCGCTCACGTCGGTCCTCGAGCGGGTACTCAGCGACCGCGGGACTTGTGGCCAACCCGTGGGCCCTAGACCGATCCGCGGGCGGCTCGTCATCCGGTTCCGGAGCCGCGCTGGCGGCCGGCCTCTCGCCGTTGGCGGTAGGCACCGAGACCGACGGATCCATTGTCTGTCCGGCCTCGGTCAATGGCGTCGCGGGGCTCAAACCAACCGTCGGCCACGTTCCCACGACCCACGTCGTGCCGATCAGCGCCAGTCAGGACAGCCCTGGCCCGATGGCGCGAAGCGTCGCCGACGTCGCGCTTCTCTACGGCGTGCTCGCCGCACGGTCACCCGTCGCGCCTCCCGAACACCCCAAGGTCGCCTTCGCGACGAACTGGCTCACGGGACACCCCCTCACGGACGCCCACATCGCGCGCGTTGTCGACTGGCTCGAAGAGTCCGGCGTCACCGTCGTGCCCCGCGAACTCGCCGAACCCGCGACGGCCCAGTACGACGATGAGTTGGCCGTGCTGGTCGCCGAGTTATACGACGACCTCACTGCCTACCTGGCCGAACGCCCCGGCGACGGCGTGCACTCCCTCGCCGACGTGATTGCCTACGAGGACGCCCACGCCGACGTCGAGCAGCGCTACTTCGGTCACGATCTCTTCCTCATGGCCGTCGAGAGCGGCGGGCGAGCTGGACCCGACTACGCCGAGGCGCGAGCGCGCAACCTCGAGTGGGCCGTCGCGACCTGTCTCACTCCGGGACTCGACGGCGTCGACGCCGTCGTGGCGCCGGCCTACGGACCGGCGTGGAAGAGTGACCTCATCGTCGGCGGTCACCCGGGTCCGGCGAGCGTGGCGACCATGGCTCCGGCCGTCGCCGGGTGGCCCATCATGAGCGTGCCGGCCGGCCTTATCCAAGGACTCCCCGTCGGACTCGCGATCATTGGACGACCCGACAGTGAGTACACGTTGCTCGACATCGCTCGTCGAGTCGAAGAGGTCATCACCTCCAACTCGCCCCTGGGCCGCCCCACGTGGGCCGACGCGCGCCGCGGGTAGCCGGACCTGGCCTTTTTCAACCATGGCGTTAGGCTGACCAGGTGATCCTGCCGTCCATCGAGTCACCCGCTGACCTACGCGGGCTCTCCTACGAACAGCTCGATGAGCTCAGTGACGAGATTCGCCAATTCATCATCGAAACCGTTACCAGCACCGGTGGCCACCTGGGCTCGAACCTCGGCGTTGTCGAGCTGACCATCGCGCTACACCGCGTTTTTGATTCACCCCGGGACATCCTGTTGTGGGACACCGGCCACCAGTCTTACGTGCACAAGCTCCTCACCGGACGTCGGTACGGCTTCGGAAAACTACGCCAGCGCGGGGGTCTGTCGGGCTACCCGAGTCGGTCCGAGAGTGCCCACGACTGGATCGAGTCGTCGCACGCCTCCACCGCCCTCTCCTACGCCCACGGCCTGTCGGTCGCGCTGGAGCATCGCGGCGAACTCATCGGCCACGGCGGCAAGCGTCACGTCGTCGCGGTGGTGGGCGACGGTTCGCTCACCGGCGGGATGGCCTACGAGGCGCTCAACAACCTCGGGCACTCGGACCAGCGCGTGGTGATCGTCCTCAACGACAACGGCCGCAGCTACGCGCCGACCGTGTCACGGCTCTCTGAGTCGCTCACCGCCATCCGGCTCAATCGGACGTACCTGTCGATGCGCGGGCGGCTGCGCGACTTGGTGCCGCGCCTGCCGAGCGTCGGGAAGGTGGCCTACAAGGGCATCGACAGCGTCACCTCGGTTGTGCGTGAGATGGTCACGCCGCACACCTTCTTCGAGGCGCTCGGCGTGCGCTACGTGGGGCCGATTGACGGCCACGACATCGCCTCGATGGAGACCGCGTTGCGCAGCGCCGCTTCCTGGGACGGACCGATCGTCGTCCACGTCCTGACCGAGAAGGGTCGCGGCTACGCGCCGGCGATGCACGACGACCTCAAGATGCACGACTACAAGCTGCCCGCCAAGGTCGAGGAGAACGAGGTGGCGCCCCAGTCGTTCACTCAGGCCTTTTCCAACGCGCTGTTGACGATGGCGGGCGTGGACGAGCGCATCGTCGCCATCACCGCCGCCATGGCCGGGCCGACGGGCCTTTTGGGCTTCGAGCAGCGTTTCCCGGACCGCTTCTTCGACGTGGGCATCGCCGAGCAGCACGCCGTCACCGCCGCGGCCGGTATGGCCATGGGCGGTCTCAAGCCCGTCGTCGCCGTCTACGCCACCTTCTTCTCACGGGCGTTCGACCAGGCGCACCTGGACGTGGGCCTACTGGACCTGCCGGTCGTCTTCGTGTTCGATCGTGCCGGCATCACCGGCGACGACGGTCCCAGCCACCACGGACTGCTCGACATGGCGCTGTGTCTGTCCATTCCGAACTTGACGATCTTCGCGCCCTCCAGCGCCGAGGAGGTCCCGGGCATGCTGGCCACCGCCCTGTCGCTCTCGTCACCCAGTGCGCTGCGCTTCCCCAAGACCCTGCCCGAGCCCTTCGACGGCCAGATCGGCGAGGGACTCAAAGCGCGCGAGGTCGTGCGCGGAGACGGATCTCTGTGCGTCCTGGCGGTCGGCAAGATGGCCCCGGTCGCCTACCACGCGCTGGACCTGCTCGGCGAGGACCGCGCACGCGTCACCCTCTACGATGTGCGCATCCTGCCGCCCGACGCCGAGATGATCGAAGACGCCCTGCGCCACGAGCGCGTCATGACCGTCGAGGACGGAACCCGTCACGGCGGCGCGGGCACGATCATGGTCTCGGCGGTGCGCAACCGAGCCCAGGACGAGGGCCGACCTTTTCCCACGACGCGGATCCTCGGGGTGCCGCGGGCGTTTCTCGCGCACGACAAGCCCAACGCGTTGCTGGCCGAGCTCGGCCTGGACGCCGACGGGCTGGCCGGGGCGATGACGCGCCTACTGGCGGACATGCCGGAGTTCCCGCGCGTACCGCCGGAGTCTCCGCGCGCGCAGTACCTGTAACGACGCCAGCGATCGCCGGCGCATCAACGTTCGGTCGCTAGATTTCGCTCATGAGTTACGAGGTGGAGAAATCCGACGATCAGTGGCGCGAGGAGCTCGGACCCGAGCGCTTCGCCGTGCTGCGCCGGTCGGCCACTGAGGCTCCCTTCACGGGGTCCCTGCTCCACGTCGACGACAAGGGCACCTTCACCTGCGGGGGCTGCGGGCAGCGGCTCTTCACGAGTGGGCAGAAGTTCGATTCGGGCTGCGGCTGGCCGAGTTTCGACGCCTGCGAGCCAGGGACGATCATCGAGCGACCCGACCACTCGCTCGCTCGCGCACGCACTGAGATCGTGTGCGCGCGTTGCGGCGGGCACCTCGGCCACGTGTTCGACGACGGGCCGACGCCGACCGGTCTGCGCTACTGCGTCAACTCACTCGCCATCGACTTCCAGGCGACCAAGAACTAGACGTCGAGGAACCGTCGGATGGCAATGGCCGATCCGACCGACCCGACCACCACGCCCACCGCAAGCACCACGATGTTGGAGCCCCACAGTGAGCGCGTGCTCAGGGCGAACTCGTTGTGCAGCGGGTACCACGTATGCAGCGCGGTGACCGCCAAGATGGCGACCCCCGAACCCAGTAGTCCCTGGATGAATCCCTCGGTGATGAAGGGGATGCGGATGAACCAGTTCGTCGCGCCGACCAGCTTCATCACCGAGACCTCCCGGCGCCGCGCGAAGATGGCCATGCGAATCGTGTTGAGGATCAATACGCCCGAGGAGAGTAGCAACACTCCGGCCAACGCCAGGAAGACGATCTGCAAGATCCGGATGGCCCGGTTCATCTGGCGGATCTGTTGCACCGGAGCGGTCACCTGGTAGACGCCCGGCTGGTGCGAGAACTGGTTGATGATGGTGAACGCGTCGGCCGGCACGGTCGGCACGCACCGGTACGACGACGGCATGAGCGCCGGCGTCAGGACCCGCCACTCATTGGGCGGAAGGATCTTCTTGGCCTCGAGATAATCCTGTTCCTGGGTGTAGTACGCGCAGCCCTTGACGATGGGAGAGCTGGCCAACTGGGTCTTGACGTTGCTCAGTTCGGTCGCCGACGCCGTGGGCTGCATCCAGATCGTGACCCGCGTACCCTGCTGCCACTGGGCCGACGCCTGGGCGGCGCTCTGCTTGAGCAGCAGGGCCGCGCCGACCAGCGACAGCGAGACGGCCACCGTGAGCACGGCGGCGATGGTCATCATGCGGTTGCGCCAGAGGTTGGAGACCGTCTCTTTGACCGCGTAGCGCAGGTAGACGCGCATTACAGGGTTCCCACAGGCTCGTCGACCCCGTAGACGCCGCGCAGTTGGTCACGAATCATCTCGCCGCGGTCGAGCTCGACGACCCGGCGCCGCATCCGGTCCACCAGCGCCTTGTCGTGGGTCGCCATCACCACCGTCGTTCCGGTGCGATTGATGCGCTCGAGCAACGCCATGATGGACTCGGAGTTGGCGGGGTCCAGGTTCCCGGTGGGCTCGTCGGCCAAGAGGATCAAGGGGCGGTTCACGAACGCGCGGGCCACCGCCACGCGTTGTTGCTCGCCACCGGAGAGCTCGTGGGGCAGGTTGCTCTGCTTGTCGGCCAGGCCCACCAGTTCCAGGATCTGGGGCACCTGGGACTCGACGGTCGAACGCGGCCGACCGATCACCTCCAACGCGAAGGCGACGTTCTCGAAGACCGTTTTGTTGGGCAGCAGTCGGAAGTCCTGGAAGATGCAGCCGATGTTGCGCCGCAGATACGGGACACGCCACTTAGGCAGGTCACCAATGTCGCGCCCGGCCTCGAGGATGCGGCCCTGGTCGGGAAACTCCTCGCGCAACAGGAGGCGCAAGAAGGTGGTTTTACCCGAACCCGACGATCCCACCAAGAAGACGAACTCGCCCTTGTCGATGTCAAGGCTGATGTCTTTGAGGGCCGTCGTCCCGTTCTTGTACGTCTTAGAGACATTCTCAAAGCGAATCACGCGATCATCCCCTCCGGGTTAGCAGGCGGCACAGCGCGACACGCACGTCTCACGTCGCACAAGCCTACTTTGCGCCGTTACGGGTACCCGGCCACCAAAGCCTCGCGATTCACGCGAAACAGAGATTCTTAGCCTTGTGATCGTTGACGACGTAGCTCGGCTTCCATGAACGCGTCAAGGTCTCCGTCCAGGACGGCGTCGACGTTGCCGGTCTCGTGATCGGTGCGATGGTCCTTGACCATCTGATACGGCGCCTGGACGTAACTGCGGATCTGGGATCCCCACGCGTTGTCGGAGCGCTCACCGGTCAGCATGTCCATCTCGGCGCGGCGCTGCGCGCGTGCGCGCTCGGCCAGCTTCGCCTCGAGGATCTGCATCGCGCGGGCCCTGTTCTGATGCTGGCTCCGTTCGTTCTGACAGCTGACCACGATGCCCGTCGGCAGGTGCGTGATGCGAATCGCCGAGTCGGTCTTGTTGACGTGCTGACCGCCGGCACCCGACGACCGGAAGGTGTCGATGCGAAGATCCTTCTCGTCGATCTCGACCTCGCCGGCGTCGTCGGCCAGGAGAGGCGTCACCTCCAGGCTGGCGAAGCTGGTTTGACGACGCGCCTGGGAATCGAAGGGACTCATGCGCACGAGACGGTGCACGCCGCGCTCGGCCGAGAGCCAGCCGTAGGCGAAGCGACCCTTGACGATGAACGTGGCCGAGAGCAGTCCGGCCTCTTGACCCTCGGTGGCCTCGTCGACTTCGACACCGAATCCACGGCGCTCGGCCCAGCGCACGTACATCCGCAACAGCATCTCGGTCCAGTCCTGCGCGTCGGTGCCGCCGGCGCCCGCGTGCAGCTCGACCAGCGCGTCGTTCTCGTCGTACGGGCCGTTCAACAGGCTGCGCGTCTCGAGCTCGGCCAGCACCCGGGCCACCTCGGCCACGGTGGAACCGAGCTCGTCGATCAATGAGAGGTCCGACTCGCCGGCGCTGATCGCCTCACGCGCGAACTCCGCCAGGACGCCACAGTCGTCCAGACGAGTTCGCAACTCGTCGAAGTCCGCGAGGTCGGCGTTCAGTCGACCCAGCTCGGTCGTGACGGAACGAGCGTGGTCCGGGTCGTCCCAGAGGTGCGGATCGCCCGCCAACGTCGTCAGCTCGGCGACCCGTGCGCGGCGATCGTCGATCTTCAGGTAGTCGCGGGCCGCCGCCCAACGAGTCTCCAGCTCTTCGAGGGTGGCGACCGCCTCGCGAAGAGTGTTCTCGGCCTTATGGTCGGCCATGGCACTGCTTGAACTTGCGACCCGATCCGCACCAGCAGGGCTCATTGCGACCGATCTTGTCCCCCTGCTTCGGGGCAGGCTTGGCCGGGGTGGCGCGCCGGCCGTGCGCCGGCAACTCGGTGCCGCCCGGGGCGACCTCGGCGACGTTGGTCTGCGCGCCCTCGAGGCCCTCGTCGTCCGCGTCGACGGGCTCGACCACCGCTTCGACGTGCGTGATGTAACGCACGAAGTCGTGGTTCACCGCGTCGAGCAGGTGCTCGAACATGACGTACCCTTCGCGCTGCCACGCGGTCAGGGGGTCCTGCTGAGCGACCTGGCGCAAATGGATCCCGTCGCGCAAGTAGTCCATGTCTGACAGGTGGTCGCGCCAGCGCTGGTCGAGGATCTGCAGCATGACGTCGCGCTCGATGTCCTTGGCGGTGTCCAGTCCCCCGACGAACGCCTCGCACTTGTCCTGGTAGAGACCGAGGGCGTCTTCGACGACCAGGGCGATGATGTCCTCGCAGTCGTCGTAGGCGTCGAGCGTCTCGAGCGTGAGACGCGTCGGGTAGTAGTTCATCAGGTCCACGATCAGGGCGTTGAGGTCCCACTCCTCGGCGAACTCGGACTCGAGGCGTGACTCGACCACCCCGCCCAGGATCACTTCGATCATCTCGATGGTGGCGTCGTGGATGTCCTCGCCGTCGATCACCTGTTGGCGGCGCGCGTAGATGACCTTGCGCTGCTCGTTCATCACCTCGTCGTACTTGAGCACGTCCTTGCGGATCTCGGCGTTGCGCGCCTCGACCGTGTTCTGAGCACGCTCGATGGCTTTGGAGACCATCTTCGCCTCGATCGGCAACTCCTCGGGCATCGTGCGGTCCATGACCCACGACACCGCGCCGGTCGCGAAGAGTCGAAGCAGGTCGTCTTCGAGTGAGAGGTAGAACCGGCTCTCGCCGGGGTCACCCTGACGACCCGAGCGACCGCGCAGCTGATTATCGATGCGACGCGAGTCGTGTCGTTCACTACCCAGCACGTACAGGCCGCCGAGCTCGACCACCTTCGTGGCCTCGGCGGCGCAGGTCGCACTCAACGTGGCCAATGCCTCGCGGTACGCCGCATCGAACTCATCGGTGCCTGGCTCGAAGCCCTTGGCGGCGGCGTCGCGACGCGCCAGTCCCTCCGCGTTACCGCCCAGGACGATGTCCACACCACGACCAGCCATGTTGGTGGCCACCGTCACCGAATGCAGGCGCCCCGCCTGGGCCACGATCTCGGCCTCCCGGAAGTGCTGCTTGGCGTTGAGGACCTCGTGGGCCACGCCGGCCTTGGACAACTCGCGAGAGAGCAGCTCGGACTTCTCGACCGACGCGGTGCCCAACAGGATCGGCTGGCCGCGGTCGCTGCGCTCGCGCACGTCGTCAACAATGGCCGCGAACTTGGCGGCTTCGGTCTTGTAGATGAGGTCGCCCTCGTCCTCGCGCCGCGACGGCAGGTTGGTCGGAATGGGCACGACGGAGAGTTTGTAGGTGTTGCCGAACTCGGCCGCCTCGGTCTCGGCGGTGCCGGTCATGCCCGCGAGCTTTTCGTAGAGGCGGAAGTAGTTCTGCAGCGTCACCGTGGCCCAGGTGTGGTTCTCCTCCTGGATGCGCACACGCTCCTTGGCCTCGACCGCCTGATGCAGACCGTCGGACCAACGCCGGCCGTCCAGGGTGCGGCCGGTGAACTCGTCGACGATCTTGACCTCGCCGGCGTCGACCAGGTAGTCCTTGTCGCGAAAGAAGAGTTCCTTGGCCCGCAGGGCCTGACCCAACTGGTGGACGTAGTTGGTGGCCACCGCGTCGTAGAGGTTGGCCACGCCCAGCTGGCGCTCGACCTTCTCGATGCCCGCCTCGGTGGGCACGACCGTCTTCTTCTCCTCGTCGACCTCGTAGTCGACGTCGCGCGTGAGCGTGCGCACGATGGACGCGAACTGGTAGTAGAGCTTGGTCACGTCCGACGCCGGACCCGAGATGATCAGCGGCGTGCGCGCCTCGTCGATCAGGATCGAGTCCACCTCGTCGACGATGGCGTAGTGGTGGCCGCGCTGGACCATGTGCTCGCGCAGCCGCGCCATGTTGTCGCGCAGGTAGTCGAAGCCGAACTCCGTGTTGGTGCCGTAGGTGATGTCGCTGGCGTAGGCCTCGCGCTTTTGCTCAAAGTCAGGCAGGTCGGGACCCACCCGGCCAACGGTGAGGCCCAGGAACCGGTGGACGGCGCCCATCCAGTTCGAGTCGCGCGTGGCCAGGTAGTCATTCACCGTGACCACGTGGACACCCTGTCCGGCCAAGGCGTTCAGGTACACCGGCAGCGTCGAGACGAGGGTCTTGCCCTCGCCAGTCTTCATCTCGGCGATCCACCCGAAGTGCAGGGCCATCGCACCCATCAGCTGGACGTCGTAGGGGCGCTGACCGAGAACGCGGGTGGCGGCCTCGCGCACGACGGCGAACGCCTCGAGGAGCAGGTCGTCGAGGGTCTCGCCCTCGGCGAGGCGCTCCTTGAAGACGTCGGTCTTGGCGCGCAGTTCGGCGTCGGTCAGGGCGGCCATCTCCCCGGCCAGGTCGTTGATGGGGCCGACCAGCTCGGCCAGCTGGCGTACGCGCTTGCCCTCGCCGGCCTTCAGAATCTTGTTGAAAACACTCATGTCGTGACTCACCCTACCGGCCGTGATGGCGATTCTTCGGGGCTGCGGCTGTCTGACCTGGTCTTTGACCCCACACCTGCCTGCGGCGGTGTTGGTGCGCGCTCCCGGCAGCGAAAACGCTCTCCGGGATCGATACCGCACTGTCAACCGGCTCTCGCGGCGACCAGTTTGGCCGTCTCGAGGCAGGACTTACTTCTAAACCGCGCCATGCTCAGCGCCAAAAAGACGCCTTACGTGGGTCGCTTTGCCCGCGGCTGGCATCGACTTTCAACCACAGAACCAGCCACAGCCCCGCCGAAAGTCTACGCGCCGCTCCGGGGGCCGGACCTCAGGGCCAGCACCAAAGCCAAGCGCACGACCAGGACCAGGCTGGCCAGGGGCGCCAGCAGTCGGCGCACCCCGCGCGCCGTCTGCCACTCGAAGCGCAGTGCGCTGGCGTGATGCGCCAGGATCATCGAGCGTGACGCGCGCTGGCGCGACAGGCCCTCCACGTGAGTCACCACCGCCTCGGGCACGCCCGCCACGGCGAATCCGCGCTCGCGGACTTGCCAGCACAGCGCCATCTCCTCGGCGAACATGAAGTAACGCTCGTCGAACCCGCCCACCAGTTCAAAGACCTCGCGACGTATCACGAAGAAGGCGCCCGAGACCCAGTCCACCGTGCCGTCGGATCGCGCCGAACGATAGGCCCGCGTCGCCGGGTTCGACGGCCACAGTGGCGCCAAAAGCGCGTGAGCCCCGGCGAGCCAGATATTCGGAAAGACCCGCTGGGAGGGGTACGTCGTGCCGTCGGGTCGCAAGATGCGCGGTCCCACAATGGCCACCTCGGGGTGCGCGTCCAAGTAGTCGCACAGCGCCGTGACTGCGCCGTCGTGGGTCACGACGTCAGGGTTCGACACCACCAGATACCTGCTCGGTGGCGCCATCGCCGCACCACGATTCACCCCACGGCCGTACCCGAGATTGAGTCCAGGCTCTACCAGTATCACGTCGCGGCCGATGAGCGCTGGCGGAGACGACCCGGCTTCGCCGTTCTCCACCACAACCACCGTCGAGACATCGTTGGAGTGAAGGGTGTCGACGCACGCGCCGAGAGCCTCTTCCGCGTGGTAGTCCACCACCACCGCGCAGACGCGCTCGTCACTCACGTCGCAGCTTCCAGACCGCGCACCAGTCGCTCCACGCCGTCGTGCCAGTGCGGCAACTCTTGCCACCGCGCGGACCATTTGGATGAGTCGAGGTCACTACGACGCGGGCGACTCGCCGCGGGCGCTGGTGTCAGCTCACTCGTCACGATCGGCTGGGCGAAACCTTCAGGCCGACCGAGGGTCGCGCCCACGAACGCCGCGACGTCGTACCAGGTCGTGGCCGGTGGATTGGCCACGTGCCAGACCCCGCCCGGGCGCTCTCGCACCAGTGTCGCCAGCGCCCGTGCCAAGTCCGCGGCGACCGTGACGGTGCCGGTCTGGTCGGTGACGAATCGCACCGTCTCGCCCGAGCGAGCTCGCTGGCAGATGACGTTGATGACGCCGCGCCCGCGCGTCCCCATCACCCACGACGTGCGTACCAGCGTGTCCACGGCGCGGCAGGCACGATCGCCGGCCAGCTTGGAGGCCCCGTAGACGTTGAGGGGGTTCGGGTCATCGTCTTCAACGTAGGCCCCGCCCTTTTCTCCGTCGAAGACGTAGTCAGTCGAAACCGCGATCAGGTGGGCGCCGAACTCTCGCGCGGCGTCCGACAACGCCGCGGTACCACCGGCGTTGACCCGAAACGCTTCGGCGGCCTCGCCCTCGGCTCGGTCCACCGCGGTATAGGCCGCCAGATGAACGATCACGTCGGGTTGGGTGGCGGCGACCGCCCGACGCGCGGCGTCAGCGTCGCCGACGTCCAGGTCGTGGTGCGTGAGACCGATGACGTCGAACTCATCGGCGCCGATCGGTCGCCCGTCGGGCTGGAAGTCGCCGTCGCCCCCGGGGGGCAGCGTTCCATTCAGTACGTCCAGTAGGTCGACACCAACCTGGCCCCCCGCACCCGTCACCAGAACGCGCGCGGTTGTGCTCACGCCACCTCGTTGGTCGCCGGTCGCAGGTGCACGACGTCGCCGGCGGCAAATACCCGCTCGACGCCGTCGACCTCGACGACGAGGCGCCCCACGTCGTCGACGCCGCGAGCCTGGCCTTCGTGCACCGCGCTGGCGAGTTCGACGCGAACTCGTCGCCCCACGGTGACCAGGGCTCGTTCGTACTCGCCCCGCAGCTCCGCACGGCCGTCGGGCTCCTCCATCTGCGCGCGACGCGGCTCCAACTCCTCCAAGACAATGTCGAGCAGCGCCGGGGCGGTGATCGTGACGCCGGCGGCCTCGGTGATGCTGGTCGCTCCGTCAGGGTGTGCGGTCAGGTTGACCCCAAACCCCACGACAAGCGCGGGACCCTCGTCGGTGGCCAACACCTCGGCCAACACGCCGGCCACCTTCACGTCGCGAACCAGCAGGTCGTTGGGCCACTTGAGCTCCGGGCGCACGCCGCAGAGTCGAACCAGCGCCGCTCGCAGGGCCAGCGAGACCGCGGCCACTCCGAGTTGCAGGTCGTCCAGATCCACGCGCGGACGTAGCAGCACCGAGCACAGCAGGGCGCTACGCGCCAGCGCCTCCCAGGTGCGGTCCCGACGTCCGTTGCCCTTCATCTGGAAGTCCGCCACGCACACGAGACCCTCGGCCGCGCCCTCGAGGGCCTTCGAGGCCACCCAGGTGTTCGTCGAGTCGATCTCGTCAAAGTGCTGGACGCGCCAGACGATCGTAACCACCACCAAACATTAGGGTTTTGGGGACGAGTGGTAGAAAATGTCTGCCGATCGGGGAGGTCCGCGTGCTGCAAAAGGTGCTCATCGCCAATCGCGGCGAGATCGCCGTGCGGGTGATACGCACCTGTCGCGAGATGGGCATCGGAACCGTCGCGGTCTACTCCGAGTTGGACCGCAACGCCCTGCACGTTCGCCTGGCCGACGAGGCCTACGCCCTCGGCGGCTCCACTGCCGCGGAAAGCTACCTCAACACCGAGGCAATACTCGACGCCCTGGAGCGCTCGGGGGCCGACGCGGTACACCCGGGCTACGGGTTCTTCTCGGAGAACGCCGAGTTCGCACGGGCCATCACCTCGCGCGGCGTCACCTTCATCGGTCCGCCGCCCGAGGCAATCGAGGTCATGGGCGACAAGATCTCCTCGCGCCACGCCGCCGAACGCGCGGGTGTGGCGGGGGTGCCCGGGCGCAGCGAGGTGCTGGCCCACGCCGACGAGGTCGTGGCGTTCGGCAATGAGGTGGGTTGGCCGGTCGCGATCAAGGCCGCCTTCGGCGGCGGCGGGCGCGGCATGAAGGTCGTGAGCGAGGCCAGTGAGGCCGCGAGCGCGCTGGAGAGCGCCCAACGCGAGGCGCAGAGCTACTTCGGGCGCCCCGAGTGCTACGTGGAGCGATACCTCACGTGGCCCCGGCACATCGAGATGCAGGTCCTGGCGGACCGACAGGGGTCCACGCTGTGGCTCGGAGAGCGCGACTGCTCCGCGCAGCGACGTCACCAGAAGCTCATCGAAGAGTCGCCCGCGCCGAACTTCCCTGACGATCTGCGCGTCGTCATGGGCGAGGCCGCGGTCAAGGTATCGCGGGCGTGTGGCTACGTCAACGCCGGGACCGTCGAGTTCCTCTACCAGGACGGCGCCTTCTTCTTCTTGGAGATGAACACCCGGCTCCAGGTCGAGCACCCGGTGACCGAGATGGTCACCGGCCTGGACCTGGTCGAGTGGCAGTTACGCATCGCCGCGGGCGAAGCACTGTCCTTCGGCCAAGACGAGGTCGTGCGCACGGGGCACGCGATCGAAATTCGGATCAACGCCGAGGACCCCTCCGACGGACGGTTCACCCCGTCACCGGGCGTCATCACTCGCTTCGACACCCCGGCCGGCCCGGGCGTGCGCCTCGACGCCGGGTACGAGACCGGCGACATGGTCTCGCAGTACTACGACAACCTCATTGGCAAATTGATCGTCTGGGGGCCGGACCGCGAACGGGCTCGTCGGCGCGCCCTGCGCGCCATTGAAGAGACCCGCCTCGAAGGCGTGGCCACCACGCTGCCGGCCGACGTGATCATCCTGTCCAGCGAGGAGTTCGTCAACGGCACGCACTCCACCAAGTGGGTGGAGGAGAAACTCGACTTCTCCTTGCTGCCGGCGGCCGCGGCGCCCGTCGTATCGGTTGGCGAGGGGCGCGTGCGCAAGGACGTGACCGCCGAGGTCAACGGACGCCGCGTCAACGTCGCGCTGTGGATCCCCGACCCGAGCGAAGACGGGCTCGGACGGCCGCTCAGCACCGCCGCCAAACCCCGGCGTGAACACCACGCCGGTGTGGTCGGCAGTGGCCAGGGCAAGGTCACCGTCCCCATGCAGGGAACCATTGTCAAGGTCGTGGCCGAGGTCGGTCAAGAGGTCGAGGCCGGTGAGACGATTGCCATCCTCGAGGCCATGAAGATGGAGAACATGGTCAACGCTGAACGCAGTGGCGTGGTGACCAGTATCTCGGTGTCCGAAGGGGACTCCGTCAGCGCCGGTGACGTCGTCGCGGTCGTCGAATGAACCCGGACGTCGCCGCGGCCGAGGCGATCAACGACGCTCGCGACACGCTGATCGAGGTCAGCCATTACGTCCATGACCACCCCGAGCTGGGATACGAGGAGCACCTCAGCGCCGAAGCCGTCGCGTCAGCGGCCGAAGGTGCGGGCTTCGTGCTCGAGCGCGAGTCCGCCGGACTGGCGACGGCTTTTCGCGCGACGCGCGGCAGCGGATCACTGCACGTCGCCTTCTGCGCGGAGTACGACGCGCTGCCCTTCGTGGGGCACGCCTGCGGGCACAACATCATCGCGGCGTCGTCACTGGGCGCGGCAATCGGTCTGGCGGCGGTCGCCGACGAGCTCGACCTCACCGTCACGTTGCTGGGCACGCCGTCCGAAGAGGGCGGCGGCGGCAAGATCGACCTGATCAACGCGGGCTACTTCGCCGACATCCACGCCGCGATGATGGTCCATCCTTGGCCCGAGGATCGACTGAACGCGACCTGCCTGGCCGTGGACCAGTTCGAGGTCGTCTTCACGGGTCGAGAGGCTCACGCCTCGGCCGCGCCGTGGGAGGGAGTGAACGCCCTCGACGCGATGACGCTGGCCCAGGTCGCGATCGGCCTACTGCGTCAACAGCTACGGCCCGACGACCAGGTTCACGGCTTCATTACCGAAGGTGGTGTGGCGGCCAACATCATCGCCTCGCGAGTTGTCGGACGCTTCATGTGTCGCTCGGGCACGGCCGAGCGACTGGTCGACCTGCGTCGGCGCGTGAACGCCTGTTTCGAGGCGGGGTCTCTGGCCACGGGCGCCCAACTAGAGGTCCAGGAGTTGGGACAACCCTTCTCGCACATGGAGGCGGATCCTCAGATCTTGGCCCACTACCGCGAGGCCGCCGAAGGTCTCGGACGGCGATTTGATTCTGATGCCAACGGGGCTCGCCCGCCGACGATTTCGACCGACATGGCCAACGTCTCCCTGGTCGTCCCCACCATCCACCCGCTCATCGGGATACCGACCAATGGGGCCGTCAACCACCAACCGGCCTTCACCCGCGCGTGCGTGACGCCCGCCGCTGATGAAGCGGTTGTCGACGGCGCCATCGCTCTCGCCAGCACCGCGATCCTCGTCGCTCAGGACGTAGCTCTGCGTGCACGACTGGTGGCCCGATCATGATCGTCGAGCACGCAATGCTGCACGTGAACCCCGGTCGCGAGGACGAGTTTGAAATGTCGTTTGGACTCGCTCGTCCGGTCATCGAGTCGGCACCGGGGTGCCACGGTGCCGAGTTGCGTCGTCAGATCGAGGACCCGTCCACCTACCTCCTCCTCGTGCAGTGGTCCTCCGTCGAAGCCCACACGGCCTTTCGCGACTCTGACCGCTACACGACCTGGCGCGACCTGACCCACATCTTCTATAGCGAACCGCCGGTCGTCACGCACTTTCAGTCCCCGGTCTGACGCTCCAGCTCGCGCGACGTGATGTGGTCGTGCGACGAGGACGATCCAAATACCCTCGCCGCTGACTGCCAACTGCGACTAACGAGGGATGCGAGCTAGCGCTTTGACGACCAGCCTGCGAAAGCCGCGCACGCTGAGCGCACTGGCGGACGCTTCGCCGATCGAGATCACGGTGGTGCCTCGCGTCGCGAACGCCAGGTAACCGTCCACCACGTCGGGACCCGCATTGACCAGCACCGAGAACGCGCGAACAGGGGCGCCCACGGTACCGATCTTGACTGGCTGGATCGACTGGGAGACGGAGTAGCCGGAGAGCGATCCGCTGGAGGACTGGCACCGGGTCACGCTATTGACGGCTTTCACAAGCGCGACCACTGGCTTGTTGGACGTGTAGAGCTTCTCCACAACCAACGTGTGCGTGACCGTCGCGTCCGCAAATGCCACGCGCACCGAAGTAACAGGCGAACGAAGTTGGAAGCTGGACTCCGGACACGTCGCGGTGTCCGACACTGTCAGGTGTTCGAGTACGAAATGCGCCGGCATCTGAGACTTCGTCAGAAGATGCGACGCGAGTGGTGTGCTCGTTGCCCCTGCGGCCATTGAGAACGACAGCACAAGTGCCGCGCCCAATGCCGCGACCACACGCACTAGTCGCACTTGGAACACCTCTCGAGTCGTCGGGTCGACTCCAACCCGGAGGAGGAAACTCTAACGAAGGAGTGTGTGATTCTCCGCCCCGGTTGCTCAAATATCGAACAAACGTCGCTTGGTTCGCCGTGCGGGAGTGGAGGTTCCGCCCGGCGACTGCTCAGCCCGGGTGATACTCCCCGAACTCGGTGCGCAAGGTGTCAGCGACCTCGCCCAGGGTGGCCCCGACGCTCAGAGCCACCTTCATGGGATACAGCAGGTTCGATGAGCCCTGCGCGGCGGTTGCGACGTCGCTGAGGGCCGCCCGAACGGCCGTCGCGTCGCGCTGGCCCTTGAACTCTCGCACGCGCTCGACCTGGCGGCGCTGCTGTTCCTCGTCGATCGGGAACACGTCGGTGGCGACGGTCTGGTCCTCGGTGAAGCGATTGACGCCGACGACGACTGACTCGCCGCTCTCCACCGCGCGCGCGGCCTGGTAGGCGGCGGTCTCGATCTCGCCTTGGAGGTACCCCGCCTCAATCGCCTCAACGGACCCGCCGCGCTCGTCGATCGCCACGAGATACTCGCGAACCCGCCGCTCGACCTCGTTGGTCAGGTTCTCGACGAAGTACGAACCGGCGAGCGGATCGACGGTGTCCGGGACCCCTGACTCGTACCCGATGACTTGCTGGGTGCGCAGCGCCAGGCGAGCCGCGTGCTCGGTCGGCAGTCCCAGGGCCTCGTCGAAGCCGTTGGTGTGCAGCGACTGCGTGCCCCCGAGCACCGCCGCCAGGGCCTGAAGGGTCGTGCGCACGATGTTGTTCTCGGGCTGCTGGGCGGTCAGGGTGGACCCGCCGGTTTGTGTGTGAAAACGCATCATCATGCAGCGCGGGTCAGTGGCGTGGAATCGATCCCTCACCACGCTCGCCCAGATGCGCCGTGCCGCCCGGTACTTGGCCACCTCTTCGAACAGGTTGTTGTGCGCGTTGAAGAAGAAGCTGAGCCGTGGGGCCACCTGATCGATCGTCAGTCCGGCGGTGAGTGCCGCCTCAACGTAGGCAATCGCGTTGGCCAGCGTGAATGCCACCTCTTGGACGGCCGTCGAACCGGCCTCTCGGATGTGGTACCCCGACACCGAGATGGTGTTCCACTGGGGCATCTCCTTTGCGCAGTAGGCGAACGTGTCGACGACCAGGCGCATGGAGGGCCGGGGCGGGTAGATGTAGGTCCCGCGCGCGACGTACTCCTTCAAGATGTCGTTCTGGATCGTCCCGCGCAGCGCGCCTCCGGGAACGCCGTTCTCCTCGCCCACCAACTGGTAGAGCAGGAGCAACGTGGCCGCCGTTGCGTTGATCGTCATCGACGTCGTCACCTCATCGAGGGGCAGGTCCGCGAGGAGCCGGCGCATGTCGTCCAGCGACGAAATGGTGACGCCGACGCGCCCGACCTCGCCCTCGGCGCGCCGGTGGTCCGCGTCCAGGCCCATCTGCGTTGGCAGGTCAAAGGCGCACGACAGTCCCGTCTGGCCCGCGCGCAGCAGGAACTTGAAGCGTTCATTCGTGGCCTCGGCGCTCCCGAAGCCGGCGTACTGGCGCATGGTCCACAGCCGCCCGCGATACATCGTCTCCTGAACGCCTCGGGTGAAGGGGTAGGAGCCCGGCTGACCGAGGTCGCGCGCCGGCTCGAAGCCCCTCAAGTCCTCGGGGCCGTAGACGGGCTGGATCTCGATGCCCGAGTCAGTGGCGCGTTCGCCGGTCGTCACGAAGTCAGATTAGGTCGCGCCCCCGGTGTCGCCGGGCGGTACTGCGCTCCTAGTGGGCGCGACGGCGACGAATCAGCTTGGTGGCGAGACGCAGCGCCACGACCGCGACGAGGAAGACGAAGTTGGGATTGACCGCGGGCACCCACCGAACGCGCTCGTCGTCAACGACGTAGACACCCACGGGAACGACCACGCCGCCGAAACCACCACCGGACCCCGACCCCGCGCCACGGGCCGGTTCGTCGCCGTTGGTGTCCACGTCAGTTGCCTCGGGTGGTGGCGCGATCCCCTCCCCCGCGCCGCCGCCACCGGCCACCATCGCCACCGGTATGACCATCGTGCCATTTCGTTCGTACGCCGTGCCGAACGCGCGCGACACGGACAGGTGTCGGCGCATCCGTGAGAACAGTTCGTCCGGATTCACGAGCTCACTTCATCAGGTTGTGCCACGATCTGCGCCGGGCCACCGCGCCGATCGCCGGAGCCATCACCAGCCACAGTCCGATCGTCACCACCATGGACGTCAGGTAGCCGAAGGGTCGAATCCCGAGATCCACGTGCGTAATACCCGCGAAGATCATCATCAACCAGGCACTGACGAAAAAGGCTGGTCCCGCGCTCATCAGACGAAGCATGTTCCGCATGTTTCACCTCCGTGGGCATCGTACCGAAACGCGTCGCTCTCCGGCATAGTTCGCGGTCGTAGGCAGAACCGCGTTGGCGCCACGCGGTAGACCAGAATGTTGCTATGTACTGTCCCCGGTGCGGTACGGAGATCAACGACCTGCCGTGCCCGGTCTGCGGCGCGACGGCGGAGGTGCTCACCCAGCGCACAACCGTGGCCTACGCCGGGTTCTGGCTCCGCGTCGGCGCCACGATCTGCGACGGACTCATCCTCTTGATCCCGGGACTCGGGGCGTACCTGATCGGTGACGCCGTGGCCAACGCGGACTTTGGAACTGCTTTGTCGATCGTCGTCAACGCGGTGTACCTGATTGGCATGTTGTCGCTCCCGAGTGGCCAGACGATTGGCAACCGCATCGTGGGCACGCGTGTGCGCGACGCGCTCACCGGACAGCGGATCACGAGGTCCCAGGCGGTGCGCCGGTGGCTGCCCTACCTGCTCTACAGCCTGTCGCAGTACTCCGGCGGGTCGACCGGTACCCGCGCCGGGACCTGGACCGTGTCGATCTCGCTCCTGGCGTTGGTTGACTTCCTTTACTCGCTCATGAATGAGCGCCGCCAGACGTTGCACGACCGCCTGGCGGGAACGGTTGTCCTAAAGGGCTGACGCCGCTTGGACTGGGTGGGGCATGCACAGGTCGTCGTACTCCGCGATCACGATCGGCGCGGCGTTGTCGCCGCACGCCGGGCAGTCCGGGTCACGACGAACCTTGAAGGAGCGGAAGCTCTCGTCGAGCGCGTCGTAGGTCAGCAGGCGTCCGACCAGCGGATCGCCGAGATCCAGCAGCATCTTGATCGCCTCGACGGCCTGGATCGACCCGATGATGCCGGGAAGCACGCCGAGGACGCCGGCCTCGGCGCAGCTGGGCGCGAGCTCGGCCGGCGGTGGCTCGGGGATCATGCAGCGGTAGCACGGCCCGACGTACGGGTCAAAGACCGTGACCTGGCCGTCGAAGCGGAAGATTGAACCGTGGACCACGGGGATGCGCTTGAGCAGCGCGGCGTCGTTGACCAGGTAGCGCGTCGGGAAGTTGTCGGTCCCGTCGACAATGAGGTCGTAGCCGTCAAAGATCTCCAGCACGTTGTCGGCTCCTAGGCGCGTGTCGTAGGTCTTGACGGTGAGGTCCGGATTGATGGCCTCGAGAGTCTGGCGCGCGGAGTCGACCTTGCGCATGCCGATGCGGTCGACGTTGTGCAGGACCTGACGCTGCAGGTTGGAGGCGTCGACCACATCCATGTCGATGATGCCGATGGTGCCGACCCCGGCGGCGGCCAGATACAGCGCCGCGGGCGATCCCAGGCCGCCCGCGCCGAGCAGAAGCACCTTGGCGTCGAGGAGCCTCATCTGGCCCTCTACTCCCACCTCAGGCAGGAGTAGGTGACGCTGATAGCGATTGCGCTGATCGGAGGTCAGCGAACGCGGCGACGTCCAGTCCAGACCCTCGTCCTTCCACCTGTTGAATCCCCCGATGATCGAGACAACGTCGGCGTAGCCCAGATCCTTGAGGGTCTTGGCGGCGAACGCTGAACGAGTGCCGCCCGCGCAGTAGACGGCGATGGGCGCGTCCTTGTCGGGTAAACGCCCCTCGACGGAAAACTCCAACTGACCCCGCGGGATGTGCACGGCGCCCGGCACCGCGCCCTGCTCGTACTCATCGGGCTCGCGCACGTCCAGCAGGTTGTACGTGTCGAGGTGTTCGGCCACCTCGTGCGGGTCGACCTCGCGAATCTCCGCCTTCGCGGCGTTCAACAGTTCTCGCGGTGAGGGCACGGACACTCCTAGGGCTCAATGAAATATTACCTTGCGAGTCAACAATCACGACCGGGCGACTGCTAAACCCGTCGCGTGGACCTGCGCGACCTCCTCGCCCGGCGCCGGATGGTTCGCTCCTTCGACGCGACGCCCGTCGACGCGACGTGGCTCGAGGGACTGTGCGCCGACGCGTTACGCGCGCCTACCGCCGGTAATGCGGCCGGCGTACGGATGCACGTCGTCTCGGCTGATCGGATCGGCGACTACTTCGAGGCGGCGACGGACGCGCAGTGGCGTGGGTCGTCGCGTCGCTACGCCGGGTTGGCCCGCGCGGGCGCCGCGGTGATCGTGACCGCACGGGTCGATGACTACTTGCGTCGCTACGCGGAGCCTGACAAGGCCGCGTCGGGTCTGGACGAGCGCGACGCGTGGCCCGTCCCTTACTGGTACGTCGACGCCGCCATGGCCACGATGGCGCTGCTCCTTTTACTCGAGGAGTCGGACTGGCAGGCCGCGCTGTGGGGCAACTTTCGACACTCCACTCGGGTGTTGGCGTGGATCGGTGCGGGTGACGAGGAGCTGGTCGCCACGGTGCTCATCGGTCACGACGACGGCGCCGACCGACCGACGTCCTCGCGCGGGCGCGACGTTCCCGCGCGATCGGCGCGGGTCTCGCGCGTCGGCGACTAGTCCGGAATCGCGTCCTCAGCGACGGCGTTGAGCAGGGCCACCAGCGTGCGGACACCGAAGGCCGTGCCACCCTTGGTCGTGTAGCCACGATCGACGTCCGCGCGCGAGGGGCCAGCGATGTCCAGGTGGACCCAGGGTCGCCCGTCGGTGAATCGACGCAGGATCAACGCGGCAATCAACGCGCCGGCGAGCAACGGTTTGCCAATGTTCTTCACGTCGGCCACGTCAGACTCGACGTGCGCCTCGTATCCGTCGTGGAACGGGAGCCGCCAGAACGGCTCGCCGGACGTCGCGCTCGCCGCGTCGACGTAGGCGGCCAGCTCCTCGGTGGACGCGAAGTAGGCCCCGATCTGATCGCCGAGGGCGACGCGCTGCGCCCCGGTCAGCGTCGCCACGTCGATGATGGCGTCCGGATTGATCTCTGCGGCCAGGCTGAGGCCGTCGGCCAAGAGAAGCCGGCCCTCAGCGTCGGTGTTGAGCACCTCGATGGTCGTTCCGTTGCGCGCCGTCAAAATGTCGCCGGGCTTGATCGCGCTCCCTCCCGGAAGGTTCTCCGCCAACGGGGCGATCGCCGTCACCTTGACGCGCAGACCCAATCGACTGGCGATCGACAGTGCGGCGACCACCTCGACCGATCCGGTCATGTCCGTCTTCATCGTCATCATGCCCTCGCCGGTCTTGAGCGAGAGGCCGCCCGAGTCGAACGTGACACCCTTGCCCACGAGTGCCACGTGCGGCAGCGACGTGCTGGGGTCGGGGTCGTAGGTCGCCCAGATGAGTCGGGGTGGCTGATGCGACCCTTGGCTCACTCCTAACAGTGCGCCGAGGCGTTCGTCGACGATCCGCGACTTCGTCCAGATGTCGACGGTGACGAAGGGGTCGCCCTCGACCCGGTCGCGCGCGGCGTTGGCGAGGCGCTTCGGCGAGAGGTCGCCGGCCGGAGTGTCCACGAGCCGTTTGGCCCAGTTGGCCCCCCGCGCCACGATCACGCCGCGCCGCACGCCTTCGCTCACCTGGTCGTGCACGCCCACGCTCGGCAGGGGATCGCCGAGGGGCACCACATCGAACGACGCATCAGGAGATGTCGACTTGAAGCGGTACGACGACAGGAGCGCGCCTTCCACGAGGGCCTGGGCTAGGGCAGTGGGGTCGTCGAGCCCGCCGGTGGCCAACAGGAAGGCCACGTCGCCCTCGCCCGCGCAGCGCACCGCGGCGGCTCCGGCCAATCGGTAGGCCTCGGGGTCATTGAGCGTCGCGCCCAAGGTCACCAGGGCCACGTTGAGGCCGGCGAAGGAGCGCACGACCGTGGAGCTGCCCGGCGTCTCCTTGAGACCCTGTTGGGCGCACCAGGCCGCGGAAAAGATGCGTGGCAGCGAATGGCCCCCGACCACCTCGGGCACCGCCGCGGCAACCGCGGCCTCGCCCCCGTCGAAGGTCACCGGGACGACCACCGTGGCGCGGGTGGCGCCTTCGGTCGCAGTCGTGACGCGAGCAGATAGTGGCATGGTGTCCTTTTTGGGTTAGTCGACGCGAGCGGTCAGGTGATGTGAGCCCTCGGCCCAGCGCGCCATCGTCCAGACCAGGTCGCTGAGGCGGTTGAGGTAGCTCACGACCAGGGAGTCGTCCAGCGCGTAGCGCACGGCGACCCGCTCGGCCCGCCGCACCACGGTGCGCGCGACGTCGAGGGCCGCGGCTTGGCGACTCTCGCCGGGCACCAGAAAGTCGTTGGGAACGACGATGTCCTCGGCCAGGCGGTCGATCTCCTCTTCGAGACGCGAGACCATTGCGCTGGTCACTCGAGAGCGGCCGTCGACCAGCTTGTGGCGGTTCGCGGGCGCCGTGGCCACCTCGGACATCAGCACCCAGAGGTCACGCTCGAGAGAGATCAGCAACTGATCGAGTTCGGCGCCGGGCTCGGAGAGCGAGCGGGCCCAGCCGAGCGCGGCCTGCGCCTCGTCGACGGCGCCGTTGACCTCGATCTGATCGTCGCTCTTGGCGACCCGCCCGCCGAAGTAGAGACCGGTGGTGCCGTTGTCGCCGGCGCGGGTGTACACCTTCACGCACTCAGCGTAGTGAGACAAGTTCACCGGTAGCCTGACTCACTAATGGAGCCGCCCGCGCGCCCCCCCTACGCCCGACCGGCAGGCAACGACCCCTACCTCGCCGCCCTGGCCGAGCGCGTAGTCATCTTCGATGGGGCGACCGGCACCAACTTCCAGTTGATGGACCTGCACGCCGACGACTTCGGCGGCGCCGCCCTGGAGGGGTGCAACGAGGTCCTGCCCATCACGCGGCCCGACGTCGTGGAAAAACTCCACCGGTCCTTCCTCGACGTTGGCGTCGACGCTATCGAGACCGACTCCTTCGGCGCTTTTTCGGTCGTCCTGGCCGAGTATGGCATCGCCGAACGCGCTCGCGAGCTGGCCCACGCGTCGGCGACGATCGCCCGGCGCGTGGCCGACGAGTACGCGACTGCGACGTCGCCACGCTTCGTCGCCGGCTCCATCGGGCCGGGCACCAAGTTCCCCACGTTGGGCCAGATCTCCTACGACGACCTGTCGGCCAGTTACGAGGAGTTGGCCCTCGGGCTCCTCGACGGCGGCGTCGACCTCCTCCTGGTCGAGACGATGTTCGACCTTCTGTCGGGCAAGGCGGCCATCGCGGCGTGCCACCGCGCGATGGCCCGCGTCGGGCGCGTGGTGCCGATCCAGGCGCAGGTGACGATCGAACTCACCGGACGTATGCTGCCGGGCACCGAAATCGGCGCGGCGGTCACGGCACTCTCTCCGCTGGGTGTGGACGTCATCGGGCTCAACTGCGCGACCGGTCCGGTCGAGATGTACGAGCCGCTGCGCCAGCTCTCCGAGAGCGCCCCGGCCATTGTCTCGTGTATGCCCAACGCCGGCCTGCCCAGCGTCGTGGACGGAAAGATGCACTACGACCTGACGCCGGACGCGCTGGCCGAGCACCTCTCGCTGTTCGTGGCCGAGTACGGCGTACGTTCGGTCGGCGGGTGCTGCGGCACGACGCCGACGCACCTCGCCGAGGTCGTGGCGCGGATCCGACCGCTCACTCCGGCCGCGCGAACCCCCATCCTGGAACCCGGGGTCGCGTCGATCTACTCGGCGACGCCCTACGACCAGGACACCTCCGTCCTGTTGGTCGGAGAGCGCACCAACGCCAATGGCTCCAAGAAGTTCCGCGACGCCATGCTCGAAGGTGACTGGGACACCTGCGTGGGGATCGGCCGCGACCAGATCAAAGAGGGTGCTCACCTGCTCGACGTGTGCGTCGACTACACCGGCGCCGACGGCGTCGCCGACATGCACGAGGTGATGAGCCGCCTGGCGACGCAGTCATCGGTGCCGGTCATGGTCGACACCACCGAGACGCCGGTCGCGCGTACCGCGCTCACGTGGCTCGGGGGTAAGGCCATCCTGAACTCGGTCAACCTCGAAGAGGGCGAGGGACCTGGGACGCGCC
Source organism: Acidimicrobiales bacterium (assembly GCA_035534335.1). Taxonomy (GTDB): domain Bacteria; phylum Actinomycetota; class Acidimicrobiia; order Acidimicrobiales; family RAAP-2; genus RAAP-2. The sequence goes on along the minus strand of DATLSF010000029.1, from coordinate 67,643 downwards.
TCGACGGATTCATGGGACTGGCCGCGGAGTTCGGCGCGGCGATCGTGGCCACGTGCATCGACGAAGACGGCCAGGCCCGTACCGCCGACTGGAAGGTGCGCGTCGCGCGGCGCGTGACCGACATCGCGGTGACGCGGTATGGGTTGAGCGCCGAGGACGTCTTCATCGACGCGCTCGCATTGCCACTTTCAACCGGCATGGACGAGTCGCGCCGAGACGGCATCGAGACGATTGAGGCGATCCGTCGCGTGAAGACCGAGCTGCCCGGCGTGCGAACCATCTTGGGCCTGTCCAATGTCTCGTTCGGACTCAACCCAGCGGCGCGCCAGGTGCTCAACAGCGTCTTCCTGCACGAGTGCGCCGAGGCCGGACTCGACGCTGCCATCGTGCACGCCGCCAAACTCCTGCCCCTCTCACGGGTCGACGAAGAGGCGCGACGGGTCTGTCTGGACCTGATCTACGACCGCCGCCGCGAGGGCTACGACCCGTTGTCCGAGCTGCTGGGAATGTTCGAGGGCGCGAAGGTCGCGACGGCCAGCGCCGCGGACCTGGAGGGACTCGGACTCAATGAGCGACTGCGACGCCGGATCGTCGACGGGGTCCGACCCGGGTTGGAGGTCGACCTCGACGAGGCGATGAACGGCGGTGCCGCGCCGCTCGACATCGTCAACGACGTCCTGCTCGACGGAATGCGCGAGGTCGGCGATCAGTTCGCGCGCGGCGAGATGCAGCTGCCCTTCGTTCTCCAAAGCGCCGAGACCATGAAAGCGGCCGTCTCCTACCTCGAGCCACACATGGAAAAGGACGACCAGGGCGGGCGCGGGCGCGTCGTCCTGGCCACGGTCAAGGGCGACGTTCACGACATCGGCAAGAACCTGGTCGACATCATCTTGACCAACAACGGTTACGAGGTCATCAACCTCGGCATCAAGGTGGGCATCAACGAGATGCTCGGCGCCGTGGAGGAGCATCACGCCGACGCCTTGGGGATGAGCGGCCTACTGGTCAAGTCCACCCTCATCATGCGCGAGAACCTCGAGCTCATGAACGAGCTCGAGATGTCCCACGTCGACGTCCTGCTCGGCGGCGCCGCCCTCACGCGCACCTACGTGGAGCGCGACCTGCGCTCGATCTACCAGGGCCGACTCTTCTACGGAAAAGACGCCTTCGAGGGACTTCGGGTCCTGGACCGCCTGGGCGAGCTACGCGCCGGCGAGGACGACCCGTCCTTCGGTCGCGTGGTCTCAGAGAAGAAGGTCCAGCGCCGGTTCCGCGACGACGAACCCGCCCCCGAGGGTCTGCCGGAACGCAGTCCCGAGGTCGAGCTTGACAACCGGCTCTACCCGCCGCCGTTCGTGGGCAGCCGGGTAGCCAAGAGCATCGCGGTCGACGAGATCAGTGACTACCTGAACCTGACCGCGCTCTTTCGCAACCAGTGGGGGTACCGTCCCGAAGGCGGCGAGGACGACCGGGCCTTTAAAGAACGCGTGAGCGCCGTTCTGCGCGAGCAACTGGGCCAAGCCAAAGAGGACGACCTGCTCATCCCCCAAGTCGTGTGGGGCCACTTCCCCGCGGCCGCCGACGGCAATGACCTGGTCATCTACACCGACGACGAGCGCAACACCGAGGCCACGAGGTTCCATTTCCCGCGTCAGCGCGAAGCGCCGTTCCTTTGCATCGCCGACTACTTCCGAGACACGAAGAGTCTCGATCACGACTACGCCACCTTCATGCTCGTGACCATGGGACCACGCGTCTCGGAGCGTTGCCAAGAGCTCTTCGCCGAGAATCGCTACGCCGACTATCTGATGCTGCACGGACTGGGCGTGGAGATGGCCGAGGCCCTCGCCGAACTCTGGCACCGACGGATACGAGGCGAACTCGGCTACGCCGACGAGGACGGTCCCACTCTCACAGGGCTCTTTCGCCAGCAGTACCGCGGGGGGCGCTACTCGTGGGGGTACCCGGCTTGTCCCGACCTCACCGACAATGCCAAGGTCGCCGACCTTCTCGAGGCCGGGCGCATCGGCGTAGTGGTCTCGGAGGGCTTTCAGCTACACCCGGAACAGACCACCGACGCCATTGTCTGCCATCACCCGCGGGCTAAGTACTTCGTGGCCTGACCCCTAGACGCATTACGTAGCGAGGCGCCTACCCGCTCGCCGTCCAGGTAACTAGTACGCCGACAGCGCGCAGTTAGTGATGTCCTTGGTGAATGCCTTCCAGCCCGCGATCCACTGCGTCTGGTGCGACGCGATGTACGTGCCCAGTGTCTTGTAATTGGCCACTGTTGCCTCGTGCTTCAAGATGGTCACGAGCTCGGTGAGCACCCTCTTGGAACCACTGCTCGGCGCCTCCGACGCCAACTTCTCCCAGAAGGGCAGGTAGGTCTTGGCCCACTTCTGATACGACGAGTACGTCGTGCCCGTCGGGGCGTGAGAGTGGAATGTCAGGATCGTGTGGCAGAAGGCACTCTCGGTCGCCAACACCCGCGTGGATGCGCCCGCACTCACGGACCCGGCGCCGAGCGTCAGCAGTGACGCGACGACCGCTCCACCCAACAATGCGCGACCGCGCCGAATGAATGACTGTTCGATGATGCTCACGATGCCCCTTTCGACGGGGAGCCGATGTGCCCGTCTGGTTCGCCGCGCGGCGATGACAGATTTCTACCACCCCAACGAGCGAAATGTGCGCCTAGCGCCGTGACGGCGCCGCGACGGGCGTGGAGTTCTCCAGAGCCTCGCGAGCGTGGTAACTGGAACGGGTTAACGGCGATGCCTGGACGTGAAGTCCCAGGCGCCGTCCTCGCTCGGCCAGGTGGTCGAACTCGGCTGGCGCCCAGTAGCGCGCGACGGGCAGGTGAGCTTCGGTGGGCCTCAGGTACTGGCCGATGGTCACGATCGAGACGCCGACCGCGGCGAGATCGGCCAGGGTCTCTTCAACCTCGTGGGCCTCCTCACCGAGGCCGACCATGAGCCCCGACTTGGTCGTGAGTCCCGCCGCGCGTGAGCGGGCCAGAACCGTCAGACTCCGCAGGTAGCCCGCACTCGGGCGCACCGCGCGTTGCAGTCGCGCCACCGTCTCGACGTTGTGGTTCAGCACGTCGGGACGAACATCGATGAGCAGTTCCAACGACGCCGGGTCGCCCTTTAGGTCGCTCGTCAGCACTTCGACGGTCGTGTCGGGCGATCGCTCGCGTATGGTGCGCACGGTCGTAGCGATCGCGCCCGCCCCGCCGTCGGGTAGGTCGTCGCGCGCGACGCAGGTGATCACCGCGTGGTGCAACCCGAGTCGCACCACCGCTTCCGCCACGCGGTCGGGCTCGGTGGGATCGAGGGGCATGGGCTTGCGCGTGTCGATGAGGCAGAAACCGCAGGCCCGGGTGCAGCGCTCGCCGTTCACCATGAAGGTCGCGGTACCCGAGGCCCAGCACTCGAAGATGTTGGGACAGCCTGCTTCCTCGCACACCGTGACGAGTCGCAGGTCCTCGGTCAGCGTGCGCAGTGACTGGTACTCCGGACCCATGTGCGCCTCCACGCGTAGCCACTCCGGCTTACGAGAGTGCAGCGCCACCCCCGCCTCCGGGTCGACACCGGCACGACGAAGTCGGCGCAGCAGAGGTCGTTCGGCGCCGGAGGTCGCGGGGTTGCGGTCGACCGCGGCCACGCCGGCTCCCCCTCCGAAGCGCTCCTCCAGCTCTTCTCCGAGTCGATCCTCGACCTCCCGGCTCGTGACGTGAAGACCCAGCGAGTTCATCGAGGCGACCGGCTTGTCGGGGATGCCACACGGGACGATTACCGAAAATGCCGCGAGGTCAACGTCGACGTTCAGCGCGACGCCGTGCAGCGTGCGCCGACGACCACGCTCGTCGCGCTCCGTGCGCACACCAACCGCGGCAATCTTCTTCGGCGTCCCCGTGACGTCGGCCCACACCCCCGGGTATCCCTCCAGGCGCCCGACCTCGCCGAGGTTGCCCTCGGGATCGAACGCGCAGACGGCGGCGATGACGGAGTCCTCCAGTTTGGTGACGTGAGCTTTACCAGCTGACGGATCATCCTTGACGGTGACGACCGCCCACGCCACGACCTGACCGGGACCGTGGTAGGTCACGTCACCACCGCGATCGGCGTCCACCACGTCGGCGTCGAGCGACTCGGGCGGAACCAGGAAGTTCTCCGGATTGGTACGCACACCCTTGGTGTACGTGGGCGGGTGCTCCATGATCAACAGATAGTCATCATCGGCGCCTACGAGCGAACGCTGCAGGTCATTGGCCTCGACGAATGAGACACGACCGACGTGACGGCGGCGCAGCACTATCTCTCGCTGTCCACGTCAATGCCGTCCAGAAGCTCGGCCACGCGCTCAAGATACGCGGCCGCCGACACCGGTTCGCAGACCCGGTGATCGAAGGCCAGGCCCAATACCACCCGCCGGCCAACGACGATCTCCGGTCCGTCGCCCACTTCGGAGACGACTGGCACCCGGCGCACCGCGCCGATCGAGAGCACGGCGACCTGAGGTTGGACAATGATCGGCGCGACGACGAGCGCGTGCTCGCTGGGCGGACCGACCACCGTGAACGTTCCGCCCATCAGGTCGTCCGCCGTCAGGCGACGAGATTCCAATCGTTCAGCGACTTCGTTGACTCGGCGCGCCAACAGACGCAGCGTGAGGCCGGCCGCGGCGTGCACCACCGGCACCAGCATGCCGTCGCCCGCGACCGCTCGCAGAAAACCCAAATTGACCGTGCGGTGCACCACCAACTCCTCACCCGCGAAGGTGGCGTTGAGGTACGCAAACTCGCCCAGCGCACGCACCGCCGCCAGTCCGACCAGTGCTTCGACGGTGATCGGCACGTCATCGCGCGTCACGCCGCCGACCTCATCGAGGCGGTCAAAGATCGACGCGTCAACCTCAATCGCGACGAAACCGTGGGGTGTCGACAGCGCCGACGCGGACATGTTCTCTCCCATGCGTCGCCGGCCGTGCGACAGAGGAACGATGGCGTCGTCAGTGGGACCGTTCGCGACCGCGCGCTCGGCGTCGCGCCGCGTGATCGACCCACCGGGTCCTGACCCCGGAACGCTTTGAGGCTCCACTCCGGCGTCAGACAGAATGCGGCGCACCACGGGTGACACGACGACGCCGCCGACTTCGCTGGGCACCGGGAATGGCGCAGGAGTTGGAGCTACGACAGGCGGTGGGGTAGGGGCTTCGGGCTGGCTTGAGGCCACCCTGGTTGGGGAAGGTTTAGTGTCCGCTGGCGTTGGCGGGGCCTCGCCTTCGGTGATGACGGCAACGCGAGAGCCAGTCTCTACCGTGTCCCCCTCCACAGCAAAAATCTCAGTCAAGACACCAGCGGCGGGTGATGGCATCTCGGAGTCAACCTTGTCGGTCGATACCTCGAAGAGCGGCTCGTCGCGCGCCACCTGGTCACCCACCTTTTTGAACCACCGAGTGATGATCCCTTCAGTGATTGACTCACCAAGTGAGGGAAGGGTGACGTCAGCCATTGCGGTCACTCTACCGGCGAGGCAAATTACGTCAATCTCGAACAGGTCGTCGTCGCGTGCGAAGATCCGCGCGCTAACCGATCACCATGTGCTGGGTACCGTCGATGGTCTCGCGCGCGATGTCCAAGTGCCCGGTGTGGCACGCCGTCTCAGTCACCACGTGCAGAACCATCTCGTAGAGGTTCGAGAGCCTCCAGGAACCGAAGAAGTCGGGCCACGCCACCGGCTCGTCCGTCGGAGAGTGAGCGGCGATCACCTCGTCGGCGAGCGCGCACTCCTCTCGGTATCTTGCGATCACCGCCAGACCCTCCCCCGGGGCAACGTCCCAGGCGCGCTCGGGGTCGCCGGCACGCTCAGCAGATTGACCTATGAAGACGGTCCGGAACCAGAAACCTTCGACGTCGAGGGCGAGATGCTGAATCATTCCGGCCGGGGTCCAGCCACTCGGCACCACCGACGTTGTCAGCGCCGCGTCGTCGAGACCGTCGACCGACTCGAGTACGTGGCTGCGCTGGCGGCCAAGAGCACGTATCAGAAGCTCGAACTCATCCATATGACATCGTTGCACGCGAGATCGAGTCGCCGCTTGGGCGAGCCCATAGTGCGAGTGTTACCAAGGAAGATGACTTTGGAAGTCAGATAAGAAATGAAGCCGGCCCTTCCGTCACGTCAACTGACGTGCAGCCCGCGTCCGGCGAGTGCCAACAGCGTCTCGCCAAAGGTCTCCGACAGTGACGGGTGCGGCTGGATCAACGCCGCTGCCTCTTCAGCGGTGGCCTCCCAGTTGACCGCGAAGTAGCCAGCGCCCAACTGTTCGGTCACCCACGGACCGGCCATGTGCACGCCAAGAATCTGACCGGCGGTCCCGTCGGCGCGCTTCTCGGCGATGATCTTGACAACACCCTCTGTCTCTCCGATGATCTGCGCTCGGCTGTTGCCGCCGAAGGGGTCCTTTTTGACGACTACCTCGAAGCCCTTCTCCTTGGCCGCGGCCTCGGTGAGCCCACAGAAGGCGACCTCGGGGTTGGAGTAGATGGCCCAGGGCACCCGTTCGTAGTCGACCGGCACCGCGGGCTCTCCCAGGATCGTCTTGATCGCCACAATGGCCTCGGCGAAACCGACGTGCGCGAGCTGCGGGGTGTTGGCCACCACGTCGCCCACCGCGAAGACGTTCGGTATGGCGGTGCGTTGGTACTCATCGGCAACGACAAACCCCTTGTCGTCGATCACGACTCCCACGCCGTCGCCCAGCATGTCCTCAGTGCGTGCACGACGCCCGACCGACATGACCACCATGTCAACGGTGACGTCCTCTCCACCCTCGACCGAGATGGTGGTTCCCTTCTTCTTAGGCGTGTGCCCAGTGACGGTGACCCCAGTGCGCACGTCGATGCCGCGTTTCTTGAAGGCGCGCCCCACGACGCTGACCACCTCCGCGTCGCACCCGGCCAGGATGGTCGGGAGGAACTCGAGCACGGTGACCTGGGTCCCCATGTCGGCGAGCAGCGACGCGAACTCACAGCCAATGGCCCCGCCGCCGATCACCGCGGCCGTCGCCGGGAGCACGGAGATGTCCAAGAACTCATCCGAGGTGACGACGAGCGACCCGTCGATGTCGAAGCCCGGCAGGGTGCGCGGCACCGAGCCCGCCGCCAGGATCACGAAGCGGCCCTTGGCCGCGACGCCGGCGTCGGCGCCGTCGACGACCGTGACCGTCTGGTCGGCGTCGAGGCGTCCGGTGCCCGCAAAGATGGTGACCTTGCGACCCTTCAGCAGCCCGGAGAGGCCCCTGTAGAGACGGTCGACGACCTCGTTCTTGCGCGCCTGGCTCACCGCGAAGTCCACCGTGACACCCTTGGCGTTGATGCCGAACTCGCTGGCGTGTTCGAGCGTGCGGCGAACGTGGGCGGTCTCGAGGAACTCCTTGGCCGGGACGCAGCCGCGGTGCAGGCAGGTGCCGCCGACCTTGTCGCGCTCGACGATGGCGATGCTCAGCCCCGCGGCCGCCCCGTAGAGCGCGGCGGCGTAGCCGCCCGGACCTCCCCCGAGTACGACGACATCGAACTGCTGGGGCTCGTTGGCCACGGTCCATCCCTTCACTGACTACGCCGAAGAAAGCAAAGGAATCCTAATGTTTTGACCTCGGGGTCGCGGCAGCGCTAGGAGTGCTGACCGACCTGCAGATCGGCGGCACGTGTCGCCAGCAGGTCCACGAAGTCGTTCATCGCGTCGCCCGAGTGGCCCTTGACCCAGGAGAAGGTCACCCCACGCCCCACGTCGAGCGTGAGCGCGAAGAGGGCCTCCCACAGGTCGCGGTTGGCCACGGGCTTGCCCTGGGAGTTGCGCCAGTCGCGCCGCAGCCACCCGACGTACCAGCGCTCGTGGAAGCACTTGACGACGTAGGACGAGTCGCTCACGATCTCGACCGGTCCGTCGGCCACCTCTCGCAACGCCTCGATGACCGCGCGAATCTCCATGCGCTGATTGGTGGTGTGCGCCTCAGCACCGCTGGCGTAGCGGTCGCGTCCCTGCGCCCACGCCCACCCGCCCGGACCAGGATTGCCGCGGCACGCGCCGTCGGTGTGGATCCGGGTCATATCCTCCTCGTGATCCAGGCGTCCGGGTCCTTGGTGAAGCGCGTCACGGCGTCGGGCAGCTCACCGCGCAGGACCTGGCCCAGCGTCACGTGCTCCAGGACCTCGCGCAGCGTGCCGCGCACTGCGATCCACACGTCCTGGAGGTGGGTGGCCTCGCCCTCGTAGTGGAGCGTCTCAGGACGCATGCCGCGCACACCGGCCATCGGTCCGCTGACCACCCGCAGGATGTCGGCGATCATGATCGAGTCCGGGTCGCGCGCCAGCTTGAACCCGCCCTCGGGCCCCCGCTGGGAGGAGACCAGGCCCCCTCGACGAAGGTCCGAGAGGATGGCCCCGAGGAACTTGGCCGGCAGGTCCTGGACCTGGGCCAGGTGCTCGGCGCTGGCCGAGTGGTCGCTGGCCGCCAGGGTCAGTAGCGCGCGAATCGCGTACTCGGCCTTGGCGGGAATCTGCACGGTCCTCATTCTGCCGTACCCGACGCGCCACGGGCACCGAACGTGTCCGCACTTAGGGTGGACGGGTGATCGACCTGGAATCGCGACGCCTCTACCTGTGCGTGGGAGTCCGAGACGACATGGCCGACTTTCTGGCCGCGGTCTTGCGCGGTGGGGTCGACGTCGTGCAGCTGCGCGAAAAAGACCAGCCCGACGCCGCGCGCGTCGCGGCAGCACAGGTGATGGGTCCGCTCTGCGCGCAGTTCGACGTTCCGTTCATCGTCAACGATTCGCCCGAGTTGGCACTCGCGCTCGGCGCCGACGGAGTGCACGTCGGTCAGGACGACGCGTCGGTGTCGCACTGTCGCGACGTCTTGGGAGAGAGCGCCATCGTGGGGCTGTCCACGCACTCGGACGCGGAGTTCGACCTCGCGCTCATCCAGCGCGCCTCGTACTTCAGCGCTGGGCCGGTCGAACCCACGCCGACCAAGCCTGGGCGGGCCGGTACGGGTGTCGAGTACGCGGCCCGGTGCCAGGCGCGCGGCGACCGGCCCGTCTTCGTCACCGGCGGCGTCACCGCCGAGTCCGTCCCCGGCCTGGCCGCGGCCGGCGTCCGCCACTTCGTCGTCGTACGCGCAATCACGAACGCGCCCGATCCCGAGGCCGCGGCGCGACAACTGCGCCGAGCCATTGACGAGGCGTTGGCCTAACGGTGCCGGTCGAGCCACCCGAGCAGGGTGGCCACCATGCGCGGGTCCGCGCGCAACTGGTGTCCCGCGCCTTGGATGAGGCGCATCTCGGCGCGACCGTCGGCCGCAGCGACCAGGTCGCGTGCGTCGGCGACGGGAATCTCGGGATCCTCGGTCCCGTGACCAATGAGGAGTCGGCGCGGTGGTACATGGGCCACCGCCTCGAGGGGGTCGATCGCCAGGACGTCGCGACGTAACTCGTCGGCCTCCAACAGGTCACCCTCGTCGCCCACCACACCGGCCACGAGCACCGAACGTCGAAACTCCACCGCCGGACCGCACCAGGCGTCCAGGTGCGCGGGCGCCGCGAAGGTGGCCACGCCACGTACGCGCTCGTCCTGGGCCGCGGCCGCCAGCGCCAACGCTCCCCCGAATCCGAAGCCCGCCAGCGACAGCGGTTGGTCGCCTTCGCTCACCCGGTCCAGAATCGTGGTCAGGTCGCGCCGCCACTGCGTCGCTGAGAAGGTGCCCGTGCTGCCACCCACGCCCGACAGCGTGCCGGTGGCCACGACCCATCCCGACTCCTGGGCGAGGTGGGTGGCCAGCTCCGGCAGCAGTCCGGCGGCCTGGCGCCCCATGCCCATCGCGCGGGGCAGGCCGTGCACCAGGACGAGTTTGTGGCTGGTGCCGGGGCGCGCCGACGGTAACGCGACGCGCAGATCCAGCAGCGATGTTCCGCTCTCGAGCTGCTCGTGCTCGAGCACGCCCTTAGATGCCGAGTCGCTGGGCGAGCAGCTCGCGGTGGTACGCGGGGTCGCCGAGGAAGAGCTCGGAGCTCTTGGCGCGCTTGAAGTAGAGGTGCGCGTGGTGCTCCCACGTGAAGCCGATGCCGCCGTGGATCTGGATGTTCTCGGCGGCGCAGTGGAAGTAGGCCTCCGAGCAGAACGACTTGGCCAGGCTGGCGGCCACCGGCAGGTCCTCGTCGCGCTCCTGGGCGGCCCACGTCGCGTAGTACGCCGCGGACTTCGCCGACTCGACGTCGAGCAGCATGTCCGCGCACTTGTGCTTGATGGCCTGGAAGGAGCCGATGGGGCGCCCGAACTGCACGCGGTTCTTGGCGTACTCCACGGCGTTGTTGAGCACGCGCTGGGCCCCGCCGACCTGCTCGGCGGCCAACGCCGCGGCGGCCATCCACACGGTGGTTTCCAGTCCCGCCAGCGCTCCCCCCTCCGGTCCGATGAGCACGCCGGGCGCAGAGTCCAGCGTGATGCGGCTCTGCTTGCGGGTCTGGTCCATTGTCGGCAGCGACTCGCGCGTCACGCCGGGTCCGTTGCCGTCCACGGCGAAGAGCGAGAGGCCGCTGGGCGTCGTCGCGGGCACGAGCAGCAGCGTCGCGGTCGAGCCATCGGTCACGTAGTTACGTACACCACGCACCGCCCAGGCGTCGCCGTCGCGCACGGCCGACGTGGACGTCGCTGTCAGGTCCCAGCCTCCGGCGTCGTCGGTGAGGGCCAGCGTGGCGATGGTCTCACCCGACGCCAGTCCGGGCAGGTAGTTCGCCTGGTCCTCTTCGGAGCCGACGTTCATGAGAGCGTTGGCCGCCAGGGCCACCGTCGAGAAGTACGGCGCGCAGAGTAGGGCCGCGCCCATCTCCTCAAAGACCACGTAGAGCTCGACCGGCCCGTATCCCTGTCCCCCGAACTTCTCGGGTACGCCCAGTCCCTGGAGCCCGAGCTCGCGCGCCATCTGGGACCAGACGTCGGGGTCGTAGCCCTCGTCGGTGGCCATGAGGCGGCGCACTTCGCTCTCGGGCGACTTCTCGTCCAGAAAGCGCTTGACCATCTTGCGAAGCTCTTCCTGCTCCTCGCTGAAGCCGAAGTTCATCCCAGCACCTCTTCTTACCGGCGAGTATGACTCGCGCCACAGCGAGACTACCTAATCTCTAGCTGGTGACTGTATGGCAACTCTAGGAGTGGACGACGTCGAAAACGTCTGGTCGGACGCCTCAGTCGAGGTGCGCCGTCTCGTCGTCGGACCAATGGAGAACAACGTCTACATCGTTCGTGACCGGCGTACCGGAGAGGCCACCCTCATCGACGCGGCCAACGAGCCCGACCGGTTGCTGGCTGCGGCCGCCGCCCTCGGCGTCACCTCAGTGCTCACCACCCACGGCCACTGGGACCACATCCAGGCGGTGGCCCCGGTGCGCGAGGCCGGCATTCCCGTGTGGGTACGCGAAGAAGACGCCGCCGAGCTCTCCGGCTACGACCACCTGCTCCAAGACGACGACGTCTTGAGCGTCGGCGACCTTCGCGTGCGCACCGTGCACACCCCGGGCCACACTCCCGGTTCGATCTGCTTTCTCGTCGAAGGCACACCCCTGCTCTTCACCGGTGACACCCTTTTTCCCGGCGGTCCCGGCGCCACCGGGTCCAACGGCGGCGACTTCGCGACCATCATCACCTCCATCGAGGAGCGACTGTTTCGCGTGATGGACGACGAGACCATCATCTGGCCGGGTCACGGCGCGTCGTCGACGATCGGCGTTGAACGACCGCACCTGGACGAATGGATCGAACGCGGCTGGTAGGTCGGGTGCGCGAACCTCACCGGTAGGCTCGTGACCGTGTCAGAACCCCTGTTGGAGTTGCGAAACCTGCATGTGGCGGCCGACGGCGTCCCCATTCTGCGCGGCGTCGACCTGACCGTCCACGAAGGCGAGGTCACCGCGCTCATGGGTCCCAACGGCGCGGGAAAGTCCACCCTGGCGGGGGTCGTCATGGGGCACCCGGGCTACGTGGTCACCGATGGAGAGGTGCTGCTGCGCGGCGAGGTCATCAACAAGTGGAGCCCAGACCAGCGCGCCCGCGCCGGAATCTTCCTGGCCTTCCAGTACCCCGAGGCCATCGGCGGAGTCTCGGTCGTGCAGTTCCTGCGCCAGGCCATCGCGGCGCGCAAGGGCCTCGACGAGCTCAGCGTGCTCGAGGTGCGACTCGACCTGGCCGAGTGGATGGACCGCTTGGGCATGGACCCGGCCTTCGCCGAGCGCCACCTCAACGAGGGCTTCTCCGGTGGGGAGCGCAAGCGCAATGAGATTCTGCAGATGGCCCTGCTCGACCCCGTCGTGGCCATGCTCGACGAGACCGACTCGGGCCTGGACATCGACGCGCTGCGCATCGTCGCGCGCGGCGTGCGCACCGTGCGCGAGCAGCGTCCGGCCATGGGCGTCCTCATCGTGACCCACTACGTGAAACTCCTCGAGGAAATCGAGCCCGAGCGCGTCCACATCCTGATCGACGGGCAGGTCGTGGCCTCCGGTAGCGCCGACCTGGCCCAGCGAATCGAGCTCGAGGGCTACGACGCGTGGCGACGCGTCCCGACGTGAGCAGCTTCGACGCGCGACGCGTTCGCGCCGACATCCCGGGACTACGCCGGGTGATCTACGACCGACCGATCACCTACCTCGACTCGGGCGCGACGTCACTACCGCCGCGAGCGGTCATCGAGGCAATGAGCCGCTACTACGAACTGCACCACGCCAACGTCCACCGCTCAGTCTTCCAGACGGCCAGCGAGGCGACCGCCACCTACGAGGGCGCCCGCGAGGCCGTCGCCGACTTCATCAAGGCTCCGGGTGGGGCCAACGAGATCGTCTTCACCCGCAACACCACCGAGGCGTTCAACCTCATCGCCAAGTCCTGGGGCGCGGCGAATCTCCAGCCCGGCGATGCGGTGCTGCTCAGCGTCATGGAGCACCACGCCAACATCGTCCCGTGGTTCCAGCTGCGCGAGACGACCGGCATTGACGTGCGCTTCCTCCCCGTCGGCGACGACTATCGACTCGACCTGACCGACCTCGATCAGCTCCTTGACGGTGTCCGACTCGTGTCAATCTCGGCGATGTCCAATGTCTTGGGCACCGTCAATCCGGTTCGCGAGATCGCCGCGGCCGCCCACGAAGGTGGGGCCCTGGTCGCGGTGGACGCCGCGCAGATCGTGGCCCACGCACCCGTCGACGTCGCCGAACTCGACGTCGACTTCCTATGCTTCTCGGGCCACAAGATGCTCGGACCGACGGGCATCGGTGTGCTGTGGACCCGCCAGGAGATCCTGGCCGACATGCCGCCATTCCTGGGCGGCGGCGGCATGATCTCGGACGTACGCCTCGACGGCTACGCGCCGGCCGACGGTCCGACGCGCTTCGAGGCCGGGACCCCGGCGATCGCCGAGTCGGCCGGCCTCGCGGCCGCCGTGCGCTACCTCGAGGGGCTCGGGATGGACGACGTCGAGCGCCACGACCGCGAGCTCACCGGCGTCGCGCTCGAGCGCCTGGCCTGCGCCTTCGGCGACAAGGTGCGCGTCATCGGACCCGCCGACCTCACCCACCGCGGCGGCGTGATCAGCCTCGACGTCGCCGGCGTGCACCCCCACGACGTCGCCCAGGTCTTGGACCAGATCGGAGTGTGCGTGCGGCCGGGCCACCACTGCGCCAAGCCCCTCATGAAGCGCTTCGGACTCTCGGCGACGGTGCGCGCCTCATTCGGTCCCTACTCCATCCCCGCCGACATTGACGTGCTCATCGAAGGCATCACCAACGCGATCGCGATGTTCGCCTAGCCATGGCGAACCTCGACGAGCTCTACCGCGAGATCATCCTCGACCACTACCGCGCCCCGCGCAACCGGGGGGAACTGCCGTCGCCGCCCGCAGTCACCGTTGAAGGTTTCAATCCGCTCTGCGGCGACGAGGTCACCTTGTATCTCGACGTGCGCGACGGCGCACTCGCCGACATCAAGATCACCGGGCGCGGCTGCTCGATCTCCCAGTCGTCGTCTTCGCTCATGAGCGCCGCCGTGAAGGGTAGGTCCATCGATCAGGTGCGTGAGGTGATCAGCGACTTCAAGGCGATGATGATGGTCCACGCGTCCACTCTGGAACGCCCCGACGAGCCGGTCGAGGTCGACCTGCGAAAGGTCGGCGAACTCGCCGCGCTTCAGGGCGTGGTGCGGTTCCCGGTGCGGATCAAGTGCGCGAGCCTCGCCTGGAACGCGCTGGCTCAGGGGCTCGACGAGCTTTGATTTACTTCGGGGTGCAGGGCGTGGGGTCGAAAGACGGAACCGCCAGCGTCGGATTGGTCGTGGTGGTGACGTGATTCTTGTGACCCTTGACCGTGGTGGTGGCGTGCGGCGTCGTCGTGGGGACGACGGGCGGCATCGGCGTCTGGCCCGCGGCGTTGGGCGGCGGGTTGGTCGGAGCGATGAGTGACGACCCGAAAATGCTCACCAGCATCTGCTGAGCTTCGGGCTGCTGGACGTAGAGGACGTCGGCCGCGCCCAACGTGCCGCCGGTCGTCGGCAGCGTGTAGGTCTTGATGGCGTCGGGGTTGATCGAGTGGAACTTGAGGGCCAGGCCGATCAACTCCCTGAGCGTCCAGGTCGAGTCAATGGCGACGCCACTGGGGATGTTGGCAAAGAACGAGTTGAGCGCGATGGGATTGAACAGGTCGCCCTTCACTCGTGAGAGCATCGCGCGCAGGAAGGCGTTCTGACGATCGATGCGTCCGTAGTCACTCGTCGGGTCGTAGGTCCATCCGGGCACGTTGTAGCCCTGGTTGACCAGCGAGTTGCCGTCCTTGGGCCACGCCGCAGCGCTCGGTGAGTAGTAGAAGTGGCGGCTGCGCGCCACGGCCAGGGCCTGGAATCCGCTGACCAGCTGGCAGCCAGGGTGACGGATGTTGAGTCCCGAATAGGGGTCGCGCGACTTGTAGGGAAAGTCGAGGTAGACCCCGTGGATGGCGTCGGCGGCGTTGATGAGTCCGGCGAAGCTGACCTGGATCACGTGGTTGATCGGAATGCCGAAGTTGGCGATGATCGTCTGGGTCAGGAGAGACGGACCGTTTCCGTAGTTGACGTTGATCCGGTTGAACTGCCCGTAGAGATTCTGATTGGCCAACAGGGTGACCACCGTGTCGCGTGGGATCGACAGGATGGTGATCGTGCCCGCCACCGGATCGACGTGCATGATCTTGACCACGTCGCTGCGCTGACCGGACACCGCTCCGGTCCCGCCGGTCTGCTTCTGCAAGAAGCCGGAGAGCCCGGCGCGCGAGTCAGACCCGATGGACAGAATGTTGAACGGCTTGTTGGGCGCCGGGTACGTGATGGACGGGTCGTTGATCTTGTGGATGTGGTCAAAGCGCCACTGCGCGTACAGGTACCCCCCGCCGACGAGGGCAACCAGCAAGCCCAGGATGACGACGCCCGAGATAATCCACCGACGACGGTGGCTGCGTCGCTGCAAGTGACCACGCTGGCGGCGCTCGACTCCGGAGTGCCGGTCGACGGTTTCGCCCAGCGCCTTGAGGCGTTGTTCGTTGGCCAGCGCGCGCTGACGGGCCTCCTCCGATCGTTCGGATGGGCCGCGGGGGGCGCTGTGGCGGCCGTTCGGCATCGGACTACTTTACCAACGACCTCGTCGGTCGCCGGTTCACTGATCGACGACTCGGAACGGTTCGTAGCCGTCGCGCTCGAGCGTCTCGGCCAATTCGGGTCCGCCGGTCGCCACAATGCGTCCGCCGCTCATGACGTGAATCACGTCCGGGGTCAGTTCGTGGAGCAGGCGACGAAAGTGCGTGATCGCGAGTACGCCACATCCCCACTCGGTGGTCGCCGCCGAGAGTCGGCGCGCGACCGCGCCGAGCGCATCAACGTCGAGGCCCGAGTCGATCTCGTCGAGTACGGCGAACGTCGGTCGCAACACGCCGACCTGGACCATCTCGGCGCGTTTGCGCTCGCCCCCGGAGAGGTCGAGGTTCACGAAGCGCTCCAAGACCTCGGGACGAAGTCCCACCTTCTCGGCCTCGTCGCGCATCCGGTCGGCCAAGCCGTTGGAGTCAGCTCCCGCGGCGCGCAACAGATCGATGGGACGCACGCCGGGAACCTCCATCGGGTGTTGCAGCGCGAGCAGCAAGCCGCGGCGAGCGCGGTCAGTCGGTGACAGCCCGAGCAACTCATCGCCGTCCAAGGTGACGGAGCCTTCTAGAACCTTGTAACCCGGGTGCCCGGCCAGGGCGTGCGCCAGCGTTGACTTGCCCGAGCCGTTGGGGCCCATGATGACGTGGACCTCGCCGGACTGCATGGCGAGGTCCAGCCCTTTGAGAACCAGGGTTCCGGCGACCTCGACGCGCAGGCCCGCAATGGTCAGGGTGGACGTCACGGCAGCTCCACCAGGACCCGACCATCGGCGACGCGGGTGTCGTAGTGGGCGACCGGCCGCGTCGCCGGCAGCGACGTGGGTTGCCCGTCGTCCAGACGGAACATCGAGCCGTGGTGCGCGCACTCGATCTCTCGGGCGTCGACGTCCACCTCGCCCAGGGCCAGGCTGAAGTCCTCGTGGCTGCACCGGTCGTCGAGCACGTAGACGTCGTCGCCAATCCGCACGATCACCAGCGTGCGACCCGCGGTCTTGACCTGACGGGCCTCGCCCCCAGTGAAGTCGCTCAATGCGCCCACGTCGACCTCGCTCACGTCGACCTCACCCGCGAGAGTGACTCGGACACGTCGGCTTCGACGAGGTCGGCGAGCTCTCGGGGTAGCTCGGTCAGCATCTCGGTGAAGAATCCTTGAATGATGAGCCGCTGGGCCTCGTCGGGCTCGACGCCGCGCGACTCGAGATACCACAGCTGCAGCTCGTCCAGCGGACCGACGCTGGAGGCGTGCGCGCACATGACGTCGTTCTCGCGAATGTCCAGGTTGGGCACGCTGTCGGCGTGCGCCGTGGGTGACAACAGGAGATTGTGGTTGGTCTGGCGTGCGTCGGTGCGCTTCGCGCCCTTTTCGATCTCGATGAGACCCGTGTAGACCGAACGCGACGAACCGGCGACCGCGCCCTTGGAGAGCAGCGTCGAACGGCTGCGCGCGCCGAGGTGATACTGGCGAGTTCGAAAGTCGTGCACCTGCGAGCCCGAGCCCAAGAACGTGGTGCCGAGGACGTTCTCGCTACCCGCCTCCATCAACTCGGCGTCGTTGCGCGAGCGGTCGTAGTGGCTGCCCATGCCCAGCACCGCCTGGCGCATCCGCGCGTCACGCTCGACGAACGCGGTGGAACGTGCGATGTGCCACGCGCTGTGATCCAGTCGCTGGTAAGTGATCAGGTGCAGCGACGAGTCTGGACCCAGTCGGAACTCGCTCAGCGGCACCACCAACGCGTCGGCGCCGCCCTCGAAGTACTCGACGACCGTCGCGCTGGCCCCGCGCGCCAGGTCAACCACGGTGCGCGGAAAGGCCGTCGTCGCGCCCACGACGTGGCGAACGACCAGGGGTTGGGCAACGGTGACGCCTTCGGCCACGCGAATGACGGTCGTCGCAGGCCCGAGGGCCACGTTGAGCAGGCCGAAGGCGTCGCCGCCGTAGCGCTCCATCAACGGCACCCCGGCGACGGACTGACCGGCGCTCACCGACTCGACGACGACCCCGTCGGGGGTTGCACCCATATCGGTGACGAATCCGTCGTTGACCCTCACGACCAGCCCGGAGCGCTCTCCGAGCGCCCGCGCGAACTCCGACTCGCGAGCGTCCGATGCCCCGGTCGGAACGTCGAAGGAGTCCAGCGAGAGTTCACCCAGTGGCGCGTAGCGCCACACTTCGTCGCTGGCGGTGGGCAGCCCGTGAGCCTCAAACGCCGCCCAGGCGGCCCGACGCGAATCGGCATCCGGTCGCGACAACATGAAGGTGGCGGCGGAGTCGGCGAATGACGGCATAAGGAAAGGTGGCCTTGGAAGTGTAACGGGAGCCTCAGTGGCGGTTAGCGCTGCCTCCTAGGCTGAAGCGATCGTCAGGGGGCCAATGGTGTTCACGTCTGAGGTGCTCACGCTCGAAGTCGACGAGCATGTCGCCACGTTGTGGCTCGATCGTCCCGGGGCCCGCAACGCCCTCGGTCGCGCCTTCTGGCGCGACCTAAAACTGGCCGCCGACGAGGTGGCGAGTAGCGACGAGGTGCGCGCGCTGATCATCGCCGCCAAAGGCTCGCACTTCAGCGTCGGACTAGACCTCAAGGAGTTCGCCACGCTGCCGGCCCGCGAAACGCGGTCCGCGGCGACCGCCAATGGTGCCCGCTACAAGGGGATCCGCGACTGGCAGGCCTCCGTCACCGCGATCGCCGACTTACCCATGCCGGTCATCGCGGCCGTTCACGGTTACTGCATCGGTGGTGGCGTCGATCTCATCACCGCCTGCGACATTCGCTTGTGTTCCAGTGACGCCATCTTCTCGGTGCGTGAGGCCAAGGTGGCCATCGTGGCTGACCTCGGAACACTCCAGCGACTGCCCCACATCATCGGCGCGGGTCACGTCGCCGAGCTCGCCTTCACGGGCAAGGACATCGACGCGCAACGCGCCGCGGCGATCGGTCTGGTCAACGAAGTGACGGGCACCAGTGGGGCCGAGGTCCTGGCCGCTGCCCAAGCCCTAGCCGGTCAGATCTCGGCGAACTCCCCGCTGGCCGTGCGCGGCACCAAGGCCGTGCTGAATGCCAACGAGGGCCGGACGGTCGATGAGGGACTTGACTTCGTGGCGCATTGGAACACGCTCTATCTCAACAGCAACGACCTACGTGAGGCCCTGACGGCGTTCATAGAGCGCCGCGCGCCGAACTTCACTGGCGATTAGCGGCGCCAGAATCTCCAGCCGCGCTGATCGCGCTTGGCCTGTTCGTCCAATTCGCGACGCCGCTGAGCCAGCATCTCCGGAGCGACCGCGTCGACAATGTCGCGCGCCTGGTCCAGCAGATCGCGACGGTCTTCGATGGGTACCGACGTCTCCGGGGCCTTCTCGACGGGGCGCTGGACCAGGGTGCCGTGGACCCACCCCACGTCGGCCAGCCGTCGTTCGTAGGTGAGGCAGTTCTCCGGGCACGACCACGGCTGATCTGGGGCGTTTCCGAGCACGCAGAACCGCGCCACCTCGCCGGAGGCGTACGTGCGGCTCTGGAAGTGTTTGCACTCCTCGCGCATTCCCATAGGTACCATTCTGGCACGTCAAACGGCGATTTTGACCGGCATCTGAACTCCGGTGACGCTTGCGCCACCACAGTTTGGCCCGTGGGGGCTAGTGCACAGTTGCGGGGTGAAGGGCAGTGAGTAGTTGTCGTCGAATGGCGATGCGTGCAATCTGTTGCGTTGAAGTCCCAACGCGGTCGGAGGTTCGGTCGCGGCACGAGGAGGTGAAAAAATGAAATGGGTGACTCGGGAGCGACCCAAGACGGATCGCATTGCGTGCCCGTGGCTGATCATGCGATTCATCGATCCCTCGGCTGAGATGCTCTACGTCCCAAAGGACGACGTACTCGACGTCGCCCAGAGCACCGGCGGGAACTCATTTGACACCGCGGGGGCGACGTACACGCACCGAGGCAACCAGTGCACGTTCGAAGTGCTCATCGATGAATACGGCTTGGGTGACAATGCGGCACTCGCCCGGCTGGCCCGAATCGTGCACGCCGCGGACATATCGGCTGACCTGCACACCGATGAGATTGGACCCGGTCTGCTCGCAATCGGTGAGGGTGGTCTGGCAGCCGAAGAGGATGACACCCGACTTTTGGAACGTGGGCTCTTCGTCTACGACGCCCTGTACGCCTGGTGCGAGCTTCAGACCGGATGATTCCAATCGTCCACTCTCGCCGCGCCCAGGGCAGATTGATGATCTACAACTGGCGCTGCACTTGGTACTGTCCAATCGGCGATACGGTCGGCTCGATCCCGCTGTCGGCATCACGAAGCAATGGCGATACCGGGATATTCGATTGCGAACTACGAGGTGGCGATTAACACCTGGGAGTGACCGCCGTCAGCCTCAACCAATCGAGCCTTCCATCTGGAGTTCGATCAGACGGCTCCACTCAACGGCGTACTCCATCGGCAGCGTGCGCGTCACCGGCTCGATGAAGCCGTTGACGATCATGCCCATGGCTTGGACCTCGGTGAGCCCGCGGCTCATGAGGTAGAAGAGCTGGTCGTCGCCGATCTTCGAGACCGTGGCTTCGTGACCGATGGACGCGTCCTGCTCGCCCACCTCCATGTAGGGCCGGGTCTCTGAGACCGACTGCTCGTCGAGGATGAGCGCGTCACATCGCACGAAGGCCTTGGCGCCGGTGGCGCCCTCTTCGACCTTGACGAGCCCGCGGTAGGCGGTGGTGCCGCCGTCCTTGGAGATCGACTTGGAGATGATCGTCGACGTCGTCTCGGGCGCGCAGTGGATCATCTTGGCGCCGGCGTCCTGGACCTGGCCGGGACCGGCGTAGGCGACCGAAAGGACCTCTCCGGAGGCCTTGGGGCCCATGAGGTAGACAGAGGGGTACTTCATGGTGAGGCGCGACCCGATGTTGCCGTCGATCCACTCGACGTGGGCCTCGGCCTCGGCGCGCGCGCGCTTGGTCACCAGGTTGTAGACGTTGTTGGACCAGTTCTGGATCGTGGTGTAGGTGATGCGCGATCCGGGCAGTGCCACCAGCTCGACCACCGCCGAGTGCAGTGAGTCGGTGGAATACACCGGCGCCGAACAGCCCTCGACGTAGTGGACCTGACTGCCCTCGTCGGCGATGATCAGCGTTCGCTCGAACTGACCCATGTTCTCGGTGTTGATCCGGAAGTAGGCCTGGAGGGGCTGGTCGACGTTGACGCCCGGCGGCACGTAGATGAAGGAGCCACCACTCCACACGGCTGAGTTGAGAGCGGCGAACTTGTTGTCGTTGGGCGGGATGACCGTGCCGAAGTACTTGCGCACGAGGTCCGGGTACTCGCGCACCGCGGTGTCCATGTCGCAAAAGAGCACACCCAGGCGCTCGAGGTCCTCGCGGTTGCGGTGGAAGACCACCTCGGACTCGTACTGCGCGGTCACGCCGGCCAGGTACTTGCGCTCGGCCTCGGGGATGCCCAGGCGCTCGTAGGTGTTCTTGATCGCGTCGGGCAGGTCCTCCCAGCTGTCGACCTGATTCTCGGTGGGCTTGATGTAGTAGTAGATGTCGTTGAAGTCCAGGTCGGGCATCCGCTCGGCGAACCAGGGCATCATGGGCTTCTTCTCGAAGCGCTTGAGCGCGCTGAGTCGGAAATCGCGCATCCAGGGCTCTTCGTTCTTCATCGCGGACATCTCGCGAACGATGGCCTCGTTCAGGCCCTTTTTGGGCTTAAAGACGGGAATCTGCTCGTCGGACCAGCCCAACTGGTACTTGCTGAAATCCAGATTGTCGATCGCCACGGTTCTCCCTCGAGGATTAACCCTACGTACATAGTACTAAACAAGCAGGCCGATTGGGACCCTACCTGTAAAGGTGGTGCGGTGAATCCAGCCCCCAGCGCCCCTCGACGACCCCACTCCCTTACCCATCACGGCGACACTCGTGTCGACCCCTATTACTGGTTGCGCGATCGTGAGAGCGAGGAGGTGCTCGCCCACCTGCGCGCGGAGAACGAGTTCCTCAACGAGCAGTTGGCGTCGCTCAAGCCCCTCGAGAACCTGTTGTTCGACGAGATCAAGGCGCGCATCGAAGAGACCGACATCTCGGTGCCCGTGCGGCGCGGCGACTGGTGGTACTTCGAGCGCACGCGCGAGGGGTTGAGCTATCCGATCAGCTGTCGCGTGCCGGCCAGCGGCGACGACCCCACCCCCCCGGCGGTCGACCCGGCGTCGGCCCTCGACAACGAGCAGGTCATCTTGGACGAGAACCTCGAAGCCGAGGGCCACGACTTCCTCTCGGTCGGGGTCCTGGACGTGAGTCCCGACGACCGGTGGGTCGCGGTCGGCACTGACTTTGTCGGCTCGGAGCGTCACCGCGTGACGGTGCGACCGCTCGCCGGCCAGGACGCGCTGGATGACGTCCTGGAGGACGTCTACTACGGCTTTGCCTGGGCGAGTGACTCTCGCCACTTCTTCTACACCCGGGTGGACGACGCGATGCGTCCGTGGCAGCTGTGGCGCCACGAGCTCGACACGCCCGACGAGTCCGACGTCCTCGTCTTCCAAGAAGACGACGCCCAGTACACCCTCGGCGTAGGCCGCACGCGTGACAACGCCGTCGTCGTCCTGCTCGTCGGCTCGTCAACCACGACCGAACTGCACTACCTTGTCGCGGCCGACCCGACGGCGCCGCTCATCATGCTCGAGCCGCGCCGACACGGCGTCGAGAGCTCCGTCGACCACTTCACTGACCCGCAGGGACGCGGCTGGTGGCTCAAGGTCACCAATGACGGAGCCACCGACTTTCGACTCCTGGCGCGACGCGAGGACGTTGACGACTGGCGCGAGCTCATTGCCGAACACCGTGGAGACCGCCTGGACGCCGTCGACGCGTTCGCGGACTTTCTCGCGATCAGTGGGCGCCACGACGGCAGCGCCGCGCTGCGCGTCGTGGCTTTGACCGACGGAGACGACCCCTTCGGAGAGGACCTCTTGGCTCGCTCGCGTCTCGTCGAGGCCGGTGAGTATCCGGCCACGGTGGGGCTGTCGGCCAACATGAACTTTGCGACGACCCACCTGCGCATCGCCATGACCTCGATGGTGACGCCGCCGCTCATCGCCGACGTCGTACTGGCCACGGATGAGTGGATTATCCGCAAGCGCCAGCCGGTGCACGGCTACGACCCGTCGAAGTTCGTGACCGGTCGGCTGTGGGTGAACGCCAGCGACGGAGAGCGCATACCGGTCTCGGTCGTGGCCCGTCGCGACTTGGTCACGAACGACGAGGACGGCGAGCTCACGCCGAACGCGCCCGCGCCGCTGCTCCTCTACGGCTACGGCAGCTACGAGATCTCCATCGAGCCCGCCTTCTCGTCACTGCGGCTCTCGCTGCTCGAGCGCGGCGTGGTGTACGCCATTGCCCACATCCGCGGGGGCGGCGAGATGGGCCGGTCCTGGTACGAGTCGGGCCGCCTGGCCCAGAAGCCCACGACGTTCAGCGACTACGTCGCCGTCGCCCGCGACCTGGTCGCGCGAGGTTGGACCGCGCCCGAGGTGCTGGCGGCGCGCGGTGGCTCGGCCGGCGGCCTGCTCATGGGGGCGGTGATGAACCTCGCGCCGGAGCTGTTCCACTGCGTGGTGGCCAGCGTGCCCTTCGTTGACGTGCTCTCGACCATGCTCGACGCCAGTCTCCCGCTCACCGTGGGTGAGTGGGAGGAGTGGGGTAATCCGGACGCCAGCGCCACCGCCTACCGAACGATGAAGGGCTACAGCCCCTACGACAACGTGCGGTCCACCAACCCCGACGGGAGCGCGCGCCGCTACCCCGACCTATTCGCCGACGGTGGTCTTAACGACTCGCGCGTGGGCTTCTGGGAGCCCGCCAAGTGGGTACTGGCGCTGCGCGACGCGAACCCCGACAACGTCGCCTACCTCAAGACCGAGATGGGCGCGGGCCACGGCGGGCCGTCGGGCCGCTACGACGCCTGGCGCGACGAGGCTCAGGCCATCGCCTTCGTGCTGAGCGAGATCAACCCGTCGGCGGTGTGAAGACGAGGGTCAGCGGCGAGTAGAGCGTCGTGGGCAGCGTCACCGGTCTGCCGCCCACGCTCACCGAGGCGTTGTGGGGCGAGCCCAAGGTGATGCGTGATACGCCGGTCATCGTCAGACTCTTGCTCGTACCGCTGGCGACGGTGCCCTGGAACTCCAACGTGTTCGACGGCCCCATCTGATAGACGGTCCAGACGGCGCCGGCCGCACCCGAGACCGTGACCGCGTACTGATTGGTCGGGACGTCATAGGTGGCGGACTTGGTCGCCGCGTCGGTGGACACCGCGACGAAGCGCGGAGGGAACGTGGTTGACGTTTCCACCGTGGTCGTCGTGGCCAGGGTCGTCGTGGTCGCGCCGTGGGCCGGTCGGTGGCGCAGGGCGTAGCCGGCCACGCTGACGGCGACGACGAGCACCACGAGGATCACCAGCAGGCGAAGTCCCCCACCGGACGTCGCGCGGTGCTGGGAACGCGCCAGCGCCCAGCCAGTGTCGTGACGGTTGGGCAGCGGCGCCCGCTCGATTCCGCCCGGCCCCGAGAGCTCGCTGAAGACGTAGTCGCGCGAGGACTCCAGGCGCGGGCGGGCCGGCGTCGGGCGCACCGCTTCGCCGGCGGCGCCGTCGAGCAGCCGAAAACCCTGGGACGGCTGATACGGCGACGGCGGCGGTGTGACGAGCCGGCGGTCAATCGGGCGCGACGTGAGACGCCTTTCGTCGCGGCGCAGCTTTCGGACGCGTAGCAGCACCACGGCCAGTACGAGGACGGCCACGACGACGACCGCGGCGATCAGGGCGGGACTCACGACCCGATGGCCGCAATCGTGGCGCGCGAAGCCCTGGTCACGTCCCGAAGCGTACCCAGGAGACCAGACCTAGGTCAGTGAGGTGAACCCGCCGTGGTAGTAGAGCAGGGGTCGACCCGGATGCGCCCGAGCGAAGTCGACGGTGGCCACCACCTGATCGTGGTCGCCGTGGGTGCTGACCCCGAGGATCTGACCTTCGAAGTGCGCGAGGGCGCCATCAAGCAGCGGCGAGCCCTCCGGTCCGGGCGACCACGCGATGTCGGCGAACTTGTCGACGCCGCTGGTCGCGAAGACCCGAGCGAGGGCCTCCTGGTCCGAGGCGAGCACGCTAACCGCGACGCGCCCGACATCGCGAGCACGCGGCCACGAGTGCCCCGCGCTGTAGGCAGAGAAGGTAATCAGCATCGGGTCGAGCGACAACGACCCGAAGGTCTGGCAGGTGAAGCCGGTCGGACCGTCGGGGGTCGCGGCGGTGACGACGGCCACGCCGGTCGCAAAGTGCCCGACGACGTCCTTGTAGCTCAGAACCTCGGGAGAACTCACCGCGCCGACCCTACCGGGTGCCTAATCCGCCTCGCCGTAGAGGTCGGGTCGGCGAAGCGTGAGCACGTCTATCTGCGCGCGGCGTTTTGCGACCTCGTCCAGGTCGACGGTGGCGATCACCAACTGCGGTTCGTCGCCTCGGCTTTGCGCGAGAATCTCGCCCCAGGGACCCACGACCATCGCGTGACCCCACGAGGTCAGTCCGTCGCTCGTCGTGCCGACCTGAGCCGCGGCGGCGACGTAGGCGTGGTTCTCGATCGCCCTCGCCCGCACCAAGACCTCCCAATGGACGCGCCCGGTCGCCGCGGCGAACGCCGACGGGATGGCCAGCACGGTCGCCCCCTCACGCGCGAGCCGACGGTACAGTTCGGGAAAACGCAGGTCGAAGCAGATCGTCATTCCGACGTGGAGTCCGCCGACCTCGACCGCCACGACGTCGTTACCAGCGACGATGGCTTCGGACTCGTGGTGGGCGACCTCTCCGGGCACGTCGATGTCGAACAGATGCGCCTTGCGATAGACGCCGACGATCTCTCCGGTCGCGTCGATCAGGACGCTGGTGTTGTGGAAGCGCCCGGCAGCAGGTGTCCGCTCCAGCAGGCTGCCGACGTGGACGGTCACGCCGCGTCTGCGCGCGAGCTCGGCGAAGCGGGCCGTCGTAGGTCCGGGGACCGTCTCGGCGGCGTCGCCGAAGCCGCGCGCCGAGCCGTAGAAAGTCACGTACTCGGGCACCTGGACGTACGTCGCCCCCTGGTCAGCCGCCCGTTCGCACAACCCGAGAGCGACGGCGACGTTCGCCTCGCTGTCGGTGTCCGAGGTCATCTGCACGACCGCCAGCGTCGCAAGATTGGCGGTCACGGAGTCACGCATCCGCCAGCGCGACGCGCCGTGACGAGCGACGGACTAAGCCGTCGGCGACCAAACTTTGGATGACTACCTCCAGACGAAGTGGGTCAACGTCGTCCAGGCGTTCGCGAAGCGTCGTGACGGTGGCCGGGGCCTGGCCCAACTCTCGGATCACGCGACCACGAACCTCACGATCCGAACCGGCAAAGCGCGCTTGTGGCCGCGACACGGCTGCACTACGCGGCGCGGGGTCCGCTCCACCGTCGGTGTTCCACCGACAGGCCCTGGACACCGGACAGGTGGTGCAACGCGGCGTGGCGCGACAGAAAGTTGCGCCGAGGTCGATCATGGCCTGGTTGAAGTGCGCGGCGTCACGTGGGGGAAGCAGTCGCGCCGCCATCGCCCGCGCGGCGCTGGGAGTCAGTGGCTCGTTGGCCACCGCGCGTGCGAGAACCCGACCGACGTTGGTGTCGAGCACCGCCTCGCGTTGGCCGAATGCGAAGGACGCGACGGCCGCGGCTGTGTAGGGGCCCACACCCGGAAGGCGCCGCAACTCTTCCGCGCTCGAGGGCACCTGCCCGGCGAACTCATCTCTCACGAGCCGCGCAGCGCGATGCAGGTCACGCGCGCGGCGCGGATAGCCGAGTCCCTGCCAGGCGCGGACAATCTCGGCCAAGGACGCGTCGGCGCAGTGCGTCGGCGTTGGGAATCGCTCCATAAATCTGGTCCACGGTTCTACAACCCGGGCGGTAGAGGTCTGCTGGAGCATCACCTCGCTGACCAGCACGGCCCAGGGACTCGCGTGACCAATCCACGGAAGGTCGCGTGCGAGGTTCGGCGCGACGCGACGCAGGCGGCGGCGAAAGGCGAGTTCGCCGCTACGACCAGACGTCGTCACCGTAGGGCCGGCGCCGTGCCGGCGCGGCGTCGCGGCGCCACACCATGACCCGACGTCGGAAGTAGCACACCTCCACGCCCTCTTGATTGAAGCCCTTGGACTCGACGGTCACCACGCCCCGGTCGGGTTTGGTGGTGGACGCCGTCACCTCGAGGACCCGGGTCTCGGCGTAGATGGTGTCACCGTGAAAGGTGGGGTTGCGGTGCACGAGCGACTCGACCTCGAGGTTGGCGATCGCCGAACCCGAGACGTCGGGTACCGACATGCCCAGGACCAGGGAGTAGACCAGGTTGCCCACGACGACGTTGCGACCCTGGAGCGTCTCGTTCTCGGCAAACCAGGCGTTGGTGTGCAGCGGGTGATGGTTCATTGTGATCATGCAAAAGAGATGGTCGTCGGCCTCGGTGACTGTCTTGCCGGGCCAGTGCCGGTAGACGTCGCCGACGACGAAGTCCTCGAAGTGCCTGCCGAAGGGTCGGTCGTAGGTCGTCACGCGTCCAGTCTGCCTCGTGAGGAGCGAACCTGACTACTCCTCGAGCTCGGGCAAGGGGCGCGTCGTGAAGGACGCCGTCGCCCCGGGCAGGGTCTCGCCGTCGATCACGAGACGCCAGGTGTAGCGCGCATTCGGACCCAACGGGATCGGGCCGAAATTGACGGCGACGGGGACGTCGACCGGCGTGCCGACGGGCACCCCCACGGGGGCGGTGGCGGAGAAGTCGCCGCGCACCTCGATCGTTTGCGACCCTTCGGGCGTGTCGAAGGTGACGAGAGCGCCGTCGGCGTCCTCTAAGAACAGCTCCCAATGGTGCGCGGTGTTGAACTCGTGCCAGTCCACACCCACCTTGATGGCCACCGCTGACGGCGTCGGGTCCGGCCCGGTCACCGACCAGCCGCCGCCGAGCACGTACAGCTTCCCGTCTGCGACCTGCGCGGCGTCGGCCAGCAGCATCGTCACGTCCACCGGCCCAGCCTATGGCGACGTCATCGGCCCAAGCCGATAGGTTTTCTGCGTGTCCGACGCCGCCCTCACCACGTCGAGCGACCTGCTCACGCTCGCCGACGACCTGGTCACTACGGGACTGGTCTCCCTGGCCGCGCGGGGTGGGTCCGACGACCACCAGAGCTTCGCCTACGACCTCGCGCACTCCGCGAGCGCGCTGTCGACCGCACGCGCGGCGGTCGCGTACGGGCGTCATGGCGAAACCGAGTCGGCGCTGGCTTCGGCCTTCGTCGGTCTCGCGATCTGTGACCTCGCGAACCGCGTCTTGGGCCGCGAGGAGTTGTGGGGTACGACGGCCGATTGGTTCGCGCCCTTCGCTGACTTCGTTGCTCGCCAGCGTGATCCGGCGGTCCTGGCCGCGCTCGCCGAGACGCCCGGCGAACGACACTTGGGTGACGAGTACACCATGGTCGCGGACACCTTCCACCGCTTCGCCCTCGAACAGGTCCGTCCCCACGCCGAGCACGTCCACCGCGACAACGCCGACATCCCTGAGACGATCATCGACGGACTCAACGAACTCGGTGGATTCGGCCTCTCCGTGCCGACGCAGTACGGGGGCTTCGCGACCGGCGGCGAGTCCGAGTACCTCGCCATGGTGGTGGCGACCGAAGAGCTCTCCTGGGGCGCGCTGGGCGTCGGCGGCTCGCTCATCACCCGACCCGAGATCCTCACGCGCGCGCTGATCACAGGCGGTACGGAGGACCAGAAGTCACGCTGGCTCCCCGCGCTCGCCAGCGCCGAGGTGCTCGCGGCCATCGCCGTCACCGAGCCCGACTTCGGCAGCGACGTCGCTGGTGTCTCGACCGCTGCGACCAAGACCGAGGGCGGGTGGCTCCTCTCCGGGACCAAGACCTGGTGCACGTTCGCGGCGCGCGCCGAGGTCTTGGCCGTGCTAGCGCGCACCGACCCCGACCGCGCCAAAGCCCACCGGGGGCTGTCACTCTTCCTGGTGGAGAAGCCGCGCGGCGACAGTACGGGCTTTCGCTTCGACCAGCACGCCTCCGTCGAGGGCCGCAGCGACCCCAACGGGCGGCTCGAGGGTCGCCCGATCGACACCTTGGGCTATCGCGGAATGCACTCCTACGAACTGAGCTTCGACCACTGGTTCGTGCCCGACGGGGACCTGGTGGGCCAAGACGCCGGGCTCGGCAATGGCTTCTACTACCAGATGGCCGGCTTCGAGAACGGGCGGCTCCAGACGGCGGCTCGGGCGATCGGCGTGATGCAGGCCTCCTACGAGGCCGCGCGGGACTACGCGCGCGACCGCGTCGTGTTCGGCCGTCCGATTCTGGACTACGAGCTCACCCGGGTGAAACTCGGCACGATGGCGACGATCATCCAGTCGTCGCGTCAGTTCGCGATACACGTGGCACGCCTCATGGGCACCGGTGAGGGCACCCTGGAGGCGTCGATGGCCAAGGCCTACGCCTGCCGGGCCGCCGAGTGGGTCACCCGCGAGGCGATGCAGATCCACGGCGGGATGGGCTACGCCGAGGAGTATCCGGTGAGTCGCTACTTCGTCGACGCCCGAGTGCTCTCGATCTTCGAGGGCGCCGACGAGACGCTCTGCCTCAAGGTCATTGCGCGTCGCCTCTTGGAGAACATCGAAAATCGCTGAACACGCTGCCGGACGGGCCCACGCCCGCGCCGTAATGCTGGGCGTTACCATCTGACGTGCTCCACCGGACCCGCGGGCTTTCTCTCGCAACACTGGATCAGATCGCCGCGTTAGAGGTCGAGACGGTGGCTGCCGACGGTGGCCGTCTCAAACTCGAGTGGAGTGTGCTGGCATCGCGCGCCGGCGATACCGTTGACGACGTCCTGTGGTGGGAGGACGGTCGTCTCGTCGGCTTCCTTGGCCTCTACGCATTCGGCGGCCCGACGGTGGAGCTCGCGGGCATGGTGCACCCGGAGTATCGACGTCGTGGTATCGGAACACGACTTCTCGATGAGGCAGTCGATCTGTGCCGTGAGCGACGTCACCACAAGGCTCTGCTCGTTGTTCCGAGGAACTCCGCCGGAGGTTCGGTCCTGGCCGCACGGCGCCACGGTTCCCTCGATCATTCCGAGCACGCGCTGGACCTGGACGGAACTGCGGTCGAGGGTCCGTCGGACGACTCGATCACGTTGCGTCCGGTCTCACGTGACGACAACGACGACGAGGCGCGCATCCTGGCCGAGGCGTTCGGTGACCCTCCACATCCCCGACCACTCGACGCGCTCGATGACTCGCGGCTGGTGGCCGAGCTCGACGGGCGGATCATCGCGACCCTGCGGCTACAGCGAACTCCCGACGTGTGGGGTATCTACGGCTTCGCCGTCGAACCAGCGCACCGCGGCGTGGGCGTCGGTCGCGATCTCCTTCGACGGGTCTGTCGTCAAGCACACGCGGCCGGGGTGCGGCGACTGCACCTCGAGGTCGAGGTCAATAACGACCGCGCGCTCGGTTTGTATACATCTTTGGGATTCACGCGCACGTCAACCGAGGACTACTTCAATATTCCTCTGTAAGACCGGGTCCTAGAACCGCGCAGACCATGCGCGATCGACGAAAAAGATCACACGTGATGCGACGCGTCGTCGACCAAGTCCGGCGAGACAACCCTTTCGTCTCCGAGGTCTGGTCGTCTGACCGAGCAAGAGGAAACTGGGGGATACTGAGGACGTGGAGAACGCGGTGCCTGAGCCCGAGGTGGTGTCGGTCGAGATGGCTCGTGACGCCACCTCCGTGATCATCTCGGTCGGTGACGAGTTGCCGGACGTACTCGGCTGGCGTCCTGAGGAGTTCGTTGGTCACTCCTCTACCGACTTCGTCCATCCCGAGGATCAACTCAGCGCGATCGCGATGTGGTTCGCGATGATGGAGTCGCCGGGCGAGACGCACACCTGGCAGGGTCGCTACCGCACCTCCGACGGGGAGTGGAAATGGGTGGAGTGCGTCAATGTCAGCAGGCTGGAGGATCGCGACAATCCGGTCGTGTTGACCACGATGAAGCGGATTGCCGTGGATCAGGTCAGCGTGGCCGAGGAACTTCGGGACCGCACCCAGCTGCTGAGCCGCCTGTCCGACGCGATGCCTATTGGAATGTTTCAAATGGACGCCAAGAGGGCGATCACGTTCACCAACGACCGCCTGCAAAAGATCCTGGGCCACTCGGCCTCGGCGACCGTCGACTCACAGTTCTCGATCGTTCTCGACGATGATCGCCCCCTCTTGGAGACGGCGTTCGATGCCGTCCTGGCGAATGAATCGGTTGATGACGTGGAACTTCGCTTCTCGCGCACGTCCGAAGACGCGCCCCGTGAGGAACGCGTGTGCGTGTTGAGCATTCGCCCGCTGACCGATCGTTCGGGACACGTCACGGGCGCCGTCGGCTGCGTGATCGACGTCACCGCTCAAGCCGAGTTGCGCCATCAACTCGAGATCCGGGCCAACACCGACGAACTGACATCGTGCCCCAGCCGTGCTCGAATCCTCGAAGTACTCTCGGGGGCGCTCGACGACGCGGGCGACTCCGGCACGGGCACCGCGGCTATCTTCATTGACCTCTGTGCCTTCAAAGAGATTAATGACCGGCTCGGCCACGCGGCGGGCGACCAAGTTTTGCGGGTCGCCGGCACCCGCCTCATGTCAGCCGTTCGCCAATACGACCAGGTCGGACGCTTTGGGGGCGACGAGTTTCTCATCGTCTGTCCCCGTGTGGAGAGCGCGCCAACCTCCTTGGAGGTCGCCAAGAGAATTACCGCAGCACTGGTCCAACCCGTGAAGGTCTCAGAGAACGTCGTGGACATCCGAGCGAGTGTTGGCGTCGCGTGGTCGTCGGTCACCATCGACGCCGACTCGCTGATAGCCCAGGCCGATCACGCCATGTACGAGTCGAAGAGGAACGGGTCGTCCTCGGTCTCGTTGTTCACTGAGACCAACTAGCCCAATCGAATAGGCATGCCGAATCAGAGGTGATGGTCAATCGAGTGGTTGCGGGGTTTGATCAGCGACGACGGAAGGCTATTCAGCAGCGACCGGCGCGATAGCGACACGCGGAGCCACGAGAACGTCACGCGCGATGACCTTGAGGTTGACGTGGGTACCCAGCTCAATGTCGGCGCCCTGATCGCTGCGCACGTCGACGCGAACCGGAATCTCACCCACCTGCACGACCAAACGGGTGGTCGCGCCCAGGAAGCTCTTGTGGGTGACGAATCCCTTTCCGGCCGGGTCGACTTCGATGCCGAAGTCCTCGGGCCGCAAGAGCGCGTCATTTTGACCCGAGCCGGAGAGCGCCTCGCCGGTCCGCATCGCGACCGTCTGGCCGAAGATCGTGACCTCGTTCCCCGAGGTCTCCACCGGAACCCGGCTCGAGATGCCGACGAACTGCGCGACGAAGGCCGTTGTGGGTCGCGCGTAGAGAACGGCCGGGGTGGCGGTCTGCTCGATGTTGCCCTTCGACATCACGCACACCCGGTCGGCCATCGAGAGCGCTTCTTCCTGGTCGTGGGTGACGAAGACCGTGGTGATGGCCAGGCGCTGTTGCAGCGAACGGATCTGGTCGCGCAGTTCTGCACGAACCTTCGCGTCGAGCGCCGACAGAGGCTCATCCAGCAGTAGCACCCGCGGCTCGATCGCCAGCGCGCGCGCCAGCGCGACGCGCTGTTGCTGGCCGCCGGAAAGCTGGTGCGGATACTTCGAGGCCTGGTCGCTCAACCCCACGAGTTCGAGAAGCTCACCGGCCTTCACGCGCGACGGCCCCTTCTTCTGGTGGCGCATCCGGAGTCCGAAGGTCACGTTGTTCGTCACGTTCATGTTGGGAAAGAGCGAGTAACTCTGAAAGACCATCCCCATGTCGCGCTTCTGGGCGCTGACGTCGGCCATATCCACGCCGTCCACCGCGACGCGTCCGCTGTCAGGCTGCTCGAAACCCGCGAGCATGCGCAGGGCGGTCGTCTTTCCGCAGCCCGACGGGCCCAGGAGAGCCACGAACTCGCCGGGCTCGATGCTCAGCGTGAATCCATCGAGCGCGCGCACCGAGCCGAAGGTTCGCACGAGCTTGTCGAGTTCGACTCGGGCGCCTTTGGCCGTCGAACCTCGCACGGGACTGGTGGTCGAAGGCTCTTGGGTCTGGGTCACGCGGTGCCGGCCTTCCTACGAGATCGTCGGGATTGAGAGCGGTCGAGCGAGACGATAAGCGTGAGCAGCACCCACGTACCGATGAGCCCGAACATCGATGCGGCGACCGTGATGTGCGCGTCGGACTGCTCGAAGTTGACGATCCACACCGGGACCGTCTCCCAGATGTCGAGACTGGCCATGGTGTACTCACCGAGCACCAGGGCCAGGGTGAGAACCATGGCCGACAACAGCGCGGCGCGAAGGTTCGGCATGATGACTCGGCGCAGGGTCTGTACCCAGGACCCGCCGAGTGACCGCGACGCTTCCACCAACGTCTTGAGGTCGATCGCACCCAAACCCGCGTCGAGCGACCGGTAGACGAAGGGCATCGCCAAGATCACGTAGAGAAAGCTGAGCAAGTAAGGCGATGACTTTATCCACCCCGGGTAGGAAGCAAGTACGCCGGTGATGAGGATGATGGGCGGGATGACCAGAGGCAGGATGGTGATGAACTCGACGGCGCGGCGTACGCGCGGCAGCCGCAGGTGAACGTAGATAGTGGTGGGAACCATCAGGAGCATCGCGAGCACAACGGTCACCAGTGCGATCTTCATCGAGAGGGTGAAGGCCGCCGTGAATCCCTGTGCGGACGGGATTGCCTTAACGGCAAAGAACGAGAAGTGACCGGCGTCGTTCTGGAGGGCGAATTTGAGGCCCGCGTAGAGAGGTAGGAGGAAGTACGCACCGGCGAGCAGCATCACGACGAGTCGCCACGTCCGAAAACGTGGACGCCGGAAGCGGCGCGTGGGCGGTTCGTCGGGCCGCTCCAGGACCTGTTCTAACGCGAAGTCGCCGGCTATTGAAGCCATCGTGACGCCCTTCGACGAACCAATCCGTACAGAATCATGGTGACCGCCAGGATGACGAGCATCCCCAGGCCGAGGGCGTAGCCCACGTTCTCCTGGCCGGCGATCACGTTGCCGTTGAGGAAGTTACCGATTTGGATCGGCGTCAGTGCGATGATGCCGCCGGTTAGCGCGGCGGCGGTGGCGTAGGCCGCGAACGCGCTGCCAAAGAGCAAGAGCATGCCGCCCAGCACGCTGGGCATCAGCACCGGAACGCCCACGTGGCGCCAGTAGCGCCAACTTGACGCACCCATGTTGGCAGCCGCCTCGCGCCACGAGGGTCGCAGTCCCGCCAGTGCGGGAGTAATGACCAGCATCATGAGTGGAAGTTGGAAGTACAGATAGACGGTGGCGACGCCGTAGTAGGTATAGATGCTGAAACCGTGGCTGTAGGGATTCACGTGAATGGCGTTGAGCCACACGGTCAGAAGTCCCTGCGCGCCAAGAGCAGAAATGAAGATAAAGGCGAGGTTGATGCCGCCGAAGTTGGCGAGGACGCCCGACGCCGTCGTAATCAGACGGCGACCGATGTTGCTGCGTGACGTGTGCACTGCGTACGCCAAGAAGACACCGAGAACCCCCGGAATGATCGATGAGATGAGAGCCAAACGGATGCTGTTCTCAAAACCTGTCAGGAACACTCCGTGAGTGACCAGGTGAATATTGGAGGTCGTCAACTTCCCCTGGTGATTGCGAAATGCGAGGTTGATCAGGGCGATCGTGGGAATACCCAGGCCCAAGAAGACGTACACGAAGAACGGGGTCATTGCGAGTGTGGGACCGACCCCACGACGCAACCGCTTCTGCCACGGCTTGGCCACGGGAGACGATGTCACTGACCCGGGCGCTGATGCGCCCGGGTCAGTGACATCTGTCGTCTCGTTATCCATACGTGAGCGTGCAGAACTTTGCTTCTAGCCCGCCCCAACCATGGCGGCCCAGTTGGCGTCCACGTACGTCGCGGCGTTCGTAAGCTGCGTCACCGTCGGGTACTGCAGCGTCACGCCATTGGGGACGCCGGGCAGCTTGGCCACCCACGCCTTGTTGGCCGTGCCGTGAGCCTGCATGTACGCGAGCTCAACTGGACGGGCCTCGCCCTTGAGCCACAGGTTCTGGCCAGTCGTCGAGTACAGGTACTCCTCCCACAGCCGTGCGGCGGCGGGGTCCGGAGCGGCCTTGGCGATCGCCTGGGTGTAGAACTCGCCCACCGCGGCGTCCGTCGGGATGATGACCTTCCAACTACCGAGCACGTTGCTCAGGTTCGACGCCTGGAGGTAGTCCCACCAGATGACGATGTTGGTCGAGTTGTTCTCGACTGTGGCCGCGGAGGCGGTTCCCGGGAAGAACGTACCCGCCTTGTTCAGGTTGGCGAAGTAGGTCACGCCCGGAGCGACGTTGTCCAACGAACCACCGTTGGCCACCGCCGCCGCAATCACACCCGCGAGGGCCGCTGCGGCGGTCGTCGGCGAGTTGTTCAGCCCGATCGTGTACTTCGTCCCCTTGGTCGCCTTAGCGGCCAGGTCGGCGAACGAGGTCGGACAGGTGACCGCGGCCGAGTTGCAACCGATGGCCACGAAGCCGCCGTAGTCGTCAAACCAGTAACCACCCGACTGCTTGAGACTCGCGGGGATCTCCTTCCACGTCGACACCTTGTAGGGGGTCAAGAGTCCATCGCTCTGCGCCGTGATGGCGTAGTTGGTTCCGACGTCGATGACGTCAGGGGCCGTCGAGCGTCCCTTGTCAACCTGCAGCGCTGTGACCTCTTGGCCACTGGAACCTTCAGGGTTGGCCGAGTTGATCTTGATGTGGTACTTCTTGGCGAAACCGTCGAGTATCTGCCCGTAGTTGGCCCAGTTGCGGGGCAACGCGATGACGTTCAGCTTGCCTTCCTTCTTGGCCGCCGCTACCAGCGCCTTCATTGACGTTGGACCTCTGGCGGTGAGATGGGTGACCTTCGACCAGTTCACGCTGGACGCACCGGCGGTCGACGAAATAGACACAATGGCGAGACCCGCCACCGTGGCCCCCGCGACCAGCAGGGTTCCTACTTTCCTTTTTACATCCACCTTCGATTACCTCCGGTTGGCTTGGCGAACCACCGATTGGAGGTTCGCCGTGAAGACTATCCATCCGAAGGTCTCCGTGTCAGGCCGTTTGGACGCCCCAAGGGTCCGGGACTCAAATGTTCAGCGTCACGGTAATGAACCTTGGGTGACGCAGGGTTCAAGCCGCCCGGCGCAAGTCCACTTATCCCTCGTCGATGGTGAAGGGAGCGTGCACCGCGCCGAGGGTCAGGCCGGCCGAGTGCAGGTCCGTGGCCTCCCCGCGCGCACTCTGGGCTCGCAGGGCGGCGCGCTCCCAGCGCTCCTCCACCCTCCCGAAGCGCCAGTAGCCCAGGGCCCCGACCCACACCGCGACGAAGATCCCGACGATGGTGAATCCGGCGCGGTTGATGTTGAAGGACTTGGCGAACTGCCAGAACCCTCCCGTGAGGTGCAGCTGGTTGGCCGTGACCTGGGCGAGCTCCAGCGTCCCGATGTAGAAGGCCACGAAGACGCTGAGTCCGGTGATGGCGATGTTGTAGTACACCTTGCGCACCGGCTTGGAGAAGGCCCACCCGTAGGCGAAGTTCATGAACGACCCGTCGAGGGTGTCGAGCAGGCTCATCCCGGCCGCGAAGAGGAGCGGCAGACTGAGTACCGCCCAGAAGGGCAGGCCGGCCGCCACTGAGGTACCAGCGAGCACCAGGAACGCCACCTCGGTGGCGGTGTCAAAGCCCAGCCCGAAGAGGAACCCGAGCGGGTACATCTTCCAGGGGCGGTCGATCGAGCGCGCGAGCGGGCCGAAGAATCGCATCATGAAGCCGCGCGAATTGAGGTGCTTTTCCAGCTCCGAGTCGTCGAAGCGACCCTGGCGCATCTGGAGGAAGAGGCGCACGATCCCTACCAGGATCACGAGGTTCAATGTGGCGATGAGGTAGAGGAAGCCCCCCGAGACCAGCGTGCCAATGAGCCCGCCGTAGTGGTGCAGCGGGGAGTTGGCGTTGCGCACTTGCGTTCCCAGGGCGCGCGCGCCGAGTCCCAGGATCACGGTCAGGGAGAAGACCACCGAGGAGTGGCCCAGGGAGAACCAGAAGCCTGTCGACATCGGGCGTTGGCCCTCGGACATGAACTTGCGGGTGGTGTTGTCGATGGCTGCGATGTGGTCCGCGTCGAAGGCGTGGCGCATGCCCAGCGTGTAGGCCAGCACGCCGGTGCCGATACCCAGCACCTTGGTCGATCCCACGCCGTAGTGGCCGCGCGACGCGAGGACCAGCAGCGTCCAACCGGCGACGTGCAGAAACGCGATGAAGGCCAGCATCGACCACAACGTTCGACGCTCGGTCCGCGAGAGTGATCGGATTCGACCGGAAGGCTGGAGGGTCGGCTTCGTCACCGTAGCCATGAGGCCACCTTACTAGGAAAGCGTCCTAATTAGGAAAACTTACTGTGACGATCGTGTGAGGCCGGCGCGCTCACCGCGCGTGACGAACTTGATCGCCATCTTGCGACTGGCCTCGTCGATCATCTCGTCGCCGAACATCACCGAGCCGGTGGCGTTCTCCTCGGTGGCGACGCGGTAAGCCTCCAGGATGTCAAAGGCCCGGTCGAACTGCTCCTGGGTCGGCGAGTACACCTCGTCCAAGACCATCGCCTGGTCGGGGGTCAGCGCCCACTTGCCGTCGTAGCCCAGGATCCGGGTGCGCTGGGCGAACTCGCGCAACGCCTCGAGGTCGCGGACCTTGAGGAACGGTCCGTCGATCACCTGGAGCCCGTTGGCCCGTCCGGCCATGAGGATGCGCGAAAAGACGTAGTGGAAGTGGTCGCCCGGGTACTCCGGGATGGCCACTCCCCCGGTCAGGACCGGCATCTCCAGGGAGGCGGCGAAGTCGGCCGGACCGAAAATGATCGTCTCGAGGCGTGGCGACGCGGCGCAGATCTCGTCGACGTTGATCAACCCGCGTGCCGTCTCAATCTGGGCCTCGATCCCAACGTGCCCGACCGGCAGCCCGGCGTTCTTCTCGACTTGGGTGAGGAGTAGGTCGAGCGCCACGACTTCGTCGGCCGACTGCACCTTGGGGAGCATGACCTCGTCGAGGCGGGGGCCGGCGCCGCCGACCACGTCGATGACGTCCTGGTAGGTCCACGCGGTGTCCCAGCTGTTCACCCGCACACACATCACGCGGTCATCCCACTCCAGTGTGCGGATGGCGTTGACGACCTTGGCGCGCGCGGCCACCTTCTCGCTCGGTGCCACCGAGTCCTCGAGGTCCAGGAACGTCATGTCGGCGACGACGGTCGGCGCCTTGGCGAGGAAGCGGTCCGACGAACCCGGAGTCGAGAGGCACGAACGGCGCGGCAGATTGCGAGATCTTTCAGACATGTCGGCGAGCCTAGGCTCGCCTCCCCCCGGCTTCGCGCGACCCATTCGCCGGCGTGAAATTCACCCCCGTCCACGGCCGCCATCAGGAGATACGGGCGTTCACCGCGTCGTTCCTTCGGCGAGCCGAACCGTATAAAGGTAACCTGGCCTCCGTGACTGACGTCGAGCGCCCGGGGCGCTACGCGCCTCAAACTCGCCGCCAGCCCGCCTGGATCCGGTGTTGCCTCGCGGTCCTAGGGGCCGCCACTATCGCGTCGGCGAGCGTCGCCATTGTGCCCGGCGTTGCCGGAGCGTCCGCGCTCTTGACCGATCAGGCCAAGGCCAAGGCCCTCTACAGCCAGATCGTGTCGATGAACAATCGGGTCGATTCCTTGGGTCAGCAGTACGACCAGGCGCGCATCAACCTCCAACACATCACCAACGTGATCACGAACACCAAGGTCATCGTGGCCCAGATCGAGCGCAACGTCGCCAAGGGCAACGAGCAGCTGCGCCACGACGCGGTCTTCGCCTACGTGACCAACGGGTCCCAGGCCTCGACCAACCCGCTGTTCTCCAATCGCGCCTCAAGCATCGGGGCGACCAACGTCTACAGCCAGCTGGCCCAGGGCAATATCTCCTCGACCCTGGCGGGACTGACCAGCTCGAAGATCCGCCTGACCCAGGAGCGCCACCTGCTCTGGGCCGAGGAGCGCCGGGCCGCCCAGGCCGCCCGCGTCGCCGCCAAGGCCTTCAACGAGGCCCGCGGGCTGCAGGCATCACTCCAGCGAGCCCTCAACCAGGTGAAGGGCGCGATCGCCGGCTACATCGCCGCCCAGGAGGCGGCCGCTGCCCGCAAGGCCGCCGGACGACTCGGTGCCGCCAAGCCGAGTCGAGGTGGCTACCCCGCACCTCCCCCCAACTCACGCGCCAACATCGCGATTCGCGCCGCGCTCACCTTCATCGGCGTGCCCTACGTGTGGGGCGGCGCGTCACGTCGCGGCGTGGACTGCTCGGGCCTCATCATGCTCGCCTACGCCGCGGCCGGGATCTTCTTCCCGCACTACTCCGGGGCCATGTACGCCGACACGGTGCGCGTAC
The DNA here is from genome assembly GCA_035534335.1 of Acidimicrobiales bacterium. Taxonomy (GTDB): domain Bacteria; phylum Actinomycetota; class Acidimicrobiia; order Acidimicrobiales; family RAAP-2; genus RAAP-2. Next base: position 28,300 of record DATLSF010000029.1, on the reverse strand, counting down.
CTCTCTGGGACCTGCGCCCGGGTGACCTCCTCTTCTACGGGTGGCACGGCGACCAACACGTCGCCATGTACCTCGGACACCACCAGATGATCGAGGCCGAGACCACCGGCACGCGGGTCCACATCACCGCGGTGCGTCTGGGCTACGGCTTCGCCGGGGCCGGTCGACCCCGGGTCTAGGTGTCGGCGGTCCCGACCAGCGTCCACCTCGGGCCGCTGACCTTCCATCTCTATGGCTTCGGCCTGGCCGTCGCCACCTACGCCGCCTACCTCTACGCACGGCGCCGACTGTCACGGGCGTCAATCAACCTCGAGCCCTTCGCGCCCTACGTCGCGGTCCTGCTGATCGGTGGACTGGTGGGGGCGCGCGCCGCCCACATCGCCACCAACTGGTCCCTCTACTCCGGGCACCTCGGGCGGTGGTTCGCCGTCTGGCAGGGCGGACTGGCCAGCTTCGGCGGACTGGCGGTGGCCCTCCCCCTGGGTGTCTACCTGCAGCGACGCTGGTGGCGCGACGTCAATCTCCTCACGTTCTGTGACGCCCTGGTCCCGGCGGTCGTCGCCGGCTGGGCCCTGGGTCGAGTGCTCGGTCCCCAGTTCATGGTCAACGGCGGCGGACACCTGACACACCAGTGGTTCGGTCTGCACTACCACGGTCAGGTCGGGCGGCGCGTCCCCGTGCCGCTCATCCAAGGAGCTGAGGACGGACTCCTATGGGGGCTACTTCTCCTCGGCGAACGTCTCGGACCAGCGAGGCGTGCCGGTCAGGTGACCGGCGTCGCGATGATCGTGTGGGGATTGGTGCGCGCGCTCGACGAACGTCTCTTGCTCGGCCAACAGTCACACAGCGGGTCGCTCGGCGTTCAAGCTGCTGGCCTCGCACTGGCCGCGCTGGGCGTCGTCGTGCTGATTCGCGTCGCGTTAGTGCGACGAGACACTGGCAGCGTCGGCGAGACCGCCGTGGTTGGCGACGCCGACGCGACGGTGCCGGTCCCGTCGCCACAACGCGACGACGATCACGGCGAAGGTACTTAGCAGCAAGGCGTTGCGCGCAACGAAGGCGTAGGTCGTCGTCCACGACGTGGTGATGCTGGGCGTGCGAAAGATGACCCAGGGAACCAGCGAGACCACCGTCGCTACGATCGCCGTTCGACCGAGCGCCGTGTTCGCCCGAGCCTCGAGCGCCACCAGGATCAGCAGCGGGGCGAAGGAGAAGTAGTGGTCCCAGGCGACCGGCGACGCGATGGCGCCCGCGATCAGCACCACGATCACGGCGCAGAAATCAAGTCCGGCGCGCCAGAGACGCTGCGCGGCGAGCAGGGCCAGAACCATCACGGCGGCTTCGAGCAACAGGCCTTCGTGGGTTGAGATCGTTCCGTAGTGGAAGGGCCAGCGCTGGAAGAACGCGACGAAGCTGCCGCTCTTGAGCGAGTTGGCGGTGCCCGCGAGCTTCTGGAACTCCTGGCCGCCGAAGATGATGTGGTGGACGAAGTACCGCCCGCTGGTGGGCCATATCGCGAAGGCGAGACCGGTGACGCCGGCCGTGGTGGCCAGCGCGGTCAACGCCGGACGCCACTGGCGACGCAGCAACCACACGATGATGAAGAGCCCGGGGTAGATCTTGATTGCCGCCGCTAGGCCGATCAGGACGCCCTTGGCCGGTCCCCGAATGATCAGCATGTCGAGGAGAACGAAGAGCATCAGGATCGTGGCGGTCTGGCCCCACATCAGGTGTTCAATCAGTTCAGGAAATATCGCCGCGGAGATCACCGCCGCCCAGCACGCCAAGCCGGCCAAGAGGAGTCGCGGCACTTTGGTGAGGTAGATCAGTGAGACGTAGATCGAGGCGGCAAGGGCCGCCAAGGTCACGAAGTTCCACACCAGACTGAGGTGTTGGATCGGCACCCACAGGATCGGCCAGAAGAAGAAGATCGCGCCGGGTGGGTAGGTGAACGCCTGGTACCCGAAGGGCACGTAGATGTTGCCGGTTCGGCGAAGGTCGTTGAGGTTGGCCACCCGTCCGAACAGATCTTTGAACGAGTAGTTGAAGTGCATCGTGAAGACTTCGGAGTCCTGGTGATTCACGAGCCACGTCATGACGAGGATCACGGCGACGCCGCTGGCCAGGACCAACGCCGCGAACACCTGGGACCCGGGGGCCGCGCGTCGGCGAACGGCGCTGGTAGTCACGAACGTTCCTCCACGGTTCTTACGTCGAAAACCCAGAGAAGCCTACTTGTGTCGCCAATCCACTTTCGATTTTCGGGGACGCATTCACGGCGAAGGTGTCAGGCCGTGGGTTTGCTCTCGGCAAACTTTCGCCACCGCACAAAGGGCAAGACGCATACCAGGGCGAGGAACACCACCTGCAGGGAGATTGACCACACCGAACCGAAGGCGTTGGCGACAACGCTCGAGAGCTGTCGATCGGCGAGGGTCGCCACGCTCACGTAGATCGAGTAGCTCACAAGTCGCCCCAGCACGAACGCGCCCGTCACCATGCGCAGCGGCAGGTCCAGCATTCCCGCCGCGAGGAACAGTTGAGCTGACGGCAGTGGCGACAGAACGAAGATGCCGAAGAGGGCGGCCGCGCCAACCCTCTTGCGTTCGATCAGCAGTCGAGCACCCTCCAGATTGTCCTTCAATCTGGCGGGCAGGCGAGCCTTGAAATATCCGGCCCCGAGGGCCAGTAAATAGCGACCACTCGCGGCGGCCAGCACGCCCAGGAGTACCAGCGCTACGGGATTCAAGTGCCAGTGCAGCCGGGCGAAGACGAGAACGGCCCACGTGGGTGGACCGAAAGCAGGCAATAGGTTGATCCCAAAAACCACGAGCACCAGGACGACGTACTTCACGACGCGCGGACCATGGATTCAGTTTGGTCCTTGGTCTGCGGCGACGCGAACCTAGGTGGGCAGGGTTGCGGACGGGGAAAGGCCCGCGCCGACCACAGCACGCGCGTGTGGTTGACGAAGTCGCAGATGTAGGGCGATGGCGCCGCTGACCAGCGCCGCGTAGAAGCACCAGAGCGACGTGAACCCACTGGCGCACAACAGCGCGAGGATGATCACCGCCGCGAGATTCGCGACACCGAACCAGATCAGGACCTCTCGACCTGACGCCAAGAGGGGCCCGCACGTGGCGACGATGTACAAACCGATGAACACAACCCCGTGTTGGAGGCCTATCGAATACACGAGGTGATACGCGCCGAGCCGGGCGGTGGGATGTCCGACGAGCATGGCTTCGAGGAGCACACCGGACACAAATCCACCCAGAACCCCGAAGGGGGCGTATCGCCACCGCCGTCGAGGTGAGTGCTCGAAGACTGCGAGCAGCGCGGGCACCAAGAGGGGCAAAACGACCAATGCGAAGAGAAGGTAGATCCACGTCGCGACGTGGCCCACCTCCTTAGATACGTGACCCTGGAGACCCCACCAGACGAAGGTCTCGTCGACCTGATGAAGTCCCAGCAGCAAAGGCAGGGTGGCAATCGCGAGATTCTCTGGTCGCCCTTTCAGGTGACGGCACGCGTCGACACCAATGGCGACGACAACGGCACCCCCAGCGAGGTCACCGGTCGGAGAGAAACACACGATCGTCCTCGCCGCGCTTGGTCTCTTGGCCCGGGCAGAATCCGGAGTCGAGAATCCCACGCAAAGCGGTCTGAGGGACGACATGCACCTTACGCCCGATGGGGTGCGATCTCGCGCTCGCCAAAGAAGGCGTCGTTGACCGCGTCATAGAGGAAGACGAGGGCGGCCCGTTTCATCCTTCACCAACGAGAGGCAGCGATTTGAAAAGTAGCCTTCGGTCAGAGCACGACAGTTCTAACGGCATAGGAGTTTTCACGGGCGACGCGACACCGGTGACTGCGGACGTTTTTGGGCGGGCACTCTGGGAATGGACACGCGGTGGGTTGGCACCGGAGGTGCTCGAACGCGAGGACGGTTTCCTGCAATCCGGCGCGGGGCCCGAAGTGTATCTTTCAGAGTTTCGCGGTTGGCCAGCCGCGGAGCGAAGAACCATCCGCAGCCTTCGTGGACGTGTTCTCGATGTGGGTTGTGGCGCCGGCCGGGTGTCGCTCGAGCTTCAACGTCGCGGCATCGAGGTCGTCGGACTTGACGCCTCACCACTGGCGGTACGAGCAGCCAGATTCCGCGGGGTGAGAGAGGTCTGGTGCGCGAAGTTGGAAGATCTGGAATCGAGGATTGACACCTTTGATTCGATCGTCATGTTCGGAAACAACTTCGGCATCCTCGGAACACCCGACCACGCCCGCCAGTGCCTGATCGATCTCGCGCGCTTCGCCATGCCCGACGCCCGGATCTTTACGGAAAGCACCAACGCCTACGGCGGTGGAGCCCCTGGCTTTAATCGGTCGTACTATCGCCAGAACAAGATGCGCGGCGTTGCCCCCGGACAGATACGCCTTCGGTTTCGATTCGGCTCCCTGATCGGCCCCTGGTTCGACTGGCTGTACGTGTCGCCCAAGCAGATGCGACTTCTTCTACGTGGAACTGGCTGGCACCAAGCGCGCGTCATCGGAACTCGCTTGGGCGAACCGTACGTCGCCGTACTGGAGAAGGATTGAGCAGTGTGATTGGCACCTCGAAGAGCGAGGGAATGGCTCGGCTCTTGACCATCTCGTAGATCTGGATGCTGTTGCGACCCCGACCCCGGTCTCCAAGAGGTGAGTGACCTTCCAGTCTCACCCCCCAGGTCCTTCCAATCTCGAGCGGCTACACCGACATCTGGCGAAGCTTGTGTCCCTGGTTGAAAGTGGATCCGCAGTCAGATCGAAGTGACATGCGGGAGTCTCCGCATGTCACCGCGAATTCAACCGAAGGGCCCGCCATGGCCGTCGGACTCGACAAGCGGGCAAGGGCTTTGCCGGCGGGCCCTTCGGAACATTGGTCAGTTACCTGACACACCAATCGAGAGGCTGGCGCCACCCGCTAGGCCGACCACTCCAGACAGGGAGTCATCCACTGAGGCGACTAGCGAACTGTCACCTGAGACGCTGACCGAGCCCGAACCCGAGGTGTCAACGGCGGCGCTTGGTGCGGTCGCAACGCTGCCCGCGAACTGCGTCGTGCCTTGACCGTCTATCGAAATGGTCGGTGCGGTCGCTGAGTCCGTACCAGCAGTCAAACCCGCGGCCGCCGTGGCGTCAGCACTGGTTCCTGCTGTGGTACCGGCGCCGAGCGTGGCGGACGTCGACGACGAGGCTACGGCCGACGTCGTGGCGTTTGGTGAGAACCTCGTCGTGCTCGACGTGGTGGTGGCGTCATTGGCACTAACGCCCGAACCGCTCACCGAAGCAAACGCGGTGCCCGCTGCGGTCAGCAGAAGGGTGCTCACTGTTGCTGCGAAAATGATGCGCGGATTACGCATGGGGTCTCCTCAACGTGTCGATTACTGCCTTTCACCCACTACATCGCCGCAATCGGCCCCGTGTCACACCTCAGGCGGAAAAGCGAGTTGGGCGTCCGGGCCTAATTGCTAGCGGTGATTGACGACGTTGTACTTTTGGGAGCGCTCCCAAGGTCGAGCGCACCATTCAGGGTGGGGACCGGGACACCGGGCAACAGCGTGGTCGTGGTTGTCGTCTCGCTCGATTGGCCGCTCGTGCTGGTTCCGGCTCCCGGGATCAGAGGAAGAACGCCACCCCCGCCGCCAAGGATGGATGGCGGCGTGATCGTCACACTGGTGACTGCGTTGACGCCCGCCTTCTCCAGTAACTGGTCCGCGGTGCTTTGGATCTGCGAGAGGTCGCCGGCGTCGAGTTTCTTGAGGTCGCGCGCGAGAGTGCGCCCGAGTGAGGTGGTGCTCCTTCGATCGTGCGAGCGCAGCGAGAGTTGCAGATGCGACACCACCTGGCGGGCCTGGTAGAGCTTGGGCGAGGTGACCGGTAGACCGAGGTCCCACGCGATTGCGCGCGCGGGTCCGGGCAACGTGTCGGTAGCCACCGCCGCGGCCGCGACGCCGCCGACGAGGAGGGTCGCCGCGATCATCATCGTGAACGTAGACACGCGTCGGCCAGCCATTCGTCGCAGCGAGGTGATCGTGCCAGCGTGCCTGACATGCCCATTGCGCTCTGAGTTCAACGATGCGAGTTCCCTGGTCAGGCCCTCCATCGTCCGCACATCGGGGGCCGCCGAGGGCTCAGCCAGTGCGGAGCGCAGTCGCCGGATGAGTTCCTCGTCACTAATCATCATCTTCTCCATCGCTCATCAACGTCGCTCGCAACCGAGTTAGTGCCCTCGCTTGCGCCATCCGGACCGCGCCCGGGCTCATGTCGAGGATCGCGGCCACTTCCTCGCTGGACAAATGGGCAATCACGCGTAGTTCGAGAACCTCTCGGTCGGCGCCGCTGAGCTGGTTGAATGCCTGTCGCACGACGCGGTGCTCGTCGGACAGCCCCACACTCTCGGTCGGATCTGGACCCGCGGGGCTGAGAGGCACAACGCTTCGCCGTTCGCGGCCGCGACGGCGCCACACGTCATGCACCACGTGACGCAAGATGCCGTACGCCCACGCCTCGGGTGAGACATCCAGGCTCGACATGCGCGCCACCGTGGCCACCGTGCGCGCCAGGGCCTCCGCCACGGCGTCGCTCGCCGCGTCGCGCGAGCCCAGCCGACGCCGGGCGTACGCGAGCATCGTTGGATAGACGCGCTCGTAGAAGCCAGTCCAAGCCTCGCGATCTCCGTGACACAGCGCGGTGATCTCATCGTGCTCATTCATGACGGCGCGCATCTCACACTATTTATCGCCACTTCGGTCGCGCTGTCACACCTTTTCTGAGAGTCGCCTGGGAATCCTCTGCGCTGGACTAATCTGGACGTCGCGCGGCCACCCGCGGCCCGTCTGGCGCGCTCTTTCGCGCCTGGCTTTTTCCGTGAACCAGACAATCGCTTCAGTGATCGCCGGCGGAAATTCGAATCGTTTGGGCACAGAAATTGCAATCTCGGACGATTTAAATAACTCTGTGGTTCCCGAGGGCGGCTGTGGGGAGCCCCGTTGTGCGCACGTCATCCAGAACGGTGGCGGTGCACGAATCGCGACGCTTGGTGGTATGCCGGGTTGAGGTCCGAAGCCGAATCAATAGGTCATCGGACCCACTTGCCCCAGCCCTGGGAGGAGCACGTGACACTGCGCGCAATCACCACGTCGATGGCCGTCCTGGCCCTCGTCATCTCGCCATCTGTTTCGGCGTCAGCCGCCACGACCACCACGCTGTCGAGCTCGGCGGGACCGGACTACGTAGCGATGGGCGACTCCTACTCTTCGGGCGTTGGCAACGCCCCCTATAGCAATTCGAAGTCGACCTTCGTGGCGTCGGGCACCGCGAGTGCCGGAGTCCAGGTTTCCAGCTTTGGAGACTCGCTCGCCGATGGATGCGACCGCTCGGCGCTCGCCCAGGGCAGCTTCGCCACGTCGGTAGCCCTCTCCCTGAACCTGACCGGCTACACCGACGTTGCGTGCTCCGGCGCCACCTCGACGGGGATGCTCCACCCCGACCGAGGCGAGCCCGCCCAGGTTCAAGCCGTGAGTGCGAGCGTGAACCTCGTCACTCTTACTGCCGGGGGTAACGACGCGCCAAGTTGGGAGAGCGTCGTTCAGAAGTGCGTAGACGTGGTCATCACCACGCATCTCAACTCGGCGATGCCCTACTACCAGACGGGTGGGTTCTTTCCCGGCGCAGGATGCGCCACTGCGGTGGCCGCAAAGGAGACTGCCCTCACCACGACGGGAACGACAAATCTCGTCTCGCTGTACCGCCAGATACTGTCTCGCATGGCTCCGACGGGCCGGCTCATCGTTGTTCCCTATCCCACACTGGCACCCCTCGCCAGTGGCCGCGACTGCCTTCTCACCCCGACTCTTCCCGTCACTCGCAAGACGTGGGGTCAGGCGATCGGACTTTCGAGTGTGAACTATGGGCGACTCGCGGGAATGGTGAAGGCAATGGACGCCGCAATTACCGCGGCGGCGGCGACGGCCGGCGGCTCCGCCCCCTCGCGGATCCTCGTGGCGCCGGTGACGCATTTGGCCGGCTGGCTCAACTGCCAGCCGTGGACCGAAAAACTCCACCCGAGTGGACTGCACGGAATGACTCTGTTGCCAGCCGGACTACCGCCGAAAGCGACGAGTGGGTTGATTCGACCGTGCCTCGTGCTGTCTCGGCTCTCACACCAGTACGCAGGGTGCGTCGCCGGAGCTTGGATCGCGCGTCTCGCCTCGTCACTCCGGGCCGGCTCGCCGGTCATCGCCAACGGGTCGCTACATCCAACGCTCACCGGCCAGTCCGAATTGGCGGGTGCCGTTCTGACATCTTGGAGGTCGACGCCTTAACGGATGTAGTACTTGGTGACGTCGCAAGCTGATGAGATTCAGTAGCGGGATTGCGCCGACGACGACACGTCCCCATATACGCGGGCCGCGAAGAATCATTTCGAGAGCGAACAACTGTGATGTCTCTGGTTGTAATCCAGATCAGCGTCGGGCGTGTGATCGGGAATCCGTGCGTCGCCCGCATCATTGTCGTGACTTGGCGGAAGTGTGGTGGTTGACTTCTCGTTCGTGGTAGTCAGCCCCAACGCGCCCTTCGACGCGCCATGGGTACCAGCGCATGCGACTGTGGCACTGCCGCCAGAGCATCCCGACAACGACAAGGTTGCGAGTAACAGCGCCCCAACGATGCCACTCGCAGACAGATAACGTCTCAATCGAAGTTGGACTGTCATCGCATCCTTTTCCAAGTGACGAACCACGCCGAATGACGGGTGGTGACACGCTCTGGTACCAATTTATTTCCCACATGAGAAATCGTTGCCTCTTGGCACTGCTTCAGGTGACGGAGTGATCCGTGACTTCTACCGCCGTCGCGACTGCAGTGACCCCACACAGGCCGATGCGTATTCCATAGATCTGGGAGTTGATTAGGCCACATCCACTGTGTCCAGGAACTCAATGATTGTCTGGTCTTTCGTCCACCACGTCCACCCAGTATCGGACGATTATTCCGAAAACTAGGGATGAAATGTGGGATGCGTGGACTAGGGATGACGTGTGGGATGCCCTCATAAATTTAGCCATAGATACGGAATGACGGCATTAACACTGACGCACGGCTGCTGCGACCAACGTCGTTACCCAATGAATGATGAGAACTGGACAAACAGACGATACGATTTCGACCTTCATATCGTGTTCGGGCACTTTCACCTGTCTGACATCAGTCTCTATGGCTGACTCGTGGGACGCGAACTCGACGGAGCGTTCCTAAACGTCAGTAGGGCTACGTCATATGCTCAATCATCGTGGCTGACACGGCTCCTCCTAAGGATCTCTACGGCGTCGCCTATGCCCTGTGCGATGCCGGTCAGTATCGAAAAGCTCAGCCAATCATCGAACGTTTTCTGGCAGGAGAACCCGAGAGTTGGAACGGATGGTGTGTGGCCTCATGGGCCGCAGGCTCCATTGGAGATGCAAGTGCGGCACTCGAGTATGCCGCTCGCGCAATAACGCTTGCACCTGAGAAGGAGTGGCCCGTTCGCTCGTACGCGAGAGCCCTTCTTGGACTCGGTCGAGCCGGTCAAGCACTCGTATTTGCGCGCAAAGCGGTCGAGTTAGAGCCCGATGCGGTACTCGCGTGGAGATGCCTAGCAATGACGGCGCGATATTTCGGACTTCCTCACGAGGCGGAAAGCGCCGCAAAAAGCGCATCGACCATCGCCCCCGACAACGTGCATGCAACGTACGCGTGGGCCGCGGCTGCCGAAGTCATGGACCCAGCCGAGGGAATCAAGATCGTGCTCAACGCATTGGAGCGCGAGCCGAATTCCGTATCTCTGCTTCGCGAATTGGCGGTCCTGTACAGCTACGAGAGACGATTTGACGACGCGATGGATCTCTTCGAACGCGTTCTGACCCAACAACCGCGCGATCAGAGTGCTCGCAGTTGGTATTTCGGCGTCCGGGTAATGTCGGGCGCAGAGCCGGACGCGCTCGAGTTCATTCGCGACTACCTTGAGCAGGAGCTCAGATTGGCCTCCCTCGCAATTGAACACCGCCCAACGGACTTCAGACCATACATCCGAGCTGCAAGCGCTGCTCGTCGCCTGGGCCGTCATGAACAAGCCCTGGCATTTGCCAGGGAAGCAAGCCTTCATACTCCAGGGGAACAGTACGTAGATAGTTGGCGAGTCCTCGCCTTTACGTCGTGCGCTCTCCAACAATGGGAGCTTGCTCAATTTGCAATTAACGAGGCATTCAAGCTGGACCCTTATGCCCCATATCGATGGATAGAGATGGCCGAGGTTTCGTTCCTCGCTGGCGACTTCGAGCGCAGCTTCGGTTGGGCGCGACGCGTCATCGACGAGCAACCTTCGTGCATGTACGTTCTCAAGGCGCGTGCCATTGCCGCACACTGCCTCAAAGACTTTGAACAGGCAACACTTTGCTTGGAACAGCATCTCGAGAGGTTTCCTTTCGGTTCTTGCAACGCAGCCCATCTCGCCATGTGCCGGGTCGAGAATAGGAATCACCAAGGCGCGCTTGAGGCACTGCGCACGTCAATCAATTGGGATCCGTTCTGTGCCTGCGAGTGGCGACAACTAGCCGAGACGACGATGGCTCAGGCTGGCGTACGAGATGAACATTAAGAAGGGCGCGGAGGCACAAGGGCAATGGTAAAGTTCGCTCTGTGAGCGACGAACTTGTTCAGAGCCTCTTGGCGGCAGTTGATGCCGCGCCCGACGACGTTCCTCTTCGATTGCACCTGGCCGCACTGCTCGCATCGCGAGGGGACTTTCCGGATGCCATTCGCCACGCCGCAAGCGTTCTTCAGACTGACCCAGCCAATGCAGACGCGTTGGTGCTGATCGCCACGTCGAGTAATCGACATAGCGGCGCGGCCAACGAATCGCTTCTACCCGAGCAGGAAAGTACGACAAACTCGGAGACCGATCTGCTCGCTCAGATGGCCGTCGACCTCGAGGGCGTATTACCCCCCACCTTCATCGACGGTGACGACCAGTTACACGAGATCGTTGAGGTCGAGCCTGCTCACATTCGATTTACTGACGTAGGAGGCATGAAGGAAGTCAAGGAGCGTTTGGAGGCCGCCTTCTTGGCCCCACTCCGCAATCCCGAGTTGGTAAAGCTTTACGGTAAGTCCCTGCGCGGTGGGCTGCTCCTGTACGGTCCGCCTGGTTGTGGAAAGACGTTCATCGCGCGCGCGGTCGCGGGAGAGATGGGTGCGCGCTTCATTGCGGTATCTCTGGCAGAGATTCTCGACTCCTTCGTTGGTGCGAATGAGCGAAACATCCACGAGATATTTGAAGTCGCGCGCCGAAGCGCGCCGTGCGTTCTCTTTCTCGACGAGGTCGACGCCCTCGGCCAAAAGAGATCAAATCTGCGATGCAGCATCCTTCGAGGAACTACCACACAGTTACTCGCCGAAATGGACGGCGTTGATAACGCAAATGACGGCGTCTACGTTTTAGGAGCAACGAATCACCCTTGGGATATTGACGTCGCCCTACGTAGGCCTGGAAGATTCGACCGAACATTGCTTGTACTGCCACCGGATGCCGACGCTCGAAAGGTGATTCTGCGGTACCACCTTCAAGAGCGCCCAGTTGCAAACATTGATTTGGGGAAGCTTGCTAAGGACACCGAGGGATACTCGGGGGCTGATCTCGCTTACATCTGCGAAACCGCAGCAGAAAGGGCGCTACTCGATTCGGCACGGTCGGGCACGGTCCGCCTAATCGAAATGAACGACCTCCAAGCTGCAGTGCGCGACGTTCGTCCTTCAACAGGACTCTGGTTCGACATCGCTCGAAACGTCACACAATTTTCCAATTCTGACGGAACATACGACGATCTCCTCGCGTACTTGCGTACCAAAGGTTTGGCCTAGAAGTAATTGCTTGTGTGCCTAAGAATGTTGAAGTCGGAGGACCGACGGACTCGTACTCATATCAGGCATGGCGACTTGACACAATTGAGGATTGTTCATCGTCAAGCAGGACGCCAGGTTTAAGCCGATTCCCCGTTGTCGTCATCACCCATCACGCGCGAAGCAGCGATTATCCGCCTTAAGCCAACGACACCTAGAACCGACAGCAGGATTGTTCCGAGGGCCATGCAGATGGTCTCGACCGAATAGCCCCAGACTTCGAGCGGGGCTCTCGAATCTATGTTCTGCAGGATAGACGCAAGTATCAACAGAATTACTGAAGCGATCGTAACTACGAATGCAGCGAGATTCCACTTTGCGATCGTCCGGAGTCGTGAAATGTGCACGTCGATGATCTCCTCAGAGACGTCATCGGTTGGATTAGAAGTCCAGTAACCGTACTGCCACCAGATGAGTGCAGCTGAGAGCAAGAGCATGGTGGACGTTGAGGGATCGACCCATCTAAGCGCTGACGAAACAAGAGACCATCCAAATCCGGCCGGGAAACCAGACTGTCGCACTAGTGACATCCAAGTTGCAACGCCACTACCAATCACGAGCAAACCAACACTCACGATGATTAGCGCGGGAGCAAGCTCGGGAAGCGCCCATTTCAAATCGTTTGTATACGCACTTTCTTGCGAAGGCTCATCGCTCGGCAAGTCTTCATCAGTGGCCATTTGTGAAACCTACCCGAGCAGCGAATTGAAGTACCGGAAATCGTTGGTTCGGAGATCCAACATCCGCGCACCTCCGCAAATTTGCGCCTCAATTCTTAAGGCGATCAACGTGCGTCCAGATCTTCAGCACATTGTGCGGCATGTTCAGTTCTGCGCCCATTTATGCGCTGCTTTGACTTTCGAGACCGAAAAGAGAAACTCCTCCGGCGCCATATCGACGTTCGCTCCGGCGACGCGTGACTCGATCCTTTGTTTCAACTGCGCGGCTAGTCGTTCTCTAGACTCCCTGTTGTACTCCCAGCGCCGACTCAAGAATTGTCGGATCAACGCAATCTCAGCGTCACTTACCATGCTCACGTCCCACGTCGCGAGAGCGTCAGGCAGTGCGGGCCCGGTCCACGTTGTGGCGCTTCCGTAGACCGGGGTCGTCCATGACCGCTCGGCGGCGGTCGCCGAGGCAGCTTGAACGCGATTTGCAGCGTGGCGTTCACGTATGACGATCGTGTTGGCGAGCATGTCACCGATTCGCTGATTGTTCGCCGAGGCAAGGATGCTGATCGACCCCACGATGTAGAAGATCGGCAAGAAGTCGATGAGACGAGCAATGTTGCGCAGAAGAATCGACCAGAAACCCTCCGCCACCCCGGTGGCCGATACCACCCGGATTCCCGCAGCGCGCTTGCCGATCGAACGGCCCGACCACAGCATCTCGCACACGATGAAGTACCCCGCGAAGATGAGAAGAAAGGTCAAAAGTGAAAGACCGGCCGTGAGGATTTTGTCTGATCGAGTGTTCGACGAGAAGCCAGCGAACAGAGCAACGTTCACGACGACGAGTACAATCGCCAACAAAATGGAGTCGATAACGAACGCCATGAACCTTGAGCCGATCCCCGCAAGCACGACGTCCAACGACACGCCTTCGGGCGTTGGCGTGACGTATCGATCCTCCAGCGACATGTTGTGAAGTTAGACCGTTTTCTGGCCGAGAGAACACAAGACTGGAATGAACTCGACGATCTCCTAAAGCGAGGTGGTCCCGGTGCCAATCGATTGTCTGCGAAGGAGTTGCTGCGGCTCGGCACGCTCTACCGAGCGTCAGCCAGTGACCTCGCTGTTGCTCGGCGCTATTTCACTGGCACGCCCGGCGAGTTGCGACTTCAGAATCTCGTAGCCCGCGCGTACGGTGTCGTCTACGGGCGCGTTCAGCGCGACGACACATTCGCCAGCTTCTTCTCACATTCCGTCTGGCGCCGCATCTACGCGTGCCTTCAATGGGTGCGACTCGCGATAATCGTTCTCTTCGTCGGCGTACTCGCTGGCACGATCTGGGCCCTCCACGATCCGTCCAGCGCATCTTCACTACTGCCGGGAGTTCACGTCCATGCACACACGAGGGGCGGCTTCTACGGTTTGCCGATCAGCGGTCGTGGTGGTCTCGCCATCGAGATCTTCACCAACAACATCCTCGTGTCGTGCGCGTGCATGCTCGGAGGGTTTACCTGTGGAATCGTGACGTCGTACATGCTCCTGTACAACGGAGCGATCATAGGAATCCTCGGAGCGCTCGAGTGGCGAGCAGGGGGATTCACGAACTTCCTTCGACTCGTCGTACCCCACGGACTGCTTGAGCTCTCCTGCGTCGCACTCGCGGGAGGAGCCGGCTTCGTCATTGCCAATGCGCTGATTAATCCTGGGTATCGGAGTCGTCGCGACGCGTTGGCAGCGATGACCCCGCAAATCGGCGCCTGCACGTTGGGCTTCATCACCTTTCTCGTGGCGGCCGGGGTGACCGAGGGCTTCATCACGCCCTGGTTTCTCCCCGTTGTCCCCGCGCTCGCCGTTGGCGTGGGACTGGCGGGAGCCTTTTGGACTGCTGTCTTCTGGCGCGGTCGCCCCATCTCAGAGCCGAGCACGAGCCTTGAGCGCCAGATACGAGCGTACGCACGCTGAACCGAGGCTCGTGGCGTCAGCCTCGACGACGACGACGCCCATCGATTCGAGTTGGAAGCGTACCCGGTCCTTGTTCCGCAAGAGGTCGATCGCGATGCTCGTCCGCAAGACGCCATACGTGTCGGTCGGTGCAGTCCCAATGGCACTCTCAAGGTCGGGGTCGCGACAACTGACAACCATCAGTGCGTGGCGCCGAGTGAGAACGGGGCAGGCGGCCAGCAGCGACCGAGAGGCCGATTCGTCAACCAGGTCGCTGAACAGCACAACGAGAGCGCGCTTGTGACGGCCAACGGCGATGAACGCACGTTCGTAATCACTCTCGACCTCCGAAGCCTCTAAGTCGTACAGCGCGTCGACGATCGCGGCTGTGCCGTAGCGCCGCGGCGACAACTGGCGATGGACCTCGTGCGAAAACGCTATGGCCCCCACGCGATCCTGAGACTCCTCAGCCTCAACACACAGAATCGTCATGGCATTGAGCGCCACGTCCAGGCGATCAACCTCGCCTATGGGCGACGCCATGAGGCGTCCGGTATCGATCAGACATACGACGTCGCGGTTCTCGTCGATGCGGTATTGGTTCGACATTGGACGCCCGGTGCGTGCACTTGCGACCCAATTCACTTGGCGAATGTCGTCGTCGGGTGAATAGTCGCGAATCGCCTCAAAGTCGGTTCCGACGCCGAGGCGATTTCTCACTCGACCTTCATGGAAGCCACCGCCTCGACGTCGTGTCGCCGCCAAGCGACGCGCCCTCGGTAGATCGGGAATGACTCGAACCGCTCCCGAGAGAACCACATTGGCGTCGCGCGACGTGAGGCCGAGTGGCCCGCACGCGCGGACGACCACCGGCCCGACGAGATAGTTACCGCGATGGCGACCCGACATTTCGCCAGCGAGAGATGATCCTGCGCTCTCTTGGGGCTCGAATCGGATTTCAGACGGTGACGGTTGGCGAAGCCGCCGTACATCGGCAGGTCCCTCCGTGGATACATTGACCAAAAACGGTGACGCCACTGAAAGAGGCACGGTCGGCGTCAAGGTCCTCTCCCCCGTTGACCGTGAACGTCGAAGGAGCAACGCGTCGACCACGCACGCCCCGATCAAAACCAGTAGCAGTGACGACGTGAAGACGGCACCCGCGCCGGTGACGATCGTTGCGACACCACTGACGAAGATCAGCGCGGCGACGCGGCGCGTGGGTCGGATCACGAAGCAATCACTCCGTCTATCAACGCGGTACCGGCACGCTTGCTAGCACATTGGCTATGACCTGTTGCGAGGTGAGTCGATCGAGTTCGGCCTCGGGGGTGAGAATCAACCGGTGCTCGAGCACCACGCTCGCCAACTGGGCGATGTCGTCGGGCACGACGTAGTGACGGCCATTGAAGCAGGCCCACGCCTTGGCGACCGCGAGAAGGTGGACCCCAGCGCGCGGACTGGCTCCGAGAAGCGTCGCGGGCATCTCTCGGGTGCGGCGCACGATCGCTGACGTGTAGGTGATGACTTCATCGCTGACCACCGTGGCGTCGACAATGTCGCGGGCCTTTAAGAGTTCGGCGGCGGATGTGACGGTAACCACGTCATCGATGGTGCTCGGGCGGACGCCAGTATGGCGGAGTCGCAACAGGCCCTCTTCATCGGCGGGAGAAGGGTAGCCCACACGAATTTGCATCACGAACCTGTCGAGCTGCGCTTCTGGCAGGGTATATGTGCCTTCGTACTCGATGGGATTGAGCGTCGCAATCACGACGAAAGGAGAAGGCAGCGGGTGCGACGTGCCGTCGATGGTGACCGCGCCTTCCTGCATTGACTCAAGGAGGGCCGCCTGGGTCTTGGGCGGGGTTCGGTTGATCTCGTCGGCGAGGAGGATATTGGTAAATACCGGACCCTTGCGCACAACCAAATCGCTGCCACGCATGACGAGGGTTCCCGTCACATCCGATGGCAGCATGTCCGGGGTGAACTGGACTCGTCGGGTCTCGAGACCACTGGCGCGAGCCAGTGTCGAAGCGAGCAGAGTCTTCGCGACTCCCGGAGGACCTTGGAGCAAGATGTGCCCGCCTACGACGGTTGCCGCGAGCACAGCGTTGACGACGTCGTGCTGTCCAATGACGACCTTGTCCACTTCGACGTTCACGCGTTCTCGTAACGATTCGAGCAGATCAGTCGAACTCATCGGACCACCTCAGTAGTGATTTGACTCATTTCCCTCCCCATGGATCGCCCCTCGGCCGGTGCAACACCGCGAGGGCCCGCGCTGCGCCCAGCGCGTCGTCGCCACCGGGCGGTTCTTTCATTGCGAGCGCCACGAGCTCAGCGACGACGCTTCTGCCATCTGCACTGTACGACGCCACTGACTGCAGGAGTTCGTCACTTGCATCGACTGGCAGTCCGAATCGACGCGCCAACGTGATCCGCAGTTCGCTTCGCACGATGTCCGTTGACGCCTCTATTTCGTCGTTCGGTCGAGTGCTGAGGCGTGTGGCCATGACATTGACGTAGCCAATGCGCGGTGGTAGCAATCTTCGATCGGTTTCTTGTGGGGGCCCGAAGCGTCGTGACGCCGAGATTATCCACACGAGAAGTGATAGGGCTATGGCTGCGAGTCCGATCCTCCACGAACTTGGCAGTGCTGCGAAGCCGCTTCCCGGGGCCCCGACGCCGTGTGCGTATTCATCAAAGGCGACCACGGAGTGAGGCGGGGCGGCGAGATTAAGTCCGAACGCGGCGTTGTCATACGAGGCGAGATTCTGATTCCACAATGGTGATGACGACGCGAGGACGATGAGCAACCCGCCGTGGTGAATCGCTAGTGCCAGTACCCCGCCCGAGCCGCGCGCGAGAATTATGAGCCCGGAACCAGCGTGCGTCACGACAAAGGTGCCCGGCCCTGGTGATGCAACTTGTTTGACGCCGGCCACAACTGCAGAATTGGCGAAGGACGTGACGGTGTTTGCCGAAAACGAACTCCACCGAACTTTCGACTCTGGAGCGAAGCGCTGAAGTACGGCAATGGAAGCAATCTGGCCGCTCACCGTGACGGTGTCGCCGAGAGCCAAAAGCCTCTGGATGGCACGAGTATTGTCGGAGCTCCAACTGGTGGCGTCCAGAGTGAAAAGCTCGCCGAACTCGTGACGCGATCCGGGCGACAACTTCGAAGACAGCCGTTTCACCTGGTGTCCGTTGATACTCAATAGTCGAGCGAACGCGGCGGTGCCCGAGGACGTCGTGTCGAGGCTCGAACCCTGTCCGGTGACCGAAGGTGGCGAGCCAGATATGCCCGACACCAGCGAAGCAGCAACTTGATAGACGAGAGAGATCGCAACGAGCCACAGGGCGAGTCGTCCAAGACGAGGGAGCCTCCGCCATACGTCCGCGAAGGCGGACGAATTCGTGGAGAGCCCGGGGGCGAAGTGCTCGCCGTCGACCGTCACGACGCCACCAGAGATCGAGTCGATTCGTCGACCACAACGCGCCATCCTTCGCGCGCTCGGTGCGCGTCATCTGACGTGGCGCGTTGTCGGCCGTAGACAATCTGTGCATGGCGATTCGCGAGATCTATGAGGGTCCTCGAAGGCAGTTCGCTCACGAGCTGCGCGTCCGTTCGCATAGGACCACTGGAGATCGTTCCGCGAAGCGTCAGACGAAGTACACCTGCTTCGTACCACAGCCTCACAGCGGCTTCGAAGTCGTTGGCAGACGCGGCGACTTCGGCGAGTCGTTCCAACTCTTTCGGATCTTGATGTGGCGGAACTGCGCGAGTTTGGTTTGTAGCGTGCTCGACGCGAGTTCGGCGTCGAAAGGCGATATATCCCGCGAGCGCTCCCACGAAAACGGCTAACACTGCGAGTACGGACGGCCACCACGAGCCGAACGCAATGGAAAAGCCGTGGCCGACCCTCTGAATAAGGTTTCGATAGATCCAACCGAGGAACCCGCCAAAGGCGAATTTGAGGGCGTGGCCGATCCACGTGAAAAGCCCACGCAATGGATGAGGAAGGTGGCTCGGCTTTGCCTTAAAGGGTGGATGATTCAAGATGTGCGCCGCTTCGTGGCGAAGCCGAGAAGAAAGGTTCGCCGGCAGCTGCGCCTAGCCTTCCGGAACAGGCGGGGACGAGGGTGGCTGTCCTCGGAACTGTTCGTCGGGAGTCTTACGGGAAGCGCTTTCGATGGTGGGGAAGTCGGAACCTTGATTGGTCGACGGTCTCGAGCCAGCCATGCTCGACGGTATCTCCATGTCGCGTGCCAGGATCTCGAGATCGAAACCCTCCTTGCGCACTCGCATGTCAATGGCCAATATGACCAGGACGGTCGCCGAAAACGGGGTGACGAGAACGAGGGAAATGACGCGCTGGATCGAACCAAACAATATGGTCAGGCCGCTGTTGGACTGTGACGCGTGATTCACGATTACGAAAATGACACCGATGACGATGCCGGCAAATCCGGTAATCAAGCCCGCGAGGACGAGAGTTCCAAACACCGACCACCACGTCCTACGGATGAGTCGAAAAGAGCGTCGAATTGCGGCCAGGCCCCGAATGTCCTCAAGCACCAATACCGGGATCGACAGCGAAAGGCCAACGTAGAACCAAAACGCGTATAGAACAAATGCCAGGGAACCGACAACAGTGACGATGATTCCCAGCACGTGGAGATTGGCGGCGAACATGGCGACGCCGAGACCTCCGACCACACCGATTGGCACTATCCAACCAAAAAGGGTCAAGACAAGTATCCATAAAAGCGATCCCAAGCGTCGGCTCGATTCGGACAACGCTTGTTTCCAATTGATTCGCTCGCCCAGAAGATTCCGCCCGACAATCTGAACTGCAGCGGCGGAGGCCCACAGTGTGAGAATCCACGTAATCACCAATATGACGAAGAGGCCACCTACCTCCGTCCACAGCGAGTCCCAATGGACGGTGACCCCACTCTCTGGAAACGGGTTGTTCGCAATCACCGGCGAGGAAGGTTTCGTCGTATAGGCAATGAATGCTTCGACAATTGCGAACGGAACGGCAAGCACACCGATCGCCAGAGTTATGGTCCGGAAGTTCGCTCGGTACGCCTTGAACGCCGCGTCCAGCCGTTCTCCGACACCCATCGCTTGAAGGCCAGTGGCTGCGGCTCCGAATTGAGAAAAGGATGAAGGGGCCGTCGCTGAACCGCAAGAGGTGCAGAATGAATCTTGGGGTCCCATGGGACTACCGCAATTCAAGCAAAACATGTCTCCCCCCTCACGTGAGGTTACGACATTTCCCAACTTCGGCGATCCACATTCGACTTCGACTTTCCTCGAGTTTTGGCTGATGAAGTCGGCGTTTCGATCACGGGACGCTCTGAGAAGCCCAAAGCAGTCCTGAGTCGCCTATCGAAGTAAAACCGACCGTTTGGTGCGTCTCTTCCGCTTGTTTCCCAAGCGGTTCGCATCACGAACGAGGTGAGCATTTCCAGGTTCCATTTTCATCCGCGCACGGTCCCGCACGCAGGGCTAACCTCGGGACGATTCTGACGCCTGCTGTGACAACGTTGTTGCCGTAACTTGAAAGGACGGAGTGACAATGACTACGTGCGCCTCTTGCAAGCAAGAAGTCGTTGATGGGACGAAGTTTTGCAGTAATTGCGGAGCACCGGTCGGCGCACCAGTTGCCGCGGCACCCCAATCTGTCCCACCACCCGGCGTCGTCTTCACCAAGTTCTGCGCAAGTTGCGGCAGTGGTCTGGTGGCCAACGCTGTCATTTGTCCCAATTGTGGGTCACCCCAAAAGGGTTTCAACACTTCCGGCGGCAAGTCGAAAACCACTGCAGTTCTAATGGCTGTCTTCCTCAGCGCGTGGACGTGGGTGTACACCTGGAAGGCAAATGCGAAAAAGTTTTGGATCGCCGTGGGTCTATGGGTCGTCCAAGTCATTCTTTTTGCCGTCGGTGCGAGCGTGGCCGCAAGCAAGTTGGTGTGCAACCAAGCGGGTACCTGTTCGATCCAGTCCGGTTCAGCCGGAATAGTTATCTTTGCTTGGTTGATTGGTCTTGGTGTTTGGATTTGGGCGATCGTTGACGCGTCGACCAAAAGCCAGACGTTCTATGCCGACCTCTAGAACTAATTCTCGATTCGTCAGCGGCTGACACTCGAACAGGGAGATCCCTTTGATTAGTTGTTTCATTGGAGACTCGAAGCATCTCCAACTGGTCTGACGCTGACGAATGAACTGTGACGCCGGAGGGGATGCGCTTAGTCGATACAACTCTTCCAGTTGGCATCTTGCACCGCGCGCCGAAGGCCGGGAGTGCTATCGATTCGGCTGACTGTCCTTCGGCATTCCCTACTCACAGAACTGGGTGATCTATGACCCCGTTCGTCTCACCGTCAGCGTTTTAGGTTCTTGACCAACGAAAAAGTAAGGATTGCACGGAAGGGGCGTCCATACCTGAGTAGTCCTGGTCGGGGCCTCGCCCACGTATGTCAGCGCGGGGCATCGCAACGCTCTGCACGTCGGATCTTTCGGTTGCCATTGTCGCCTAAGACCAGTCGCTGGACACGCCAGATCACCCTCTGGAGACGGTTGAACGCCGGAGGTGCGGGTGCTTTGAACCGGTAGACCAGTCTTCGCCTGAACTTCACGCGTCCTGATGTCGGTCCGTACGATTTGCTATTCAATTCCACAGACTGACGCTACTCATCCGTACTCGGAAGAGAGGTCCTGACCAGGGCTACTCCGGTCGGATGGATGCCCCTTCGCGGACCATTGATCCGGAGCCTGAGGGCCCACAACTCGTGGTTTGTGAGCTGCGTCCGTGACTTGACGTCAAGCGTGCGAAACACCTTGTGGAGGTGGCAATCGACGGTACTGCGACTCACGAAGAATGCGAATCGAGCTCTGGCTGGAGATAGCGCCGAACCAGGTGCGGCGGCAATGATTGGTACGTACGCGATGGCGAAATAGCTAGGAGAAACTCTTATGCCCTCTCGGATCGAGGACTACGCCATCATCGGTGACTCGAAGACCGTCGCGCTGGTCGATCTGACCGGATCAATTGACTGGTGGTGCGCGCCCCGAATCGACTCTGGTGCCGTCTTTGCATCACTGCTCGGCGACGCGGGGAACGGACGATGGCTGATCGCCCCAAAAGGTGAGATAACGAAAGTGACCCGCCACTACGAGCCTGAGACCCTGATTCTCGAAACGCTCTTCGAAACCCCGACTGGATCGGTGTCGGTCTGCGACTTCATGCCGATCAACGACGGGTCGTCGTCGATCCACCGCATCGTCGAGGGTCTCAGCGGCACCGTGGAGATGCAGATGGAGCTGATCGTGCGGTTCGAGTATGGCACCATCACGCCCTGGGTCACCGCGACCGGCGATGGACTCGTTCTGGTCGCCGGTCGCGATGGCCTGCGTTTGCACAGTCCAGTCCGACTCATTGGCATGGACAACACCACCGTCGCCTCGTTCTCGATGTCGGCGGGCAGCGTCAGCTCCTTCTCGCTCTCCTGGTTCCCCTCGGTGGCCCAGGCGCCGCTACCTTTTGACGGCCTCTCCGCCCGCAATCACACTCGCCACTACTGGCGCGATTGGGTCGCGCGGTGCACGTACGACGGCATTGCGCGCGACCTCGTGGTGCGCTCGCTCATCACCCTGAAGGCACTCACCTACGAGCCGAGCGGCGCCGTCTGCGCGGCGGCGACGACGTCGCTGCCCGAGAAAATCGGCGGAACGCGCAACTGGGACTATCGCTACTCATGGCTGCGCGACGCGACTTTCACCCTGCACGCTCTCTTTGTCTCGGGATTCATGGACGAGGCGTCGTCGTGGGCCCGCTGGCTGCGCCGCGCCGTCGCGGGGAGCCCCGAGGAGATGCAGATCATGTACGGCGTTGAAGGAGAGCGACGACTCTTCGAGTTCGAGCTCGACGCCCTCGCGGGTTACGAGGGCTCGAAACCCGTGCGCATCGGCAATGCCGCGGCGGACCAGCTCCAACTGGATGTCTACGGCGAGCTGATGGACACCGCCCTCACGTACTGGCGAAGTCCGATCCCCAAGGACATCCACTTTTCGGTCGATCTGATCGTGGCGACCCTCGCGCATCTCGAGAAGAAGTGGCGAATGCCCGACAACGGGATTTGGGAGGTCCGCGGGCCGCGCCGGCACTTCACCCATTCGAAGGTCATGGCTTGGGTGGCCTTCGACCGCGCCGTCAAACTGGCTGAGGACGGAACCTTGCCGATAGGACCGGCGGACCACTGGCGGCAACTTCGCGATGAGATCCATGATGAGGTCTGCGAGCAAGGCTTCAACCTCCAGCTCAACTCGTTCACGCAGTACTACGGCTCGGACTTGCTCGACGCCAGCCTGCTGATGCTGGCACCGGTCGGCTTTCTACCGCCTAACGACGCTCGCATCGCCGGCACCGTTGCGGCAATCCAGAAGGAGCTTGCGCCAGACGGTTTCGTTCGCAGATATCAGACGGAGATCAATGAGAACGTCGACGGGCTCGAAGGGAGGGAGGGCGCGTTCTTGATGACGAGTTTCTGGCTGGCCGACAACCTCGCGATGCTCGGACGCCACGACGAAGCGGAGGAGATGTTCAACCGCCTTTGCGGGCTCTGCAACGACGTCGGGCTTCTCTCTGAGGAGTACGACCCACAAGACAAACGACTCCTCGGTAACTTTCCCCAGGCGTTTTCGCACGTGGCTCTCATCAATACGGCCGCCAATCTCTCGATGTCTGAACATGGTCCTTCGATGATGCGCAGTCGGCGCTTCGGCCCATCGACACCGGATGGAGACTCCGTTCCCGCCTGACGAATAGAAAACCGACTTCGACACACACCCCGATGCGCGACTGTTCCGAGTTTGAAGAGTCCTGGCAAGTTCTGCATCGGTCCAGCTTCGATACGAATACCCGCTCGCGGAATTCAGCGTTGGGTTTTACATCGGCCCGTTACCAAAGTCCGCTGCTCGCTTGGATGTTGCAATTCAAAGAGTGCACACCCGTCTGAGTCTGAGAGTACGCATCGGTTGCTACAGGCGATTCACGCGCCCAACCCAAGTAAGGGCGCACTCGCGACAAAACAGTACGCACCAAACAACACCGGTCGCGGACAACCTATCTAAGTAGGCAACCCCCGGAGTATTGCACCGGCGAAAGTGCCAGCAGTTGCGGTTTGAGCACTCGCAGATCCCCCCCGCGCGCGAACGAGCCGCGGCCTTCATCCGTTCACTCAATTCGGGCCGTGCCGTACGTCGACGGTCCGGGCCCTCGCGGGGTTTCGCCCGGCGATCGTCCACGGCGGCATCGAGACCACTGGGCGTCACTGGATCCATCATGGTTCGTATCTTTGCCATTCGGTGGACTCCCGTCAGTGCAGGGTTGCGCCGGTTGTTGGATCGGGGTGACGATCCTTCTTTTCGTCGTGGGTGACCCTTCAGGTGTCGCTGTCGTCGGGCGATTACCTCGTTCGACTTCAACCTCAGATCCGTGGCGCCTTGGTGACTGGTATCAACTAGGCGCCAACGCGTGGTTGCAGTTCGATGACGACGGGCCTCCAACGCTTGCTGTAGGTCTTCTGACCACCTGCACCTGCGTGATGCGCTTGACCTCTCGCTCATTCCCGGCGTAGGTTCGTCTCTTAGGTTCCAAGGGTCCGTCGCACGAGCCTGTGGCGAGTCCAAGGTTGAGCAAGGATGAGATTAGATGGATCACCGGTAGAAGGAGTTCGTTCAAATGCACATAGGAAATCTCACCTTTGACTGCGAAGACGCACTCGTCGTCGGTGGCTTTTGGTCGCAAACCCTTGGACGGCCGCTGGACCCCGGAGCCGACTCCGGATTTTGCTCAATCGGGAGGAGCGATGCAGGGCGTACGCAGCCGGCGTGGTTCTTCGAGAGAGTCCCGGAAAGGAAGACAGCAAAGAATCGAATGCACTTGGACATTATTGATCCGGATCCTGGAACCGTGGATCGACTGGTGACACTGGGGGCATCGATCGTTGCCGAGCACGGCAGTGGCGTCAGCAGCCACCACTGGACGGTGATGATGGATCCCGAGGGAAACGAGTTCTGTCTGTCATCCGACAGTTACGTTGGTTGAGCCAGCGACGATCCAGCAAGGCGCCAATTCGTAGTTGCCGATCTGTCGCGTCGGGCCTCCGACACGAACTAGCAGGGCTCAGTTGAGCCTCCAACGCGTAGTAGCGGACGTGTTGAGTCGGGTTTACAAATCAATGGTCTCCAGGATCACCCTCCAGGTTGATAGTGAAAGCCGCGCGGGCAAGACATCGAGTTGGTTCTCAAGTATGCAAGCTGCCACCAG
Organism: Acidimicrobiales bacterium; assembly: GCA_035534335.1. Classification (GTDB taxonomy): domain Bacteria; phylum Actinomycetota; class Acidimicrobiia; order Acidimicrobiales; family RAAP-2; genus RAAP-2. The sequence goes on along the minus strand of DATLSF010000029.1, from coordinate 3,377 downwards.
GGGCCCTCTAGGTGAGAAACACAGTTGTCCCATGGAGGCGTCTCGCCTACGACGAAAGCAATTCCGTCGTACCCCATACCAGCCCGTCTTGACGTTGCGAAAATAACAAGCTCGTGCCCGGGACTCGGGCTGGAGGGCCACGTTCCGATTAGACGGCCGAGACCCCGAAGTGTTCCCGGTGGAGAGTTGCAACTCTCAGGAGCGCCCACCGACTTCGCACCCAATGCCGCCAGTGCGGCAGCTCTCCAACAGGATTCATACGCGGCGCTGTACGGATGCGCGGGTCGATCGTAGAGGTGCCACCCGGCGAGTACGGCCAGGACTGCAATTACGGCAGTTAAAGTCGTTAGTAGTCCTCGCCGCGACATCCGCTTCATCAGTCATTGAGGTTACGACGCCTCGCTGGCTGGTCGGGCCAACCTCCAGTGCCTGATAGCACTCCTGTGACGTCGGCCCTTCGACACTTGCCAAGATCCTAAATCGGCATTCACGCGATGTCGTCGCGGCGCTCGTCACGGTTGTCATACGATTTCCAGATGTCGCAGTTCACGGTCGTCACCACAGCGGACCGACCCGACGTTCACGAGCAGTTCGAGGAAGCGTTCCGGTCAGTATGGCCCGAATTGATCTTCCATGATCCCGTGTCCAAGGAGTACATCGGCCAAGTGCAGTCGAAGTTTGCCGAATATGACGTCACTGTCATGGATGACGGTTTCGTCGTCGCCGGTGGTTGGGGAGTTCCTCTCTTATGGGACGGGACCATAGCCAATCTCCCGACCGGATACGACGGAGCTCTCGTGAGGTCATGCTCGAGCGAGGATACCCTGGCCGCCAACACCCTCAGCCTGATGGCCATTGCAGTCCGAGCTGGCTACCAGGGAATGGGGCTGTCAAACCTTGTGATCACATCACTGCGCGCCAGGGCTCGAGACGCCGATGTGGATGCGGTCATCGCGCCTGTCAGACCAACACTCAAGGCTAGGTATCCGCTCGTGCCGATGGAGAGATTCGCAGAGTGGCGTCGCCCGGATGGTGCGCATATCGATCCGTGGATCCGAATTCATGAGCGTCTTGGGGCGAGGATCTTGGTGTCCGCACCGAGCTCGATGGTGATAACTGGATCGGTCTCTGAGTGGGAAGCCTGGACCGGAATGGCGTTTCCAGACAGTGGGTCCTATGTCGTCCCAGATGCGCTGGATCTGGTCGTGATCGACCGCGAGGCAGATGTCGGGAAGTACGTGGAGCCCAACCTTTGGATGCAGCACTTCTGAATAGAACAATCGGCGCTTCACGGGCCACGGGCTACGCGCCGACTGTTCGAGACGAGAATCGGTCCTTCGGAGGTGTCAGCCTCCAGTGTCTGGTAGCAGCATGACGGAGCGCGTTCCGGCTCACCGTGGTTACAGAAGATTGTCTGCGGCCGACTCGCGCGAAGCGCACGAGCGAAACTACGGCCGAGTAGTTACCATGAGCCCGTTCGGACCGATTCGACACCGTCAGGTCTGTAGTGCCAGTGAGCCTGTGTAGCAGCATGGTGCCGGAGGGCCCTTACGAGGACCGTGAAATGTTGCCTAGAGCACGAGCATCAGACTTCTGATTTTCTTCGCCCTCCCCGGACCGGACACTGAGACCACGTGAACCGATCAAAGGAGCCAGCATGGACATCGTCCACTACCGCTGCGCCGGCCTCGACGTCTCCAAACGCGACGTCAAGGTGTGCGTGCGCACCCAACGGCCCGACAAGGCTAGAGCCACCACCAAGGTCACGACGTGGCCCGCGGTCACCAACCAGATTCTGGAGTTGCGCGACTATCTCACCGAGCAGAACGTGACTCTCGTGGTGATGGAGGCGACCAGCGACTACTGGAAGCCCTTCTATTACCTCCTCGATGAGGGGCCCTTCGAGGTGATGCTCGTGAACGCGCGTCACGTGAAGAACCTGCCGGGTCGCAAGACCGACGTCTCGGACGCCGCGTGGCTGGCCCAACTCGGTGCGCACGGCCTGGTGCGCGGCTCGTTCGTGCCGCCCGAGCCGATCCGCCAGTTGCGTGATCTCACCCGCACGCGCACCATCATCACCTCGCGAGCGCGCTCGCGAGGTGCAACGACTTCAGAAGCTCCTGGAGGACGCCGGGATCAAGCTCTCCTCGGTCGCGACGGTGATCACGGGGCCCTCGGGACGCGCCATGCTCGAAGCACTGATGGCGGGTGTGAGCGACCCGAGCACCCTGGCCGAGCTCGCTCGAGGCAGACTGCGCGCCAAGATCCCCGAGTTGACCGAGGCGCTCACGGGGCGGTTCAACGAGCATCACGCGTTCCTGGTGCGACTGCACCTGGACGCCATTGACCAGCGCAGCGCAGCCATTGACGAGATCACCGCGCGCATCGAGGTGATGATCGAGCCTTTTCGCGAGGCCCGGGATCGCCTTGAGACGATTCCGGGGATCTCCACGCGCGCCGCCGACGTGATCATCGCCGAGACCGGAAGCGACATGAGTCGTTTTCCCACCGCCGGCCACCTCGCCTCGTGGACCGGGGTCTGTCCGGGCTCCAATGAGTCCGCCGGTCGGGTGAAGTCCACCCACACTCGCTCGGGCAACCCTTATCTGCAAGGAGCGCTCGGCATCGCCGCCATGAGCGCCGTGCGCAACACGAACACCTACTACTGCGCCAAATATCGGCGGATCGCCTCGCGACGAGGTCCGATCCGTGCCGTCGTCGCCATCGAACACGCGATGCTCGTGGCCATCTGGAACATGCTCCAAACCGGTCAGGACTACACCGATCCGGGCGGAGATTTCTACACCCGACGCAATCCAGACAGGGCCAAGCGGCGAGCGCTCGACCAACTACGGAATCTGGGTTACACCGTCACGATCGAACCAGTGGCAGCCTGAGGGTCGCCATCTTCGCATCAGACCTGTCACGTCGGGCCTCCGACACGAACTGGCATGGCTCAGGCCAGCCTCCAGTGGTAGCGAAAGCGTCCTTCAGGCCCACTACCATTCGCTACGAGTCGGCGTCCGGCGGACTAGTGCATCGAGTTCGCAAGAGGTTCAGCCATAACAGCGACCCTCAACTCAGCCCTCGCAATACGAATCTTCTGGTTCCATGTCACGTTGCCGCATGGCGCGGAACTCCTCGGCCTTGTTGGCGTCGCCTTAGTCGTCGTCGCCGTGGTCTTTCCCGCGTGGGCCATCGAGCATGCGGTTGGCACCCCAAAGTCCACCTTTAGTTCGCTTGGGCGGTCGAAGCACCGTTGGATCGGGAGGTTGGACGCCCTATTCGTTCTGGGTGACATATCTGGTCTGCTTGTGGCGCGGTACTGCCTGGTTCGGATCCGACTTCAGATCTGCTGCGCGGTTCAGTAACCGGTG
>DATLSF010000028.1:0-14788 GCA_035534335.1 Acidimicrobiales bacterium | reverse complement strand
ACAGGTGGAAGCCTCCACACGGGTCCCCCTTAGACAGTGCCTCACACTATTGAAGGAACGAGCCCCGGCTGGTGTAGGCGCATCTCCACAAAGGACCGACGGTTTCGACGTACTTCGATACACGGAGTCGCGCACGCTGTTGCGCGCGGCTCACGTGTGTCATCTCTAGGCAACCTACCCCCGCTTAGAGGTGACACAGGTGAGCCGCGCAATCGGCGCGAGGCGCTCCAATGGTCGCGAGCCAGGCCGAACGGCAACCCGTCAGGCGTCCATAAAATGCCCTTGACCGGTTGAGGAGATCAGCTCGCCAGGGTTGTTACTTTCGTAACAACCCGGAACGGAGCGGGGACGTTGGCCGTCGAAAAACGAATTAGCAGAGCGCTCCACTGGGTGGGAGATCTCACCTCACGCGCGGGTGCGTCGGCAGTCGTCGCAGTGATTCTCGTCGTCTTCGTCGTCGTGCTCGCGATTGCGGGCTTTCCGGGGTACTGGATGTCAGCGTTCGCGACCGCGACCTCTTTCATCACGCTCGTGATGCTGTTCGTGATCCAACACACTCAAAGTCGCCAGCAGACGGCCCTTCAGTTGAAGCTGGACGAGCTTATTCGGACCTCCCCGCAGGCTGACGATCACCTCGTGCACATTGAACTCGCGCCAGACGCCGAACTAGACCGACGCGAGCAGGATCAGATTGCTCATCACGAGTGGCTGAGGGAGCCGCCGCAGGGTGTCGACCATCAACACGAACGTGACGCGCGCGGCGATCCGCCGCGGGACACAAACGTTGGGAACGCTGGGTCGTAAGCCTCGCAACACTCTCGCGATGGGGGGCAAACGTAGCGTCCGAATGGGGCCCGCCGATTACACCTGCGTCCAGACTCGACACCGGACAACGTCGGTGCGCTCAAGCTGAACCAGTCCGTCGTGACGCGTCTTCGAACTGTCGCGACGGGCCATTGACCTCAACTGGCGGTCTTTGAGGAACCAGGCTCGATCAGACTTCCTCACTCGCCACCCCCGAGATCGAGCGCTGGACGATGGGGACGAAGGTGCGGTGACTGAACACCTGGGCGGTATCGGTACTCGACAGAACTGGTGAGGAGCGAAGTCCACTGATCAGACCGTCGGGGAACGGTTGATCGACGCGCGTCGCAGTTGGATCGGGTCGGCGTCGAACGGGTATGACTCGACGTGTCATGACCTTCACGCCGTTGGCTGCGCCCTTCCACGACAACGACCACGGGCCTCCCGGAGCACCCTCGCGGGATTCAGGTCGAGTTCGCATCGGCCACCTGCTCTCCGAGCCGTTGAAGCGCGCTCTTCGTCTCGCCCCAGTGATTGGTATCCGTCGTGCCCATGATGGCCGTTCCGGGTATCGCCTCACCTGACGCAGGCGAGTTCTTACGCCGTCGACTCTTCACGCTGTCCTCCTCGCCACGGTCCACATGAACCGTGATCTACTCCGTGGTCCGGACCGTCACCCCGTGACGGATCCGTGAGACGTGCGCCGCGAGGCAATCGCCCACCGCGGGCCGCTCCGACCAGTCGCTAGTTACTTGACTTCTTGGTGAACCGAGCTCGTCCCACCCGCGGTGTCGGTGACCTGACGATCCATGGTGTGGTGGCTGCTGACCTCGCTGCGTGACATGGCGAAGATGATCGCCGACACCACGAAGCCCGCGGCACCCGCGATCATCAGAATGAGACCCACCGTCGAGAGCCTGAATCCATGACCCTGATACGTGACGGCCCAGTACATAATCGCGCCCGCCGCCGCAGCGATACCGCTCAAAACCATTCCAGGTAAACCCATTTCGCACTCTCTTCTTTTCAACCTGACCAATTGTCAGGCGAGAAGGATGCGGGGTCTCGACGTCCTACCCTCAATAGTACTGCCTGAGATGAACTTTCGAGCGGCAGGGCAGGCACTGATTTGGGCCCGCCACCACGGAGGCGTGTTACCGAGGGGGCTTCGCGGCGATCGGGGCGACCAAGTCCTCGATGGCGAGTTCGCGCTCCACGACGCGGCGCGCCACCTCCGTCAAGCCCAGGTTGTTGTTGCGCGCGTGAGCGCGCAGTTGTCCAAAGGCCTCGTCCATGCCACAGCCCACGGTCTGGCTGATCATGCCCTTGGCTTGCTCGATGATGATCCGGCTATTCAGGGCAATGCTGAGCTGACCGTTGAGTGTCTGGGCGTCGAGGTTTGTACGGTGCTGCAGGATCGCGATCGTCGCGACGTCGGCCAAGCCCTGGGCGACCACGATGTCCTCGTCGTCGAGGGGACCCTGGGTGGTCCGAAAGAGGTTGAGCGCCCCGATCGTTCGTCCCCGTAGTCGCATCGGCAGGCAATGAACTGAACGAAACCCCTGGGCCAAGGCCCGCGGCGTGAAGAGGGGCCAAAGTTCGTCGGCCTCGGTCAGTTCATAGTTGACGATCGCGCGCCCGTCGCGGAAACAGTCAATGCACGGGCCCTGGTCGGACTGGATCTGGAACAGCTCCAGCACCCTCATTGACTCGCTCGACGAGGCGAGAAAGGCCAACTCTCCGCCGGGTGAGGACAGCATGACGCCCGCCGCATCCACGTCAATGGCGTCCACGCACCGGTTACTGTGAACCGTCAAGACGTCGATGACGTCGAAGTTGTCCACGAGGTTGTCCGCGAGTTCGACGAGCGTCGCGATCAGTAGTGATTCCCGCGTCATGCGCCCCCCATTCTACATTAAGCGTGCGCCAGTTTTCCGCGGGCACTGGATGGCCCGCCGGTCACCGACGTCGCCAGATTCGTCATTCGCTTCTTCCCCACACGTTACGCCAAATGTCAATCTCCCGGTCGTACCAGAGCTCACGCGCGACGACGCGCGCCGCGGTGTCCGACAGCGCCGCGGTCAGGGCGTAGGCGTGGCTGCGCAGGGCGACTAGGGCGTCGCCGAGGGTCATCGACGCCTGCACCGCAATCATGCCGGCGGCTTGATGGACCTGGAAGTCGAAGGAGGCCTCGCGTTCGAGGTCCCAGGCGAGCGAGCCCTTCACGGCGCGCGCCTGCAGGGCCAGGACCGCGCGCGCGATGACCGCCGCCATGAGGTACGCGTCGGACTCCTGGGACTCGGTCATCGCACCCTCACGGTCGCGATAGAGGGCGAGCCCCCCCAGTTGAACGGCGCCGATCCGCACGGGAAACGCGAAGACGGCCCCCGCCCCGAGCGCCACGGCACGAGACCTGTAGGCCAACCACCGCGGATCCGACGTCTGGTCGAGGCGTCCTTCGCTGACCGCGAAGTCAGACCCGCAGGCGTCCACGCACGGACCGGACCCCACGGTCATCTCGAGGTCCATCAGGCTGGCGGCCACGGGGTTGCTGGTGCACATGCTCGTGAGCTGCTCGCCACGAGAGACGAGGGCGATGCCGGCGCCGCTCAGGCCTGTGATCTCGGCGGCCACCGAGCACAGCATGCCCGACGCGGGGCCGGTTCGCTCGTGCTGGGCTAGCAGTTCGAAGATCGCCACCAGGCGCTGCGTCGCCACGTTACGGGCCGCGCCACATCGCAAGTGAACGCGTGACACATTGGTTGAGCGGTTGCATCTGGTCCCCGGATAGAAGGTGGACGCTCAACGAGGTCTTGATTCAGCGCTGCAAGTCAGAAGCGAAGACTTTCCTCCACCATAGCGACGAACTGGAACGGCACTTCGCATCGGGTGCACCCACGTGAGTGGCTACTGGTTGTTCACGATGATCTGCTTCACCCGGGTGAACTCCTCCATGCCGGCCACACCGCCCTCCTTGCCGTAGCCGGACGAGCGGAACCCGCCCACCGGCATCTCGGGTCCCAGGATCAAGTGATCGTTGATCCACACAGTGCCGTAATGCAGGGTGTTGGCCATTCGGGTGGCGCGTCCCACGTCGCGCGTCCAGACCGACCCAGCCAGCCCGTACTCAACGTCGTTGGCCATGGCGAGGGCCCCGGCCTCGCTCGTGAACTTTTGTACCGTCACCACTGGTCCGAAGCACTCCTGCTGTACCAGGTCGGCACCCTGGTCAAGTCCGGTCACAATGGTGGGCTCGTAGAAGTAACCCGGACGGTCCGGGACGCGCCCGCCCACGACCACTGTGCCGCTCGCGCGCGCGCCGTCGACTAGGCCGGCGACGCGATCGCGCTGGACCTCGGAGATCAAGGGACCGAGCGTGGTGCGCCGGTCGTCGGTGTCACCCATCACCACACCGGCAAACTCAGACACCAATCCGTCAACGAACTGATCGAACAGGGAGTCGGCCACGATGACGCGCGTCGCGGCCATGCAGTCCTGACCGGCGTTGATAAGGGCCATCGCTCCCACCGCGGCCACGACGTGCTCAAGATTGGCGTCGTCGAAGACGATGACCGGAGCGTTTCCGCCGAGTTCCAGGACGACCGGTTTGGGCGTCTCCCCCGCCAGTTGAGCGATGCGTCGACCCGCCCTCGTCGAACCAGTGAAGGTGGCGATCGCCACGAGAGGGTGGCGCACCAAAGCCTCGCCCGCGACGGGTCCGCGCCCATGCACCACGTTGAGCACCCCCGGCGGCAACGCGGCGGCGACGAGACGCGCGAACGCCGTCGTGGAGAGCGGCGTGTTCTCCGAGGGCTTGATCACCATCGTGTTGCCGGAGGCCAGCGCCGGTCCGATCTTCCAGACCGCCTGCCACAGCGGATAGTTCCACGGCGTGATGGCGCCCACGACGCCCAAGGGCTCGCGGCGTAGGTAGAAGGAGTGTCCGGCAACGTAGTCGCCGCCGGCCTGGCCGGAGCTCATCTTCGCGCCGCCGGCAAAATGTCGGAGGGCGTCGACGATCGCGGGCAGCTCGACGTCGTGCGCCATGGTCCACGGCTTGCCGGCGTCCATCACTTCAAGTTCAGCGAAGCGTTCCACGTCGCGGTCGAACAGGTCGACCAACCGGTGGAGCTTCTGGGCCCGGTCGGCCGGGGTCATCTGGGACCAACCGGTGAAGGCTCGCGCGGCTGACCGGACGGCGTCATCGACGTCTTTCTCGTTCGACGCGCCCACGGTGGCGATCTGTTCGCCCGTCGACGGGTTCATCACGGGTATCAGGTCATCGGAACTGGCCGTTACCGAGTGCCCGTCAATGAAGTTCTCAACGTTCATGCCCGACTCTTCCTCGTGCGGCGTGACCCTCATAGTCATCGCCTAGGGGAACGGTATCGGGCGCGGCCGAGCCCACCGGGGCTCACACCCTCGACAAACTCCCGCCGTGGCCAGGGGGCCGGATATTCGGACCCCTGCCCTGGCCACGGCGGAAGACTTTGTCCGCCCTTGCTACTCGACCGGGATCTCCTTGTTGATGAGTCCCAAATCGATCCCCTGACTCTTTCGAATCAGTCGCGCCACGACGTACACGACGATCGCCAGCACGTAGAGCCCAGCCATGAACCACAGCGACTGGTGGTTGTTGACGCCGTAGGCGGGGTTCTTCAGCCACTCGTAGACGTTGTAGACGATGAGACCCAGGGTGGCCGCTCCCGCGAGCGGGACGATCGGCACCGGGCCGATTTTGAACCTGCTGGCCGCCGACGAGGCCCAGAGCTCGGGTTTGCGCCACGGCAGGATGATCACCGCAATCGCGCTGATCCCGTAGGTGACCGCAATCACGAGGGTGGCGTCGAGTGTATAGGTCACGAACTTCGCCGAATAGGCGTAGACCGCGCTGAGTCCGACCGCTGGCAGCAGCATCAGGATGAGCGAGGCCATGGGGACTTTGCGCTTCTCGCTCACGGTGGCCGCCACGTCGGGCAGCACTCGATCGAAGGCCGCGGCGAAGATGACGCGCGTCGACGAGAGGAACAGCGTGCCGACCCAGCCGAAGAACCACAGGCTCATTAGCAGGATGAGGACCACCTGGAACGCCTCGTTGTGTACGATCCAGCCGGCCAGCATCACCGGGTACGGCCAGATGGGGATCGAGCCCTTGCCATTCCAGAACGCCGCGTTCGCGTTGTTGTAGAAGCCCCAGCCCACCGTCTTGACCATCAGGAGCAGGAAGACGACCGACAGGGTGACCGTCAGCCACAGGCCCGAGAACATGCCGGTGAACACGCGCTTGAAGTCGCTGGCGCCGCGGACCTCGCCGTAGAGCGTCGAGCCCCAGTTCGGCCACAGTAGGTAGAACATGAGCAACGGGATCATGAGCATGCTCGCACCGAAGGCGTTCAGCCCGAAGGCGGGCGCCGCGTAGCCCAGGCCGTGAGCCGAGGCGTTCGTCGTACCGACCGCGTTAGTGATGTGGAAGTACTTGTGGGCCTCGAGGTTCACCGAATTGACGAAGCTCTGGTGCGACGTGAACAGCAGTAGTCCCACCACGATGAGGAATCCCAGCATGCCGCCCGCGAAGCACCACTTCTGGACCTTCGCGTAGCCGCCCATGCCGACCGACACCAGGATGCCGGCGAGCGCGATGGTGATCAGCGAGATCGTGAAGGAGCCGTTGTGCGTGCCGAAGTACGAGGCCGCGCCGCGCCAGCCGAGGGTATAGAAGAGCGGCTGGATGAACTCGACGTTGAGGACCGTTCCGTAGATCGGCGCCCACAGCCACAAGATGAACCACCACCCGGTGGCAGCGAAGACGAAGCCAATCGGACCGCCGAGTATTCGGCTCTGCCACACGTAGTCGCCGCCGGCTCGTGGGATCGTCACGATGAGGCCCGTATAGGCGATCACCAAGAACGACACCCACACCGCAGAGAGCAGGACCCCGGTGAGGAGCTGGCCCTTCGGGATAAACGAGTTGAAGGAGAACTCGTAGATCCCCAGCGTGATGATGTTCGTCGACAGGCAGGCGTAGATGATCGCGTCGCGAACGCTCCATCCACGTACCAGGCCGGTGGCTTTTCGTAGGAAGAGCGTCGGCGCTTCATCGCCGCCGGTCCTCCCCCCCATGCCGTCCGACGGTCCCCCCGTCTTCTCATCTATGGACATGAATCCCCCCTTGTTTGAAAGTGACTGTTCAGCCGTTGACGAGGATGTACCTCGTTACCTTCTTCTTCTTTTCGTTGAGGTCGATGACCGCGCCCTGTAAGACGCCGTCGGTGTAGACGCTGCCCGGGTTGATCGCCAGGGTCTTGCCGATCTTGGTCACGCCCTTGGACTCGTGGATGTGTCCGTGCACCCCGAGCATCGGCTGCAGGTTCGAAATGGCGTCGCGCACGGCGGTCGAGCCCACCGGCTTCATGACCGCGCCGCCGTGCATCGGCCGCATGTTCTCGTCCAGCGCCGGCGCCTCGTCGAGGCCGGAGTTGTACGGCGGCGCGTGGAAGTTGAAGATCGCCCGGTCCATGTCGGGAATCTGGTCCGTCACGTTCTTGATGCGAATTGCCAGGTCCTCTTCGGATCCTTCGCGGAAGGTGTCCCAGGGCGTGGGGTTGGTGTAGCCCATCGACGCCATGTAGAAGCCGTCGAGCTCAACGACCTTGCCCTCGGTGAAGGTCACGCACGGCGACGCCTCGATCACCGGGTCGATGTCGAAGGTGTCGTCGTTGCCGCCGTTGACGAAGCACGGGATCTCTCCGCCCATCAGCTTGCCGTCGGCCATGTCGAGCCATCGATCGAGCGTGTGGACCATCTCGACCGTGAAGCGCTTGTCGATCGCGCCGTCCTCTTCGTTGAGCACCGTCATCTCGTCGGGGCTGATGCGCGCGGGATAGAAGCCGCGATTGCGGATCTGGGCCTCGACCGCACGGATCTCCTCCTCGGTCTCGAGGCGCAGGCTCTGGCCCCCCCACGTCACCTCGGAGAACCCCGTGCGCGACACGATGGGCACCATGACCTTGCCGGTGACGTCACCGCCCAGGATGACGAGGTCCGCCTTGTAGAACGCCGCGGAGTTGAGGAACTTCTTCCAGCAGATCTCGGATCCGTGGATGTCGGTGGCAAAGAAGATGCGCACGCCGAGCCCTCACCTCCCCCAGACGACTATCGGATAGGGCACCCGTGCCTCCAGGTGTGGTACATCGCCCCGCCTCACCCCAAACAGCGTCGCCATACCTATCACAGGGACTCCGAGCGTGCAAGGAGCATCAGTGCGCGACCTCCTCGGGTAGTTCGTACCAGCGCATGCGCTCGCCGACCCGCGCACGCGTCTTCCACTTGAGCGACTTGGGCGTCGCGTCGGCGAGGTCGAGCAGGCGCTCGGCATTGCCCAGCGGATCGTGACGCGGCTGCGGTGGCACGAGGTCTGGGCGGTCGCCCACCAACAAGGCCAATTTCGACAGGTTGCCGGTGACTGTGCGCCACCACCCCCAGTCCGCGCTGAGCACGTCGCAGAATCGTTGGCGATCGATCTGCGGGCCTCCCTCGCCGGGGCTGTCGCCGGACACGGGAAACGCCGAGAGCAGGTGACAGATGTCGCGCGCGTCCTTCTCATTCAGTTCCACGATCTGCAACTTGGTGAGCAGGAGATCCACGACATCCAGCGTGTACGGCAGCACCCGGAAATTTGGGCGAAAGTCGAGCTCGTGGCACATGGTGAGGCGATCAACCATCACGTCGATGGGCCGCCCGGACGGGGCGGTGAAGTACATCTGTCGCTCACCGCTCAGCGAGTTGAACCGGCGATCGGGGTTGCAGCCAGCGCTCTCCAGAAACGCCATCACCTCACGGCGTCCCTTGGACAGACACCCGAAGTCGATGTCCTGGTCTCGACGCAGACGCGGTGGGAAGTCCGGGCACAGAACGCGAACGGCGAGCCCCCCGAGCAGCCGTAGCGGAATGCCCGCGGTGGACGCGGCCTCGGCGAGTTGGCGTGCTTCCACCAGCGGATCGTCGGCGGTGCCCACCAGCTCCGACACACCGTCACTCACGAAACTGCCCCCATTCGCCGTGTGGTCGTCACCCTACTTGCGTGATGTGAATCTGCGTGGACCCAACCGTTAACGCGCGCCGGCGCCAACCGCGCCGTGCGCCAGGAGCGCCTGGCGCCACTCCTCAGTCTCACGAACCTGGTTGAACGTGAAGAGGTGCACACCCTTCACCAGCGACGCCGGATCGCTGAGCACGGTCGCGACGCGTTCGAGGAGCCGCGCCGGGTTGTAGGCGCCGGGAGTACCGAGGCGCAGGATGCCCTTGCCGTGACCCGAGACGAATCGCGCCGACTCACCCACGCCGATCTTGGACGCGATCCGGACCAACTTGGCCTGCTCGACCGGGCCGGCCAGGCCGAAGTAGAGCGGCAACGTGACCCCGCGGGCGCGCACACGCCGGACCCACCGGCGCACGACGGCCGGATTGAAGCACAGGTTGCTCACCATGTAGGTGGCGTGGTGGCGCTTGTCCCACATTGACTGGATCGTTACGTCATCAGAGATGCTGCGGTGGCTTTCGGGATATCCGGTCACGCCGACGTTGGCGAAGGGGCGACCGAGTTCGTCGAGCGCGGTGAGCAGCGAGTAGGCGTTCTCAAAGTCACCGGCGGGCGACGCGGAGTCGCCCGCGGGCACGAAGAGGTCGCTCACGCCGACTGCGGTGAGTCGTCCCACCAGTTCGCCCAGATGGGCCTTGTCGACGACCTGGCGGGCGGCCACGTGGGGCACGACCGCGTAGCCCTGAGCGCTCAGACGTTCCGCGAGGGCAATGGTGGCCTCGAGTCCCTTGCTGGGAGACGAAGTAATGGTGACCGTCACGTCGCGCGGAACCCACGAAACCACCAACTCCTCCGAGGTCGGAGTCGGCAGGACTTCGTATCGCGGTTTCACCACCAGCCCTGCGGCGGCGGCCACCCTACGCACAGTCGTCGACCTCGGCGCCGGGGCGCGAACCCGGCGACGTGCGCGTTGCGGACGCGAGCAGGCGCTCGAGTTCACTCTCCAGTGAGCCGGTGCCGACGTCGATGATCTCCAGCGGCAGTCCGAACTGCTCGGCCAGGCGGCGCGCCGTGGCTTCCAGGTCCTCGGTACGGTCCTGAGCCAGCCACACCAGGCGGCGGTAGTGGCCGAAGTAGTCGCTCCACAGTTCGGGGTAGCGATTCAGTCCCAGCTCGCGCCAGACGGTGCGCCGGAAGGAACGCACCAGGAAGTCCGTCAGCAGGTACGTGCCGGGTTCGTTGAGGAAGAGCTCGCTCACCCGGTCGCGCCCGGCGAACAGGTCGTAGCACTGGGCGCCGTGGAGACGCTCGATCCCGAGGCGCTCGCAGACCCCGTCGAGGGCGCCGTAGGTGCCGCAGTCGGCGTAGGCCACGATCACCGGGTGACCCTGGCGCAGTAGTCGGCGCGCCAGGGCTTCCACGCGCGGAGCGATCTGTCGCGGCTGGTTGTGCAGCAACGCCGGCATCAGGTGGACCTCCACCTTCCAGTGGCGGCGCCCGACCACCTGGCGGATCTCGGTGGCCATGGCGCCGCACGCGATCACCGCCGGCCAGGCCGTCTTAGTCGGGGAAGGCGAGCTGATCGACGAAACGGTCGTTGAAGTCGCTTCTATCGGAAAGTTCGACATACTCCACCTCCTCCATTAAGGCCATGGCGCCCGCGCGCTCCCTCAAACTCAGTAGTGCCATCTTTGCCCCTTCACCGGCCACATTCCCGGCACTCAAGATGCGAAGTGTGGGAAGTTTTGGAACCAACCCGAGTCGAACCGCGCTGGCCGGTGACAGATAACTGCCGAAGGAACCGGCCAACAGAACCTGCTGGACCTCGTCGACCTTGACGCCAGCGTCCTCTAACAGGATGCTCCAGCCGGTGGCGATCGCGGCCTTGGCGAACTGCAACTCGCGCACATCGCGCTGGGAGAGGTAGATGGCGTCGGTCACGTCACCCTCGACACCACGCCAATGCACGACGAAGATCCGCTCCTTGCCGAGGTTGGTGAGTCGCGCGGCGAGACCGGGCGCCAGTGACGACGCTTCCTTGTCCGTCACGAATCGCCCCGACGGGTCGATGAGTTTCAGCGAGACCAGTTCGGCCACCACGTCTACCAGACCGGATCCGCACAGTCCCTGGGGCTCCTCGTCGCCGATCACGCCGAGCTCGAGACTCTCCGGGGTCAACCGCACGACCTCGATGGCTCCCGGTGCAGCGCGCATGCCGCAGCGGATCGCCGCTCCCTCGAACGCCGGGCCGGCGGGCGCCGCGGTCGCCATCAACCGCTCCGAGTTGCCCAACACGATCTCGCAGTTGGTGCCGATGTCGATGAACAGTCGCATCCGCGGATCGCGGTCCATTCCCGACGCCAGAAGTCCGGCCAGGATGTCCCCGCCGACGTAGGCGCCCAACGACGGGAAGACCACCGCCCGGGCCCGCGGGTGCACGCGCACGCCGACGTCGTTCGCCAGGACCTCGGGCCACAGCTTGGTGGCCATGATGAAGGGTGCGACACCGAGGGGTTCCGGGTCGAGGCCCAGCACGATGTGCGTCATCGTCGCGTTTCCCGCCACGGCGACCTCGTAGATCTCATCGCGCTGGACCCCGCCGGCGGCGCATACGTCGCTGACCAGTTCGTCGAGGGCCTCGTGGGCGAGACGCGTCAACTCGCCCAACGAGTCGGGTCTCATCATGATCGCGCTGATGCGCGTGATGACATCGGCCCCGAAGGGCTGTTGCTTGTTGAGCATCGACGCCACACCTACTGGAGTTCCAGTGGACAGGTCGAGCAAGGTGGCCACCACCGTGGTGGTCCCGAGGTCGAAGGCGACCCCGAAGAGACGCTCCGTGGTGTCACCGGCCTCCACATCGATCAACACGTCATCGACCACGACGGCCGTGACCTTGTAGTCGCTCTCGCGTAGCACGCGCCCCAGACGACGCAGCACGGCGAGTTCGGCTCGCAGCTCTAGGTCGTCCAGGCTGGCCAGCAGGCGCTCGAGGTCGGTCATCTGGTCCGAGAGCGACGGCTCGCTCAACTCGACGTAGCGCTTCTGGACGGCGGGACGAAGGATGACCTTGCGACCGACGCCCACGGTCGCGGCCTTGGGGCGGGTCATCAGCGGCGGGACGTCAATGCGCAGGTCGGTGACGACCTCGACGCGACAGGCCAGCCGCCAACCGGCGTGCAGTTCGTCGGTGGAGAAGGCCCGGGTGTCCAGAGTGGTGATCGGTGCGGTGCCCTCGAGCACCTGCACCTTGCACTTGCGACAGGTGCCGTGGCCGCCACACGTCGAGTCGATGGCGATGCCGTTCCAACTCGCCGCGTCAAAGAGCATCACGTGCGGCGGGACGCGCACCTTGCGGTCGGCGGGTTCAAAGCGCAGGTCGAAACGGACGGGGCCGTCGAGCGCCGCGGCGTCGGCTCCGTCAGCGCCGCCCGGCGACGCGACCACGACCGGGGTGCCAACTTCGCTCACGTCTGGCTGGCCGCCTGCAGCGCGCGGTGCGCGCTGATCCAATTGGCGCCCCACGGGTCGTGGTCGAGCAACAGGTCGGCGGCCTTGACCGCGCGGACCAGTTGCGGAGTGCGCGCGTCCATGATGGCGCTGGTCAGGCCGCACCGCATGGCCATGGGCATGAACGTCGCGCCGATCGTCGCACGGTCGGGCATGCCGAAGGACACGTTCGAGGCCCCCAGCGTCATGTTGAGCCCGAACTCCTCGTGAATCAGCCAGATGGTCTCGAGGGTCTTGACCACCAGTGACGTGTCGGCCCCGATCGGCATGGCCAGCGGATCGATCACGATGTCGTCGAGCGGAAGGCCGTACTCGTTGGTCGCCACGTCGACGATCTTTCGCACCAGCTCTAGACGGCGCTCGGGTTCCAGCGGGATCTCGAACTCGTCGTTGGGCAGGGCGATGATGGCCGCTCCGTGGCGCTTGACCAAGGGCAGGATGGCCGCGAGGCGGTCGTCCTCCGCGGTAACGGAGTTGACCAGGGCCTTGCCCTGGTAGGTGGCGAGGCCCGCCTCGAGGGCCTCGATCACCGAGGAGTCGATGCACAGGGGCACGTCGCTCAACTCCTGGATCATCGTGACGGCCTGGATCATGAGGTCAACCTCATCGGCCAACGGCACGCCCATGTTGACGTCCAGCACCATGGCGCCCCCCGCCACCTGTTGGGCGACGTCGATCGCGATGCGTGACAGGTCGCCGGCGCGCAACTGCTCCTGGAAGATCTTTCGCCCGGTGGGGTTGATGCGTTCGCCAATGATGCAGAACGGCTGGTCGTCACCGATCACGATCTCTTTCGTCGCCGAACGAAGGGTGGTGCGCACGGTGCTCGCTACACCGACACGGTCGCGCGCTTGAGGTCCATCAGGTCCTTGGCGCGGCGCACGGCGGCCGACGCGTCCGAGGCGTAGCCGTCGGCGCCCACGGCGTCGGCGTACTCCTGGGTGACCGGGGCGCCGCCCACCATCACGATGACCTGGTCGCGCAGCCCCGCCTTCTCGAGCGCGTTCATGTTCGCCTTGAACATCGGCATGGTGGTGGTGAGGAACGCGGAGAAACCCACGATGTCGGGCTTGTGCTCGATGATGGCCTCCACGAAACGCTCCGGCGCCACCTGGACGCCCAGGTCGATGACGTGGAATCCGGCGCCCTCCAGCATGATGTTCACCAGGTTCTTGCCAATGTCGTGCACGTCGCCCTTGACGGTGCCCATGACGAACGTTCCGACGGCCTCCACGCCGGTCGCCACCATGAGGGGACGAAGGACGTCCAGCGCGCCAGCCATGGCGCGACCGGCGATGAGCATCTCGGGCACGAAGAAGTCGCCGCGTTCGAAGCGCGCACCGACCTCTTCGAGCGACGGGATGAGCGACTCGAACAGCAGCGTCTCCGGGTCGAGGCCCATCGCGAGTCCGGCGTTGGTCAACTCCAGCACCGCCGGGGCGTTGCCGACGAGCGTCGACTCGTACATCTCCTTGAGTAGTTCGTCACGGGTCACGTCGCACCTTCCTTCGTTGGGTAGCCGAGCACCTCAGAGAGGGCGTTCGCTTCGGACTTGCAGCTCTCGCCGAGCCCGCGCACCCGGGCCGCGCCGAGGCGCGACGAGGGCCCCGATACCGATAGCGCGGCGATCACGACGCCGTCGAGACGCCGCACCGGCGCCGCGATGGCTACCAGGCCGTCTTCGAGTTCCTCGTCGGCCACCGCGTAGCCGCGACGGCGCACTTGGGCGAACTCAGACTCCAAACGCGCGCGGCTGGTCACCGTGTGCGACGTCAAGCGCTTGAGGCGGCCCGGCGGCAGTTCGGCGGCCCCGAACGCGACCAACACCTTGCCCAAGGCCGTGCAGTGAACCGGCTCGGCTCGGCCCAGCCAGTTGGTGCCGCCCAGGACGTAGCGACTATCGACCTGGGCGATCTGCTCAACCAATGCGTTGCGAATCACGCCCAGGTTCACCGTCTCGTGGCTGATCTCGCCGAGGCGTTCCAGATAGGGCGTCGCCGCCACCACCAGGTCGGTCTCGGCGTTGCCGCGAAGGGCGTAGCGCACGAACGCGTCGCCGGGAACAAAAGCGCCGCCGGCCTCGCGGCGCAGGAGGCCGTTGCGCTCCAGGGCGGTGAGCAGGCGTGACGTCGTGCTCTTGGCCAGTCCCGTCGACTCGGCGAGCTCGGAAAAGGTCACCGAGTGCGCGGCGTCCACGACGCGCGTGAGCAGATGGGCCGCGCGGTCAATGGCCTGCGCGCCGGACGGCTTGGTCATGTCACTCACGGGCACGAGTTCCATAGTACAGTACGGAGTTTTACAATATGAATCACCCCGGGACCGCCCGCGGCCCGGGAGGCGGAACGAGGTCGCGATGTTCACCAACAAGATGGCGCGTTACGAACTGCTCTCCCCCGACGCCATCGAGGTCCTCGACCGCGGGTGGAAGCGCATTGT
>DATLSF010000027.1:0-201259 GCA_035534335.1 Acidimicrobiales bacterium | reverse complement strand
TCGTAGGAGAGAACGGCGTCGAGGTTGACCAGCTCGGCCGCGCCGACGTAAGGAGGGTTGGCGACGACGAGGTCGCATCGACCGGCCAGTGACGGGTCCAGGTCGTCGAACCACGACGAGCGCACAAACGACGCCGACGCCACGTGATGCTTGGCGGCGTTGCGGCGCGCGACGTCGAGCGCGTCGCGCGATTGGTCGACGCCCACCAGCGTCGCGCTCACGCCGCGTGCACCGAGTTCGCTCACCAGCGCCAACCCGATCGCCCCGGATCCGCAACCCATGTCCAAGATCAAGGGCGCGGGCGAGGCGCCGCGCGCGAGCGCCGCCAAGGCGTGGTCGACCAGCCCCTCGGTCTCGGGACGCGGAATGAGCACGCGCGGGTCCAGATCCAGGTCCAGTCCGCGAAAGGGCCAGTGGCCCACCACGTACTGCAGGGGTTCACCGGCCAGGCGCCGTCGCGCGGCCGCGGCGAGCGCGTCGCGCGCGGACCCGTCGCCGCCGGGCACGAACTCCTCGACCAGCCAGCGCGCCTCACGCCGCTCCAGACCGGACGCGACGAGCTCGTCGATCAGAGCCGGTCTAGCGTCCGTCACTCTCGGCCAACTGTCGGGCCCGCCGGTCGGCCAGCAGGGCGTCGACGTGCTGGTCGAGGTCACCCGCCAGCACCGAGTCGAGCGTGTAGGTCGTCAGGTTGATGCGATGGTCGGTGACCCGGTTCTCCTTGAAGTTGTAGGTGCGGATCTTCTCGCCTCGACCTCCGCCACCCAATTGGGAGCGCCGCAGATCGCCCAACTCGTTGGCCTGGGCGTCCTGGGCCGCTTTCAAAAGTCGCGAGCGCAGCACGATGAGGGCCTTGGCGCGGTTCTGGATCTGGCTCTTCTCGTCCTGCATCGACACCACGATCCCCGTCGGCAGGTGGGTGATGCGAACCGCCGAGTCGGTGGTGTTGACGCTCTGGCCCCCCGGGCCCGAGGACCGGTAGACGTCGATCTTGAGGTCGTTGGGGTCGATGTCGACGTCGACCTCCTCGGCTTCGGGCAGCACCGACACCGTGGCCGACGAGGTGTGGACTCGACCCTTGGCCTCGGTGGTCGGCACGCGCTGGACGCGGTGCACCCCGGCCTCTTGGGACAACCGGTTCCAGGCGTCGTCGCCGCGCACCAGGTAGGTGCCTTCGTCCAGCCCGCCCTGCTCGCTCTCGCGCTCCTCGACCACCTCGAACTTCCAGCCGCGCAGCGCGGCGTAGCGCCGGTACATCTCGGCGAGGTCGGCCGCGAAGAGGTTGGCCTCCTCCCCGCCTTCGGCCCCGCGGATCTCCAGGATCACACTGCGACCCTCGTTGGGGTCGTGGGGCAGCAGCAGCGTCTCGAGCGCGGCTTCGAGCTCGCCCACGCGCTGCTCGGCGCCGGTGACCTCCTCGCGCCACTGCTCGCGGTCCTCTCCGGCGGTCTCGTTGAACATCTCGCGCGCGGTCGCCAGGTCCTCGCGGGCCGCGACCAACGCGCTCCAGGCGTTGGAGATCTCGGCCAACTCCTTGTGACGGCGCGACAGGTCGCGCAGGCGCTTGAGGTCTTTGGCGATGTCCGGTTCGGAGAGCTCAGCCTCGACGCGGTGCAGCTCATCGACGAGGGCGCCCAGCGTCTCGTCGAGTGAGCGCACGTCAGGGTCGAAAAAGACCTAGGCCCGCGGGGTGCGGGTCTTGGTCTTCTGGGCGTAGCGGCGCTGGAAGCGCTCCACGCGCCCACCGGTGTCGACCAGCTTCTGCTTGCCAGTGAAGAAGGGGTGGCACTCGTTGCAGAGCTCCACCTTCATGACGGGCTTGGTCGACTTGGTGGCGAAGGTGTTGCCGCACGAGCAGGTCACGGTGGTGTCACCGTAGGTGGGGTGGATGTCTGACTTCATAAATTCTCCTTCTCGCGACGAGACAGTGTACCGGGTGGTCAGCTGGTGGGATTCGGGCCCTTGGCGATCTCGGACAGGAACTCGTCGTTGGATTTCGTCGCCTTCAGGCGATCGATCAGCAGCTCCAGGCCGGCGGCCTCGCGGCCCTCGGAGGCCAGGCCGTTGAGCACTCGGCGCAGGCGCCACACCTGGGCCAGGGCCTCACGGCTGAAGAGCAGCTCCTCGTGGCGGGTGGACGAACCGTTGACGTCGATGGCCGGGTAGAGGCGTCGCTCGGCCAGGCGCCGGTCGAGCTTGAGCTCCATGTTGCCGGTGCCCTTGAACTCCTCGAAGATGACCTCGTCCATCTTGGAACCGGTCTCCACGAGCGCGCTGGCCAAAATGGTCAGCGAGCCGCCCTCTTCGATGTTGCGCGCGGCGCCGAAGAACTTCTTGGGCGGGTAGAGCGCCCCGGAGTCCACGCCACCGGACATGATCCGGCCGGTCGCTGGCGCGGCCAGGTTGTAGGCGCGCGCGAGGCGCGTGATCCCGTCGAGGATGATCACCACGTCACGGCCCTGCTCGACCAGGCGCTTGGCCCGCTCGATGCACAACTCGGCTACGTGGGTGTGCTCTTCGGCCGGACGGTCGAAGGTGGACGAGATGACCTCGCCGTGCACGCTGCGGCGCATGTCGGTGACCTCTTCGGGCCGCTCGTCGACCAGCAGCACCATGAGGTGCACCTCGGGGTTATTCACCTCGATCGACTGGGCGATCTGCTTCATCACCGTGGTCTTGCCGGCCTTGGGCGGACTGACGATGAGGCCACGCTGGCCCTTGCCGATCGGCGCGAGCAGGTCCACGATGCGCGGTGTGAAGTCCTGCTTGCCCTCGTTGGTCTCGAGCTTGAGCTTCTCGTCGGGGAACAGCGGGGTCAGGTCCTCGAAGCGCGGGCGCAGGCGCGCCACCTCCGGGTCGAGCCCCTGGACCGAGTCGACGCGCAGCAGCGCGGGGTACTTCTCGTTCGAGGCCGCCGGACGGTAGCCGCCGATGAGGGTGTCACCCTTGCGCAGGTTGAAGCGCCGCACCTGGTTGATCGAGACGTAGACGTCGTTGGGCGAGGGGTGGAACCCCTTGGTGCGAAGGAAGCCGTACCCGTCATCGCGCAGGTCGAGCAGACCCTCGACCTCGATCAACTCGCCGCTGTAGGGCTGGTCGGCGTTGGGCTGGGCCTCGCCGCTGAAGCGTTCGCGCCCAGTGGTGCGGTTGCGGCGATTTCGGCGGTTGCGTCCTCCAGGCTCGTTGAAGTCGCGCGGCTGGCGGTCGTTGCGCGGTGCGGCGCCCTGGCGCGCCGGGGGCGCCTGGCGCTCCGAGGGCAGCACCTCGGCGCTGGGTGCGGGGGTCGGCGCGGCGACCGGCTCGGCCGCGGCGTCGGCGGCGAACTCTCCGATGAGGTCATCGAAGTCGTCCTCCGGGGTGGCGACGGTGCGCCTCGAGCGCACGGCGCGAGAGGCCGTGGCGCCGTTGGAGTCGGGCCCACCGTTGGAGTCGGGGGTCCCGGGGGTGGAATCACCCATGATCGCTTCGATCAGGGCGGTCTTGGACGCGCGCGTCGCGACGTCCACGCCCTTGGTCTTGGCGATGGTGAGGAGGTCGTCGCGGGACTTGGACTCCAAGTCCGTTCGGTCCGGAGAGGGCTTGATAGCCATGAAGGTCCTTTCTCCCCGCCCGCGTCTATTCGTGGCAACGGAGAAGAAAATAGGGAAACGTCGTCATCGGAAGGAGTTCCGCGCGCTGGCGAAGGGCCGGTCGCGGACGACCTAACCAGTGTAGCGCGTCGCGGCCGCGCTACGGCGACTCAGCCCAGTTGGGCCAGGAGCGCCTCGAGCGTGGCGTCGACCACCGGTGGCGGCGCGCTCGCCGCCACCGCGGTGTCGGGGTCCTTTAATCCATTGCCGGTCAGCACGCACACGACGGTAGAACCTTCGGGCACGCCGAACTTGACGAGGCCGGCGACCGAGGCCGCCGACGCCGGCTCGCAGAAGACCGACTCGTGGCGCGCGAGGTAGTGGTAGGCGTCGAGGATCTCCTCGTCGGTCACCGCACGGATGTCGCCGAGCGACTCGTGGATGACCTCGAGGGCCGGCACCCAGCTGGCCGGATTGCCGATGCGGATCGCCGTGGCCACGGTCTCGGGGTTGGCGACCGGGTGGCCCAGCACGATCGGCGCCGCTCCGGCGGCCTGGAACCCCCACATCTTGGGCAGGGTCGAGATCCGTCCCGCATCGTGGTACTGGGTGAAACCTCGCCAGTAGGCGGTGATGTTGCCCGCGTTGCCCACCGGTATCGCCAGGATGTCCGGGGCCCGGCCGAGCACGTCGACGATCTCGAACGCGGCGGTCTTCTGGCCCTCGATGCGATCGGGGTTGATCGAGTTGACGATGGTCATCGGCAGGTGCTGGGTCAGGGTGCGCGCCAGGTCCAGTGCCTGGTCAAAGTTGCCTCGGATCTCCAGCACCTTCGCGCCGTAGACCATCGCCTGGGCCAGTTTGCCCACGGCAATCTTGCCCTCGGGCACCAGCACGACACACCCGAGGCCCGCCTTGGCGGCGTACGCCGCCGCGGCGGCCGACGTGTTGCCCGTCGAGCCGCAGATGACGGTAAGCGCGCCCTGCGCCTTGGCCTTCGTGATGGCCATCGTCATGCCGCGGTCCTTGAAGGACCCGGACGGGTTAAGGCCCTCGCACTTGAGCCAGACGTCAGCGCCCAGGCGTTCAGAAAGCCGGTCGGCGTGCAGCAGCGGCGTGTTGCCCTCCTGCAGCGTCACGACCTCGCCGACCGCGCTGAGGTCGAACCACTCGGCGTACTCGGCTAACAGCCCGGCCCAACCGGTCACGCGTCGCCTCGGCTGAGCACGCGGATGCACGCGCCGACCGAATCAACCGCATCCAGGGCGCGCAACTCGGTCACCGTCGCGACGACGTCCGAGGTCAACGCGTCGTGGGTGAAGAAGTTGAGCCGGGCGTCCTCGTCGACGCCGGACTGCTCCATTGACTGGATCGAGACGTTGTGGCGTCCAAAGACGGCCGCCACGCTCGCCAGGACGCCGGGGCGGTCCTGGACGTCCAGGCTTAGGTAGTAGACCGCGCGAAGGTCGCCGACCGGCACGTTGGTCAGCGAGGGATTGACGCGGAAGGGCACGTCGTGGCGCCGGCTTACGCGGTTGCGCGCGGCGTCGAGGACGTCGCCCAGCACGGCGGTGGCCGTGGCGTGACCGCCGGCCCCCTGGCCGAGCCACATGAGCGGACCGCTCTTGGCCCCTTCGACGAAGACCGCGTTCATCGCCCCGTGAACCGCCGCCAACGGGTGCTCGACCGGCACCAGAGTGGGGTGGACGCGCCGCGAGAGACCAGTGTCGCCCACCCGCTCGGCGACGCCGAGGAGCTTGATCACGAAGCCCGCACGCTTGGCGAACTCAACATCCAGCGCTCGCACGCCGGTGATTCCCTCACGGGAGATCTCCTCTCCGGCGAGCGAGGTGCCGTAAGCCAGCGACGACAGGATCTGCACCTTGGCCGCGGCGTCAACCCCCTCCACGTCCGCGGTCGGGTCCGCTTCGGCGTATCCGAGGGCCTTGGCCTCGTCGAGCGCGTCGGCGTAGTCGGAACCCACAATCGTCATCTGGGACAGGATGAAGTTCGTCGTCCCGTTGACAATTCCCATCACCGTCTCGATGCGCTCGCCCGCCAGAGACGTGCGCAGTGCCCGAAGAATCGGTACCGCGCCGCCCACCGCGGCCTCGTAGAAGAGGTCCGCGCCGTGCGCGTGCGCCAACTGGGCGAGTTCGGTACCCGCCTCGGCCATCAGCGTCTTGTTGGCGGTCACCACGGAGACACCTCGGCTGAGCGCGGCCTCGATGACCTCGCGCGCCGCACTCACGCCACCCGCCACTTCCACCAGGATGTCGAGGTTGCGCTCGAAGAGTTCCATCGCGTCGGTCGTCACCAGACTGAGCTCGATCCCCGGGCGGGCCTTGGCGGTGTCGCGCACCGCGACCCCGACCAGTTCCAGCGGCGCGGTCGCCGCGTCGACAAGAGCGTCGTGGCGCGACGAATCGGTCAGTAACTCAATGAGGGCGCTTCCGACGAATCCAGCGCCAACGACCCCCACGCGAACGACGGGAGAGTCCATGGGACCAGGTTAATGCGACCTTGCAAAGGCCCCCTAGACCTCGAGGCGAGCGAGGTCGTCGAAACTCTCGCGACGCAGCACCTCGCGCGCGCGACCATCGGCCACGAAGATGACCGGCGGTCGCGGAACGCGGTTGTAGTTCGACGCCATCGAATAGCCGTAGGCCCCCGTGACCGGCGTGGCGATGAGGCTGCCCACGCCCGTCGACGCCGGGAGGTCGGCTTCGTCGATGAGAACGTCGCCACTCTCGCAGTGCTTGCCCACCAGGCGCACTCGCTGCGGGCGAGTTGCGAGCGGCGCGCTCACGTCGAAGGCCTCGTAGCCCGATCCGTAGAGGACCGGACGCGGGTTGTCACTCATGCCGCCGTCGACCGCCATGTAGACCCTGGCCTCGACCGGTTTCACGGCGCCGACCCGGTAGAGGGTGAGCGCCGCTTGGGCCACGACAGCCCGGCCCGGCTCCGCCAGTAGTCGAACACCCGAGTCCAGGCCGCACGCGCGGGCCGCGTCGCGCACCGCATTCGCCCACTGAGTGATCGAGGGCGCGGACTCGCCCTCCACGTAGGCCACACCCAGACCGCCACCGATACACAGTTCGTCGAACTCATCGTTGCGCGTGAAGTAGGCCAGGATCTCCATCGTCTCGCGGTACCCGAGGTCCTCGAAAATCTGAGAGCCGATGTGCGCGTGGAGTCCGTGCAACGTGACGCCGGGCAGTTCGCGTGCCACAGAGATCGCGCGGCGCGCGTCGCCGGACGCCAAGGAGAAGCCGAACTTCGTGTCCTCCTGACCCGTGCGTACAAACTCGTGGGTGTGCGCCTCGACCCCCGGCGTCACCCGAATCAGACAGTCGATCGGGTGTTCGCGGGAGGCCAGTGTGGCGAGATAACTCAGTTCGTCGAAGTTGTCCACGACCAGTCGGTGGACGCCGAGGGCCACCGCATTCTCCAACTCCGCCGGCGACTTGTTATTGCCGTGGACGATGATCCGACGGGCCGGCACGCCCGATCGCAGCGCCAGATCGAGCTCCCCGCCGGTCGCCACGTCGAGGCACAGCCCCTCCTCGGAGATGAGACGGGCCATCGCGCCACAGAGAAACGCTTTGGTGGCGTACGCCACGCCGTCGTCGAAACCGGCAACCGCCTCACGCGCTCGCGAGCGCAGCGTTGCCTCGTCATAGACGAAGAGAGGCGTCCCGTAGGTCGCCGCCAGATCGTGCAGTGACACTCCGCCCACTGAGACGTCACCGTCGTGCACCAGCGCCGTGTCGGGCAGTAGCGAGACCGGCACCGGCGCGTCACTCATAGGAAAACATTAGGGGAGCGGTCTGATGACCTCAGGAGTTGAAAGTTCTGCTCCAGTAGAGTGGAACCGCGGCCCTCGTAGCTCAGAGGATAGAGCATTGGCCTCCGAAGCCATGTGCGCGAGTTCGAGTCTCGCCGAGGGCACGAAGGCCACCGCGAGAGTCACTACTGTGAGCCTCAGCCGCGACGTGACTCGGGACCAGGAGAGTACGCGTGTTTGACCTTGACCAATTCCTCAGTGACTGTCAGGAGGCCGTTCTCGAGACGCAGCCGACCGTGGCGATCAAGGAGGTGGTCCAGCGCGCGGTGAACACCGGCGATGACGTGCTGTCCACCCTGTCCGGAGACCGAGCAGGGATCTTCCCGATCTACCTGGCCGATGACCTCTCGGTCTTCAACGTCGTGTGGGCGCCAGAGATGCGCATCCCGCCCCACAATCACCTCATGTGGGCGACGATTGGCCTGTATGGGGGCCAGGAGGACAACACGTTCTATCGCCGAGCGGGTGCCAGACTGACGGAGTCGGGCGGGACGCAGCTACGCGCCGGCGACGTCACACTGCTCGGACACAACACCGTCCATCAGGTCATCAATCCCCTGTCTCGCTACACGGGAGCGATCCACGTGTACGGGGGAAACCTCGCCACGTGCGTTGGCCGGAGCGAGTGGAATCCCGCAACGCTGCAAGAGTCCCCATACGACTTCTCCAAGACGACGCAGTACTTCGAAGTGGCGAATCGTCGGATGGCCACGGAACGATCGGAGGACGAGCCTTCAGACACGAATTTCGAGCCTCGTGAGACCTCATGACCTCGAGGAGGCAGACTTGACCTGCAGCGCCCCGCGTGCGAGTTCGCGTCTCGCGAAGGGAAGGAGTGCGAGATGAGTTCTAGACGATCTGACCGACGCGGAGCCGACACTGAAACCAGCGTTGCTCACGACGACCCCTCGCGTCGCTCCCACGCCCGGCTGGTCTGGAAGCTCGTTGCCCTCGCCGTCGCGGTGGCCTCCACCATCATCGGACGACACAAGGGCTATGGATTTGGAGGCAGAACCTTCGTGCGCTGTCGCCGCGGCCATCTCTTCACCACCATCTGGATTCCTGGCGCCTCGGTGAAGGCTGTGCGCCTCGGATGGTGGCGCTTTCAGTTCTGTCCCGTGGGGCGGCACTGGAGCTTGGTGGTTCCGGTGAAGGAGACCGACCTGAGCGGCGAAGAGCGAGAGTCTGCGAACGCGAACCGCGATCGCTCCTTCCCCTAGTTCGACGCCACTGCCCAACATTCGCCGAATGGTCGGGTACCGAAGGGGCCGCGCAACAGGCAGAGCGTCGCTACCGGGACCGACTCGTTTCGGTGAGTCGTTCCCGGTAGCGAACGCGTTCGTTACTGTCCCGTGGTCACGAGTCGTACCGCCTGGAGCGGCGACGACGTGTTCCAGGAATAGTGGACCTTGAAGTGCACGCGGGCGAAGAGGTAGTTGCGAACCGCGGTCGCGCGGCGCTTGGCCAGCGTGCGGTTGCCCTTCGCGTACCCGATGATGGTCACCGACGAGTGATTCGTCAGCTTGTGCGACAACCTAATCAACTGGGCCCGGGCGGTGGCGCTCAACGCCCAGGAGTTCGACTTGAAGTTGACGCGGACCGCTCCCGGCCTTGGCAGGGAGATGATGGTCACTGTGGTCGCGGTGGACGACACACTCAGGTACGTGGAGTCAGCCGCCTTGGTCGCGGTCACGAGGCACGTGCCCGTGCTCGTGAACGTCAGGGTCGAGCCGGAGATCGTGCAGCCCGTGGCCGTGCCGCCGCTGGTCACGGCGAAGGTCACCGCGCCACTACCCGAACCGCCCGACGACGTCAGTGTGAGTGACCGGCCGTAGTAGCCCTGCACGCTGGACACGCTCAGGGTCGCCTGGGCCGTCAATATCGCGATTGGGGTCGCGTCGTTGACGCTGAGACTGTCCCCGGTGAACTTCAACGTGTAGGTACTACCAGGCGCGCCGGTGATGGTCAGACCACTGAACGTGGCCACGCCAGCGCTAAATACGGCGGTCGCACCTGCGCTCACCGAGCCACCAACGCCGGTGTTGATCGTCACGGTCGCGTTACCGGATGTGACCGACGTGACCACGTTGCCACTGCTGTCTTCGACCTTGACCACGGGTTGGGTCGCGAGTGCGACGCCGGTGGCGGTAAAGGCAGTGGGCTCAGTCGTGACCACGAGCTTGGTGGCGGCGCCGACCGTGACAGTGATGGTTGCCGACACTGCCGATGTCAGCGTCCCGTCAGAGAAGGTCAACGTATAGGGACCCGCCAGCGCGCTGATCGTCAGGCCGCTAAAGGCGGCGACGCCGTTCACAACGACTGCGGTGGCGTTCGTTAGTGTCCCGCCCTGGCTGACCGTGGCGGTGACGGTACTGGCGTCAGCCACGACAGGATTGCCTGTCGCGTCCTCGACGGTCACAATGGGTTGTGGCGCCAGCGCCGCACCACTGCTGGTTGAGGTCGCGGGGGCTGTCGTGATTGCGAGCTTCGTCGCGACGGTGGACATGGCGATGGCGTTGGATACCGGCGATGTAAAGGCATCACCCGTGAACTCCAAGGTGTCGGACGTGCCGGTTGCACCATTCAGCGTCAGGCCACTAAACGTCGCGACTCCAGCGACGAAGGAGGCAGTGGTACCACCAGAGAGCGTTGCGGTGCCGGTGTGGACGGCAACGCTCGCCGATCCGGTGGTCACGCTCGTGATGACGTTTCCGCCACTGTCTTCGACCTTGACCACGGGCTGGCGCACTAGCGCGACGCCCGAGACGTCGCCGGTCGACGGCTGGGTCGCGATAGCGAGTTGGGAGGCACTCCCAGCGGACACCGTGATCGTCCCCCAGACAGTCGAGGTAACGGTTCCGTCGGTGGTGTCGGTGAAGGTCAATGTGTACGGACCAGCCAACGCATTGAGCGTGAGACCACTGAATGTGGCGACGCCACTGCTGGCCGTCGCGGTATTGCTGGTCGCTGACACCCCGCCCGAAGTGATGGTGGCTCTGATGACGTCGGAGCTGTTGGTCCCCGCCGTATCGACGGCATTAGCGGACGTGTAGAGGTCAACGATGGGCTGCTGGACGATAGCGACACCGTCGACAGTCGTGGTAGAAGGCGGTTGGATGACCACGAGGTGATCGGGGGTGGCGGCGCCCGCTGTCTCCACGAAGCCCACCACTGCGCCGGCACCAATGAGCGCTCCAGCGACAATGAGTCGACTGCCAATTCGACGGCTTCGACTCAATAACGTATTTTTCCTCATGGCTAACCTCTCGTTTGCGTAGAACCGACCCCTATAGCGACCGTAATGGACATTGTCGGATCAGTGACCACAACTGAACGGGCGTAAGAGTTGGCAAAGACTGCGTTCCCTTAGATTGTCAAGCAGATGTAACAAGGTTGAGCCGTCGAAATCAGTTCTGAGAATTGTTTCGAAACTTCGTTCATATTCTTGACACGTGACTTGATTCACATACTCGGCGCAACCCATCCCCACGTACATGTCGACGGGAGTGGTGTTCTTACGGCGAAACTTGATTTGTTTCGCGATGCGGATACGCGAATACTCGACTGATCGTTGCGATAGTGCTGAGATTTGCCGCTTACGACTCGACGATGATCATGCGCACGGTGTCGGTAATCGCCGCGCCACCGGTCGCCGAACCCGCCATGACCACGACCGGATCGCCCGGTTGCGCCAAGCCCGACAGCCTCAATTGCGCGATGGCGAAGTCGCAAAGCTCGTCGATATCAGTGGCCGGTGACAGATAGATCTCCTGAACTCCCCACGAGCTGCGCAGCTGGCGCGCCGTCTGCTCGCTGGGCGTGATCGCCACGATCGGCATCGGGGGGCGGAACCGCGAGATCGCCCTCGCCGTCATGCCTGAGCGGGTGCAGGCCACAATGGCGACGGCCTGTTCCTCCATCGCCGCGCGCCACGCCGCGCCGGTGATGGCCCCGGTGACACGTTGGGACCGGTTGCTGGTCGCCTCGAGGTGCTGGACGCCGAGCGACGCGCCCCACGACGCGTAGTCAAAGGACGCCTCCGCGCGGCGCACGATGCGGTCCATTGTGAGCACCGTTCCCACGGGGTCGTCGCCAATCGCGGTCTCGCCGCTCAGCATGACGGCGCTGGCCCCGTCGAGCACGGCGTTGGCGACGTCGGTCACCTCCGCGCGAGTGGGAACCTGCGCGTGGGTCATCGACTCGAGCATCTGGGTGGCCACCACGACCGGACGCGCGTATCGCACGCCGTGTCGCGTGATCACCTTTTGCAGGTGCGGTACCTCCTCGATGGGCAGGCGAACGCCGAGGTCACCGCGCGCGACCATGATGGCGTCGGAGGCGACGATGATCTCGTCCAGGTTTTCGACACCTTCACTGGTCTCGATCTTGGCCATGAGCATCACGTCCGGGCGTTCCAAGACGGACCTCGTCGAGACGATGTCAACGGCCGAGCGCACGAACGACACCGCCAAGATTTCAAATGACTCGTTCCGCAACGCCTCTAGGCGCTCGCGGTCGTCGTCGGTGGGCAGCCGATCGTTCAGGATCGACGATGGCAGCGAGAGTCCGGGCTTGCCCACGACCGTGCCACCGGCGCTGACCTTGGTATTGACGTTGCGGCCGGACTGGACCACCTCAAGAGAGAGTCCCCCGTCGCCGATGTGGATCGGGTCGCCAACGCGCAGCAGCGATAGGACGTTGTCTCGCTCGACGACGATCCTCTCGGCCGTGGAGAATTGGCCGAAACCCTCTACCAGTTCGATCTCGGTGCCGACGGTCAGCTCGACCGACGTGGTCCCGAAGGATCCCGCGCGGATCTTGGGTCCCGGGATGTCGACCATGAGCGCCATGTCGGGCACCTGGGCGCGAATGCGGCGCAGTCGCGTGAGATTAGACGGAATGTCACCGTGGGCGAAGGACAGCCGAAAGACGTCGACGCCGGCTGCTACGAGCGCGCGAATGACATCTTCACCCTCCGAGGCTGGACCGATGGTGGCAACGATTCGCGTGCGCCGCACGAGTTCCCTTCGACGATTTCACCAAGTCTACGGTCTGGACGAATGCGGCCCCTTGGCCGAATTGGCGTGTCGCGCCGATCGGCGTCACTGCGAGCTGGTGCGCGCGCGCGTCGGCACGACAACGTCGGTGCCGTCGACCTCGACGACGCGCAGAGCCATCTGATACGCGACGCTGAGCTCCGGGCTGCGGATGACGTCGCCCGCTCGCCCGTCGAGGACGACTTCGCCGTGATCGAGCAGCACCAGTCGGTCAGCGAACTGACCGGCCAGGGTGAGGTCGTGCAACGTGGCCAGGACCGTGAGTCCCGCGTCGGCGACCTCCTTCTTCAGCAGTTCGAGCAGTTCGATCTGGTGGCGCAGATCGAGCCCGGTGATGGGCTCGTCCAACACCATGACAGGCGTTGTCTGGGCCAGGGCACGTCCGAGGACCATTCGCTGGCGTTCGCCGCCCGACAGTGTCACCACGTCGCGACCCGCAAACTCCTCGAGACTCAGGCGCCCCATGACGTCGTCCACCACCAACCAGTCGCGGGGGCTGGCCCCGCGAAGCAAGCCGTGGTGTGCCGTGCGCCCGAGCGACACGTACTCGCGCACCGCCATGCCCGCGGGAACCTCGGGGTGTTGGGGTACCAAAGAGACGATCTTCGCGCGCGCTCGCTCGTTGAGCTCGCTGATGGCCCGGCCGCCGAGCGAGATCTCACCCGCGCTCACGCGGCGAAGTCCGGCCACGGCCTCGACCAGTGTTGTCTTACCGGCGCCGTTGGGACCGATCACGGTGCACCAGGTGCCCGCTTCGACGTGCAGGGAGACGGCGCTGACGAGGTCGCGACCGCCGGCGCGCACCGTGAGGTCCGTGACCTCGACCGCGTTCATCGGGCGACCGGTCGACGCACGCTCAGGATGATCACGAAGACCGGCGCGCCCACCAGGGCCGTCACCACCCCGAGCGGCAACTCAGACGGCGCCACGACCGTGCGCGCCACGGTGTCGGCCAAGACGAGGAACGCGGCTCCGACCAGCACGGAGATGGGAAGGATCCGGCGGTAGGACGTGCCCACCAGCAGCCGCACCACGTGCGGAACGATGATGCCGACGAAGCCAATGAGCCCGACCGCCGACACGATGGCGGCGGTGCCGAGCGACGAGGCCGCGACGACCAGCAGGCGGACCCGACGCACCGGTAGTCCCAGCGAGCGCGACTCGTCCTCGCCCACGCTCATGACGTCAAGGGCTCGTCCCGCCGCGACGCACACCGCCGTGCAGACCGCCACGTAGGGCAGGACCAGGAGCACCGAATGCCAGTCCGCGGACGATAGAGAGCCCAGGAGCCAGATGTAGACCAGGGTGATCGACTTGGACGACGACTGCTGGAGATACGTCTGGGCGCTGGTGAGGAGGGAGGCCACCGCGACCCCCGCCAGGATGAGTGTGGACGGGGTGGCGCGCATGCCGCGGCCCCCGATGGCCCACGTGACCCCCACGGCCACCATCGCGCCGACGAAGGCGAGCAACGGCGTCCACGACGGAGTGGACACTCCGGAGCCGACGTCCACGATCGCTATGGTCGCGCCGAGTCCGGCCCCCGCCGCGACGCCCAACAGGTACGGGTCGGCCAACGGATTGCGAAAGACGCCCTGATATGTCCCACCGGCCACCGCCAACATCGCGCCCGCGAGCAGTCCCAACACCATGCGCGGCGCTCGCAGTTGCCACACGATCGTCGAGTCGGTCGAGGTGAGAGTGCTATGGCCAATCCCGATGTGGCTAAAGAGGTCGCCCACGATCCGCGTCAGGCCGATTGGCGTCGGGCCGACCACAAGTCCCACGACCACCGCGAGGGCGAGGGCGACAATGGTCACAACGACGACCACCGCGACCCGTCGCCCCCCCGGCGGATTCATGGTCAGTACTTAGAGTTTCGGATCGGCGAGGACACGCTTCACCGCGGCGGTCAGCTGATTCATCAGGATCCCGAGTCGGGGTCCCCAACGAGATGCGATGTCATCATTGAGGTTGACGACGTGGTCGTTGACGACTGCGCTGACTTTCGAGAATCCCGCGCGCTTGGCCACGGTGGCGAGGCTTTGGTGGCAGCACTTGGTGTCGGCGAGGAAGATGAGCTGGGGATTCGCGCTCACGATGTACTCGGCGCTCAACTGCGGGTAGCCGGCGTCAGCTGACGTGGACTTGGGGTCGGCGATGTTCACGAGTCCCAGCGCCTTCATCAGCGAACCTACGAACGTGGAGCTCGTCAACGAGTAGTACGTGGGGTCAAGCTCGTAGTAGACGTGAATGACCTTCGTGGGATGCGCCGGTACCGACGCGATGTCCGCATTGATCGTCTTCTTCAGTGACGAGGCCAACGCGTTGGCCTTCATGACGTGACCAGTCAAGGATCCGAGCCGACGTATCTGACTCAGCGCGTTGGCGACCGAAGTGGCGGCGTCCTGTTCGACGACCTTCACCCCGAGGGCCGTCAACTTCTCCTTGATGGTGTTCGCGTCGTAGGAGATGATGACCAAATCCGGCTTGGCCGAAGGATGCGACGCGGTTCGCGGACAAATCCCGATAATTGCCTCAACACTCGGATTAAGAGAGTTAATCCGCTTGGACGGAAGGCCAGTGGTCGGATAGTTGGAGTCCTTGTCGACTGCTTTGACTTGAGGACCGGCCCCAATGGCATAGAGCGTCTCGGTCGCCGTTGGCGACAGTGAGACGACGCACCCGGGCGGGGCGGTGGCCGCGCGGGCCATCACGGCACTCGATAACGCACTTCCCGACGCGAGCAAGGCGGTGGCCAGGACAAGGGTGACACGTTTGAACATGGGTTCTCCTTTCCGTCGAAGTGGGTGTGGGCGACGGATGGAGATCCGAACGACCGCTCCTTACCTCGAGAGCTGTCTTTCACTTCTCCTCGCGGCAGGCGACCTGGCTCGGTGGGCTTCTCACGAAGGCCACTCACAGTTGCGGGACAGCGTTGGGATCTCACCAACTTCGCTGCCTCGAGGCAATCAACACCATATCCCCTTGATCTCACCGAGGTCAGACGAGCGTCGCTCGAGTCACCAGGTCCGCGCCGACTTTTGAGGTGACACATCTGAATACGAATGGCTTCGAGCGTGCCCGGCACCGCGGGCACGGAATGGGGGGCAAAAGCAAAGGCCCGGAGAGCTTTCGCTCTCCGGGCCTTTGTCGCTGAACGACTAGATGCTGAGTTCGCGCTCGATCGCCGCGAGCTCCTCCGCTGTCCCCTGGATCTTGGGTCCCTTGAACCACTTTCGCGCGGAGACCGCATACCAAATACCGGCGAATCCGAGCACCACGGCGACCGCAACCGGCGTGTAGTTGAACGAGTTCGCGTTGATCGGCTTGAACTGCGGAAGCATGAAGAGTATGACGATGAACGCCACCCAGACAATGGCGATCCATCCGAGGACCGGTCCCCATTTTCCCAAAACCCAGGGGCCGGGCTTGAAGGCTGCGCCATTGATCCGGCGAAGGAACACCGGGATCAGGTAAGCCACGTAGAGACCAATGACTGCGATTGAGGTGACCGCGCCATACGCCGCGTAGCTCTTGAGGTAGGGCACCGACAGGATGAAAGCGCCAACGGCACCGAACCACGCCGAGTGGACGGGAACGTGCGTGCGCTTGGACACCTTGTGCCAGTAGTTGGAGAACGGCATAGCACCGTCTCGGGAGAAGGCGTAGATCATTCGTGAGTTGGCGGTGACCGATGCAGTCCCACAGAAGAACTGAGCTCCGATCACTACGAGAATCAGCAACTCAGCGGTCACCCGTCCCGCGGAGTACTCGAAGATGACTGCCCACGGAACCGCGTTGGACGCAATGGATGCGTAGTTCGGGAAGGTCACGCCGCCGATGATTTGGGGGAAGACGTGGGGAATGGCAACGCTCACGCCGATCAGCAGAACCAAACCCGCGGCCAGTGAGACCCAAATCGAGTTCACGATACCTTTGGGTCCCGAGATGGCGGCGTTGTGCGTCTCTTCGGTCACGTGCGCGGACGCGTCATACCCCGTGAAGGTGTACTGAGCGACCAAGAGACCAAGGAGGAAGACGTAGAACGGAACTGCGAAACCCGACAGACCCGCGAAGGCGTGGAATCCCTTGGATGCAAAGAGAAAGCTCGCGCTCTGGTGACTGTGCGAGGACGGGGCCACGAACAAGATGACGACGATGACCGCGACGCCCAACAGGTGCCACCACACCGAGATCCGATTCAGCAGCGACACAATATTGACGCCAAATGTATTGAGAAGGCCCTGAATCGCCAAGATCACGGCCAGAATGCCAATCGTGTGCCCGGGCAATAACCAGTACTGCTGGTTGGTAAAGAGGGCCAGAAAAGCCGAGACCGAGAAGGCGCAGCCGAAACTAATGCCCGCTGTGACCGCAACCTGGCCCAGCAGGTTGAACCATCCGGTGAACCATGACCAGATCGGCCCACTGTCGCCGGGGGCCAGCTTCGCTGCCCAGTAGTACAGCCCACCTGCTGTCGGGTACGCCGAGCAGATTTCACCCATCGAGTAGCCGGCGCACAGGACCAGCAGCCCGACGATGATCCAGCCCCAAATCATGGTGGGCGGCCCGCCGTGGAGGAGTCCAAAACCGTAGAGAGTCAGGCATCCAGACAGAATCGAGATGATGGTGAAGGAGATCGCGAAATTCGAAAAGCGACTCATCGAACGATTCAACTCTTGGGCGTAACCCATCTGATGCAATCGTTCGGTGTCTGTCACCATGTCCGTGGGCCTATCAAGTCCTTCCGGCATACATCCCCCCGTTGAAAGTCGGCGTGCGCCGCACTTGGCGTGAGCCTATAGTTCGGGTCCCCTTGGTGCAAGAATTGTCTAGACCGAATGATCACGGCTCGTAGAGGGCCAAACGAGCATCGAGTCGGGTCGGAGCAATCTTGTTCGCTGGACGTTAGGTGCTCGCGAACAATCGCGAGAGGTGCCAAGAAGATGGCGCAGAAACGGTCGGCCGACCTAGATCACTCGTCCAGAAGGGCTGCATTGGTCCACGACTACCATGGCCCCTGTCAACGAATCGGGGGAACGCATGGGTACCTCAGTGTTGGGCCGACCGACGCAAAAAGAGCTCTTCGGCCTCATCGAGAGCCGCGACATCGACACGGTCATTCTCGCGATCACCGATATGCAGGGCCGTCTCCAGGGAAAGCGGATTGACGCCTCCTTCTTCGTCAATGAGATCGCCAACGGCGTTGCCGAGGGATGCAGTTACCTCCTGGCTTCGGACGTTGACATGCGCACCGTCGAGGGGTTCGCGCTCACCTCGTGGGACCGCGGCTACGGCGACGTCGCCTTCAAGCCCGATTTCTCCACGGTTCGACTCATTCCCTGGTTCGAGAAGACGGCCATTGTCTTCGCCGACGTCGAAACGGTGCACGGAGAACCCGTCGCCGTGTCGCCACGCCAGATTCTCAAGGCCCAGAGCGACCGGCTCGCCGTCCACGGCTGGAGTGGCTTCACGGGAACCGAGTTGGAGTTCATCGTGTTCCTCGACACCTTTGAGGAGGCCTGGTCGCTGGGGTATCGAGGACTCACGCCGGCCAATCAGTACAACGTCGACTACTCGCTACTGGGCACCAGCCGCGTGGAACCGCTGCTGGGGCGCCTGCGTCGCGATATGCGTGACGCCGGAATGATCGTCGAGTCCGTCAAGGGTGAGTGCAACTTCGGCCAGCACGAGTTGGCGTTCAAATTCGCCGCCATGGTGGACAAGTGCGACGAGCACAGCCTGTTCAAGTTGGGGGCCAAGGAGGTCGCAGCTCTCGAGGGCTACAGCTTGACCTTCATGGCCAAATACAACGAGCGCGAGGGCAACTCGTGTCACATTCACCTCTCGCTGCGCGACGGAAACGGCACTCCCGTCTTCGCCGGCGATGAGGAGCACGGATTCTCCAAACTCTTCCAGCACTTCCTGGCGGGACAACTGGCGTTCTCGCGGGAGCTCTCGCTGTTCCTGGCACCGAACATCAACAGCTACAAGCGCTTCGTCGTCGGGTCGTTCGCGCCCACGGCGCTGCTGTGGGGCGTGGACAACCGCACGTGCGCGTTCCGCGTCGTGGGACACGGGCCGTCGGTCCGCGTCGAGTGTCGCATCCCCGGGGGTGACGTCAATCCGTACCTGGCGCTCAGCGCGCTCGTCGCCGCCGGACTGCGCGGTGTCGAGGAGTCACTGTTACTTCCCCCGGCCTTCCAGGGCAACGCCTACGAGGCGCCGGCGGCGCGCGTGCCGACCACGCTCCACGAGGCGACTGAGCTGTTCGACGCGAGCGAGGTCGCGCGTCACGCGTTCGGCGACGAGGTCGTGGACCACTACGTCAACGCGGCGCGCGTCGAGATCGCGGCTTATGACTCGGCCATCACCGACTGGGAGCGATACCGCGGGTTCGAGCGGTTGTGAGCGCGTCGCTCACCGTCGTCAATCCCGCGACCGAAGAAGAGGTCACCTCGGTCGCGATGCTCACGGTGGATGAGGTCGACCGCGTCATCGAGCGCGCCGCGGCCGCGGCCCCCGCGTGGCGCAATGTCACGCCAGCGGATCGGGCGCGACTGTTGCGCCGCTTCGCCGACGTCGTCGACTCGCACAACGAGGAGCTCGCCCGACTCGAGGTGGCCAACTCCGGCCACACGATCTCCAACGCGCGCTGGGAGGCGGGCAACGTCCGTGACGTGCTGGCCTACTACTCGGGCGCGGTCGAGCGACACTCCGGCAAACAGATCCCCGTCGCCGGTGGCGTCGACATCACCTTCTACGAGCCCCTGGGCGTGGTCGGCATCATCGTGCCGTGGAACTTCCCTATGCCCATCGCCGGCTGGGGTCTCGGCCCCGCGCTCGCCGCGGGAAATACGGTGGTCCTCAAGCCCGCCAGCCTCACGCCGCTCACCGCGATCCGCCTGGGTGAACTGGCGCTCGAGGCCGGCGTCCCCGAAGGGGTGTTCCAGGTGGTACCCGGGGAGGGTTCGAAGATCGGGCAGCGCTTCGTCACTCACGAGGCCGTGCGCAAGGTCTGCTTCACCGGTTCCAACGACGCGGGGCGAAGGATCATGGAGGGCTGCGCCGCTCAGGTCAAGCGCGTCACCTTGGAACTCGGCGGCAAGAGCGCCAACATTGTCTTCGCCGACGCTGACCTCGAGCGCGCGGCCGCCGGTGCGCCGTACGCGGTGTTCGACAACGCGGGTCAGGACTGCTGCGCGCGGTCGCGCCTCCTCGTCCAGGACACGGCCTACGACCGCTTCATGGAGCTCTTCGAGGTTGCCGTCAAGGGTGTCAAGGTCCAGGACCCGGCCCGCGAGTCCAGCGAGATGGGTCCGCTCATCACGGCGGCTCAGCGCGACAGCGTCGCCACCTACGTCGACGAAAGCGACGTGGCGTTTCGCGGCAGCGCGCCCGCGGGACCAGGTTTCTGGTACGCGCCGACGGTCCTCGACGCCGGGGACCGCACCGGGCGCGCCTACCGCGAAGAGGTCTTCGGGCCGGTGGTGTCGGTGGTGCGCTTCTCCACCGAGGCCGAGGCCGTCCAGATCGCCAACGAGAGCCCCTACGGGCTGTCCGGCTCGATCTGGTCGCGCGACGTCGGTCGGGCCCTGCGTGTCGCACGCGGCGTCGAGACCGGGGCGCTGTCGATCAACTCGAACTCCTCGGTGCGCTACTCGACCCCGTTCGGAGGCTTCAAGCAGTCGGGTTTGGGCCGCGAACTCGGCCCCGACGCGCTGCTCGGTTTCAGTGAAGAGAAGAACGTATTCATCTCAACGGAGGAATGATGGGACGACTCGACAACAAAGTAGCGATCATCACTGGTGCGGCGAGCGGCATCGGCCGGGCTACGGCCACGGTCTTCGCCGCCGAGGGCGCCAAAGTCGTCGTCGCGGATATGGACGAGACCGCCGGCCCCAATCTGGCCGAGGAACTCGGCGGGCTCTTCGTCTCGGTCAACGTGGCCAGCGAGGACAGCGTCAAGGCAATGTACGCGGCGGTCGTGGCCGCCTACGGCGGCGTCGACATCCTGTTCAACAACGCCGGCATCTCGCCGAACGACGACGACTCGATCCTCACGACGGGGCTGGACGCGTGGCGCCGGGTCCAGGACGTCAACCTCACGTCGGTCTACCTGTGCTGCAAGTACGGGATCCCGCTGCTGCTCGAGCGCGGTGGCGGTTCGGTGATCAACACCGCATCCTTCGTCGCCGTGCTGGGTTCGGCGACCTCCCAGGTCTCCTACACCGCGTCCAAGGGAGGCGTGCTGGCGATGAGTCGCGAGCTCGGCGTCCAGTTCGCCCGCCAGGGTGTGCGGGTGAACGCCCTGTGCCCGGGACCGGTCAACACGCCGCTCCTCCAAGAGCTCTTCGCCAAGGACCCCGAGCGAGCCGCTCGCCGGCTCGTGCACATCCCTATGGGACGCTTCGGCGAGGCCGAGGAGATCGCCAAGGCCGTTCTCTTCCTGGCCAGCGACGACTCCTCCTTCGTGACGGCCTCGACCTTCCTCGTCGACGGCGGCATCCACGCCGCTTACGTCACGCCACTCGACTAGGTCCCGCGGGTGGACGCAGAAGCGCACCGTGAGGTGGCTGCCGCGACCTACCAGCGGTGCTGGGAGTTGTTGGAGCAACCGGTGCGGTCCAAGCACGACGACGTCGACCTGCTAACCAACGCCTTCGCCTCGCGCTTCCATTGGGGTCGCGTGGGCGGCCTCCAGGAGTGGATCATCGGCGACTGGATGGTCTCGCGTGCCGCGGCGGCCACGGGCCAGGGACAGCTCGCCGTGTGGTTCGCGGTGCGCGCCGACGCCGCGACGGACGAAGCGGACGTCGCGGACTGGCTTCGGGCGTCGACGGCGGAGGGCGTCGCGCGCGCGTACGGGGCGTCCGGCGACGCGGCGCGTCGCGACCTGTGGATCCGCAAGGCGCAGGCGCTGGTGGACGTGATCGCCGACGCGGAGGACCGCGAGCTCATCGCCAGCCAGCTCGCGTCGGTGCCGCGCTGAGCTGACTACGAGCGCCGGGCACGCCGCTCAGAACCCACGCGCGTTGTTCATCCCGGGCATGAAGTACTCGCTCAGGTACTTCTCGCCTTCGTCACAGGCCACCGTGATGACCACCGTGTCCGGCGCCATCTCGGCGCGCAGCCGTTGGGCCACCAGCATGTTCGCCCCCGTGCTCGGTCCCACCAACAGCCCGTGCTCGCGCGCCAGACGGCGCATCTCGGCGACCGAGTCGTCGCTGTTGACCGACATGACGCGGTTGATCATCTCGTGGTGGCGCTGGTAGATCGACGGAATGAAGCCGTCAGAGATCCCTTCGATCC
The DNA here is from genome assembly GCA_035534335.1 of Acidimicrobiales bacterium. Taxonomy (GTDB): domain Bacteria; phylum Actinomycetota; class Acidimicrobiia; order Acidimicrobiales; family RAAP-2; genus RAAP-2. The sequence continues at coordinate 179,471 of DATLSF010000027.1, read as the reverse complement.
GGTGCAGTCCCGTGTCGCCGCACTGGATGGTGCACGACTCGGCCGGTTCCAGCGCGACCAGCACCACGTCGGGGTTCGCCGCACGAAAGGCCTGGCCCACGCCGATCAGCGTGCCTCCTGTTCCGACGCCCATGACGAAGGCGCCCGGCTCGCTGCCCGGCGGCAGCTCGGAGAGGATCTCCGGTCCGAGCCACGTGCGGTTCTCCTCGACGTTCCAATCCGACTCGAACTGCTCGGGTGCGAAGTAGCCGGGCAGGGCACCCAGACGCTCCGCCTCGGCCAGGGCCTCGTTGACGTGAAATGTGCCGACGTTGTGAACCTGAGCCCCGAAGGCCACCGAGATCGCGGTGCGCTCGGGGCTGAGGCCCTCGGGCATCACCACGAGCATCTCGTAGCCCTTCACTGCCGCCACCATGCTCATGGCGTTGCCCGTGTTGCCGCTGGAGGCCTCGACGATAGTGTCACCGGGCTTGAGTAGTCCTTCGCGCTCGGCTCGCTCGATGATGTAGCGGGCCATGCGCGCCTTGATCGACCCCGACGGGTTCAGGTATTCGAGCTTCAGCCAGATACCGTCGACGTTGATCAGGGGTGTGGCGCCGATCGCGTCCAGCACGCTGGCGCGCGGTCCACTATCCATCGCGTCCACCTTTCGTTCGTGTCGCGACCACACTAGGACGCACGCGCGCCCGTCCTCGCGCCTAGGCGATGTGGAAGTTCGTGAACTGCCACGGGTCGTCGCGGTCCAACACTCGGCCCGAGTACTGGTCGAACCAGTCCGTGTGCGTGCTGAGCGGGTCCCAATCGATCGGACCCGACCAGGTCGTTCCCACGTACGGTCGAGCCACGGCCAGGACGTCGCGCCAGGGCAACTCGTCGGGCACACGCACACCCTGTCGTGGCGCGCGCAGCATCCAGTCGACGGCGCCGAGGATGGACGCAGCGACTTGGACCGTCGTGGCGTTCTGGTGCGGTGCGACCTCGCGCGCCTCGTCAATCGTGGTGAGCATTCCGGTCCACCAGGAGCGATAGGGGTGGCCCATGACCAGGACGCCGAGCTCGTCGCGTCCCGACACGATCTCGTCGTTGAGGATGCGCTGGCGCTCGGGGTACGCGTACTCGTTGCCCTCGAGCTCGACGAAGCTGGCCCACGCGACGTCCGCCGGGCAGTAGGCGTAGTGCACCGTTGGTCGATAGATCGCCACACCGTTGTCCCACACCGTCAGGTGGTCACAGATGGTGAACGCCTCACCGTGACGGATGACCATGCCCACGATCGGACCCGACGGCACTCGCGTGTGCACCAGCGTCTTGTGCGCCATCTGGGCGAGACAGATCTGGTTGAGCGGGCCCTCACCCGAGTGAGTGAGACCAAGGGCTGGCGTGGTCCTTTCGTGCGTGCCCCAGCCGAGCTCGGCCGGCGCGACGCCCTCCTCGTAGAAGCCGTCAACGCTCCAGGTGTTGACGAACTCGCCCACCTGCTTGGGCTCGTTGGTGACCTGGGTGTCACGTTCGGCAACGTGGATGGTGCGCACGTCGAGTGCGTGGGCCAGCGCGGCGTAGTCCTCGCCTTCCAGCGCTGCGCTCAGGCGCTCGCGTCGATCGGCCAAGAGTCCGTCGCGCAGGACGGCCTCGGTGATCTCGACGAGGGCCTGCTTGGTGAAGTGGCTCACGAGTCCCGGGTTGGCCCCGTGCTCAACCACGGCCGAGGGACCGTGGTTGTCGCCCCAGCGCGCTAGCTGACGTCGCAGCGCCATGTGGCGCCAGTACAGCGTGCGCTCCTGGGGCGGAGTGCTCGCCGGGTCACCGTACGGGTCCCAGACCTCCACGCTGGTGTTGAGGTAGCGCACGTTGTGGTCCCGGCACCACTCCAGCAACTCGGTCAGGTCGATGTTCCACGCCAGATCGATGAGCAGGTCGCCGTCGCCGAGGTGACGGCCGAGGGTGTCAGTCAGGTTGTCGCGCGTGATCTCGAACTGCTCGTAGGTCACGCCGCGCGCCAGCGAGGACGCGATGCGCTCGCGATTGGACCGGCTCTCGATCACCGTCACCGTCGTCGGATCCCAGGAGAAGTGGTCCAACAGCATGGGCAGGACACACTGGGCGACCGAGCCGCACCCGAAGACGACGACCCGGCCGGGTTCGAGACGATCACTCAATCGGGGGCCTTTCGACGTGGGCGGAACACGAGACTACCGCGGTCGTCCAACGGCTTCGACCGCCTACGAGACGGTCATGCCGCCGTCGACGCGAACGTCCGCGCCGGTGATCGCCGACGCCGCCGGCGAACACAACCAGACGATCGCCGCGGCGACCTCGACGGGTTCAATGAGTCGTCCGATGGGTTGTTGGGACGCGAACGACTCCGCGCTCTCGAGCCCGTAGACACGCGCCGACGCGTCCAGGATGGACGTGCGCGTTGAGCCGGGACTCACCGTGTTGGCGGTCACTGCGTAGTCGGCGAGGTCCATCGCCACCGCGCGAATGAGTCCGATGACCGCGTGCTTGGCGGCCGAGTAGGCGGCGAGGCGGCGCAGCCCCAACGAGCCGGCGGCCGACGCCACCGCGACGACGCGCGCGTTGGCGTCCGCGCCATTGGCGATGAGGACCGGGGCCGCCGCCTCGATCAGGCGTCGCGTGCCGAGTACGTTGATCGACCACACCGCGTCCCATGCGGCGTCGCCCACCTCCCAGAGCGGTGCGCCCCCGGCCACGACCCCCGCGCCAGCGACGACCACGTCGAGACGCCCGAAGTGACGGGTCGCCGTCTCGACCGCCAGGCTCATGTCGGTCGCGCTGCGCACGTCACCCACCAGGCCCAGCACGGCGTCGCCGTGGCGAGCCACCAAAGCGTCAAGGTCAGCAGGCGTCGCCATCGCGTACGGGACATCGGGCACGTCGCGGCACCGGTCCACGGCCACGACGTGGTATCCGTCAGCGACGAGATGGTCCACCGTGGCTGCGCCGATTCCTCGAGCTGCCCCGGTGACGACCGCGACGCGCTTCACGCGCCGAGCCTTCGCGAGAAGCCTTCTGGGATCACGACGTCGGCGCGCGTGAGGTCGCTGGGGCGCGGGCGTGCCAGCGCGCGCATCGTGGTGTCCAGCCCCGAGCGAAGGATGTCCAGGACGTTCTCGACGCCCGACTGGCCGTTGGCCGCCAGTCCCCACAGCGAGGCCCGGCCGATCATCACGGCGCGTGCGCCGAAGGCCAGCGCCTTAGCAACGTCTCCCCCGCGGCGCACGCCGCCGTCGAGCACCACTTCGACCTGGTCGCCGACCGCGTCGACGACACCCGACAGTGCGCGCATCGACGCCGGTGTGCCATCGAGATTGTTGCCGCCGTGGTTCGACACCGACAGCGCGCTCGCGCCCGCGTCGACCACGCGGCGCGCGTCGTCCACACGCGACACCCCCTTGACCATGAAGGGTCCGTTCCACCGCGAACGCAGCCACGCCACGTCAGACCACGAGGGCGGCGGCGTCGCCATCCATTCGCCGTAGGCCTGGAAGAAGGTGGGCGTCGAACCACCCGGCGGGGTCATGTTGGGTGCCCCCAACGTCGGCAGATGGCCCGAGCGCAGGTACGACCAGAGCCAGGCCGGCCGGGCCATGGCCTCGGGCGCGAGGCGCACCATGGCGGCCACGTCCAGTCGTTCGGGTATCCACGGACTGCCCCAGTCACGGCTGTGGGCGAACGACCAGTCGAGGGTGAGGATGACGCCGGCCGCGCCCGCGGCGCGCGCCCGCTCGAGTCGGTGCACCATCGCGTCGCGGGTGCCCGACCAGTAGAGCTGCATGAGGACGGACGCGCCCGTCGCCGTCACGTCCTCCACCGAGCGACTGGCGAAGGAGCTCAGACCGAGCGCCACGCCGCGCGCGGCGGCGGCCCGGGCCACCTCAACCTCGCCGTCGGGGCGCACGGCCTGGACACCGGTCGGCGAGATCAACACCGGCATCGCCATGGTCACGCCCATGACGGTTGTCGTCAAGTCACGCGTCTCGGCCAGGTCGGCCACGTGGGGTGCGAAACCCAGCTCGGCGAAGGCGCTCACGTTGTCGTCCATCGTCGCGCCCTGCTCGGTGCCGGCGACGAGGGCGCGGTAGACCGAGCGCGGGAGTCGTCGCTCGGCGCGGCGTTGGGCCTCGGCCACCGACTCGAACCACGAACTCGCCACGCGCACCCCCACGGCCCGAGCCGAGACTACCCGGCCCGCCGAGCGGTCTCCTTTTCTAGCGGGTGCTGAGCGCGACGCGCACGCGACGCGAGTGGTCTGACCCGGACGTCGGCGCGACGCCGCGACGCCGCGCCAGTGCCTCTTCACCGTGTCCGAATACGCACTCGGGGTCGGGGTCCGTGAGTTCGAGGCCGGTGAAGAACTTCGCCGCCATGCACCCGCCACGGCACGCGTCGAAGGATCCACACGACGCGCACGCTCCGGCACTGCCCGGTGAGCGCAACGAGGCGAAGAGTTCGCTGTCGCGCCACACGGTGGCGAATCCGGCGTCGCGCACATTGCCCGCGAGGAACTCGTCGTGGATGACGAAGGGGCACGCGTAGACGTCGCCCACCGGGTCGATGAGACACACGACCCGTCCCGCACCGCACAGGTTGAGCCCGTCCAGCGGGCTCCCGAGAGCCGAGAGGTGGAAGAAGGAATCGCCGGTCAGCACGTCGGGCCGCTCACGCAGCCATCGATAGAGTTCGCGACCCTGGGCCCTCGTGGGGTGCAGCTCGTCCCACACGTCGGCGCCACGGCCCGAGGGTCGCAGCCGTGTGAGTCGTAGCTGAGCGCCGTAGTGACTCGCGAGCTCGGCCATCTCGTCGAGCTGGGCGACGTTCTCGCGGGTGATCACCACCGAGATCTTGAACTGGCCAAAGCCCGCGGCCGCCAATTCGTCCATCGCGCGACGCGCGGAGGTGTAGCTTCCCGCTCCACGCACGCGGTCGTTGGTCGTCGCGTCGACGCCGTCGAGCGAGACCTGCACGTCCAGGTAGTCCATCGCAGCGAGCCGGCGAGCCGCGGCGGCGTCGATCCGGGTTCCGTTGGTGGAGAACTTCACGCCGACCCGGCGCGACACGGCGTAGTCGATGAGATCGTAGAAGTCGCGGCGCATCGTCGGCTCGCCCCCACCGACGTTGATGTAGAAGACCTGCATCTCGGCGATCTCGTCGATCAGCGCCGTGGCTTCGGCGGTCGTCAGCTCTCGCGGGTCGCGACGACCCGATGATGACAGGCAGTGCACGCACGCCAAGTTGCAGGCGTACGTGAGCTCCCAGGTCAGACAGATGGGGGCGGCGAGACCGTGCTCGAAACGGTCGCGTAGAGAGGAGTCAACCCCCACGAATGATCCCCGAGTCGGCCAGTGAGCCCAACGCCCGACGATGGCTCTCGCGCGACGGCTCGTCGATCAGTTCGATGAGGGCGTCATTTGCACTCTCGAACTGGTCCAACCGCGACACCAGGGCGACCAGGCTCGGAGACTTCAGAAACACCAGACGGCGGTTGACGTGGTGGTAGGCCAAGGCGCCGAACGACTCATCGCGCAGCGATACCTCCGCACTGAGGCGCCACGGTCCCGATGCGTCAAACCTGATTCCGCGAGTCGTCACGAATTAGTACACGCCACAGAGGCCGTCGATGGAGACCTCTTCGACAAGCAGTTCGTCGACCTCATCGAAAGTCGGGTCGGCTTCTTCTTCGGTCACGGTCTCGATCGACACGTCGCCTCCTTGACCTCTCCATTCTGTCCGGTCTGGTCAGGCACTCGCTGCACGGTGTCAGACTGCGGTGTGACCGCGCCGTCGCCCCTCGTCGCGCCGATCCCTGTCGGTACCCCCGTCGCCCTCGATCGTTCTGCACACTTCTACGGCCGCGACCTCGTCGCCGGTGGCGTGCCGTGGGCGCTGCTTCGACTGCCCGGAGCGTCGCGCGGCGTGGTCGATCGGTGGCGGCGCGGCGACGTAGTGCGCCCCGGGGAGGAGCTCTTCGCGCGAACCCTGGTCCAACGCGGACTCCTGGAAGCGCGCTACCCAGCGGTGCGCGCCGCTGACGACGTCGACGTCGTGATTCCAGTGCGCAACGACCTGCATGGCCTGACTCTGCTTCTGAGTGACGTGGAGGCCCTGAACGTCACCGTGGTCGACGACGGGTCCACGGAGCCCGGTCGCGTGGCGGCGCTGGCGAGCGCTCACGGCGCACGCCTGATTCGCCATGACGAGAGCCAAGGACCGGGCGCGGCGCGCAACGCCGGGGTTCGTGGCACCACGGGACCCTTCGTGCTCTTTGTCGACGCGGACGTCGTCCTGGGCAACGTCGACGAGGTGCTCCCTCGGCTCCGCGCGGAGTTCGCCGATCCCACGTTGGCGGCGGTCGCGCCCCGGATCCGGGGAGTGGCGGGCGGGAGCGCCCGCGACCACTTCGAGTATGACTTCGGTCCGCTCGACCTCGGATCGCGGAGCGCACTGGTCGGCGCGGGTGGACCCGTACCGTACGTGCCCAGCGCGTGTCTCATGGTCCGCCGCGACGCCTTCGGTGAGGGATTCGACCCCGACATGCGAGTGGGCGAGGATGTTGACTTCATCTGGCACCTGCTCGACCAGGGCTGGCTAGTCCGTTACCTGGCTGACGTGACTGTCTTTCATCCGGCGCGTTCGACGTGGCCCGCATGGGTACGTCAACGAGTGCGCTACGGACAGTCGTCGGCCGAACTCGCTCGACGCCACGGCGCGCGAGCGGCGCCACTGCGCGCAGATCGGTGGACGTTGCTCGCTTGGGCCGGCATGGTTGCGCGAGCCCCCTGGCTCACGGCGCGCGCTCTGGGCGTGGTGCGCGACACGCTGGAGCGCCGGCTCGAGACCTCAACCGAACGCCCGCGCGAGGTGGCTGGGGCGCTCGTCGCCCGGTCAATGCTGCTCTCCGGTGGGCCGATGGCGCGCGCGCTCGTGCGCACCTACGGGCCCGCGCTCCTCGTCGCCGCGCTGCATCCTCGGATGCGTTCGCGCGCGCTGAGTGTCTGGGCTGTCGGATCGGCGTTTCGCTATCGCTCGACGCGCCCGCGCGCCACTGACGTCGGCCTGGGCGTGGCCGACGACCTGGCCTACGCGCTGGGAGTCGCCGTCGGGGCGTGGCGTGCACGCTCGCTGGCCAATCTGACGCCGAGGTGGAACCCGTCAACGATCACGTGGAAACAGATGATCGGCGTGCGGCCGGAGAGCTAGAAGCGAACCACGCCGCGGATGTTCTCGCCGGCCTCGAGGTCGAGGTAGCCCTGGTTCACCTGGTCGATCGTGTACTCCTGGGTGACCAGTTCGTCGATCATCAGGCGGCCCTCGTGGTGCAGGCGCAGGAGCTTGGGGATCTGGACGCGCGGTGGTTCAGAGCCGAAGACGGTTCCGCGCAGCTCCTGGTTGTAGAGCGACAGCATCGCCAGGTTGAGGTCAACCTGGGTCTGGGAGAAGGGCGCCAGACCCGTGGCGACGACGATGCCGCCCTTCGCGGTGATCGAGCGGGCTTGCTCGACCAGCTCCCCGGTCAAGCGCCCGGGCGTCAGGATCACGACGTCGCAGTTGCGTCCCGTCGTCAGGTCCCCCAAGAACGTGAACGCGGCGTCCAGCGTCGTCGCGGCTCCGTGGGTCGCTCCGATCTTCATCGCGCGCTCGACCTTGGTGGGGTTGGTGTCGATGGCGATGACGGCGCGGGCACCCGCGTGGACGGCGCCCTGGATAGCCCCGGAGCCCACGCCACCGCAGCCGATCACGGCCACGACGTCACCCGGGCGCACGTTGCCCCGAGTGGCGGCTGAGCCAAATCCCGTCGACAGCCCGCACGACAGCAGTGCGGCGGCGCGCAGGTCGTACCACGGGTCGATGCGGATCAGCGACGCCTCGTGGACCACCATGTACTCGCTGAACGTGCCCAACTGGGCGTAGCGGTTGAGCGGCTGGTCGCCGAAGCGGTGGCGCCAGGTGCGGTCCGACATCATCGGGCCGGCCAGTGTGTTGGCCCCCAGGTCACAGAGGAACGGGCGGCCGGAGGCGCAGTAGTGGCAACGCCCGCACGAGGGGATGAACGAGCTCGCCACGTGGTCGCCCACCGCCACCGTCGTCACACCTTCGCCGACCGACTCGACCACGCCGGATCCCTCGTGGCCCCCGATGATCGGGAACATTGAGTCGACGCCGAAGAAGGCGAGCACTTCGGGCGGCGCGGTCATGTCGCCGGTGCGCGCGTGCTCGTCGGAGTGGCACAGACCGGCGAAGGCCATCTTGACCTTCACCTCGTAGGCGTGCGGCTCGTCGATCTCGATCGTCTCGGTGCGCCAGGGTCCGTTGACCTCGGTGGCGATTGCGGCCCTGACCTTCATAGATGCCCCCTTCGACGGCAGTTGTACCTTACCGACCTCGCTACATCTGCTCCGGGGCGTCGATCCCGAGCAGCGACAGTCCCAACGCAAGTGATCGCGACGTCAGGTCGCACAGCGCGAGTCGCTCGTTGCGCACCGCGCCCTCGGCGGCGAGCACCGGGCACGCCTCATAGAAGGCGGTGAACCGCTGGGCCAGGTCGAACAGATAGGTGCAGAGTCGGTGCGGCTGATTCGTGGCCAGGGCCCCGGCGACCGCTTCGGGCAGCGCCAGCAGCCCGAGCGCGAGGTCGCGCTCGGCCGGGTGGGCCAGGGTGAAGCTCGCCCCCGGCGACCACGGAGCGCCCAGTCGGCGAAAGATCGAGCGCAGTCGCGCGTGGGCGTACTGCAGATACGGGCCGGTGTCACCTTCGAACGCCAGCATCCGGTCGAAGTCGAAGACGTAGTCGCGCTGGCGCTCGGTCGCCAGGTCGGCGTACTTGATCGCCGCGCGCGCGATCTGCGTGGCCAGGACGTCGCGCTGCGCGTCACTGAGGTCGCTGGTGCGTGCCTCGAGACCGCTGCGAGCACGCTGGGTGGCCTCGTCGAGCAGGTCGAGCAGCTTGACCGTTTCGCCGCCGCGCGACTTGAACATCTTGTGATCGGTCCCCAGCACGTTGCCAAAGCCCACGTGCTCGCAGCGCACCCTCTCGGGCAGCCACCCGGCCATGCGGGCCACCGCGAACACCATCTCGAAGTGCTGGGACTGGGGGGTACCCACTACGTAGAGCAGTACGTCGCCGTGCAGACGCTCCACCCGGTCACGCAGCGCCGCCAGGTCGGTCGCGGCGTAACCGAACGCCTCGTCGCGTTTTTGGACGATGAGCGGCAACGGCTCGCCGTCGCGATTGGTGAACCCCGGCGCGAAGACGACCAGTGCGCCACCGCTCTCGACGAGCAGCCCCTTCGCGTCGAGCTCACCGACGATGTCGGCCAGGTTGGCGTTGTAGGAGGACTCGCCGCGCACGTCGCCGCGCGACAACGTGATGTCCAGCCTCTCGTACACCTCGCCGAGATAGGTGATCGACTGTTCGATCAGCAGGCGCCACAGTCGATTTGTCTCGGGCTCGCCGGCCTGGAGCGCCACGACGCGCTCGCGGCTGCGCTCGCGGAACTCTTCATCGGTGTCGAACTTCGCGCGCGCGTCGCGGTAGAAGGCGTCGAGTGCTCCGATCGACAGCGACGCGACGGCTTCGGACTCTCCGAGGTCGGCGAGGTGCTCGATGAGCATGCCGAAGGGAGTCCCCCAGTCGCCCACGTGATTGCGCGCCAGGACTCGGTGACCCGCGAAGCGATAGAGACGGGCCAGGCAGTCGCCGATCACCGTCGAGCGCAGGTTGCCGACGTGCATCTCCTTGGCCGCATTCGGCGAGGAGTAGTCGATCACCACCGTCAGGGCCTCGGCGACCTCGACCCCGAGGCGATCGTCGAGGGCCAGGGCGCGCAACTGCGAGTCCAGGAATTCCCTGGTGAGAGTCAGGTTGAGGAATCCCGCCCCCGCGACCTCGACCTCAGCGATCCCGGCCAGGTCCGCCTGAGCCGCCACCTCGTCGGCGACGTCGCGCGGGGCTCGGCCCAACGACTTGGCGAGGGCCAGTGCTCCGTTGACCTGGTAGTCGCAGCGCTCCGACGGGCGCAGGACGGGATCGGCCCCGGACTGAAGATCGTCGAAGACCGGCGCGAGTCGCGCGAGCACGGTGTCGTAAGTGGACGTCACGCCGTCCAGTCTCCCACGAGCGGCTCACGGGTCGCGTCGCGAAACGTGGGCGCGGTGAAGGGGGCAGAATGGATGTATGACCACCCCCTCACTCGACTCCTTCGGCGCCCGTCAGACCCTCGAGGTCGCGGGCCGTTCCTTCTCCTACTTCTCGCTGCGTGCCGAGGCGCTGAGCGCGTTGGGTGTGGATCGACTCCCGTTCTCGATCAAGGTACTGCTCGAGAACCTGCTGCGCCGCGAAGACGGCGTGCACGTGCGCCGCGATGACGTCGAGGCCCTGGCCCGATGGGGTGAGAGCCCCACGCGTCACGGCGAGGCCGCCGGCGACGCGGCGCGCGAAATCGCCTTCACTCCCGAGCGCGTCCTGATGCAGGACTTCACCGGGGTCCCGTCGGTCGTGGACCTCGCGGCCATGCGCGACGCGATCATCTCCCTCGGTGGCGATCCGGCGCGGATCAACCCGCTGGTGCCGGTCGAGTTGGTCATCGACCATTCAGTGATCGCCGAGAGTTCCGGACTACCCACCAGCTTTAAGGAGAACGTCGACATCGAGTACCAGCGCAACATTGAGCGCTACACCTTCCTCAAGTGGGCCCAGGGCTCCTTCGAGCGGTTCCGGGTCGTCCCCCCAGGAATGGGCATCTGCCACCAGGTCAACCTCGAGTACCTGGCACGCATCGTCTTCGACCACGACGGTCAGGCGTTCTTCGACACGGTGATCGGCACCGACTCGCACACGACCATGGTCAACGGCCTGGGCGTCCTGGCCTGGGGTGTCGGGGGCATCGAGGCCGAGGCCGTCATGCTCGGCCAGCCCACGTCAATGCTCATCCCTCCGGTCGTCGGACTGCGCCTGACCGGTGCGACGCGCGAAGGCGTCACCGCCACCGACGTCGTCCTCACGATTACCCAGCTCCTGCGCAGCCACGGCGTGGTCGGCAAGTTTGTCGAGGCCTACGGGCCAGGAGTGGCCTCGTTGTCGCTCGAGACCCGCGCGACCATCGGCAACATGTCACCCGAGTACGGAGCAACCTGCACGCTCTTCCCCATCGACCAGGTCACCGTGGACTATCTGGCGTTCACCGGGCGCAGCCCGGAGCACCTCGCCCTCGTCGAGGCGTACGCGCGGGCCCAGGGCGTCTGGCACCAGGCGTCGGCGCCCGAGCCCGTCTACTCCGAGTACGCCGAACTGGACCTCGACACGGTCGAGCCCAGCCTCGCCGGCCCGCGCCGACCTCAGGACCGGGTCGCGCTCGCTGGCGCACGTCACGCCTTTCGCGAAGCCCTCGCACGCGAGCCGATCGAGGTGCGCGGCGTCGACGCGGCCGACGTGCTGCGCGACGGCGCGGTAGTGGTGGCCGCGATCACCTCGTGCACGAACACGTCAAACCCTTCGGTCCTCGTCGCCGCCGGACTGGTCGCGCGTCGCGCGGTCGAACGCGGGCTCTCGGTCAAGCCCTGGGTCAAGACCACGCTGGCGCCCGGGAGCCGCGTCGTCATCGACTATCTGGATCGCGCCGGTCTCGTCGAGCCGCTGGAGAAGCTCGGCTTCTACCTGGCTGGCTACGGCTGCACCACCTGCATCGGAAACTCCGGTCCATTGCTCGCCGGGGTGTCCGAGGCGACCGTCGAGCACGACCTCTCGGTCGTATCGGTCCTGTCGGGTAACCGCAACTTCGAGGGCCGCATCCACCCCGACGTCAAGCAGAATTTCCTGGCCAGTCCGCCGCTCGTCGTCGCGTACGCGCTGGCGGGCACGATGGACATCGACCTCACTAACGAACCCCTGGGCGACGGGTCCGACGGCGCGCAGGTGTACCTGAGGGACCTGTGGCCCAGTGACGCCGAAGTGGCCGCCGCGGTGCGCGAGTCAGTCACGCCGGAGATGTTTACCCAGCGCTACGCCGCGGTATTCGACGGCGACGAGCGATGGGCTCGGGTGCCGGCGACCGACACCGTCACCTACGCGTGGGACGACCGTTCGACCTACGTCAAGCTTCCCCCGTACTTCGAGGGACTCACGATGGAGCCGGGCCCGGTCAGCGACGTTGCCGGTGCACGGGTGCTGGCCAAGCTGGGCGATTCGGTGACGACCGACCACATCTCACCGGCCGGCTCCATCCGACCCAACGTGCCCGCCGGGCTCTACCTGACCGACGGGGGCGTTGAGCGCCAGGACTTCAACAGTTACGGCGCACGACGCGGTAACCACGAGGTCATGATGCGCGGCACCCTCGCCAACGTGCGGCTGCGCAACCAGCTGGCCCCGGGCACCGAGGGCGGCGTCACGCTCAAGTTGCCTGAGGGCGTGGAGATGTCCATCTTCGACGCGGCGATGGCCTACCAGGCCGAGGGGACTGCGCTCATCGTGCTCGGGGGCAAGGAGTACGGCAGCGGCTCGAGCCGCGACTGGGCCGCCAAGGGGGTCAAGCTCCTCGGGGTCCGCGCGGTGCTGGCCGAGAGCTTCGAACGGATCCATCGCTCCAACCTGGTCGGCATGGGGGTGCTGCCACTGGAGTACCAGCCCGGCGACTCGGCCGAGACCTACGGACTCGACGGCACCGAGACGTATTCAGTCGAAGGTCTCGATCCCCTCAACCGCGGCGAGACGGTGCCCCACGTCCACGTGACGGCGACGCGCGCCAACGGCGAGGTCGAGCGCTTCCACGTGCGGCTGCGCATCGACACGCCCACCGAGGCCGAGTACTACCGCCACGGCGGCGTGCTCAACTTCGTCCTGCGACAGCTGGCCGCCTAGGACCCCGCCAGGGCGTGGCGCACCGCGGAGTCCACGCTGTTGTGGAAGTGCACGTGGCGTAGCGCCTCGTCGGGGAAGTTTGAGATCTCGTGCTCGACCGCGTCGTTGGCTCGCGCGACCGACACGCTCACGTCGTGGGTGAGGTCGCCGATGACCTGGGCCAGGGTCACCAGGCCCGTGTAGTCGCAGTCGGCCATCGCCACCGCGTCGATGACCAGGTGCTCGGTGTCGGGGTTCTCCACCATGAACTGATGGACCTGGCGGCGAAAGGCTCCGGCGTTGGCGAAGTAGAGCGATTCGTCGAAGAGCACGACGAGCACGTGAGGAACCGGCTCGACGGACTTCTCCTCGAGCGGTTCCCAACTGGTCGTGCCCGTGCGCTGGCCCAGGACGAGCATTCGTGGTCGGGCGGTGCGCCACGTCCGGTCCAGGATGGCCAGTCCCACGGCGATGGCGAGCCCGATCTCGACGCCAAGAATGATGACGCCCAGGCAGCTCACCATGGCCAGCGCGAACTCCACTCGGCTGGTGTGCAGGACCTTGACGAGTTGAGGAATCTTCACGAGCCGCGCCGCGACGAACATCAACACGCCCGCCAGCACGGCCAAGGGGATGTCGCGCGCGTAGGTGGCGAGTGGCGAGAACGCGATCGCGCCGACCACCGCCACGAGGCCCACCATCTTGGTACGCCCACCGGCTAGACCGACCACGGTGGTGCGCGCCGGACTGGCGTTCACCGGGAAGGCCCCCACCAGCCCCGCCAGGACGTTGGCCGCGCCGACGCCGATGAAGTCGCGATCGATGTCGTCAGCCGCACCGATCTCGTCGGACGACGACCGTGCGGTCGCCGCGCTCTGAGAGATGACCACCACGAGCAGCGTGAGCGAGGTCGTGACCACGACGCCCCAGTCGTGCAGCGAGAGGTTGTGGAGGCGCCACCTCGGAAGTCCCGCGCTCACCGTGCCCAGGACCGCGACGCCGCGCGAGGTGAGCGACAGCGCGGTCGACAGCAGCGTCGCCCCGACCACCGCCACCAGCGCCGTGGGCCAGCGCGGGTTCACCCGCTCGCCCACGATCATCAGGGCCAGTGTTCCCACCGCCAGTGCGATCGACCACGCGCTGACGTGGCCGAGGTGGTGCGCGAGCGAGTCGAGCCGCGACGCCACGGACTCGCCGCCGGACGCGACACCGAACACGCGCGGCAACTGGTGTACGACGATGATCACGCCGATGCCGGCCATGAAGCCGCCCACGATCGGCAGCGAGAGGAAGTCGGCCAACCACCCCAGACGCAGTATCCCGACCGTGGCAACCAGCACACCCGTCACGACTGCCGTCGCGGCGAGCAGCGACAGGTACGACGACGTAGACGGCGCGGCCAGCCGGACCAGGGCCACCGCGAACAGCGGGGCAATCGTGGAGTCCGCGCCGACCGACATGATCGGGTTCGAGCCCAGCACCAAGAAGGCAGCGCCCGCGGCGATGAAGGCGATCAGCGCCGTGAAAGCGGGGACCTCGGCGAGCTGGGATGTCGCCAACTGTTCGGGGATCGCGATGGCGAGCAACGTGACGCCGGCGAGGACCTCACCTGCGAGATTGGCACGCGTGAGGCCGACCAACATCTGGCCAAGGCCCCGGGCCGGAACGCGCTCGGTGACCTTGACGCGCTCGGCGGGATGCTTTGAGCCGTGGCCCATCCGCCAACCCTACGACGCGACTACGCCGCGCTAGATCGTGTTGATGACGCGGTAGCCCTCAGCCAGGCGGGCCTTGCCCATGCCAGCGGCCCGGGCTGTACGCCGCGACCACTGACGCACGAACTTGCCGATGTCATCGCGGTGACCGACCTGGCTCTCGTGACGGCGCAGCGCGGCGATCTTGTGCTTGAACGTCTTGGTGATGTCGACGACCATGGTCGGCGAGACGCCCGCCAGCCACACCTCCGACACCGTGTGGGGCTCGAAGCCCTCGCGCAGGAGTTCGGGGAACGCGTGGGGATTGCGGGCGTCCGGGTAGACCGCGCGAAGCGTCGCCTCGCCTGTGGCCAAGTGGTCGGGGTGGCTCGCGTAGATCCGGTCGTAGTTGCGCTCCGGGCTCTGGGTGATCACGAGGTCCGGCCGGAACGACCGGATTACGCGGGCGATCTCTCGACGTAGTAGCAGCGTGGGCTCGACCTGGCCGTCGGGCCAACGAAGGAAGGTGAGCTCGCTGACGCCGACCTCGGCGGCGGCGTTGCGCTGCTCGTTCTCGCGCACCGCGGTGCGCTCCTCGCGCGTGCTGGTCGAATCGTCCCCGCCCGCATCGCCGGACGTCACCAGGCAGTAGGCGACCTGGACGTCCTTCTTCGTCAGGTAGGCCACGGTCCCGGCGGAGCCAAAATCGACGTCGTCGGGGTGCGCGACGACGACGAGCGCGCGGCGAATGCTGCCGTCGTGCTTGAACACGGGCAGCGACGACTTTTTGCTCACAACACCGAGTCTGCCATCGTCGGCTCCCAATTCGCCAGGTCCGACAGACGCGGGTCGTTGGAGAACACTTCGACGACCGGTCGCTTGAGCGCGAGTCGGCGCATCATCACTCCGGCCTCAACCACCTGATTCCACAGCAAGAGCGACACCACGACGCCGGTGGAGCCGGCGCGCGCGGTGCGGCCGGAGCGGTGTAGGTAGGCCTTTTGGTCCTCGGGCGGGTCGAAGTGCATCACGCAGTCGACGGCGTCGATGTGCAGACCGCGCGCGGCAACGTCAGTCGCCACGAGAACCGGCAGGCGGTCGCTCATGAAGTCGGCCAGTGCCTTCTCGCGCTGGCTCTGGCGCAGGTCGCCGTGGATGGCCGCGGCCTGCACGCCCTCTTTGACGAGTTGCTCAACCAATCGGTCAGCCCCGCGCTTGGTGCGACAGAACACGAGCGTCTTGCCAAAGGAGCGACAGATGGTCGCGGCCACCTTCACGCGGTCCATCTGGTGCACGTTGAGGAAGTGATGAACCATCGCCGACACCGTCTGGGTGTCGCTCGCCACTTCGTGGAACACGGGATCGGTCAGGTAGCGCTTCACGAGCCGGTCGATGGCCCCGTCTAACGTCGCCGAAAAGAGGAGCGTCTGGTGGGGCTTGTCGGCGATGCGCCGCAGCACCCACTCGACCTGGGGCATAAAGCCCATGTCGGCCATCCGGTCGGCCTCGTCGAGGACCAACACGTCCAGGTCCTGCACGCTCACCTCGCCGCGGTCACCAAGATCGATCAAGCGTCCCGGCGTGGCGATGACCAGGTCGCTGCCCTTCTGCAGGGAACGTACCTGGCGCTCGATGTCGGCGCCACCGTAGACGGAGTTCACGCGTAGACCAAGGGCCGCGCCGAGGGGCTTGAGCACCTCGTGGACCTGGACGGCGAGCTCGCGGGTGGGCACGAGGACCAGACCACGCGGTCGCGCCGGACGTTCGCCCGACGCGGCGGCAGGACGCTCGGCGAGACGCTGGAGCATCGGTAGGCCGAAACCGAGGGTCTTGCCCGAACCGGTCTTGGCCTTGCCGCAGACGTCACGGCCGTCTAGGGCGTCCTCGATGGTCATCGCCTGAATGGGGAAGGCGGTGGTGATCCCCTGACGGGCCAGCTCGGCGCACAGTTCTGCGCGCACTCCTAGATCCTCAAAGGTTTTGTTGGTGGCGTAGGTGTCCGGCGACGCCGCGGCCCGAAGGGCTTCTGTACTCACGGAACAACGGTCGTTTCTCGGTCGGACCCGAAACCGCTCGTTCGTGTGGGCCCACGCTCATCTCTGGAGCTGTCCCTAGTCTAGGGGCAGAACGGCATCCCGACGCGAAGGAGAACCGTGGTACGACTCACTGAGGGCGCGCGAGCCCCCGCGTTCACCCTCACCAATCAGCGCGGTGAGAAGGTCTCCCTACGCGACTTCAAGGGCCAGCGCGTCATCGTCTACTTCTACCCCGCCGACGACACGCCGGGCTGCACGAAGGAGGCGTGCCAGTTCAACGACGAACTCGCTGGACTGCGCGCGCTCGGCGTCCACGTGCTCGGCGTCTCACCCGACGAGCGCACGTCGCACGCCGCCTTCGCCGCCAAGTACGGACTCGACTTCGATCTGCTGAGTGATCCGTCGAAGAAGGTCATGGAAAGATACGGCGCGTGGGGCGAGAAGATGCTCTACGGCAAACGGGTGATTGGCGTAATCCGCTCGACGTTCGTGGTCGGTCCGACGGGAATCATCGAACACGCCTGGTACGCGGTTCGCACCGACGGCCACGCGCATCGCGTTCGTGAGGCGATAGAGAGCTAACGCGCCTGCTCGGCACGCACCGATCGGATGCGGTGCCACACCCCCCACGCCACGAGCACCACGATCACCGCGACGATGGGCCACTGGGCGATGTGAAAGTCGTGGCTGACGTGGTGCCAGTTGGACCCGGCCGCGTACCCAAGACCGGCCAACAGCGCAACCCACGCTGCGGAGCCGATCGTCGTGAGGATGGCGAACGGCGCGCGCCTCATCTCGGCCATGCCGGCCGGAACCGAAATGAAACTGCGCACGACCGGAATCACCCGACCGAGCAAGACGGAGATCGCACCGTACTTCGCGAACCACCGCTCACCGGCGTCGAGGTCCTTGTGCGAGACGAGAATCCACGTGCCCCAACGATCGACAATCGTGCGTCCGGCGCTACGGCCGGCCTCGTAAGCGATCACGGCCCCAATGAGCGACCCGATGGTGCCGACGACGATGACCTCCCAGATCGTGAAGCGCGCGTGGCCGGTGATCGCCGTCGTGCACAGCGCGCCGGCGAAGCCGTAGAAGATCTCCGACGGCACTGGGATGCACGCCGAGGAGAGAATGGACGCGACCAGGAGACCCCAGTAGCCGTAGTGCGACACGAAGGATTGCATCGGTCCATTCTGGCCCACGCCGAGTGCGAGCCCGATCATCTACTGCGGGCGCGACCTGTGCGAGTGCGCTATTCACCCGTCCACATTGATGGTCGCCTAAGACCTTCGTAAGAAGTTGGCGAACTCGCCCTTGAAATGATGCTCCGGCTTGTGGGAGTGCTCACCGTCACAACGGCGCGGCGCGGCGTCCGGCGTCGATTGGGCTACCTAGTCGATGGCACGCTCCGGGCCGTGGACGCCACGGTCTAGCGCTGGTGAGCGCTGCACCAATAGGTCGTCCGCCCGCCGATCGTGGCCGACAGCATCGGCGCACCCTCGCGCGGGCAGAGTCCACCGGGAAAGCGGGCCCCCATGTGGTCCCCCGTGTGAGAGCCGCCACGGCGACTGAGGGTGCGCATGGTCTGGCCGAACGCCCGAAAGAGACGGGTCCGCTGCTCCGGGTCGAGTTGACCAACCGGTGTACGCGGGTCGATCCCGGCACGAAAGAGCATCTCGTCGGCGAGCAGGTTGCCGACGCCGGCCACCGCGCGCTGATCGAGCAGGCGGGCCTTGATGGCAGGACCCTCACCTCGCGTCACGTGCAGCACGGCGTTGAACTGGGCCCGCGTGAGTTGGAGCGCGTCAGGTCCGAGTTCGTCAATGTCGGGGTCCACTTCGAAGCGCGCGAGGCGTCGCGGGTCGTGCAGAAGCAGACGCCGCCCGTCATCAAAGTCGAGGCCCCCGCGGATCCACTCCGCGCGAAACGCGTGCGGCCCGTAGAAGAGCCCGTCGATGCCCGCCACGTCGTCGAGCAGCAGCACACCGGTCATTCCGAACCGCACGCCCAGCGCGACGCCGTCGGTCTGGAGCACCAGGAGCTTGCCCCTCCGGTCCGTGCCCGTCACGCGCAGTCCACGAACCGCGCGTGACCACGACGACGTCGAGGCCAACTTCTTGGCTGCGTAGGCGTCGGCGAAGCCCCGGGTGATGCGCGCCCCGATGACGCGGTCGGCCAGCCGGCGGTAGGACTCGATCTCGAGGGCTTCGGGCATCGGGGCGCAGCGTACCGCCCGCGGGCATCGCCAATCGGCCTCTGTAAGGTTGGCCCGTGGTCGACAAGCCTCAGTGGAAGGAACTGTTCTCGGAGGTGGTGACGTCGGGTCTGTGCACCGGCTGCGCCGCCTGCGTCGTCGCGTGTCCATACGACGTCTTGAAGTACGAGACCGCCGGGAGCGCCTACAAGCCCTGGCACGTCGATGAGGACGGCGGTCGCGACGACTGCACACACGGCCAGAAGGGCTGCACGATCTGCACGCGCGCCTGCCCGCGTTTCCGCAACTGGGAGAGTGAGATCGACACCCACCTCTTCGCGCGCGAGCGCACCGACGACGAGGTCTACGGCGTGGGCGACGTCCTGCTGGCGCGCGCCACCGACCCCGAGTTCGTCGAGAACGGACAGGACGGCGGCTTCGTGTCCGCGCTGCTCACCTACGCGCTCGAAAACGACGTCGTGGACGCGGCGCTGGTCAGCGGGCTCGAGGGCGACGGCTCGTCGTGGCGGGCCGTACCGCGCGTCGCGCGCACGCGCGAGGACGTGCTGGAGACGGCGAAGTCGCGTTACACCTATTCGGCGAACCTGATGGCGTACCACGAGGCCGTGGAGGGCGGGGCCGAGCGTATCGCGGTGGTGGGCATGGGTTGCGTGGCCTCGGCGCCGGGCGTGATGCAGGTGCGCAAGTCAGGCAAGATCGCGCGGCGCCTCAGCCTGACCATCGGGCTCATGTGCTCGAAGACCTTTGACGACGCCATCTTCGAGGAGCTCTTCGAAGCTCGCTACGGCCTCAAGCGCGCTGACATCGTCAAGATGAACATCAAGGGCGTCTTTCAGATCTGGACCCGCGACGGTGGTTACCTCGAAGTCCCACTGAAGGAGGCGCACGCCTACACCCGCGAGGGGTGCACGCTGTGCCCGGACTTCGCGGCCGAGCACGCGGACATCTCGACCGGCGGCATCGGTGCGTTCAACGACTGGACACTGGTCATCGTGCGTACCGACAAAGGCCGTGAGCTCATGAGCGCGCTGGTCGAGCATGGCGTCATCGAAACGCGACCGGGTGACGACGACCCGGGTGCCGTGGCGCTGCTGCACAAGCTGGCGCGCGTCTCACGCCGGCGTTGGCCCGAGGGCGCTGCGCCGGGCCCTCGACGACTCCCCCTGGCCCCGTCGTAACGCACCGGTAGAGTCGAGCCGTGGCGGCCTCCCCGACCTTCACGACGATTCTCCTGGTCCGACACGGAGCCACCGCCACTACCGGCCACGTCCTGCCGGGGCGCGCGCCCGGACTGCACCTCTCCGAGCGAGGTCGCGAACAGGCCAGTGCCGTCGCCGCGCGTCTGGGCGAGCTTGCCAAAAGACCCACCGCGCTCTACGTTTCACCGTTAGAACGCGCCCGCGAGACTGCCGCACCCATCGCCAAGACGCTGCGCCTGAGAGCCGTTCTCGAGCGCGGGCTGCTGGAGTGCGACTTCGGAACCTGGACCGGCAAGCGACTGTCCGCGCTGTCTCGACGTCGCGAATGGCTCGCCGTTCAGACGAGCCCGAGTACCTTTCGCTTCCCCGAGGGCGAATCCTTCGACGAGATGCAGCATCGAGTTTGGGCCACCCTGGAGCGGCTCGCGCGAAAGCACCGCAACCGCACGGTCGTCGTGGTGAGTCACGCCGACCCGATCAAGGCCGCGGTGACGCGTGCCTTGGGCGTGCCCCTCGACCTGTTCCAACGCACTGTGATCTCCACCGCCTCACTCAGTGCGATCGCGTTTACCGACGCGGCGCCGATCGTGCTGTGCGTGAACGTGACCGGCACGCTGGCCGAGTTGGGACCGTCGTGAACTACGTCTTCGACGCGCCAGACCGGGTGATGGTGGGCACCCTGGGCGAGGTCGGCCAGCGATTGTTCTTGCTGCAAGCGCGCCAGGGGCGGCGCTTGGTGATAGTCAAGTGCGAGAAGCTCCAGCTGGTGGCGCTGGTCGAGTGGCTGGCGCGCGTGCTCGATGACCTGGGGCGGCCGGGCCACCTGCCCGACGACCTGGCCCTCGAGCCCGAGTACGAGGTCGATCTCGTCGCCGGTGACATCACCGTCCTCCTCAACGAGGCCAATCGCAGCGTCTCGGTGTCGATCGCGTCCGTCGAGGAAGACGACACCCTGGAGCTCACCTTGAGCGCCGAGTGGGCGGGCGCCCTCGCGATCGCCATCACGCGCCTCGTCGAAGCGGGTCGACCACTGTGTCCCCTGTGCGGGGGTCCGCTCGATCCCCAGGGTCACGACTGCCCCCGAACCAACGGCCACCGGCCCCCGATCCGCTGAGCGTGGACCGCGCAGCCCAAGTCCGACTCCTGCGCGAGGGCGACGTCGAGGTACTCGGGCGCGTGGTGGGATCTTCCAACCAGGCGCTCCTCGTGGCGGTCAGCCTGGACGGCGAGACGGGAAACGCCTGCTACAAGTCCGAGGCCGGAGAGCGCCCCCTGTGGGACTTCCCCGACGGACTCTGGCGCCGCGAGGTGGCCGCCTACGAGCTCGACGTGGTGCTCGGGACGGACCTGGTGCCCACCACGGTCGGTCGCGACGACCTGCCCTACGGTCCCGGTTCGCTCCAGTGGTGGGTGGGCGACAACGGCGAGGACCACTACTTCACCTTGCGCGATCGGCCCGAGTTCGCCGACTGGTTCGCCGGACTAGCGGCCTTCGACGTCGTGGCCAATAACGCGGATCGCAAGTCCGGCCACGTCCTCTACGACGAGACGCGGCTCTGGGCGATCGACAACGGCCTGTGCTTCCACGAGCAGGACAAGCTGCGCACCGTCGTGTGGGAGTACGCGGGACTCGAGGTCGCCCCCGACCTCATCGAGCGCCTCGACGCCTTCGCGCGCGGCGCCGGGGACAATCTCGCGGAGTGGCTGAGTCCCCACGAGGTCGCGAGCGCGCGATCCCGCGCCCGTGGGTTGGTGGCCTCGAGCGAGTACCCGACACCCGACGAGGACCGCGACTGGCCGCCGTACCCGTGGCCGCTGGTATGAGCTCGACACCGATGTCAGCGAGCGAACGCCTGTCACGGGCCGAGTATCTTCGCCTGAACGGACGCAACACGAGTGACGGTGCTCGCTCGGGCGAAAGGACCCCTTGATGGACGAAGAAACCTGGAACAACGTCGACGACTACTTCTCGCTCTTGGCGCACGAAGACGACGCACTGCGCCAAGCGGTGGCTTCGAGCCGCTCCGCGGGACTGCCCGACATCCAAGTAACCCCCACACAGGGCAAACTTCTCCAGATCCTGGCCCTGTGCGTCGGAGCCCGACGCATTCTCGAGGTCGGCACCCTCGGCGGCTACAGCACGATCTGGATGGCCCGCGCCCTGCCGGCCGGCGGTCGACTCATCACCCTCGAGCTGGAGGATGCGCACGCGACAGTGGCGCGAGAGAACCTCTCGCGCGCACGGCTCGACGACCTGGTCGAGGTGAGGTCCGGCGACGCCAAGGAGTCGATGCGCGCGCTGGTCGAGGACGGCGCCGAACCGTTCGACCTCATCTTCATCGATGCGGACAAGCAGAGCAACCCGGTGTACTTCCAGCACGCGCTGCGCCTGGCGCACTTCGGGACCCTGATCATCGTGGACAACGTGGTGCGCGGCGGCGCCGTCGCCGACGCGGCGAGCGACGACGACCGCGTCCGAGCGACGAGGGAACTCCTGGAACAGGCGTCCATCGATCCCCGGATCGACGCGACAGCGATTCAGACCGTCGGGGCCAAGGGCTACGACGGCTTCGCGATCTTCCGGCTCCGCTGACCCCACTGCCGGGTCGCGCGGAGCAGCAGTAACGCGCTACAGCATCGGCACCAGGTCGCCCTCGTATTCGGGGACACCGGACTCGAGGAGGAAGAAGGAGGCCACGGCTCCTGCGCCAAAGAAGCCGGCCGCCCACGAGAAGGCGACCGCGTAGCCGTGCAGCGTGCCGGCGGTATTCACCGTCAACTCGTTCGCGGCGTGGGGTGCAGCCAAGTACCGAGTCTTCACCGTGATGGCAATCGTGTTGAGCAGCGCGGTGCCGACCGAGGCCCCGACCTGCTGGGAGGTGTTGACGAGCGCCGCCGCTGCGCCGGCGTCGCCGCGGTCGATACCCGCTGTGGCGCTCGCGGTGGCCGGCGCCAGGATGAGCCCGAGTCCCAGTCCGGTCACGACCAGGCCCGGCAACACCGTCCCGAGGTAGTCAGCCTGAGGGGTCAGCTTGGTGAAGAGGATCACTCCCAGCATCACCAGGATCAGGCCGACCGGAACCAGCGGGCGGGGTCCGACCTTGGCCAGGAGTCGCGCGCTGGCCATCGTCGTCGAGAATGCCAAGGCGCCCACGAGCGGCAAGAAGTAGACGCCCGTGCGCAGCGGTGAGTAGCCCAGAGTGTTCTGCAGGTAGTACGCGAGGAAGAGCGGGAGCGAAAAGATCCCGAGGCTCGTGACGAAGAGCGCGAGTTGTGACCCGCCACGCGTGCGCTGCAACAACAGACGTAGCGGCACGAGTGGGTGAGGCGAACTGCGCTGCTCGCGCACGAAGAGGCTGAGCAGGACGACGCCGGCGACGAGGCTGCCCCAGGTGGACTCGTTGGCCCAGCCCACCAACACCGCGTGCCCGAAGCCGTAGACGATGAAGAAGAGGCCGGCGCTGGCGATAATCGTGCCCACGATGTCGACGCGCGTGCGCGGCTCGCCGCGCGACGAGTCGACGAACGCGAGGATCCCCACGGCGGCAACCACGCAGATCACGACATTGACGTACAGGCACCACCGCCACGACGACCACTGAGTGAGGGCTCCACCCAGGATCAAACCGACGGCGAAGCCCGAGCCGCTGACCGCACCGAAGAGTGAGAAGGACCGAGCCCGCTCCCGGGGGTCTCGAAAGATCGTCGTGAGGATGGCGAGCGCCGCCGGGGCCACGAGCGCCGCGAAGACGCCCTGGAGGGCCCGCGCGGTGACCAGCGCGCGAAAGCTGTGCGCGTCCCCGCCCAGCACGCTGGCGCCGGCGAATCCCAACAGGCCGATCAGCATCGTGGGACGCCGACCCCATCGGTCGCTCAGTCGCCCCCCGAGAAGGAGGAGGGAGCCAAAGGCCAGCGCGTAGGCGGTCACGAGCCACTGCCGGTCGCCCGCCGAGAACTTCAGGTCGCGCTGAGCCCTGGGCAGCGCGATGTTGATGACCGTGGCGTCCAGGACCACCATGAGCTGGGTCAGACTGAGCACCGCGAGTGTCCACCAGCGCCGGGCCGGCCACGAAGACGGAGAGCTGGGCGTCACGTTCCCCCAAGCCTAAGGACAGTCAGCAGCCCGGGTGGGCCGGACGCGAACCGGTCAGGCGCGCGCCTTGAGCGCTTCGATCAGGGCTGGAAGGACCTTCTGGACGTCGCCCACGATGCCCAGGTCGGCGATCTGGAAGATGGGCGCCTCGGGGTCCTTATTGACCGCCACGATGTTCTTTGACCCCTTCATGCCAACCATGTGCTGAGTCGCTCCCGAAATCCCGAAAGCCAGGTAGACGGTCGGCTTGACCGTCTTTCCTGTCTGGCCGACCTGATGCGAGTAAGGCACCCACCCGGCGTCAACGATCGCTCGACTGGCTCCGGCCGCACCGTGCAGCAGTGTCGCCACCTCCTCGACCATCGCGTAGCGCGCGGCCTCGCCCAGACCGCGCCCGCCCGAGGCGACGACCGCTGCGTCTTCGAGCTTGGGACCCGTGCGGGCCTCGACGTGACTGGCCGCGATGACCGCACTCCCCGACGCACCCACCTCGCCCGGCGGTGCGGTAACGACAGTGGCCGCAGGTCCGCCGGCGGGCTCCGGGGTGAAGGATTTGGCACGCACCAGGACGATCCCGGGACCCTGGTCGGTGAAGCGCGCGCTCACCGTCTGGGACCCGCCGAAGATGGCGTGCTCGGTGACGAGACCGCCCTCGTCGCGCAGTCCCGTGACATTGGTCAGGACCGGGCGGTCCAGGCGGACCGAGAGGCGCCCGGCGATGTCGCGCCCGTCGTAGCTGGAGGGGATGAGGATGGCGTCGGGCGCCCCCGCGCTCACGAGCGCGGACAGCGCGGCGGCAACGGGCACGCCAGGCAGGGACGTCCCGAGCGCGCCGACGTCGTACAGGGTGCTCGCGCCATACTCGCCGGCCTGTGAGGCGGCCGCGTCGGCGCTCTCGCCCCAGGTGACGGCCGCGACCGTGTCGGCCAGGGTCCGCGCGGCGCTCAGCAACTCCAACGACGTCGACGTGAAGGAACCATCTCCCGGCTCGGCGACAACCCAGATCAATGACAGTGCCATGGCTAAATGACCTTGACCGATTCGAGGAAGGCCACGATGCGCTGGGCACCATCGCCCTCGTCGACGTGCTTTTCTCCCGCGGCCCGCGCTTCGGCGGCCACCACCGACGTGATCTCCTGACGAGCACCCGACCAGCCCACCTGGTCCTCGAGCCCGAGGTCGCTCACGCTGAGGATCTCGACGGGCTTCGTCTTGGCCGCCATGATCCCCTTGAAGGAGGCGTAACGCGGCTCGACCACGCCCGCCGTCACGGTCACGACACAGGGCAGCGGCGAGGTCACCTCGTCGTAGCCGGACTCGGTCTGGCGCTCGACGGTGACCGTCGAGCCGTCGACGCTGACCCCCTTGGCAAAGGTGATCGAGGGCCACCCGAGCAGCTCGGCCACCTGCACCGGCGTGGTGCCGGTGTAACCGTCGGAGGACTCGGTCGCGGCCAGCACGAGGTCGGGGTTGAGGCGCGAGATCGCCGCGGCGAGCACCTTGGCCGTACCGAGCGCGTCGGTGCCCCGAAGTGCGTCGTCGCTCACGACGACGGCGCTCGTGGCGCCCATGGCGAGCCCGTTTCGTAGCCCGGCCACGTCGGCCGACGAGCCCATGGACACGAGGGTCACTTCACCGCCACCGGCGCGGTCCACCAGCTGCAGGGCCATTTCGACGCCGTACGTGTCGGCCTCGTCGAGGATCTGCTTGCCGGTTCGATTCAGAGTGTGGTCTGGTTCCAGCGACTGGGGCGCCGCTGGGTCGGGTATCTGCTTGGCGCAGACGACTACGTGCATGGGGACAATCTAGGCCAACGTGGAATGGCCCTCGGGGGGCCGCCCGACGAGGGCCAGGGCGCTCGCCGGGTCGTCGGTGATGAGTCCGTCGACTCCCAGCTCGATCATCGCGACCAGCTGACGCGGTCGATTCACCGTCCACACGTTGACCGCCAGGTCCGCGTCATGAGCGGCCGCCACGGTCTTCGCGTTGACCGCGCGGTAGTGGGGGTGGACCGCGTGCAGGCCCGCGTCACGTGCGACGCCGACGGAGGCGACGACGTCACGTCCGCGGTGGACCAGCCACCCCACGCGGACGCCGGTATCGAGGCTGCGCACCGCCCGACAGGTCGCCAGGTCGAAGCACGAGATGATCACGTCGGCGGCGCGCCCAGCGCCGATAACCACGTCGACGACCCGGCGCGCGATATCTCGTGCGTGATCGGCCGGCGCCGATGAGTGTTTTCCCTTCTTGATCTCCACGTTGACCACCAGTGCGGCGCAGGCGTCAAGAGCGTCGGCCAGCGATGCGACGTAGCCGGGAAGTTCGCCCATGGGCGTCACCGCCAGCGCTTTACCGTCGATGGTCGCGTCGTGGTGGACCACGATCTGGCCGTCCGCGCAGCGCCGAACGTCCAGTTCCACCCCGTCCGCGCCCACACTGCGCGCGGCCCGAAACGCGCCGAGGGTGTTCTCTCGCTCCGTGCGGTGCAGGCCCCGGTGGGCGAGGATTACGGGCACGGGCACGAGTCTGACAGTGAAAAGTGCGCCCCATCGGGCCCGCTCCCTTGAAACTGCCTAAAAAATCAGGTAAAATGCTCTCTCAGCCGCCAACGCCCCCCCGGCACGCGGCGAACACAAACAGAAGGATTTCGCCGTGTCGTTGATTTGGAACCGTACCCACGCGTGGGATGACGCCGACTGGCGCGCCCAGGCGGCCTGTCGTGACACCGAGCCCGAGCTGTTCTTCCCCATCGGTACGACCGGCATGGCCACTGACCAGATCGAGTCGGCCAAGCGAGTGTGCACCAAGTGCGACGCGCAGAAGGCGTGCCTCGAGTTCGCCCTGGCGACGAACCAGGAGTCCGGTGTCTGGGGCGGGACCACCGAAGACGAGCGTCGCAAGCTGCGCAAGCAGTGGCTGGCCGCGCGGCGGCGTCAAGCCTCTAACTGATCGCGGGGCCCGTCGGGACGGTGACGCGCACGCTCGTGCCGCCGCCGTCGCGCGCCGGCACCGTGCTCATCTCGATCGTTCCATGAAGTTGCGAGCGGACCAGGTCGCGCACGATCGACAGTCCCAGACTGGTCGGCACGTCGAGCGAGAAGGAGTCGCCCAGTCCCCGACCGTTGTCGCGGATCTCCGCCACCGCCTGACCACCGAAGTGCGAGAGGTTGAGCGTGACCACCCCGACCTGGGCGTCGTCCTCGCCGTCGAACTCCGTGAACGCGTGCTCGACGGCGTTCGTTAGTAACTCTGCGAGGGCCACCGCGAGGGGCGTGGCCAGATCGGTGGAAAGCACGCCCAGCTCACCGTTGACCACGATCTCCACCGTGTGCAGCGCCAGCACCGTGTCTTCGACCATCAGCACCAGGGACCGCACGATCTCGTCGAAGACGACCTCCTCGCCGGGCTCGCGCGACAGGACCTCATGGACGACCGCAATCGACCGCACCCGGCGCTCGGCCTCCTCGAGGGCCACGCGAGTCTCGGGTTCCTCACTGCGGCGCGCCTGGAGTCGCAGGAGCGACGAGATGGTCTGGAGGTTGTTCTTCACGCGGTGGTGCACCTCACGCACCGCCGCCTCCTTGTTGAGCACCACCCGGTTGAGCTGGCGAAGGTCCGACACGTCGCGCACGAGCGCGAGGACCCCGGTCACCTCGCCGCGGGCCAGCAGGGGCACGCAGTGAAAGAGGATGGCCACGTCGTGGCCGACGTCGATCTCCTCCATGGCCGGCAGGGCGTACTCCAGGGACCGCTCGACCACGCGCACCCGTAGTCCCAGTTCGGCGAGGGTGCGGCCCTCGGCCGGGGCGTAGACGCCGAGGCGGTGCAGGGCGTTGGTGGCGTTGGGAGTCGTGAACTCCACGCGCGCGTCGCCGTCGATGAGCACCAGGCCATCGCCCACGCGCGGCACACCGGGCCCGGCGACGCCGTCTTCGCGGAACGGGAAGGTGGCGTCGCTGACCATGTCGCATAGCCTCTCGAAGATCGACAGGTACGCCTGCTCGTACAGCGACGCCGGCCCCCGCAGCGGACCCTGCAGGCGCACGAGCACCGCGACACAGCGGCCCATGAAGCGAACCGGGACGAACCAGGCGGGCAGGGGCTCGGCCACCGCGTCGAGCCGCGCCTCACCGACCACGCGCACGCCACCGTCGAGGGCTCGGCCCACCTGCGGCCAGGCCGAGGCGTCGTGCACCGAACCCACCAGGTCGTCGGGCAACGCGGTCGCGCTGTTGTTGGGTCGGACCTGACCCAGGACGACGAGGTGATCGTCAGGCCCGGTCGGTCCCATCGTCGGGGCCACCAGGAGCATGTCGGAGAAGGACAGGTCCGACAGCAGCGACCATGACGCCGTGAGGCCCAAGAGGTGGTCGACGGCGGCGTCGGGGAGGTTGGTGTGCGACGCCGCCAACTCGGCCAGCGTGGCCACTACGTGGACCTGAGGGGAACCATCGCGCGCTGGCGACGCGAGTAGGAGGCGAGCTGGCTCACCCCGCGCGCTTGCAGCAGGTCGGCGAGATCACCCGCGCGCAGCGCGACGCGTTCGAGTTCGTGGGCGTCGCTGGCGGTGGTGAAGGTGACCCCGCGCGCCGCCAGCCGATCGATCATTCCCCCCGACGGGTACTGCTCGGCGACCGGCTTGGTCCAGCCGGCCGAGGAGCATTCGATGGAGACGTCGGCCGTCGCCGCGGCGTGGACCATGAGGTCCCAGTAGTCCTGCGGGTGGCTCGCCCAGTGCCCGGTCACCTTGATGAGGTCGGGATGGGCCAACACGTCGACCGCGTTGCTCGCGGCGAGCTCTTCGAAGGCGGTCGTGTAGTCCGCCCAGGCCTGATCGACGTCACGATGCGACCACTCGGCGAGCTGCACCGGGTCGTCGTAGTCGTCGAAGGCCCAGGTACCCAGCCAGTGAACCGAGCCGATCAGCACGTCGAAGGGGAACTGCGCGTAGTACTCCGAGATGACGTCCATGCGGCCGCGTACGTAGTCGACCTCAAGGCCGATCTTGACCGGCAGGCCCTCGTCCTGGGCCAGCTTGGCCAGCGTCACGTACTCCTCGAGCGAGTTGCGCGAAGTGAACTCGAAGTAGTCGGTCATGGCCTGGGCCGTGCGCTCGTGCGGGCTCTTCGTCCAGAAGGACCCGTAGAGGTCCAGCACGTCGCGAAAGCGGTTGGCGTGCTCGGTCAGGGCCAGTTCGGTCACGCCCTCGGCGGCCGCCGCCTCGCAGTACGCGGCAATCTGGTCGAGCCGGTACCACACCGACGACTCGTCGTGGGGCCACAGGTGCAGGTGGTAGTCGAGCACGAGGCCGACTACGACTGGCCGAAGCCGACGACTCGCTCCCCCGCGGGGCTCGCGAACTCGACGTAGGCCACGCGCGACGCGGGCACGCCCACGCGCCGTCCGCGCTTGTCGCTCAGCCACAGAACGCTCTCGCTGCTCAGCGCCTTCTCCACGTCCTTGGTGACCTGCGCCATGTCGGCGTCATCGGCCAGTTCGACGTCGAGCTCCTTCATCGATTGGACGATCCCGATGCGAATGTTCATGGCGGTTTCCTGTCCTCTCGAGACCCACCCATGCTACGGCTCTGGGCCACAATGGTGAACGTGACCCCGCCTGACTCCGAGCGCAGCCGCCGCTGGGCCGCGACCATGGAGGGCTACGACGGCGGCGCCGACGACGTCACCGTGGCCCACCGTGACTCTCACGCCAGCGTCGCGGTCAGCGAGCCCGACCGGTCCGACGTCGCGGGCACGCGCCTCGAGCGCGAAGAGCTGGCCGACGCGCACCTGGCCGTCGGGGCCACGCGCGCCGAGGGCGCCGGCCACCGAGCTCGCGAAGAGGAGCCCGACACCTACCGCACCTGCTTCGAGCGCGACCGCGACCGGATCCTGCACTCGTCAGCGTTCCGTCGCCTGGCCGGCAAGACCCAGGTCTTCATCTTCCCCGAGGACCACATGAGAACGCGCCTGACCCACGCCCTGGAGGTCGCCCAGGTGGCCACGGGGGTGGCCCGGGCGACGGGGCTCAACGTCGACCTCACCGAGGCCATCGCCCTGGGCCACGACTGCGGCCACGGGCCGGGCGGCCACGCCAGTGAGGAGGCCCTGGACCCCTACGTCGAGGGCGGCTTCGACCACGCGCGCTGGGGGGCCGAGGTCTCGTTGGCGTCGCTCAACCTGTGCGCCGAGACGCTGGACGGCATCTCGCACCATTCGTGGGCCCGCCCGGCCCCGGCCACCCCCGAGGGCGAGGTGGTGAGCTGGGCCGACCGCGTCGCCTACGTGTGCCACGACTTCGAAGACGCCGTGGCCGCGCGCATCGTCGACCCCCGCGACCTGCCCCGCCTCGTGCGCGAGCGCTGCGGCGAGCGGCGCGGTCAGCAGCTCGGGTCACTCATCACGGCCCTCATCGCGACGGTGCGCGACACCGGCGTCATCGGCATGGACGCGCGCCACGCCGAGGCCCTCGCCGAGTTCCGAGCGTTCAACTACCGGGCGATCTACATGCGCGGACCGTCCCAGGTCCAAGCCGCGGCGGTCGTTGATTTGCTGCGCGCACTGGTTGACTACTTTGCCGAACACCCCCGGCTGATCCCCGACGAATCTCAGACCGAGTTGCGCGCCGGCGAGGCGGCCGCGCTGCACGCGGCCGTCGGGTACGTGGCCGGGATGACCGACCGATTCGCCTGCCGCAGCGCCGTGCGTCTGCTCGGGTGGCCCGACGATCGCCTGCCGACGAGCCTGGACCGCTAGGGGCGCGTCGCGGCGTCCAGGTCGACGATCATCGGCGGCCCACCGCGCATCCACTCCAGGCGCAGCTTGGTCGCGCCGATCGCCGAGCGCGGATGCGTGAGGATCCAGAAGCGGTCCTCACGCACCGCTTCCACCACGGCGCGACCCACGTCGTCGGGGTCGATGCCGGCGTTGACCACGGCCGAGGAGATCAGCTGCATCGACGTCACCGCCGGATTGTCGCGGTACTCGCTCAGCTCCTCGGGCAGGTTGCGCATCGACTCGTGGATGCGCGTGCGCACGAATCCCGGGCACAGGACCGACACGTGCACGTTCGAGCCGAGGATGAGCAGCTCCTGGAAGAGCGACTCGGACAGTCCGACGACGGCGAACTTGCTCGCACAGTACGCGCCGGTATAGGGGACACCACCGAGCCCCGCCAGGGACGCCGTGCTGAGCACGTGTCCCTCATCCTGCTCGATGAAATACGGCACGAAGGTGTTGATGCCGTTGACCACGCCGCCCACGTTGACTGCCATGACCCAGTCCCAGACCGCTTTGGGCGTCCCGATCGCTGGCCCGCTGCCAACCCCCGCGTTGTTGAACACCAGGTGGACGCCGCCAAACTCGGCCAACGCCGCGTCGCGCAACCCGACGACATCCTGTTCGACGGTGACGTCGGCCCGCAGCCCGAGCACGCGCCCGCCCTCAGCCTTGAGGCTCGCGACCGCGTCGTCCAGTGGCCCCTCTTCGAGGTCACCCAGCACCACGTTGAGTCCCGCGTCGGCGAATCGCCGCGCGGTGGCCAGTCCGATACCGCTCGCCGCGCCCGTCACCACGGCCGTCTTTCCTGTCAGTTCCATATCGCCCCCCGACCACGTCGTGATCGACGCTAGACCACGGCGTCGACGGCTCCCTCGTTCAGCCGTCCTCGAAGGCCGCGCGGCGCCGAGCGTTGACCAGCGAGCTAACGGTCTCGCTCGTGACGACCTCGAGCAACGTGGCCAGGGTGATGAAGAGTTGCGCGGTCGTCAGTGCGTCGCCCATTGCCTGGTGGGGTCGGTGCACGGGCAGACCCAAGTGAACGGCCAGAGCCGAGAGGTCGTGCGGCACGCGGGGGCGTTGTCCGAGGCCCGCCCAGAGCCGCGCGAGCTGATAGGTGTCGATCACCGGTCCCCGCAGGCGCACGCCCTGGCGCGCCAGCGCTCGTGACAGGAACGCCTCCTCGACCCAGGCCTCGTGGGCCACGAGGACCCGACCGGTCATCGCCGCGAGGAGCGGCTGCAGGGCGTCGTCGTGCACCGGAGCGTCAGAGAGGTCTCGGGTGCGCAGACCGTGCACGAGTACCGACGCGGGTGCCACGGGCTTGGTGGGGCGCACCAGACCACTCACGGCCGCGCCCACCGTGACGCGCCCGGCGTTCACCGGGACCGCGGCGAAGGAGATGATCTCATCGACCTGCGGGTCCAGCCCGCTGAGTTCGAGGTCGACGACGCAGTAATGACCGAGGCGCCACGGCGTGCGCCCGCGATCTAACGGCGCACTCGCGTACTCGCGCGACGCGAGCGAGACCGGGGTGGGCCTCGCCCACGCCCGGCGCTTCACCAGTTCCAGGCGAGATCGTTGGCGATCCGTCCCTGCACCGAGGCCACGGCTCGGAACGCCTCCTTCAGGTAACTGCGCACCAGGGAGCTGAGCGACGCCGGATCCACCAGGTCGTCGGGTGCCTCGCCCTCTTCGATCTGGGCGACCTGGTGGTCGAGGCGCAACTGGCTCGCCAACGAGAACGCGTCGTGCAGGGTGCGCGTGTCGTCGGCGCTCAGGATGCCCGCGTCGCGGGCCGCGTCGAGACGCATCGACGTCGACGCGCTCGTAACGCCCGCCGCGAGGCCGGCCCAGCGGGCCAGGTCGACGATGGGCAGTGCGACGGCCGCCTTCAGGTCGAACCGGGCACGATCCTCGCCCGAGGACTCGATCACCCGGCCGCGAGAGAAACCCGACGGGGGCCGGTGCGAGATGGCGAAGCGAGCCAGGAGCCGCAGCAGGTCCGGCCGAGCGGAGGCGCGTTGAAAAAACTCAGAGATCAAGGGCTCGCTCTCCATCCCCCACACGGGCCGGCTGTCGACCAGGACCGACACGATCACCAGCGCCTTGTCGCGAGTGGGATCGTCGATCACGAGTCGCGCCTCGTCGCGCCACGACGTAAGCGATCGCATGAACAACGGGTCGGTCGCGCTGACGCGATGCTCGTCCTGAGCGAACCCGCACGACACCATCACCGCCGTCACCGCCTCGGCCAACGTCGTCAGGTAGTGGCGGACAACCTCCTCGTCATCATCGCCCTCGATCCAGACCATGGCGCTGTCCAGGTCCGAGCTGGGCAGCGCCTCGCGACGGGCCTGGCTGCCCAGCGACATCCAGGCGAATCGCGCTGGCGGCACGCCGAGTTCGCCGACGCTCAAGTCGACCGCGCGGCGCACCAACGCGTCCGATACGACCGAGAAGATCGACATGACGTCCAGGGCCGCCATCCCTCCGCGGGTGAGCGACACCACCGACGAGCGCAGCGTTGCCGCGGCGGCGCGCAGCTCCTCGGCGGAGCCCGCCCGGGCCACCGCCCGGCGCAATGAGAACGACGAGCGATTCTCGATGGCCACGAGGTCGTGGTCCTCAATCACTCCGACGACGCGCCCTGTGGGTGACGTCACCGGAAAGTGGCGCACCCCCCGATCCAGCATGTCGAGCAGGACCTCGCTACCGGGGCGGTCACTGGTCACGGTGAAGGCCGGCACCGTCATGACCATCGAGACCGGCTCGTCGCCGGTGAGGCCGCGCGCGACCACGCGCGCGCGCAGGTCCGCATCGGTCACGATGCCCAGTCGACTCCCGAGGTCGACCACCAGCGCCGTCGCCCGCCCCGCGGTCATCGCGCGAGCGGCCTCGCGCACGGTGGTGCTCGGTGAGCAGATGACGGGCGCGCCGCGAAGCGCCGCGCCGACCGGCTGGCGGAGTTGGTCGCGCGAGACGTCGGGGGCCGGTCCCGAGCGCAGGTGATGTCGGTCCTCGAGGAGCAGACGAGCGACCAAGCGTAGTCCCCGGGGACCGGCTAGTTCCCGGGTGGCGACCGGTTCGGGGATGCGGTAAGCGAGGGTGTCCTCGGCCGCGCGCGCGGTGAAGCCGGTGGGCAGGCCCGAAAGCATCGAGGCGTGGCCGAACATCTCACCCGGTCCCATGACGTCGAGCACGCGTCCGTCGTGGACCACCTCCACGGCTCCCGTGCGCACGACCCGCAGGAACTCCACCGGTTCGGCGCCTTCGGAGAAGATGGTCGCGCCCTCGGCGAAGAACTCGACCTCGACGGCTTCGGACAGGGCGTCGATCGCGGCCGGGTCCAGCTCGGCGAAGGGCGGGTAACGGCGCAGGAACTCGACGATGTCGGGTACCACGGTCATGGTGCCTCCCGGCACGAGTGTACGGTCGCGCGTCGGTGTGACTTAGGTGACCCTCAGTTCCTGGCGGTACACCCGTGACGGGCCCTGGGCCACGATCGTCGCGGCGAGCTCGGCGAAGACCCGCGACGCCTCGGCGGTGGGGTCGCTCACCACGAGGGGCTGTCCGGTGTCGCCCCCGTCGCGCAGCCGCGGGTCGAGCGGGATGCGCGCCAGCAGCGCCACGCCCAGCTCCGCGGCCAACTGAGCGCCGCCGCCGGCACCGAATATCTCGTAGCGCACGCCGTCGTCGCCGGTGAACCAGCTCATGTTCTCGATCACGCCGCGCACGGCGAGCTTGAGCTTGCGCGCGGCGTACGCCGAGCGCTGGGCCACGCGTTGGGCGGCCGGCTGCGGAGTGGTGACGACGTACATCTCCACGCGTGGCACGACCTCGGAGAGCGTGAGCGCCACGTCGCCGGTGCCGGGGGGCATGTCGATGAGGAGGAAGTCCGGCTCGTTCCACCACGCCTCGGTGACCAGCTGCTCGATCGCCTTGTGCAGCATCGGCCCGCGCCAGATGACGGGCTGCTCGTCGGGCACGAAGTACCCCATGGACACGCAGTGCACGCCGTTGACCAGCGTGGGGATGACGAGGTCACCGAGCACCACCGGGTCGCTGGAGGCACCCATCATCTTGGGAATCGAGAAGCCGTAGACGTCGGCGTCGAGCAGGCCAACGCGGTGTCCGGCGCCGGCCAACGCGATCGCCAGGTTGACCGTGACCGAGGACTTGCCCACTCCCCCCTTGCCCGACGAGATGCCCAGCACCCGCGTCGCCGAGGAACGCTCCAGGAAGCGCGCGGTGACTGGCGCGTCCTGGTGGCCGTCGTGGGGCTCGGCGGTCATCTCGGCGCGAAGGTAATTGCGCAGGGCCAGGCGTTCGTCCTCGTCCATCGCGCGCACGCGGATGCTCACGCCCGGAACGAGGCGCGTGAGTTCGGCCTCGAGGCTCGCACGATGCGGCCACTGCGTGACCGGCAACACCAACTCGATGCGGATCGCGGCCTCGTCGACCTCGCCCAGGAACCCGAGTTCGTCGAGCGGTCGGCCGATCTGAGGTTCGACGACGGCGCCGAGCAGATCACGCAGCGGTGGGGTCACAACTCTCCTTTGGGGCGTCCCCGAGGCTACCGTCGCACCGAAGGCCCTCCGCCGTAGACTTTTCGCCAGTGCCGAACACGCCGATGGACAACAACCTTGATCCAGCGCGGTTCACCGCGACGGTGACCAGCCTCGCCCACTCCTTCGGCGATAACACCCGGCGCAAGATCTTCCTCTACCTGCGCGAGCACCCTGGTGCGACGGCCACCGAGATGGCCCAGCACTGCGACGTGCACGCCAACGTCGTGCGCCACCACCTCGAACGACTGACCGAAGGTGGCTACGTCACCTACGACAACCTTCGTAAGACGACCGTGGGCCGCCCCGCCAAGGGCTACCGGGTCGTCGACGAGGGCCTCGTGGTCGACGGCGCGATGCGCCGCGACGCCCTGCTGGTGGCGCTGCTGGAGATGGCCCTCGAGCGCCTGGGGCCCACGGAGGCTGACACGCTCGCCCACCAGGTCGGTGTCGACTACGGACGGGCTCTAGGCGCCACGGTGGCCCCGGTCGACTCCACGCGCACGGTCCAGGCCGCGATGGCCTCGATTGCCGGGCTGCTCACCGCACACGGCTTTGCGGCCCGACTCGAGGTCAGCGAAACGACGTCGTCGGTGGTCTCGGAGAACTGCCCCTTCGGCGCGGTGGCGACTCACCACCCAGTGCTCTGCGCGCTGGACCACGGCCTGATCGCCGGTCTCTTAGAGGGTCTGGGCGCGGAGCGCACTGCGGTCACCCTCACGTCACGCGCCCTCGGCGACGACGCCTGTCGGGTCACGGCCTAATCACTGGCACCGGTGAGCGACGAGAGCACCTCGTCGCGAGCCTCGCTCGCCACGGTCGCCGCCGAGTGGTCGCGCCTCGGCGTGATTGGCTTCGGCGGTCCCGCGACCCACATCTCTCTCTTGCGCCGACTGTGCGTCGAGCGACGTCGTTGGATTGACGAGACCGAGTTCCAAGACGCCATCGCCGCGACGAACCTCCTGCCCGGACCGGCCTCGACCCAGTTGGCGATCTTCTGCGCGTGGCGTGTGGCCGGCCTGGCGGGCGGAGTCGTCGGCGGAATGTGCTTCATCCTGCCTGGCCTGGTCCTGAT
Source organism: Acidimicrobiales bacterium (assembly GCA_035534335.1). GTDB lineage: Bacteria > Actinomycetota > Acidimicrobiia > Acidimicrobiales > RAAP-2 > RAAP-2. Next base: position 142,959 of record DATLSF010000027.1, on the reverse strand, counting down.
CGTCGCGCTCGCGGCGCTGGTCTTCGCCCACGGGGCCCCCGCCGCGGTCGCCGGCGCCGCAGCCGGCGCCGGAGCCGGAACGCCCGCGGTGGCGCTGCGCGCGGCGAGGGACCTGATGGTGCCGAGCCGACGTCGCGCCGGGGCGGACCGAACGGCGCGGGTGCGCTGGGTCCTCTACTGCGTGGCGGGTGTCGCGGCCAGCGTCACCGCCGGCGTCTACCTGGTCGCGGTGATCGTCGGGTGCGGCCTCATCGAGATGACGGTGCGCTCACCCTCGCGCGCATCAGGCCACTCGGCTGCCCTCGCCCTCGGAGCGAAGGTCGGGGTCGCGTCACTAGGCGCGCTCAGTTGGGTCGCCTTCAAAGTGGGCGCCCTCTCCTTCGGCGGGGGGTTCGTGATCGTGCCATTGATGCAGCACGACGTGGTCACCACCTACCACTGGATGACGGGCGCGCACTTCCTCAGCGCCGTCGCGCTCGGCCAGGTGACCCCGGGACCGGTCGTGCTCACCGTCGCCGCCGTGGGCTATGCCGCGGCCGGGCTAACGGGGGCGCTCGTGGCGACGGCGGTGGCCTTCGCGCCGTCCTTTCTCTTCGTCCTGGGCGGTGCGCCGCGCTTTCACGTGGCGCGTTCGAGTGCGCGCGCCGGTGCGTTCCTCGCCGGCGCGGGACCCTGCGCCCTGGGCGCCATCGCGGGCTCGGCCGTCACACTAGGGCGCGCGCTGAGTCATCCCTGGCAGGCGGCGGTGCTGGGCGGCGTGCTGGTCTGGCTCTTCGCCGCGCGCCGCGGGGTGGTCAGTGCGTTGTTGCTCGCCGGCGTTGCCGGAGCCCTGATCGTGGGCCTGGGCTAGCCCGCGCCCATCCCGAGGCGGGCGAGGAACGGTTCGGCCACCGCACGCTGGGCCGCCGAGGGCGACAGGCTCAGGAAGACCCGGAACTCGCGCACGGCGAGGGCGCGGTTGCCGGGCGTCGAGAACGCGGCGATGGCGTAGTAGAGACGTGGCGCAGCCGAGCGCGGCGCCAACGAGATGGCACGACGCAGGTCGGCGATCCCGAGGTTCGTCAGGGTGACGTTGTGAGCCGCGCTCCCGGCGGAGAAGTCGAGCCACCCCGTCTGGGTGAGCGCCGTGATGTTGCCGCCGTCGAGGTCGAGTACCTGCTGATAGGCGGATAAGGCAGCGACGTAGTCGCTGTTGGCCGTATCGGCCTGCGCCTCCTCCAACAGCTGGGTGATCTTCTGAGCGCGGTCGAGCGTCACGGCCCCGGTGCTGGAGGTCCCCGGCTGGCGGATCGTCAGCGTCGCGATGAGCAGCATCGCCAGCACCAAGAGAAATGCGATGAAGGCGATCAGGAGGAGACTGCGACGACGTTTGCGCGGACGCGGCTCCTCGACCACGACGAGCGAGAACGCCTCGAGGGCGGCGCGCGCGATGGTCAGCGCGTGCGACTCACGCTGCTCGATCTCGGCGAACTGCTCGGCCGTGAGCTCTCCGGCGGCCAGCTCGCGCCGCGCGTCGGTCAGTGACGCTTCGCGCAACGCAATCTCGTCGCGACGCTGGTGCGCGTCGCGCGTCATCGCCGACGCGACTGGTGGGACGTCGGCGCGAGTGATCGGAGACGTCGGCTCGACGTCGTCGAGCCCGAAAGCCTCGAGGGCGGCCCGGGCGCGAGTGAGTGCGCGTGACTCGCGCTCCTCGATCTCGGCGAACTGCTTGGACGAGATCTCCCCGGCGTCGAGCTCGCGTCGCGCGTCAAGCAGCGACGCCTCGCGCAGGATGATCTCGTCTCGCCACTGGTTCGCGTCGCGCGTCATCGTCGGCGCACCAGTCGCGTCGCGACCGCCCCGGCCAAGAGGATCAGCGCGACGGGCCCAGCCCAGAGCAGGACACCTAGGCCGCTCGTGGGTGGGCTCAGCAGAACCGACGTGCCGTAGGTCGCCTCCAGCGAGGTGAGGATCGCGGTGTCCGAGTCGCCGCGGTGAACTCGCGTGACGATCTCGTGGCGCACCGCGAGCGCGGTGGTGGCGTTACTCTGGGCCACCGAGAGGTCCTCACAGCTCGGACAGCGCACCAGTGACTCGAGGTGGGAGATCCGAGCAGCATCCGCCGACGTGCGCGGCGTCGCGATCGCCACCAACGCGCCGACCGCGACCAGCGCCACGAGCCACAGGCGAAAGGAACCGAGAACCTTCACGAGGTCACCCGGGCCACCACGCGTTGGAGCTGGGCCGCGCTCACGGGGCCCAGCAGCGTCACGGCCACCCGGCCGTGGCGGTCGATGACGAATGTCGTCGGCGGCGACAGCACGCCGTAGCGGTTGGCGATGGCCCCGCCCGGGTCCTCGACCGACGCGTAGAGCGAGCCGTAGTGGTGCGCGAAGCCCTGGGCCGCGCCGAGCGAGTCGTCAAAGACCACGCCGACCAGGGTGACACGCGCGTGACGCTCACGCCAGGCGAAGGTGGACAGTTCTGGCGCCTCGGCGACGCACGGCGCGCACCACGACGCCCAGAAGTTCACCACGACCACGCGGCCACGCTCGGCCGCCAGGTTGAAACTGCCCCCTCCGAGCTCCGTGCCCCGGATGGGCGGCGCGGCGAGCCCGAGCAGTGGGCTGGGGGCGTTTGACGCCTCGCCGACCGGGTGCCGCGTCGCCAAGAAGAGCGACAGCACGACCACGAAGGCCAGCCCCACGAGCCCTCCCACGCGCACCGAGCGTTTCACGCGGCGACCTCGTCGACGTGGCGCCGGCGCACGAACGAGGCAGCCGCCCCCAATCCGATCACGAGTCCCCCGATCCACAGCCACGACAGCAACGGCTCGACCGTCACGCCCAGGACCACTGATCCAGACGGTAGGTCGCTGCGGATCTGGGCGCCGGACGTCGACCCGGTGCCGCCCACGGCGTCGAAGGTCACGTACACGTCGCGCGACAACGTCGAGTCAATGGCCGGCGTCCCCACGGTCTGGCCGCTGCGTCCGTTGAAGGTCGTGACCGCCGGGGTGAGCAGGTGGTGGTCAACGCTCACGAGCACCTGGGTCGCGTTCTCCAGACGGGATCGGACCACCCTGAATCCGTGGAACGTCAGGTACTGACCGTCGACGACCGTGGCCTGGCCCGTCGCGAGCGTGACCTCGGTGCGCGACGCGTAGGCCGTCGAGCACACGACCCCGAGGGCCAGGATCACGACGCCCAGGTGTACGACCATGCCGCCAGTGGACGGTGCGCGCAGTCCGCGGCGCCACGATCCACGCCGCGCGGCGGCCACGAACACGCCACGCAACGTGCGCAGCGCGGCGCCCGCGGCGGCCGTGGCGAGAAAGCACGCGACCAGCACCGTCGGCCGGCGCACCCCGGTCGCGACCAGCAACGCGACGACGACCAGCGCCACCCAGGCGCTCACGCGCACGCGCTGCCACAAGACACCTAGGTCAGCGCTACGCCAGCTGACGAGCGGCGCGAGGGCCATGAGGCCGAGGGCCACGACCCCGACCGGTGCGGCCACCGTCGCGAAGTACGGCGTGCCCACGCTCACCTGGCCACCGTTGACCGCCTCGTAGAGGAGGGGGAACGTGGTGCCCAAGAGAACCACCGCGGCAAAGCCCACGAAGAGCACGTTGTTGGCCACGAAGAGCCCCTCGCGCGACAGGGCGTGATCGACCCCCACCGCGCTGCGCAGTCGGTCACCGCGCCAGGCGATGAGCCCGACGCCACCGGCCAGACACACGAAGAAGAAGCCGATCAGCAGAGGTCCCAGCGTGCTGGAGGAGAAGGCGTGCACGCTCTGCAGGACGCCCGAACGGGTGAAGAACGTCCCGAGCACGGTCAGCGAAAAGGTCACCACCGCGAGCGAGAGGTTCCACACGCGAAAGAGGCCGCGCCGGTCCTGGACGATCACCGAGTGCACGTAGGCGGTCGCGGTCAGCCAGGGGAGCAGGGCCGCGTTCTCCACGGGGTCCCAGCCCCAGAACCCGCCCCACCCGAGGACCTGGTAGCTCCACCACGCCCCCATCACGATCCCCACCGACAGCGCGCCCCACGCCAGCACCGTCCAGCGGCGCTGCTCGAGTGGCCAGCGGTCCTGGACCCGGCCGGTGATCAGCATGGCGATGGCGAAGGCGAAGGGCACGGTGAATCCCACGAAACCGGCGTAGAGCAGCGGCGGGTGCATCGCCACGAGGGGGTTGTCCTGCAGCAGCGCGTTGGGTCCCGCACCCTGGGTCACGTGCGCTGCGCTGGCGATGAAGGGGTCGGCGGGGCCGACCATGAGGAAGGTGAAGAAGGCGGCCACCGCGAAGAGCACCGCCGTGGCCCACCCGACCACGGCGTCGGCCGCCTGTCGTCGGTAGTAGAGCACGACGCCGAGCGTCGCCAGGGCGAGCAGCAGCGCCCACAGCAGGAGCGAGCCCTCCAGGGCGGACCACATGCCGGTGATCGAGTACAGGAGCGGCGTGAAGGTCGCGTTGTTCTCGGCAACGTAGGCGAGCGAGAAGTTATGCGTGATCAGCGCGAACTGCATGACGCCGATCGCGGCCGCGATGCCGCCCAGCGCCACCAGCGCCCAGGCCAGGGCGTGGGCGCGCCGGCGCGTGCGCTGGGCCAGCACCTCGTTCACCAGCCCGCCGAGCGCACCGGCGAAGGCCAGGTAGAGCGCGACGCGCCCGAGCCATGTGAGGGTCACCGGGCCGTCCCGTTGGGCGCGCGCACGCGACGCGGGTGCTGGGCGATGTACGACGACGTGTGCTTGACGAGGATCTGGGAGCCCACGAAGGTCCGCGACGTGGACGTGGTGAAGTGACCGACCACCACGACCGGGATGTTGGCTTGGAACAGTTGAGGAGGCGTCCCGTGGCTGTCGACGAACACCTCGCGGCCAGCGCCGCCGGTGAGGGTGAAGGCGGCCCCACTCGGGGTGCGCTGAATGGTGTGGGGCTTGACCACGCCCTCGAGTCGGAACACACGCGTGCCCAACGACCCGCGATGAGCCAGGGCCTGGTCGACGGTCTCGAAGTAGTTGAGCGAGCGCAGGAGTCCTTGGCTGAGCAGGGCCAAGACGCACAGGGCCAAGACGACGAGCACGATGATGACCCGGCGGCGGCTCCGGCGCGTGACCGGTGGCGCTTCGACGGGCGTCAGGTCGAGCGCGTCCTCAGTGCGGGTCACGGCGACCTCGCCACCAGATGGAGAGCGCGTAGAGCGCCAGCCCCCCGAGGGCGAACGCGTACCCCGCGTCGACGTAGCCCATCAGAACGCGCCCTCGCGCCGACGCTCGTCGAGCGCGCGCTCGACCACTCGGTCTGTCGCACCCTCGCGCGCCACCTCCAACCGGTAGCGCGCGCGCAGCAGCCAGGCGAAGGCCAACGAGAACGAGACGAAGCTCAGGAGCAAGGTCCAGGCCATGATGCCGTGAATGGTGAGAGTGCGATTCGCCGTGAAGACCGTCGCGTTCTGGTGAAGGGTCTTCCACCACAGCACCGAGAAGTGCACGATGGGCACGTTGATCGCGGCCAGCAGCACGTAGACCGCGCCGCGGCGCGCGCGCTGGCCGGTGTCATCGGTCGCACGCCGCAGCGCCAAGTACCCGAGCGCCAACACGCCGAGGACGGCGGTGGACGTGAGCCGAGCGTCCCAGACCCACCACACACCCCAGGTGGGGCGACCCCAGAGGGACCCGGTGATCAACGTGAGGGCGATGAAGACGACGCTGACCTCCATGGCGCAGTGCGCCACACGGTCCATCACGGCCGCGCGCGTTCGCGGCCACAGATACAGCGCACTCGCGATCGCGGCGGTGCCGAAGGACAGGTAGAGCGCGACCCACGCGACGGCCGGGTGCACGTAGACGAGGCGCGCCCAGTTCCCCTGCACGCGGTCCGGTGGGGTCACCCACAGACCGAGCCACACGGTCAGGGCCAGTGACAGGATCGTGACGGGCCCGAGCAGTCGGTTGACGAGCGTCTTCATCACGATTCCTCCAGGACACCGTAAAGCAGAATGCCCACCGCCACGTAGGCGGCGAGCGCGACCGTGACGATGACCCACCACTCCCACAGCGCACCGCCGTGCAGCGCGGCGACGAAGGAGCGCTCCCCGGCGATGAGCAGGGGGGCGAACGCCGGCAGCGCCACGAGCGGTAGCAGCGTCGACGCGGCCCCGCCCGCGCTGAGCCCCCCGTAGAGGGTGCCCGCGGCCGCCAGGGCGGCCAGTGTCTCGACCACGCTGGGTATGGCCACCACGGTGCCGTGCAACGTCGTGTGGAGGAACAGCACGGCCCCCACGAGCAGGACGACCGCAGTCAGCCACAGCTCGACCGCCAGCGCCAGGGCCTTACCCAAGAAGACGCCCGCGGGGTCGAGGCCCAGGGTGGCGACCGACGCCCAGGTCCCCGGCCTTCGCTCGATCGACACGCTGCGGTTGATCATGAGGAGCGTCACGAGTACCACAACGAGGTAGAAGAGTCCGGGTGCTGCGTCCGAGTTCCCCGCGTGCGACGGACCCAGGGCGAGGCCGCTCAGTAACAGCGCCATCACGCCGAACGGCACGACCTGCCAGAGCAGGACCCGACTGCGCGCCTCGATGCGAAGGTCCTTGCCCGCGACGAGCAGGGCGGTGCGAATCACGACGGGTCCTCCGCGACGCGTCCGCCGACAAGGGAGACCGCGCGGGGGCGCAGGTGCTCGGCGCGCAGGGGATCGTGCGCGCTTACCAACACCGTCGCACCGGCGTCCACCACGTCGCCGATCAGGTCATCGAAGAACTCGCGACCCTCATCATCCAGCGACGCGTACGGCTCATCGAGCAGCCAGAGCGCAGGGCGACGCACGAGCAGCCACGCGAGTCCCAGGCGACGGCGTTGGCCCGCACTCAGTCGCCGCGCCGGCGAGTTCGCGCGCCGCGACAGACCCACGCGCTCGAGCGCGGGACCGATCAGATCGACGGGCCGCTCGAGCGCGCGCGCCGCGAAGACCAGGTTCTCTCGCGCGCTGAGGTCGTCGTAGAAGGAACCCTCGTGGCCCAGCCAGCCGACGCGCCGACGCAGTTCGCGCAGGTCGCCGGACGCGAGGTCGACGCCCGCCACGACACCGGTGCCGCGTGACAGTCGAACCAGCCCCCCGAGCAGCATGAGCAGGCTGGTCTTGCCCGCGCCGTTCGGCCCCGTCACCACCGTGAGGCTGGCGCCGGGCACGTCGAGCGTGACGCCGCTCAGCAGCGGAAAGTCATTGAGCAGCACGACGGCGTCACGCAGGGTGACCACCGGTGCCGCGCTGATCTCCATGGACTCAGCGCGCGAGCGCTTGCAGGTCCGCCGCGACCATCATCTCGACGAGGCCGAAGAAGTCGACGTCGCACTTCCAGTCGAGCACCGCGCGCGCCTTGGTCGCGTCGCCCACCAGCAGGTCGACCTCGGCCGGGCGCCGGAACTGCGGATCCTCTACGACATGGTCCTCGTAGCGCAGGCCCGCCGCGGAGAAGGCAACGTCGCACAACTCGCGCACCGAGTGCGTGACTCCGGTCGCCACGACGAAGTCGTCGGGCTCGTCACGACGCAGCATGGTCAGCATCGCGCGCACGTAGTCCCCGGCGTAGCCCCAGTCACGCTGCGCGTCCAGGTTGCCAAGTCGTACCTCGATGTCGAGCCCGTGCTTGATACGCGCCACGCCGTGGGTCACCTTGCGCGTGACGAACTCCAGGCCCCGCCGGGGAGACTCATGGTTGAACAGGATGCCCGATGACGCGTGCAACCCGTAGCTCTCGCGGTAGTTCACCGTGATCCAGTGGCCGTAGACCTTGGCCACCCCGTACGGGCTACGCGGATAGAAAGAGGTCGACTCATTCTGGGGCACCGAGCGCACCTTGCCGAACATCTCTGACGAGCTGGCCTGGTAGAAGTGGATCTCGGGGTCGACGATCCGGATGGCGTCGAGCAGTCGCGTCACCCCGAGCGCGGTCGTCTCGCCGGTCAGCACCGGCTGGCTCCACGAGGCCTGCACGAAGCTCTGGGCGGCCAGGTTGTAGACGTGGTGTGGACGGTGTTCGCGCAAGATGTTGATCAGCGAGACCTCGTCCATGAGGTCGCCCGAGACGAGGGTGAGACGGTCCTGGAGATGGCCAATCCGCTCCATGTTGACCGTCGAGGAGCGGCGCATCACACCGATGACCTCGTACCCCTCAGCGAGGAGGAGTTCGGCGAGGTAGGAGCCGTCTTGGCCAGTCACACCAGTAATCAGCGCACGCTGGGCCAAGGAGTCCTCCGACGAACGGGTCGGCGAGGGCCGACCCCGTCCGACAACTCTACTCCCGGTGCCTTGGGGCCCCGAAGTCCGTAGGGTGTCGCGATGGCTCGCGTCGGCGTCGTCAGTTTTCGCCTCGGGGGCACCGACGGAGTCTCGATCGAAGCCGCGAAGTGGTGCGCCGCGTTGCGCTCGCTCGGCCACGAGGTCGCCACGGTGGCCGGCGAGGGTCCGGTCGACATTGTGCTTCCCGGCCTCGCGATCGACGCCCCGTCGCCGCCCACGCGTCGAGAGCTCGACGAGGCGGTCGCCGGTGCGGACGTGGTGATCGTGGAGAACCTGGCGTCGCTCCCACTCAACCCGGCGGCGCGCGAGGTCCTCTACGACGTTTTGGCAGGTCGACGTGCGATCTTTCACCACCACGACCTGCCGTGGCAGAGGCCCCACCTCGCACACTTGGAGGGTCCGCGCGCGTCGCCCGAGTGGCGCCACGTGACGATCAATGATCTGTCGCGCCGCGAACTCGCGTCACGCGGTCTGCACGCCACCACGCTCATGAACTCCTTTGACTGCGACCCGCCGTCGGGTGATCGCGACGCCACCCGGCGCGAGCTCGCCGTCGGTGCCGGGCGGCTCGTCTTACTGGCCAGTCGCGCGCTCGCGCGCAAGAACGTCGCGGGGGCGCTCGAGCTCGCGTCCTCACTCGGCGCGACTCTGTGGATCCTCGGGCCGAGTGAGGACGACTACGAAGAGGAGTTGGGACGGCTCGTCGAGCACTCTGGCGTGGACGTGCGCCGCGGGCAGTTGGACGGGCGCACCGTGCACGACGCCTACGCCGCCGCCGACCTGGTCGTCATGTCCTCGACTTGGGAGGGATTCGGGAACCCCGTGCTGGAGTCAGTGACGCACCGACGGCCCCTCGCCCTCTACCCCTACCCCGTCGCGCGCGAGATCGTGGACCACGGCTTCGACTTCTTCGACCTCGGCGACGTCGCGGGGATCGCGGCCGAGATCGACGCGCCGGACGCACGGCGACGCGAGCGCAACCTCGACATCGCGCGACGTGACTTCAATGTCAACGATCTGCCGGGTCGGTTGCGCGAGGTCGTCGACCTCTGAACCGCGGTGGCCCGACCGCTATCGTTGCCCCAATGGCAATCGCGGACGACCGGCCCCTGCAAGCGGAGCGTCGAGATCAGCTCCTCGAAGTGGCCCGCTCCATCTTCGCCGAGCGCGGATTCCAGTCGACCACCATGGACGACATCGCCAAGGAGGCGGGGTTCACGAAGCCCATCCTCTACCAGTACTTCGACTCCAAGACCGACCTGTACCGCGAGATCGTGGCCCAGACGGCCCGCAAGTTGCTGGAGTCACTGTTCGCCGCCGTGTCGTCGGTCTCCTCGCCGCGAGCCAAGATCGAGGTCGCCTTTCGCGTCTACTTCGACATGGTCGTGAGCGAGACTGACGCGTTCCGGATCCTGTTCATCCACTTTCACGAGGGCGAGACGGCGGCGGAGCTGCGCAACCTCGAGTCCGGCCTGGTCTCCTTCGTGGAGCCCTACATCAACATCTCCATCAGCGACGACCACCGCCACCAACTGGCGGCCGGTGTCGTGGGCATCGCCGAGGGCGTGGCGGTGGCGTGGCTCTACCAACAGGCCTCTCAGGGTTGGCCGGTACCGTCGCCGCAGGAGGCCGAGCGGTTGGCCGCGCGGGCAGCGACGCTCGCGTGGGGTGGGCTGCGCGCCGTACAGCAGGACTAGACACTCCCTCGGCGCCGGCTGGCGCTCGGTCGGCGCCTCGCGCTGGGATCGTCACTCGATGACGGTGATATAGGCGCCCACCAGCTCAGCGGTCTGCTGATCCACGGGACCCTCGCGACGTTCGCCGTGACCGTCCTGGAAGTGCGCGAACGCCGCGGTGGACGAGATGGGGTTGACCTCGTCGTCGCCGTGGTCGTGAAACGAGAGGTGCACGAACGAGTCGTCCGCGAGCCGCACCACGATGTAGCTGACGTTGTCGGGCTTGGCCTCGGCGAGTTCAGCGAACACCCCCTCAATGCGTCGCTGATTCTCATCCGCCGCCTGCGACGACGAGGTCGCGTAGCGCGTCAACAGTCGCTTCTGCATGAGTGCTCTCCTCTCACGCCGAATTCACGTCCGGCGCCAACATCGCGACAGTACCGCGGCGTGGCCCACCGACGGCACCGATACGGCGAGGGCGAGACCGAATGTCGCGCGGCTAACCGTCGATGAGTGTGGCGAACTCTTGGGCCAACTGCCAAAGTGACCCGGCGACCTCGTCATACACACCCTGATCCGCGCCGGCCGGGTCGTCGACGTCAAGTCGCGGGTCGAGTGCCAGCGCCGCGACCGCGGCCAGCTGCTCGTCTAACGCGACACCGTGCGGGGCGTTCTGCGTGAACTGGCGCACCTGGACGACCCGCGTCGCCTCGTCGGGTGCGAGGTGCCGAGTGAAGGTGACGTTGCTGGCTTCGGCACCCAGCACGACGTCGGCCCGGGCGATGTCGGATGCGGTGACCTGGTGGCTTCGGTGGGCGCTGTAGCGGTGCTCGCCCAGCTCGGGGATGGACAACAGAGCGTCGCGGGTGCGCGAACTCATGGTCGAGCCCTCGATGGCGTGAGTGCCGGCGGTGCGCACGCTCCAGTCGAGACCGCGGTCCTGGGCGATCGTGGCAAACATGAAGCCCAGCATGGCCGACCTCGCGACGTTGCCGGTGCAGACGGCGAGGATCCGCACGATCCGCTACTGGATGTGTCGACCGGTGATGGCTCGCGCAATGACGAGACGTTGGATCTCGCTCGTGCCCTCGAAGATCGTGTAGATCTTCGAGTCGCGATGCCAGCGCTCCACCGGGTAGTCGCGTACGTAGCCGTAGCCGCCGAGGATCTGGATCGCCTCCTCGGTCACTCGCACCGCGGTCTCGCCCGCCACCAGTTTGGACATCGAGCCCTCGCCGTTGAGGTAGGGCTTGCGGTTCGCGGCCATCCAGGCGGCGCGCCACACGAGGAGGCGCGCTCCGTCGATGCGCGCCTTCATGTCGACCAGCTTGAAGGCAATGGCCTGGTTCTCGACGATGGCTCGGCCGAACTGCTGGCGCTCCTTGGCGTAGTCGAGCGCGTACTCGTAGGCGGCGCGCGCGATGCCCAGCGCCTGGGCCCCCACCGCCGGGCGCGTCGCCTCGAAGGTCGCCATGGCCCCCTGGCTCTGAGAACGCTGGCCCTCGCGAGCGCGCGCGAGCTTCTCGTTGAGCTTCTCCCGACCACCCAGCAAGCAGGCGCCGGGCACGCGGCAGTCCTGGAGGATCACCTCGGCCGTGTGGCTCGCGCGAATGCCCATCTTGGAGAACTTCTGGCCCATCGAGAGTCCCGGTGTGCCTTCGGGCACCACGAAGGATGCCTGACCCCGGCTCCCGAGGGTCGGCTCCACCGAGGCCACGATGACGTGGACGTCCGCGATGCCCCCATTGGTGATCCAGGTCTTGGTGCCGTTGAGCACCCACTCATCGGCGGCCTCGTCGTAGACCGCCCGGGTGCGCAGGGACGAGACGTCGCTGCCGGCGTCGGGCTCGGAGACCCCGAAGGCGGCCAGCTTGATGTCGTCCGGGGTCCCGAAGCACCGCGGGATCCACTCCATCTGCTGCTCGGGTGTGCCGCTGGCCATGATCGCGGCCACGCCGAGCGACGTCCCGATGATCGCCATGCACAGTCCGGCGTCGCCCCAGGCGAGCTCTTCGAGGGCGAGAACGATCGACAGGCCGGTCTTGTCGGCCATGGCGTTGGCGAAGAAGTCGAGGCTGTAGATGCCCAGCCGAGCGGCTTCTTGGATGATCGGCCAGGGGGTCTCTTCGCGCTCGTCCCACTCGTGAGCGGCGGGTCGCATCACGTTCTCGGCGAAGCCGTGCAACCACTCGACCAGCGTGCGCTGGTCGTCGTTCAGTTCCATCGAGAAGTCGTTCACGGCGCCACCCTGGTCGAGAGGTGCCTCCAGGTTACTCTTCAGTAACTTTGAGGCCCTGGCGAAGGGGCTACCAAGAGAAAACGACCGGCGCAGACGCGCCGGCCGTTTTCTTTCTTTCGTCGGACTAGTTGATCTGGACTCGCTTGGCCAGTGGCCCCCGGTCGCCCGGCTCAATGTCAAAGGCCACCGACTGGCCCTCGACGAGGGTGCGTCGTCCATCGCCTTGAATCTCCGAGTAGTGCACGAAGACGTCGGGCTGGCCTTCGACTGCGATAAATCCCCAGCCCTTCTCATCGTTAAACCACTTCACGGTTCCTACAGCCACTATGGGCCTCCTTCTGCTGCCGACCGGCCTCCACCGGTCCGGAGGGAACCACAACGGCAACCTCGCGGTCAACGTTACCTGGTCCCGACCGAGATGCCAAGAGACTTCTCAGCGCCGGATCTGGGTCCCGCCCGCGGCGTCCTCCACGGTCCAGCCGAGGCTCACCAGTTCATCACGCAGCCGGTCGGCCTCGGCCCAATCCTTGCGCGACCGAGCCTCGTCGCGCGCAGCGACCAGCGCCGCGCTGGCGTCGTCAACCACATCGGCGTCGCCTCGCAGGCTGAGGCCCAAGGCGCCGCACAACGCATTGACCGCCTCGGCCAACGTCCTCGCGGTATCGGTGTCCCCTCGGTCGGCGGCGGCGTGCGCCGCCGTCACCGCGTCAAAGATCTGTGCCATCGCGCCCGGGGTGTCGAGGTCGTCATCGAGGCTCAACGCGACCGCCCCGTACAGGTCGCCCGCGGCGCCCTCCCAGGAGAAGGAGGTTGCCCGCTCGAGGACCGTTCCGGCAAGCGCCGCCAGACCGAAACGACGCGCCAGGCCGTCCAGTCGGGCCAGCGCCCGCTCGGCGTCGGCGATCGTTGCCGCGGTGACCTCGATTGGGGAACGGTAGTGCGAGCGCAGCACCAGGAGCCGATAGGCGCGCGGGTCGGTGTCGGCGAGCAGGTCACTCATCGTCGTGAAGTTGCCCAAGGACTTGGCCATCTTGTCGCCGCCGACCATCACCATGCCGTTGTGGGCCCAGTAGCGAGAGAACGCGTGACCCCAGGCGACCGCCTGCGCCCGTTCGTTCTCGTGGTGCGGAAACATGAGGTCCAGGCCACCCGTGTGAAGGTCGAAGTCGTCACCGAGCAGTTGAAGAGACATGACCACGCACTCGGTGTGCCACCCGGGGCGACCATCCCCGAAGGGCGCCGGCCAGCGCGGCTCGCCGGGCTTGGCGTTCTTCCACAGTGCGAAGTCGAGCGGCGAACGCTTCTCTTCGACGGCCTCGACGCGCGCGCCCACGCGCAGCGAGTCGAGAGGCTGACCGGCGAGCAGGCCGTAGTCGGGGACGCGCGCGACTTCGAAGTAGACGCCGTCGCTCGTTCGATAGGCGACGCCACGCTCTAAGAGCTCCGCGATCAGGTCGATCATCTCGCTCAGGTAGTGCGTCGCGTGCGGCGACTCGTCGGGCCGCGCCACCCCGATGGCGTCCATCGCCTCGAACCACTGCGCCTCGAACTCCTTGGCCACGTCCAGCTCGGTCCGACCTTCGTCGCGCGCCCGGTTGATGATCTTGTCGTCGATGTCGGTCACGTTGCACACGTAGGTCACGTCGAGACCGCCGAACGTGTACCAGCGGCGAGCGACGTCCCACACGAGCGTGAATCTCCCGTGCCCGATGTGCGGCGGGCCGTAGACCGTCGGGCCGCAGACGTACATCGAGAGCCGTCCCGCGTCGCGCGGCTGCAGCGCGACGACCTCGCCGCGCGCGGAATCGTAGAGGCGAATCACGGTCCTAAACTAGGCCAACCATGAACGACGCCCTGAGCCCGCGAGCGCCCCGCGTGCCCGACAAGCCGACCGTCGACGGCCTCGAGGCCACGTGGATCGAGCGCTGGGATAGCGAGGGCACCTACCGTTTCGACGCGGACGTCACGCGCGAGGACGTCTACTCCATCGACACGCCGCCGCCCACCGTGTCGGGCAACCTGCACATCGGCCACGTCTTCAGCTACACCCACACCGACATCGTGGCGCGCTACTGGCGTATGCGCGGCAAGCACGTCTTCTACCCCATGGGCTGGGACGACAACGGCCTGGCCACGGAGCGACGCGTCGAGAACTACTTTGGCGTGCGCGGCGACGCCGACCTGGCCTACGACCCCGACTTCGAACCCCCCGCGACGCCGGGCAAGGAGAAGGTCTCGATCTCGCGCAAGAACTTCGTGGAGCTGTGCCGCCGCCTCACCGTGATCGACGAGGAAGCATTCCGGCACGTCTTTCGCACGTTGGGTGCCTCAATCGACTGGTCCATGGAGTACACGACGGTCGGGGCCTACTCCCAGGAGATCTCCCAGCACGGATTCCTCGAGATGCTGGCGCGCGGCAACGCGTACTCCACGGTGGCGCCCACGCTGTGGGACGTCGACTTTCGCACCGCCGTCTCCCAGGCCGAGCTGGAGGATCGCGAACGCCCGGGTCACACGCACCGCGTGAGCTTCCACCGGCCTGACGGCGGCGTCGTCCAGATCGACACCACCCGACCCGAGATGCTGCCCAGCTGCGTCGCGTTGGTCGCACACCCCGACGACGCGCGCTACGCCGACCTCGTGGGCACGACGGTAGAGTCGCCACTCTTTCACGTGTCGGTCCCGGTCGTGGCCCACGAGCTGGCCGACCCCGACAAGGGCACGGGCATCGCCATGATCTGCACCTTCGGCGACGTGACCGACGTCACCTGGTGGCGCGAGCTGCGCCTCCCCACGCGGGCCCTGGTGGGCCGTGACGGACGGTTCCTGCCCGCGACCTTCGGCGAGGGCGACTATCCCTCGCTCGACGCGACGGCGGCCAACGCCCTCTACGCCCAACTCACGGGACGCACGGTCAACCAGGTGCGCGCCACCGTGGTGGACGCCCTGCGCACGAGCGGCGACTTGATCGGCGAGCCCACTGCGGTGACGCACCCGGTCAAGTTCTACGAGAAGGGCGAGCGGCCCCTCGAGATCGTCACCTCGCGCCAGTGGTTCGTCGAGACGCTGGCCCACCGCGCCGAGCTGCTGGCGCGCGGCGAGGAGTTGCACTGGCACCCGGATTACATGCGCCACCGCTACCGCTCCTGGGTCGAGGGGCTCAACGTGGACTGGTCGATCTCGCGCCAGCGCTTCTTCGGTGTGCCCTTCCCGGTGTGGTACCGAATCGACGAGGCCGGCGTGACCGACTTCGACAGTCCCCTGCTGGCCTCGCTCGAGAGCCTGCCGGTCGATCCTTCGACCGACGTCCCGCCCGGCTACGACGAGTCCCAGCGCCACCAACCGGGAGGCTTCACCGGCGAGCCGGACGTGATGGACACCTGGGCCACCAGCTCGCTCACCCCCGAAATCGCCGGTCACCGCGGCACCGACCTGTTCGCCAAGGTCTTCCCGATGGACCTGCGTCCCCAGGCTCACGACATCATCCGCACCTGGCTCTTCTCCACGGTCGTGCGCAGTGAGTTCACCCACGACGCCCTGCCCTGGCGCCACACGGTGATCTCGGGGTTCATCTTGGACCCGGACCGTAAGAAGATGAGCAAGTCAACGGGCAACGTGGTGACCCCGCTGCCGTTGTTGGAGAACCACGGCGCTGACGCCGTGCGCTACTGGGCGGCCTGCGGTCGGCCCGGCGCCGACACCGCCCTCGACGAAGCCCAGATGAAGGTCGGGCGACGCCTCGCGATCAAGGTCCTCAACGCCTCCAAGTTCGTGCTCGGGCGGCTCGAGGGCGTGGCGGTGCCGAGCGTCGAGGCGGTCACCGAGCCGCTCGATCGAGACTTCCTGGCCGTGCTCGCCGGGGTCGTGACCGACGCGACCGTGGCCTTCGACGCCTACGACCACACGCGCGCCCTGGAACGCACCGAGGCCGCCTTCTGGTCGTTCTGTGACGACTACCTCGAACTGGTCAAGATCCGCTCGTACGCGGACGCCGCCGATCCGGCGACGCTGTCGGCGCTGGCCACGCTGGCCCTCACGCTCTCGATCTTCCAACGCCTGTTGGCGCCGGTCCTGCCCTTCGCCACCGAAGAGGCGTGGCGCTGGTGGCACGAGGGCTCAGTCCACCGTGCACCGTGGCCGCGGGTCGAGGAATTGGGCGACGTCGCCGCGCCCAGCACCGTCTACCGGCCGGTGTGCGACGTCCTCGAGGCCGTGCGCCGCGCCAAGAGCAGTGCGAAGGCCTCCCAACGCGCCGAGGTGGCGCGCTGCGTCATTCACGCGCCCGCGGCCGTACGCGACGCCGTAAGCGTCGCCGCGCGGGACCTGTGCGCGGCGGGTGTCATTGTCGACCTCGCCTTCGAGGACGCCGGTGAACTGCGCGTCGAGGTCACCCTCGCCGGTTAAGCCAGCACTCGCCCGTCGTGGGCGTCGCGCACCCGCACCGCGTCGGCCGTGACCTCGTAGAAGGCGAACTGGTCATAGACGTAGGCCAAGTGTCGCGCGAAGCCCAGCGCGACGTCGCCGAGGGCAACCCCCAATTCGTCGGGCCAATGACCCGATGGGTCTCGCGCGCGCGACACGCGCGTGACGACACCTCGGCGCGCCAGCAGTTCAGTGAGGTCGGCGCGACGCGAGGCGTTGGCATCGCCGTCCAAGGCCGTGGAGAACGGATTGTCCGACGTCACGACGTAGAACGGACCCTCATCGACGGCGACCTTTCGGGCGTCGACCCAGGTCGAGTCGATGCTGACGAGCAACTCGGTCGGGGGGACCCGGTAACTGGCGACGCGCTCGAGCGTGAGTGGCGGTCGCGGCTCGGTCACCGCGGCCGCGAACGCGACCGCGGCGCGCGTGGTGGCCGACGTGCGCGGACTCGCCGTGACGTCGAAGGAGTGTTGGGCGAAGGGCAGCTCCACGTAATAGATCGGGGCGAGGGCCACCTCACGAAACCGCGCGACGAAGTTCCGGGCCACGTTGACGTCCACCAACGTGTCGTTCACTCCCTGGATGACCAGGAACGGCGGAGCGTCCTCACGCACGCGGTGGTAGGGCGAGAGCGCCCGGTAGAGCGCCTCGTGTCCCTCGTAGGGCTGCTGGACGACCCGTCGCTCCAGCAGGTGGAGCAGGCCCCGGCCGAGACCGTGCCAGTGGGTCTCATCCCCGGTCATCTCCAACACCCCGGAGAAGGGAATGCAGCCCCGCACCGACCAGTCGGTGACGTCGGCCAGGTCGTCGGGACACCACTCGGAGTCGTCGGGTGCCAGCGCCACCAAAGCGGCCAAGTGCCCCCCGGCCGACAGGCCCGACACCACGATCCGGTCGGGGTCGCCGCCGTAGTCGGCGACGTTGCGCTTGATCCACGCCAGGGTGCGCACGACGTCCTGGATCTGGGCGGGCCAGGGGTGACGAGGGGCCAGCCGGTAGTTGCAGGTCACGACCACCCACCCGCGCGCGACGAACTCGTGGAGCATGGGGCGACCTTGCTCGCGCTTGTCGCCAAAGGTCCACGCGCCGCCGTGGATGTAGAAGATCACCGGCGCGTTGCGCGGAGTCGTCGACGTACGCCACACGTCGAGGCGGTGCCGGGCCTCGGGGCCGTACTCGACGTTGCGCACGAGCTGCATGGAGTGCGGGTGGAAGGAGAACTGCAGCGCGGTGCGCCACCACGATCCAAAGACGTCGTCGCGCGGACCCGGCACGTCGAGAGGTCGGCGAGGACTGTGACCGAGCGATCGCCGCACGACGCGCCGCGCCCCCAGCACGATCCCGACTAGGACCAGGTTCTCCGCCGCGGCCAACGCGACCAGCACCGCCACGAGGTCACCGAGCCAGACGGTGCGCGGCCAGCCCCACCAGTGCAGCAGTCCGACCAAGGCCGCCTCCACGACCAGGGCTTGGACCGGCAGTTCGCCGGCCGCCCACCCGACGGGAAAGGCCAGTGCGGCAAAGGCGCCGCGTCGACCAGGACGCAACGCCGTCGCCGCGGAGAAGACCAAGAACGCGGAGACCGCGGCGACGACGTAGGCCATGCACCATTGTGGTCGGCCCCGACCAAGGACGCCAAACTCCATAGGCTGAGCGCGTGCGTGAGTTCCCACCGTCGCTGCAAAGACTGAGCGGCACCGTCGGACTCTGGACCAGCACGCACGAGTGGATCGCGCCCGATCAGTTGAGCGAACTCGCTCTCGACGTCGAGTCGCTCGGGTACGCGGCGATGTGGCTCGACGAGTCGTGGGGCCGCGAAGCGCTCACGGGCGCCGGCCTGCTGCTCACCCCCACGTCGAACCTGGTGGTCGCCACCGGCATTGCGAGCATCTGGGCCCGGGACGCGGTGGCCACGGTCAACGCGGCGCGCACCCTCAACGCGGCGTACGACGACCGATTCGTGCTCGGCCTCGGGGTGAGCCACCGGCCATTGGTGGAACGACTTCGCGGTCACGTCTACGCCGCGCCGGTGCGCGCGATGCGCGAGTACCTCGACGCCATGGACGCCGCGCCGATGCTCGCCGCCGAGTCGGGCCACCCGTACGCCCGGGTCCTCGCGGCCCTCGGGCCCAAGATGCTCGAGCTCGGTGCGTCACGAACCGATGGCGTGTTGCCGTATCTGGTGACCGTCGAGCACACCGCGGGGACACGGAGACTCATCGGCGACGCGTTCCTGGCCGTTGAACAAGCGGTCGTGCTGGGCCAGGACCGCGCGGAGTTCCTGCGTCGGGCCCACCAGCACCTCGAGCACTACACCGGACTGGAGAACTACACCAACAACTGGCGTCGCCTGGGATTTGACGACACCGACTTGGTGCGCGGCGGCTCGGACCGACTCTGTGACGCCCTGGTCGTGCACGGTGACGAGTCCGTCGTCGCGTCGCGCATCGCCGAGCACCGCAACGCCGGCGCCGACCACGTCTGTCTCCAGGTTCTGGGAGACGACGTCACGTCCGCGCCGCGCGACGAGTGGCGTCGCCTCGCCCCGGCGGTGATCGGCCGAAACTAATTCGGCTCTGACGAACGGCGCCGGATGCACGATTTACTCAACGTCCTTTGTAAACTTCTTTCAAACCATTTGGGCTACGGCGGTCGACGCCGTACGAGCGGTCATGAAAACCGAAGGGAGTGAGGGAGATGGTCCAAGGTCGCGCCGCGTCCACGCGTCAGACACTGATCAACGCGACCGCCAGGCGCCTCAGCGAAACCGACGAGAGCGAGTTGCGCATCGCCGATATCTGCGAGGACACCGGATTCAGCTCGTCGGTGATCTACAGCAACTTTCGCTCGCGCCAAGGTCTCATCGACGCCACCTTCCTGTCGATGTACGCGGAGCAGGTGCGCCGCTACGTGCAGCTGCTGCGCGACTACACGAAAACTGCTGACTCCCTCACGTCGTTGTTGGCGTTCTACCGCGACGGAGACACTGAGGCGGGAACCCAGGCGGCGCTCGAGCGGTTCCGGCGGATCCGGCTACGCGTGTCCACGGCGGCCCTCGCGCGGCCCGAACTCCAGCGAGAGTTCGTCCTCATCCAAGAGGAGTACCTCACGTCCATGGCCAAGCTCATCGAGGAGGTTCAGGAGCGCGGCGTGCTCGGTCGACGGCTCAGCGCGCGTCAACTGGCCGTCCTGCTCGAGGGCTACAGCTTCGCGCGCGCCCTCAATGACGTGTCGCTGCACCCCGAGACGACCGAATCGTGGATGCAGATACTGCTGCTGCTGCTGGAGAACCTGTAGCGCCTACTCGGACGGTCCGAAGATGACCACGTCCGGATCCGGGCGCCGCCCGCCACGCACCCATCGGGTCAGAAGAGCCACGACGCCCAGCCCGACGAATTCGGTGAACCCGATCCCGATCCACCCGATCGTGACCAGGAAGAGCCCAACGAAGAGGCCCTTGACGAAACCGTCGTGCACCATCGCCGCGATCCAGAGCAGGGGCCACGCGAAGAACCAGCTCACCAGCGGCGCGACCAGCACCGCCGCGATCCGTCGCCGCCAACCCAGGTAGAGACCGAACAGCGCGGTCACCCCCACCCCGACCCACGTCGCCGACGAGGTCGACGTCCAGCGCGTCTCGAAGAGGAAAATGACGACCGCCATGGCGATCGACCAGAGAATCATCGCCAATGTCACGTTTCCTCGGGCGCGCTGGCGCACGCTGATGACGACGTTGCTCACGGAACCAAACTAGCCACCGGTCAGGAGCCGTCCGGCCAGCGCCCGATACGCTACGGCCGTGGGCTTGGGCGTCGTCGCACTTCTTGGTTCCGGCGAGACGGCCCCCGGGATGACCAAGGTCCACCGCGACCTCTTGCAAAACCTGGAGCAGGTTCGTGCGGTCAATCTGGACTCGGCGTACGGCTTCCAGCTCAACGTCCCGCAGATGACCGAGAAGCTGGTTGAGTACTTCGCGACGTCGCTCAACACCACCCTGGAACCACTCTCGCTTCCCTCGTACGATAGGGCGACGGCCATCCAACGTGCCATCTTCAAAGAGGGCGTCCGCTCGGCCTCCTACGTCTTTGCCGGACCCGGCAGCCCCAGCTGGGCGTTGGATCAGTGGAGTCCCCTCGGACTCGTCGACGACCTCCACGCAGTGGCTCAAGCCGGGGGCGTGTTGTGCTTCGCGTCGGCCGCAGCTTTGACCCTCGGCTCGCACACAGCGCCCGTCTACGAGATCTACAAGGTTGGCGTGCCCCAGCCGTACTGGTTGGACGGACTCGACCTGATGAGCCGGATTGGACTCTCGTGCGCCGTCATCCCCCACTTCGACAACCGCGAGGGGGCCAACTACGACACTCGTTACTGCTACCTGGGTGAGCCCCGGCTACGCACGCTCGAAGAGCAGTTACCCGACGGCGTCGCAGTGCTGGGCATCGACGAGCACACCGCCCTGATCATTGATCTCGACGCCGACTGTCTCACCGTGCGCGGGCGCGGATCGGCCTACTGGAGGGTCCGAGGAGACGTCCGCACCCTGGCCAAGGGGACGGCGATACCTGTGGGAGACCTTCGACACCAGGATGCAACCAATCGCGTCACACTGGCCACACCAGTCGTCGAAGAGTCTGCCGATGAGCTCAGCATCCTTGCGGAACGCGCCGCGGCCGGCGGTTCCGACGCCCTCGACGCGATCGCGGAGTTAACGCGTCGTGCCGTCGGTGGGGGTGAGGGTCGAATCGATCCCTCAACCCTGGTCGAAGCCCTTCTCAAAGTACGCGACGACGCCCGGGGTCGTGGTCAGTACGAGATCGCCGACGGCGTGCGTGCAGCGCTGGTGGACGCGGGCGTGGACGTCATGGACGGACCTGACGGGTCGACTTGGGCACTCCGTTGACTCTTGGCAGCAGGTGGCGGGCCCTGAAGAGGCCCTGAACACCTGTTTCGTTTTTCTCAAGCCCCCATCGGACGCTACACAACAAAAGCGGCCCCCTCCCGAAGGAGGGGGCCGCTTTGCGACTAGCTCAGAGCGCTACTTCTTGATGCTGAAGGCCACCATGGCAGATCCGTTCGCGTTGAACACGTGCAGCTTGGCGACGCCAGACTTCGTGCCCCTCTTGACCGTGACCTTGACCTTGATAACCGTGTTCGAGTTGAACGTCTTGTGAACGCTCACGCCCCTGTGGTGGACGGTCACCGACGCCTTGCCGAGGTTGCTACCCAGGATGGTGAAGGTGACTGTCCTACCGATACGGGCAGGACGACCGTGGATTCCCGTGATGTGCAACTGCGGGAGAGGGGCCGGTCCACCGTTCAGCGGGAACGAAACCGATCCGCCGTCCGGGTTGGTGAAGGTGACCGTACTGAAGGTTCCCGTGGTTGCCGCCGACGTGGTGGTCACGAGCAAGACAGCTGCTGTGCCCGTCGCGTTGACGCTCACGAGCGTGACGGTGTACGCCGGCGAGTTCGTCGCCGAGGCCGTCATGCCCGCCTGGAATCCGGTACCGGTGATCGTGACCTCAAGGTTCGTGGAGAACGTCGCCACGTTGTACGTACCAGTCACCACGGGCACTGGGTTGATCGTCAGCGAATTCGCGTCCGACACCGAGCCGTCACCCACGGGGTTCGTGACCACAATACCGGTCACGATGGGGGTGTTGCCCGTGAAGTTAAGGGGCGTCACCGTCACCGTGATCGTGTCACAGTTGTCCGCGTAGGTGGTGCAGGTGCTCAACGGGACCGTCGAGCTCGTGACGACCGCAGTACCGAATGTTCCGAGCGCTGCGTTCGTCAGCGTCACCGTGGCACCGGCCACGAAGTGCGTGCCGGTGATGACCAACTTCGTCCCGGTCGCTTCGAGGACGGCCGCCGGCGCGACTCCGCCGATCGCATTGACCGTGGGCGCCGCGCTGACGAAGAATGTCACCGATCCCGCTCCACCATTGGTGTTGGTGATGGTCGCAGTGACGTCTGCGTCAGGTCCATAAGGACCAGGCTGGACGCTGTTGAGGAAGCTGACCGTGCCGTAGATGGCGTTCGGCGTGACTGACGTCTCCGTGAAGGTGCCGTCGGCCGCCGGGATGGTAACCGTTGCCCCCGGCCCGAATCCGAATCCAATGATCTTGACGGGAACGTTCGCCGAGCCCGCCGCGATGTTCGGCGAGAAGTTGCCATTCCACACGTAGAACAACGCGAACGGGTCCACCTGAACTGTCACGGCCGGCGTGTCGAACGTCGACGTGCCGTTTCCGAGGGTGAAGATGATCGTGTCGCCACCGAAGCTCGTGTTGTACGAGCCCGCCGTGATCGTGGCGGACGTCGCGCTGACGTACGTCGTCGCACAGTTGTTCCCGTAGACGCCGACGTCCAGCGAGTTGTAGATCTCGTAGGAGCACGTCGACAGGTTCGACGGGATACCCGTACCTGTGACGGTCAACAGAGTCGAAGAGAACTCGGGGACGATCGTCGGCGAAATCGCGGTCGCCACGGGCTGGCCGCTCACCTTGACTGCCGTCGCCAACGTGCCGGCTCCGAAGGTGTTCGGGTCCGTCAACGTCAGCGAGTCAGTTCCATTGAGCGCGGCCGCGCCCACGTTGATCGTGACCGTCCTCGTCGTTGAACTGTCGGTGGCGACGTTCGGGGTCTCCGTGCACGTCACGGCCGGGTCTGACGTGGCGCACGTCATGCTGCCCACCAGGTTCGTGCCGGTGACACCGACGACCTCGGAGCCGCCCGCGGTCAGAGTGGCGACCGTGGTAATGGCCGTCACCGTGGGACCGGGGACAACGGCGATCGTACCCGTGAAGGTCTTGATGCCGTTCGTGATCGAAACGGGAACGCTGGCGCTGGCCGCCGTACCCGGGGCTACCGAAATGGTGGTCGTGATCGTGCTGCCCGTGTCATCGGTCACCGTCCCGAAGGTCACACCGGTCGTGGTTGACGTGACGGTCCACGCAGCGTCCGAACCGCCAGTAGCTGAACTGGTCGTGAAGACGATCGCTGCGGCCGAAGCGCCAGCACCCACGCCATTGGTTGACAGTGAGTAGCCGGTGATGGTTCCCGGAGTCGTCAGCCCGAAGAAGTCAGCGATGGTGACCGCCTGGCCCGCCCCGTTGGTGATGACCGCCGACACCGTGCCGGTGGTGGCCTGCGGAGACGAAAGGTCAGAGACCGTCGCACCCGATGAGTGGTTGTCGGCAACCGCGGGGGACACGCCGACGATGTGCCCGCCTCCGTCGACGCTCGTGACCGTGAAGGTCTCGGGAGTCAGGTAGAAGGGATCGGCGTTGACTGTGATCTTGTTCCCGACCGCCAATCCGGCGTTGGTGGCCAACGACAGCGCGTTCTGACCAGGTGTTGCGGCCGTGTTCAACGCGTACGAGTTGAGCGAGGTCTCAACGGCGGGAACGGTCACGGCCAGAGTCGCCGTATTTCCGTTGACCGCCGTCACAGTTCCGGTGATTCCGTTCTGAACCGTGGGACCGGTGTTGCCAAAGAACACCGCAGCGCCCGTGGTGAAGCCGAAACCAGGAACGTAGGCGTTGACCGAGTAGGTCCCGGGAATCAAGCCCGTCGGCAGCGCCGTCATGGAGGGCTCCGCCAGGTAGGCCGTCGCCGGGTCAGCGTTGATCGTCACCGCAGTCGACTCCGTGTAAGTGCCGTTGTTCGCGCTCAACACGTAGTCGGCGGCCGGCGGGAAGGGGAACTCGACCGTCAGGCCCGCAGCGTGCGCCGACGCGGCGCCCGCTGAAATGGTCAGGTTGTTTCCCACGATGGCCGAGTAGGCAACCGTCTGGGAGTTCGCGCCATCAGAGATGATGACGTTGCCCGACGCGGGCATTCCCGTCACGCTGGCGACCGACAGAGAGGTGCTCGTCAGAGTGCTCGCTGCGGTCAACGTCGTGGTCGCGAAACGCGGGACATTGACGAGGACGCGCGCAGTGTTGGTTCCGTCGACGGAGAGAACCTGGCCCGCCACGGTCTGACCGTGGCCGGTGACCGAGATCGTCGTTCCCGTGGTGAGCGGGAAACTCGAACTGCCCTGGATGAAGACCACCGCGCTCGTGCCCGGTGTCAGTGAGCCTGCCTCAGTCAGAATGACCGGTGCGACCGGCGGAGTTGAACCCGCAGTCAGCGACGCGGCTGGTACTCCGATGCCGATGAGTCCCGTGCCCAGCAAGGTGTTGGAGTCGGGGTTGTGGACAGTGATGTCAACCTGGCCGGTCGTAGCACCCGCTGCCACGTCCAGCGTCAACGTCATCGTAGTGCTGTTCACGAAGGTCGACGTGACTTCGGACGTACCCGCCGGCGCGGCGATGGAGAGCGTCGCGCCCGACTCGAATCCCGTTCCCGTAACCGTCGCGGTCACCGTCGAGGTGCCCGAGGCCGGTATTCCGAGCTCGTTGGGAGTCACTCCCGTAATGGTGATCGGGGTGGCGGCCGCGTTGACCGTGTACGAGCCAGTGGCCGAACCGTACGCGGGGAAGGGCCAGCCCCCGGTGATCGTGAAGGCGTAGGTGCCTGGCACGACGGTGCTTCCGTCGCTGTTGTCAACGGTGAAGGTGATCGAGGTGTCGGAA
This sequence comes from Acidimicrobiales bacterium, assembly GCA_035534335.1. Taxonomy (GTDB): domain Bacteria; phylum Actinomycetota; class Acidimicrobiia; order Acidimicrobiales; family RAAP-2; genus RAAP-2. Next base: position 117,744 of record DATLSF010000027.1, on the reverse strand, counting down.
CTCGTGTTCTCGGTTACCACAACCGGAGAACCGACGTTTCCGTCGAACTCCACGTCGGAGAACTGAAGGTTGGTACCCGTGACCGTCACGGTCGACGCAGCGCCTCCGGCCGTACCCGCGTTCCCGATCACTGACGTGATCTGCGGTCCATTGTCAATACCAAGACCGAGCGTCATCGTCGAACTGCCGTTGTCGTCGGTCAAGGTGACCGGGAAGAAACCGGTCGGGGTGGCCGAGGTGGAGCTGATCTCAGCGGTCACGAACGTGCCCGAAGAGTCCTCCTGCACGTTCGTAAACGACACGCCCGGCGCGGTGGTCGTCAAGGTGACGTTGCCGCCGAGCTGCTGGTCGGCTGCGAATCCCGTGCCACCCAGGTAGAAGTTGCCGGAGAAGCCCTGGCCGATGATGGCGTAGCCAGACGAGCATGTCGGGCTCGAGTAATACGCCGCGATGGAGCAGGACAACGTCGGAGGAGTGGCCGCACTCGCGACACCAACGCCCATGACGGCCACTGGCAGTGCGGTGGCGACCAGCACGGCCCCTGCCGCAACGGTCTTGATGAAAATTCGAGGTATCCGTCGCAAAGTATTCATTACGAACCCTTCGGTAGTGGCGGCTTTGGTGTTCACTTCACTCCATTCACAGGGGCCGACTCCCATCGACCTGATTACTTTGAGGAACAGCGGCACAACGACAAGCGATTAAGGCACCCGCCACGTGGCACGCCACGGCCGTTACCTCTTTGGTCAGTATAGATAAGGCCGAAACCTGAACGCGAATACTGAATCTTCGTTTTCATCAGGTGGTTTTTTGTTCGGTGCGGTGCGCCGAACATATGAAATCCCTGATAAAAGCATAAGTAACCCTCACCAATCCCTGACAACGCCCTCACGACGCCGCGCTATTCCAAATCTTCACGGAGTCGTAATCGCTCAATTCGCATAGCGATGCCCAGCGCACTCGCTGAACTACTTCTCAGATTTGACGTGTCATCGTCACCTGGAGGGCCTCCGCGCGACGTCTTCACTGTGGCGCACGCGGGGTAGGGGTGCCACCTGTAGGACAATCCCTCAGGCAATGGCGCACCTGTTCGGGCCGAGCTCGAGCGCGGCGTCCCCGTCTCCCAACACCTCGCGTCCCGCATTGATGCGCACGATGCGCCGGTAGTTCGGAGGGCGGTCCTTGACGTTGGCGAGGGCCCACGCAACGAAGTCGCCTTCGGAGAGGGCCAGCGCGGGCAGCGTCGCACGAAGCGCCCCGAGAGGGCGCGCGACGAACTCTCCGGCGCGGACGATTACGCCCCGGCCGTAGTGCGCCGGAAAGACGACGACGTCGTCGCTCAGCGGTAAGACCCGTTCGTGGAGGCTGCGGTAGAGGTGGTGCGCGAAAACCTCGGCCTGGTCGGCCAGATCGGGCCGTCCGACGCTCTCCAAAAACACCGTGTCGCCAGTGAAAATGGCCGAATCACCTAGCTGGTACATGGTGGATCCCTCGGTGTGACCCGGCACGCTGACCGACGAGACCGTCAGCTCCACGCCCTCGGCGAGGCTCACGACGCGACCATCGTGGAGGGGCTCGAACTCGAAGGTGAAGTCGTCGGACGCGTTCAGCCACAGCTGGGCGCCCGTGGCTCCAACCAACGCGCGCGCGCCGCTGATGTGGTCGGCGTGCAGGTGCGTGTCGAGCACATGGGTGATCGTCCATCCGTGTTCGCGCGCGACGTCGCGATAGCGCTCGACATCGAGAGACGGATCAATGACGACGCACTTCGTGCCCGCTCCGACGACGTACGAGAGGCAGCCCTTGCCGCGACGACGCAGCTGCACGACGTTGGCGCCGGCGAACTCCCCCGACACCACGTCGTACGTCGACGCCCACGCGTTCATACCCCCTTCGACGACTTCGCTCGCGACTCCGTGTGCGGCGAGCACCTCGGCGCCCTGGCGAGCTCGAGTCCCACTCGCACAGATCACGGCGACGCGCGCATCCTCGGGCACCTCGTCGAGACGCGCATCCAGTGTTCCGATGGGTATGTTGTGCGCTCCGTCGATGGGCCAGTCAGCGACTTCGTCGGGCTCACGCACGTCGAGGAGATAGAAGCCCTCGGGTTGGTCGAGCAGGGGAATGAGACCAGTGCACGACAGCGTAGAAATAAGGCCCTTACCCGCCACCGCACAAGTCTAGGAGTAGATTTTGCCGTAACCGATGCCCGCGTCGGTCCCACGATCCGGAGATGAAATGGACGAACAGCGCCTCGTGAGCCCGGAAGAAGCCCAGCGGCTACTGCGCGAGGGCGCCCTCCTGCTGGACGTGCGCAACGACGACGAGTGGGCCGAGGGTCGTGCTCCGGGAGCGATGCACGTGGCCCTGGCCGATCTACCCGACCACGTCAACGATTTTGACGCGACGCGAATGATCGTGTGCGTGTGTCGGTCGGGGGGTCGCTCGCACCGCGCCGCTCTCTTCCTCATGGAACACGGCCTCACTGCCGCCAACCTGGACGGCGGAATGCTCGCGTGGGCCGAGGCCGGCGGTCCGCTCGAGTCTGACGGCGGCGAGCCGACGGTTGCGTAGGCGCGTGTCGTGACGACACCACCGGGACCGTTGACGACATTGAGCGCGGCGGTACGTGACGGGCGCTTGCGCGTCTCGGACCTCGTGGACGTCTCCATCGACCGACTGGGATCAGCGGCTCCACTCAACGTCCTCGCCGACGAGACCTTCGACGAGGCGCGCGCCGTTGCCACTGAGATGGACAGCCACGCAGCGCCCACCGGACCTCTCGCGGGTGCACCGGCACTCATCAAGGACCTCGAAGACTGGAAGGGCCACCCAACTCGCAAGGGATCGACGGCGCTGCGCGACGCACCGAAGGCGATGGTCAACGGGGTCGTTCCCCAGCGACTGGCCGACGCCGGCGTCGTGGTCGTGGGCAAGTCGACCCTGCCAGAGTTCGCCGTCGAGGGCTACACCGCGAACCTGTTGACCGGTGTCACGCGCAATCCTTGGGATGAGGCCTACTCACCCGGAGGCTCCAGCGGTGGCTCGGCGGCCGCGCTCGCCGCGGGAGTCGTGCTGGTGGCAACCGCGACCGACGGCGGCGGCTCGATCCGCATCCCGGCGTCGCTGTGCGGGCTCGTCGGCATCAAACCCACCAACGGACTGATCGGGCGATGGCCGACTCCCGACTGGATCGACTACTCAACCGACGGGCCCTTCGCCACCGCCACCGATGACCTGGCCCTGCTCTTTGACGTCATGGCGGGGCCCGTCGCGGGCGATCCCGGCGCGCCGCCTCGCGCCCTCGTTGACCACCTCGTGCGATGGGGCGACGCGCCGAGCCGCCTCTTCGCGGCGGAGCGGACCTCTCCACTCGGCCCACTGCCCGACGGCGTGCGCCGAGCCTTCTATGACGCGGTGAGCGCCGTGGGGGAACTCTTGGGTCTCGACGTCGACTGGCGCGACGCCGACGGGTTCTTCCCCGATGGTGACCCGGACCTCGACTGGTTCACCGTGACCACCGCCGAACACGTCGCGTCCCTGGGCCGTGAGTGGGTCGACGCTCACTTGGGTGAGTTCCACGTGTCGACTCAGGAGTTCCTCGGCGCGGGCCTTCGCGTCAGTGCGTCGCAGTACCTCGCCGCACGTCGACGCCGGTACCTCTACGTGCGCACGCTCGACCAGTTACTAGGAGACACGGGACTGCTCCTGACACCAACGGTGGCCAGCGAAGGCTGGCTCGCCGACGGTCGCCTCAGCAACGACAGCGAGGTCCACGCACTGGCGCCCGACGTCTACTCCACTGCGGTGCAGAACGTCACCGGGAATCCGGCGTTGAGCATCCCCTTCGGGCGCCTGCCCACCGGGCTGCCCTTCGGGCTCCAGATCACCGCACCGCACTTTCACGACCGGCGGCTTCTCGACGTCGCCGCGCTGATCGAAGCGGCCCATCCGTGGGCGCGCACGGCCCCGGGCTACGAGCCCCTGACCGCGGCATTCAACCTGTGAGAGACCCGTCGCGCGCCCGTCTCACCCTGGCCCGCATGGCCGTCACGGGCGCGGCGCTGGCCCTGACCTTCCTGGGCGCTCCCGCGGGGCCGGCCGGTGCGCTGGGGATCCTCCCACCCGCCAATCCGCCGCTCAATATGCGGCCGGTGCCGAACTTTCTCTCGAGTGGGACGTGCGGACTGCTCAGCATCGGCTACAGCTGCGCCAACCCGTGCGTCGGCGTGATCAAAAGTTCCGGCACCGAACACTTGGTCTTTCCGGCCTTCGACGACGCGGCGAGGTGCGTCGCGTTCCTGCTGCGCTCGGTGGACGCCGCACGGGCGAGTGAAGGTGTCGGCACGCTGTTCCTCCCGAGCAACTGGCACTCACTCACCGTGCCCGAGCAACTCTTCGTCCTGGCCGACATCGAGCGCGTCGACCGTGGCCTGCCGCCCTATCTGGGACTCAATCGGACGCTGAGCGCGGCGGCCCAGAGCAGCGCGCGCCAGCGCCGGGACCCGTCGATCGCTCGTGGCTTCGCGGTCGCGCACACGCGCGGCACCGCGGCCTACGGCAGCACGTGGGCCTCGGGGTACTCGGCGCTGGCCGCCGACTACATCTGGATGTACGACGACGGCTGGGGCGGGTCGTCATCGCCCAACACCGCGTGTACGTCGCCCACCGCGGCGGGCTGTTGGGGCCACCGCGACCAGTTGCTCGGCTCCGACGGCGCGTACAACCCGGGGGTGGGACTGGGCTGTCGGACCTGTGAGATGGGCGCCGGCTTCGCCGTCGTCGCCGGCAGCGGGGCCTTCACCGATCTGGTCGAGCGCCCGGCGGGACGCCCGCCCGCCATGTACTTCACCTGGGCCAAGAACGTCGTGCCGTTCCTCAGTTCCTGACCCGACTAGGACTGACGCGCGCCTGGTACCGTCTCGCCGACGAGAAACTGAAAGACCTGTCCATCCGGGTCGGTCCCGTTCGTCGTAGGAGTACACGACGAAAGGAGAGTTATGCGGTACTTGCTAATGATCTACGGGGATGAGGCCGGACAGGCCGCGATGAGCCCGGAGGAGGGCGCCCAGATGATGGCCGCCTACGACAAGTTCGGCGATGAGTACGGCGCCAAGGGCGTGCTGCGCGGCGGCGAGCGACTTCGCCCGACCTCCGACGCGACGACCGTCCAGGTTCGCGGCGGCGAGCTGACGACCTCGGACGGACCCTACGCCGAGACCAAGGAGCAGATCGGTGGGTTCTACCTCATCGAGAGCGACAACCTGGACGAGGCGGTCGCGGTGGCCGCGGCCATTCCGGCCGCCCACTTTGGCACCATCGAAGTCAGGCCCATCTGGGAGATGTAGACGCGACTAGCGCTGTTGCCACCGCGTTCACGCGCGAGTGGGGACGCGTCGTCGCCACCCTGATCCGGATCACCGGGGACTGGGACCTCGCCGAGGAGTGCGCCCAGGACGCGTTCGCGCGCGCCCTGGAGCGCTGGCCGGTTGACGGGGTCCCGCGCGTTCCGGGAGCCTGGCTGACCACGGTGGCGCGACGTCGCGCCCTCGACCGACTGCGACGCGGCGGCGTCGAGGCAGCCAAGTACGAGGAGTTGACCGTGATGTCAGAACCCGGTGTCACGCAGGGTCACGAGGAGATCGTCGACGACCGCCTGCGCCTCATCTTCACCTGCTGTCACCCGGCGCTGTCGATCGACGCCCAAGTCGCGCTGACCCTGCGAACCCTGGCGGGCCTCACCACCGCCGAGATCGCCCACGCCTTCCTGGTGAGCGACGAGACGATGGCCAAACGCCTGGTGCGCGCCAAGGGAAAGATCCGTCACGCCGCCATCCCGTATCGCGTGCCGCCGGGTCACCTCCTGGTCGAGCGCACCAGCGCCGTGCTGGGCGTGCTGTACCTGCTCTTCAACGAGGGCTACGCCGTGAGCCGCGGCACCGAGCTCATCCGGCACGACCTGTGCGCCGAGGCCATCCGACTCGCGCGGGTGCTGATCGAGCTCATGCCCGACGAGCCCGAGGCCCGAGGTCTGCTCGCCCTGATGCTGCTGCACGACGCGCGTCGCGCGGGCCGCGTCGACGCGGCCGGGGACTTGGTGCCCCTCGAGGAACAGGACCGAACGACCTGGGACACGTTGATGATCGACGAAGGACGATCGATGTTGGAGTCGGCGCTGCGTCAGCGCCGCGGCGGGCCGTATCAACTCCAGGCGGCGATCGCGGCCTGCCACGCCGACGCGGCGAGCTCCGCGGACACCGACTGGTCCCAGATCGCGCTGCTCTACGCCGAGCTCGCCGCCGTCGTGCCCTCGCCGGTCGTCGAGCTCAACCGCGCGGTGGCCGTGGCGATGGCGCACGGACCGTATGAGGGTCTGGCCATCGTCGAGCGCTTAGAGGAGAGCGGCGCGCTGGCGAACTACCACCTCTTGGCCGCGACGCAAGCCGATCTGCTGCGCCGACTGGACCGGCGCGCCGAGGCCGCCGAGGCCTACCGACGCGCGGTGCGCCAGGCTGGGAGCGACGCGGAGCGCCGGTACCTGGAGCGGCGCCTGGCCGAGGTCGAGACCGCCTCGCCCTAGCGCGGCTACCAGACCCCGGGGACCAGTCGCCACGGCACGCGCGCGCGGTACTGGTCGTAGTCGCCGTTCGCCGACAGCAGTCGTTCTTCGACCAGACACCGCCCGACGTTGCAGCCGAACACGAACACCATCACGAGGACGTTGCGCAGCGAGATCGACTGCAGGACGTAACCAGTCCCGAGCAGCAGGTAGGACGCGTAGATCGGATGACGCACGATTCCGTAGGGTCCGCGCAGGACGAGCCCCCGATCAGCCGCCGCGAAACCGAACGACCGACCCAGGGTCAAGAACGAGATCGCCGCGATGGCCAAGCCGATCAGCTGCAGGTCGAGCCCGGCGCTGATACCCCAGTGCGGGTGGTCCCCAACCGGTAGGAACAGGACTCCCCCGAAGGTCCCGCCGAAGGCCAACAGCCAGTCGCCCAATCGACGGCTCACCTTGCGCGCCGGGCGCCGTATCAGATACGCGATCACGACCCACATCTGCACCACGAAGAAGGCCGCACCGATCAGGTGGTGCGTGTTGAGGTAGACCCGCAGGGTCTCGACGGCGAAGTACGCCGCGCCGGCGGCACCGTTGATGTTGATGAAGATCCGAATGATGAGAATCGCCCGGTCCGAGAAGAATCCGGGCTCCAACCAACGCGCCAGGTGCGGTCGCGCCCGGGCCGCCACCGAGGCCACACCCGCAACTTTGCTGCGCGACGTTGCGCGGTGGAACTGAGCGTCATGCATCAGGCACTCACCCCTCGATGCGCAGTCACACCCAGGACACCAAAGCGCCGTGCGAGCAGCCAGTCCACACTCAAGCGTCCTGCCCCAAAGAATGCCGCGACGAGCGCAAGGACTGCGATGACGATATTTAGTTCATACCCCGGGGTCGGCGTGGCTGAGAGGAAGCCGTTCTGCCAGGTGGCCGTGACCATCGCCATCACCATGTCCGCGAAGAGGGCGAGACCGGCCAAGCGAGTGGCCAGCCCGAGTCCCAGGGCAACGGCACCACCGAATTCGGTGACCCCACCAAGGACAGCGAAGAACATGCCAGGTCGCAGGTGCAAGGAGGCGAAGTAGACCGCGGTGTTGTGCAGACCCGGACCATTGAACGTCCCGAAGAGTTTGCCCGCGCCGTAGTACATGAAGACCCACACCAGCGCGACGCGAACAATGAGCAGCGTGAGATCGGTGGGCAGGTCCTGCGCGCTCGAACGCAACAAGAGATTCAATGCCGAACGCACTCGCCGACGCCCCACCGGCGCAGGTCCGTCCACCCTCAGGTCACCGACCCGTCCGCGAGGACCGAGTCACCGCTCGGCGCTGCGCTGAACGCCAGCGTGGACGCTGTCTCGGCCCGTTCACCAGGCGGGGACGGCGCGTCTGGCGTCCGGTCCAAAGGTCGGAACGGCGCGACGAGCTGGGCGAGCATGACCCTTAGGTGCCGGGGACGCGTTGACGCCTGTTCGACCGCAATCGGTCGGCCCGGCAGCCCGGTGTCGGCCCGAATCGTCTCCGGTGTGGGAAACACCGCCCGCCCAGAGAGCTGATCCCAAATCGTGAGCGCGAAACCGAGATTGATGTCCTGACGACCGTTGAGGCGGTGGTGGATGCGGTGGTAGTTGGGAGAGACGAAGAGGCGTCCCAGCGGCCCGAAGCCGAGGTTGGTGTTCGAGTGCTCGAAAGCAACGAATCCGGCGTAGACGACCAGGAACGTCGTCGAAATCGCACCGTTCGCCACCAAGACCACGCCGGGGATCAGCGCGATCAGGTACGAGACGTGGATCAACGGGTGCGTGCGAAACACAGTGAGGACGCTCATGTCCTCTTGGGAGTGGTGCAACTCGTGGAATCGCCACAGCATCCGGATGTGATGGTTGGCCAAGTGCGCGAGCCAGTTGCATCCGTCCATCGCCACGAAGATCAGCGCGATGACGCCCCATCGCGGCGCCGCGTCGAGGTGCGGCATGACGATCCAGGGCAGCGACCGGTGCGCGACTTCGGCGAACGACAGTGACAACGCCACGACGAGGGGCGCGACGATCGTGGCATTGAGCACCGTGTACAGCAGGTCCTGGCGATAGCCGCGCGCGAAGATCGGCCGCCGTTGTGCGGGACGAAGCCGCTCAACGATGAGGAACGCGCTGAGCACGATCAGCGTGACCGGTCCGACCAGCACCACGCGCAGGCTCGTCATGGACGCCGCGAAGCTCGTGCCGCCCCAGTGACTCAGCCAGCCGATCGTGACGAGTACCGCGGCGACCACCGCGATCGAACAGGCCGGCAGGTACACCCGGGTCGAAAGTGCGCGGTGACGCCCAGCCGCGACCGGGAGTTCACGCCGCACGGTGGCGGCCGAACGAGTGGTCCCAACGACAACAGTTGACATGTCAACGCCTCCGTACTCAATCCGTCCGCTAGAAACCGATTCCGCCGCCGCCGCCCGCGGTGGTGGTGGTCGTCGTGCCGGGCGCGAGTGCCTTCGTCACGACGACTGACCACTTTCCCCACTTGTCCGTGATGTTCCCCTTGACCTGGCCCGCGGCCTTGTCATTGGAGAACCAGTAGAGAGCCCGACCGGCGTACGTCACCTGAAGTCGGCCGCCGGCGCGCCGGAGGGTGCCCAATTTGGCGGCGTTCACTCCGGTGCCCGCCGTCGCGTGGGCCACGCCCAGGGGCAGGAGGAGCTCAGGCCAGATCTTGAGACAGCTGGCGGTGCAGGCAACAGCGCTTGGGCGCAGCGTGTACACCGTTCGGCCGCTCATCAGAATCGTGCCGAACTGGTTGGTCTTGAGAGTCGACACCACAACCTTCGCAACCGCGCGGCTGCTGGATGCGCCCGACGCAGAGGTCGCGAGAACCGGAACCGATACGGCGCCAACAGCCGCGACTGCGGCGAGTGCGACGCGCCCGGCACGCCGCCGATTCATCGTGCGGTGTGGGGTGAAATGAACCATGTCGTCGATCTCCTCATTCTCGCGGACTGTGACAACCGAGGAGGTGCATCCGAGCGCGTGACACCCCGGAATGGCCGACCCCGTTTGCGCGACCCGTACCAGGTTCTACGTGGCGGAGGTCTGAAGAGTTCACGCCTCGTGAGACTGGACGTTCGCCGCCGTTACTCGGGACCGTCCCGTGGACTTACGAACGACGTCGCGAATCGTTCCTCGCCTGGACGTTCTGAAGGACCGCTCGCGCGAGAAGAAGGTCCCATGCGTTGGATTCCTGGTCGCCAGAGTTCGAAGGTGGCTGGACCGCCACGAATTTGAGTCGACCACGACTCGGAGGGACGTGGGTCAAAAGTGGTACCGATCGTGCGGACCCTCCTACCGCGTAGAGGTCACGGCCCGTTCAACCGCGGCACTGGGCGCGGAGAGGACCATTCCCGAGGTCGCAAACATGTCACCGCGAGCGTCGATGAAGAAGCCTTCGAACTCCGTGACCTGCTCAAGGAGGTAGAGGACCTCCTTGCCCCCGACGGCCAGAGCGGTGGCCAAGGCATCGCAAAGGGCCAACGGTCCCCCGACCACGGTGGCCGAGACAGCCGCGACGTCACCGCCGTAGGGATTGATGAGATGGTCTCCTCGCTCGTAGACACCCGACGTGGCCACCGATGAGCTGACCGTGACGACCGCACAGAGCGCGTCAGGTGTCGAGGGGTGGCGGATTCCCACGTCGTGAGACTCGCCGGCGAGCACACACACGTCTCCGCCCGCGTTGATCAGGCCGCTCGTAATGCCCCGCCCCGCCAGAATCGCCAGCGCGCGATCGGCCGCCCAGCCCTTGACGAGGCCAGTGGGGTCGAAGCCTCCCGGCATCTTCCACGGGTCGAAATAGCCCCGGGAAATGTCAACGGCGTGCGCGCACAGTTCGTACACCTCGTCCATCAGCTTCGACGACCGGTCGATCTCACGCGCTCTGAGACGCGACAGCTCACTCTCGGGCTTCCACGTACTGAAGCGGTCATCTATGCGGTGTAGCTCGGCCACCGCCTCATCGAGCGCACGCCCGACGTCCTCGCTGGAGAGGTGTCCGGGTTCAACCAAGAACGAAACCACCGTTCCCATGACCGGCTCGAATGAGGAAATCACTTGAAGTGCAGCGCGTCCAGGGCGCTTTGGATCGAGTACGCGTACGCCTCACTCGTATACGTGGCGCCGGAGAGTGCACTGATCTTGGTGCCCTGTGCTTGCAACACCTCGGCCTTGAGCAAGGGCACGACCTGCGCTTCGAGTTGCTGCGAGTAGGACTCCAACGTTTGAAGTGACTCCACGGTGAGTCCGACAATCCGGTTGTTGACGATGGTTACCTTGACCGCTAGTTGCCCGTACCCGTAGTTCTCGATCGGCCCGACGGCACTCCCGTTCACGACGCCGGATGAGCCGCCCACCGTCGTCGTGGTACTCGGCGGTGCGCCGGGCGATGTTGTGGTGGTGGCGCCCGATGATGGAGGGCTCACCTTCGAAACCGGCGCGCTGTGACTCGACGGGCTGTGCAGAGTCACGACCCCTACGAACCCGGCCGCCGTGGCGGTCATGAGCGTCAATGGAATCTTCACGGGGCGTCTCATGTCAGATCCGGTAGGCCTCTTGGTGCAGTGCCTCGTTGGCCACGCCCGCGCGTCGAGCCATGTCCGCGGCCTGTCGCACGAAGCCCTCCGGACCACTGATGTAAACGTCGCGACGGGCGATGTCGGGAACCAGAGTGGGCACTTCGTCCAGTTCAACCACGTCCCGGCCACCAATCAATTTATGAAGGACGCCCTTTCGATGGCGCACCAGTTTCTCGATTTCGTCGAGTAAGACCAGGTCTTCTTCGCGCGAGACGCGCAGCACCACCACGGGCCGTGACTTGATCGGTAGATCCTCCAGCAGAGATCTGATGGCCGTGACGCCGATGCCCCCGGCGATGAGCAGAACGTCGTTGCGGCGCCGCGCGAAGGCAGTGAAGGATCCGTAGGGCCCCTCGATGGCGACTTTTGTACCGACCCTGACGTTCGCCAGTGATCTCGAGAAGTTGCCGACACCCTTCGCCGTCAAACGCAGATACGGCGGTTGGGGAAGTGCCGACACGGTGAAGGGATGCGCCTGCCACCACATCTGCGGAGTGAGGAATCGCCACTCGAAGAACTGACCGCCAGCGATCGGCAAACGCTCGAGATGCCGACCTTGGAGAATTACCGACACGACGCCGGGGCCCTCTTGCTTGACGTCCACCACCCGCAATCGATATCGAAGCGACCGATAGGCGGGGTAGCCGACGCGATAGACGAGGACTAGCGATGCGGCCAGGAGCCACGCGACGGTCCAACACTCGCGCGCCAGCGGGTGGCCCACGAAGGAGGGTCCCAGCGCCAACTCGTGCGCGAAGGCGAGAAAGAGAGCGAGGTACATCAGCAAATGGAAGAGCCACCAACTCTCGCGCGGCACGCGTTCGCGCACCTGGCGAACGGAAACCAATCCGACGGCGATCATGATTCCCAGCGCCACCGTCGCCGTCACCATGCTGGGAAAGGTGTTGATGATGACGGCGGCCTCTCCCAGGACGCCCCTCTTCGCCACCTCGGCGTACGCCAGCGTCAGGAAGACGGCGTGAAGGCTGATCAACGTGATGGGCCAGGGGGCCAGGCGCTTGTGCCATTGCATGACTCCGCCCTGCCCGAGAATGCGCTCTAGCGCCGGCGTACGGCTCGCGAGTACCACCATGAGCAGGGCCAAGTAGGTGCCCGCCAGGCCCGTAGTGGAACCGATGAACATAGCCACCCCACCTTGGAGGTGTAATTCGCTGAGGGTGCCATCGACAATCGGCAATCCAATGACGAGACCCATACCGAGCCCCCCCACCGCCAACGTCGTGAAGAAGAAAGCGAGGTTGGGCTTTGGTGCCGTCGCTCGGAGCGGACCGCTGCGCCGTCGTTTTTGTCCCCTCGGGGTCGACTCAGGATCAAAGAGGGCAGACTCCACTCAGTTCTCCCGTCAAGTGCCCGTCGCCGAGGCTGGAAGATGAGAATATCCAAGGTTCCTAATAATCCCGTCCAAACTTCACAACTTCTTAGGTTGTGACCATGCTTTTAGCGGCGATTGTCGCTCGAATGAAGCGGCCCACTTGAACGCGAATCTCATGTCGATTCCTAGGACGGCGATCAACAAAGTCGACGGCAGTCCGATTGAGTCATCTCAGAACGAGGTGTCCCGCTCGACAATGGTGTCCGTGTCGGCGGTCAGGTTCCGATCACACGGAGCCGATGTGATGGATGAAAAGTAAGAATTTGAGAAAGGTCGGGCGCTTTTCATGAGGGTCTTAAGTTGGTTTTCTACCCTCTGAACCATGACGAGCACTGTTCGCGGCACTGGCCCGCGCTGCCGATCCTCCCCGGCATCCCATAAATGTGTCGTCAACTTTTCTGTCGTCAGTGGCGCACAGTTGTGACCACCGACAATCCAACCTCGCTTGAGCATCGCCCCCGCCCTGACAAGGCACGAACCGTTCGACGTGCGACTCGATTCGGCACCGAGGCGAATGCGCGACTCACGAGCTCTACGGCGCTCGCGCTTCTCGTGCTTCTCGCCATCGAGGGCGTCACGGTTGTCCAGGTACGAACGCTGCTCACGGTCCACGTATTCGTTGGAATGTTGCTCGTGCCGCCGGTACTCGTCAAGCTGGCCAGCACGACGTGGCGCTTTGCCAAGTACTACGGGGGGTCCCGCGAGTACCGAGAGAAGGGCCCCCCACCGGTGGCGCTTCGACTTCTCGGCCCGTTCGTCATCCTCACGACGATCACTCTCTTTGCCTCGGGGATCCTTCTCCTACTCGGGCCCGTGGCGTGGCGTGGCACCATGATGAGTCTTCACAAGGCGAGCTTCGTCCTGTGGTTTGGCTGCATGACCGTCCATGTGCTTGGTCACATCACCGAGACGGCCCGTCTGTCCACGAGGGACTGGAGGCGGCGCGCGAGCGTCGCTGTCGCGGGATCACGCTGGCGACGACTCGCGATGACGACGAGCCTCGTCGGCGGCCTCGCACTCGGAGCCGTGACGGTGCCGTACGTGGGGCCGTGGTTGATGGCGCACGGGTAGCCCATGGCGCAATCCACCGTGAACAGAGACGGGCCGCCGACGCCTGAGCCGCCCAGTCCTCGCCGGAAACCCAAACACCGCGCCAAGCACCGTCGTCTCTATCGACGTCGACGCCCGACCGCCGTCATCTTGCTGGCCTTGAGCGTCGCAGTCGTTTGGCTGGCCTTCTCGCTCGGCGGGGCGCTCCTGAATCCCGCCCTGGGCAGCTCGCTCGGTGCACGTCTGGCCGAGTGGGCGAGAAGCCACGGCGCGGCGAGCGTGGTCAATTGGGCGGAGAACCAGTGGTACAGCCACCACCCGCCACCCGTCGGTGGCACTCCGCCGGCGGGCGCGATCCGTGCCCCGTCCTCGTCCTCGTCGAACCTCACCTCGTCAGTGGCTCACCTGGCGACGCCCCAGCCAATAGTTCCCTTCGCCTCACCGCCAATCGCGGGCGAAGGTCAGTGGTCACCCGTGGGGCGTCGCGTCGACGGCGTGGCGGCGATTTACGAGACGACCCTGCGCCCCGACGCCGTGCACACGAGTTATGTCGTGGGTGTCGCATGGATGGACACCAAGTTGCTGCACGCGTCGCTCTACTCGGGAAGCTGGATTCCGGGGGGCGGCCCATATCCTCTGACGGCTCCGATCAGGAACTCCGCGGCCCGCACTCTCGTGGCGGCGTTCAATGCGGGCTTTCTCATGTCCAACGCCAACGGCGGCTACTACACCGCCGGGAGGACTGAGAAACGACTGAGGAAGGGCGCGGCCTCGTTCGTCGTTTACCGCAACGGTTCCAGCAATATCGTCGCGTGGGGCGGCGTACCCATCACCCACCAAATTGTGTCGGTTCGCCAGAACCTCGACCTGCTGGTGAACCACGGCCGGGTTGTGCCCGGGCTGAATGCTCAGGACACGAGCCAATGGGGACTCACTCTGGGCAACGCCGTGTACGTGTGGCGTTCGGGTTTGGGGATCACGTCCAACGGAGCGCTCGTCTACGTCGGTGGTCCTGGTCTGAACATCACCGACCTCGCCAATCTCCTCGTCCGAGCTGGCGCCGTGCGCGCCATGGAACTCGACATCAACACCGACTGGGTGAACTTCTCCAGCTATAGGCCGTCGACGACGAGCGGGCTCGCAACGGCTTCGAACGGAACGGAACTGTTGGCGGCAATGACGGGGTCGCCGGCGCGCTATTTCGAATCGTGGTGGGCGCGCGACTTCATTGCCATGTCGTCGATCGTAGGCCCCAAGACCGCAAATGGATTGGCGTCGCCCGGCTGAGGGCTTCGCGGAATCGCGCGCCGCCAACCAACCAGGAAAAGCAGTCCCAACGGGATTCGAACCCGTGCCTCCACCTTGAGAGGGTGATGTCCTAGGCCACTAGACGATGGGACCGTGAAGCGGGCACGCGGAAGTCCGCGCGCACTCTTCGCTCGGGGGCAAGGATTCGAACCCTGAATAACTGGACCAGAACCAGTTGTGTTGCCAATTACACCACCCCCGAAGGGCTCGGCAATCTTAACCGGTCGGCTACGGACCCCCAGGGGGCAGTGTGACCTGCGGACCCTTCGTGGTCCACGTGCTCAGCGTGTGATAGCCCACCAGCCGACCGACGCCGACGGCGACCGTTTCGCGCACGTAGTACCACCAGAGCGACCCGCGCGAGGAGGGCGCGTGGTTCACCGGCGCCGGGTACGGCGTGAGGCCCTCGTCCGACGCGATGGCCATGGCGCGGTACTCGTGGAACGGATCGGTCACGCTGAGCACGGTGTTCAGGTGATGGTGTCGCATTGCCGTGATGACGGAGGACACGTTCTGCCAGGTGTCGCGGCCGGAACCGACGATGATGTCCGAGCTCGGCACGCCGTGCGACTCCAGATAGGCCGCCGAGACACCCGCCTCGGTGTGGGTGTCACCGGCCAACTTGCCGCCCGTGACCACGATCCACGGTGCGCGGTGATGTCGGAACAGCGCGAGCGCATCGTCGAGGCGTGCCTTGAGCTCCGTGGACGGCTGCCCGTTGTTCTCGGTTGTTCCGAAGACCAGGATGGCCTGCGCGTCATTCTTCGAGTGCTCGGTCCCGGTGTGCCAGATCTGGACGAACCCCACAGCGAAGTAGATGAGAATGGCCGACACGACCAGGCTGGCCAAGCGAAGAAACAGCTTGAGCGGGCCGAGGATCACGCCGTCGCCCGCTTGAGCGCGCGGCCCAGGCGCTCGATGGTTGCCTCGCGCCCGAGCACCTCCATCGACTCGAACAACGGAGGGCCGACCAGTGTCCCCGTCACGGCGCAGCGAAGTGGCGCCTGGGCCTTGCGCAGGACCAGCCCGAGTCGCTCACCGATGGCGCTCGTGGCATCGTGCAATACCGGGGCCCGCCACTCGACGTCCGCGAAGAGCTCAATCGCCTCGGTGAGCATCGATCGACCCATCGGGTCGTCCGCGATCACCTTGGCGAAAGCGGCCTCGTCCACGTTGGGTTCATCGAGGAAGAAGAAGGCGACCATTCCAGGGATCTCGCCCAGGGTGGCCACGCGTTCGTGCACCAGCGGCGCCACGCGCTCGTAGAGCGCGGCGTCGAACTGCGCCTCGGTCCAGGGCGGCTCACGGTCGGCGGGCCGCCACGACGCGGCCCACGGCGCGACCCAGGGCAGGGACGCCTCAACGAACTCATCGGGCGAGAGCGCGCGAAGGTACTCACCGTTCATGTGCGTCATCTTCTTGACGTCGAAGAACGCCGGTGAGTGCGACACGTCTTCTAGTGCGAACTGTTCGACCAGCACGTCGCGTCCGACCACCTCCTCGTCGCCGTGCGGACTCCACCCGAGCAGCGCCAGATAGTTGACGAACGCGTCGCTCAGGTACCCCTGGTCGCGGTAGTTTTCCACGGCCACGGGATCCTTGCGCTTGGAGAGCTTCTTGCGCTGCTCGTTGACCAGCATCGGCAGGTGGGCGAAGGCCGGCAGGTCCACGTGCGCGCCGCCGGTCTCGTTGAGCGCCGCCCACATCAAGACCTGCTTGGGTGCGGTGGGCAGGAGGTCCTCACCGCGGATCACGTGCGTGATACGCGAGGCACGGTCGTCGACCACGTTGGCCAACGGGTAGAGCACCACGCCGTTGGACTTGACGACGATGAAGTCTTCGTAACTTGCGTGGGGAAACGTCACGTCGCCGCGGATGAGGTCGTGCACCACCGTGTCACCCTCATCGGGGACGCGAAACCGCAGCGTTGTCGATGCTGAACGCACGACCGCGCGGTCGCGGCAGTAACCGTCATAGCCAGGCGTCGGGCGGCCCTTGACGCGCTCGTCGATCATCTCGCGGGTGCAGTCGCACGCGTAGAGGTAGTCGGCCTCATACAGCGCCTCGGCCGCCGCCGTGTGCTCGCCCAGCAGCTGGCTCTGATAGGTGGGGCCTTCGTCGTAGTCGAGGCCGAGCCAGGCCATCGCCGACATGATGCCCTCGCTCCAACGGGGTTCATTGCGCGAGGCGTCGGTGTCTTCGATGCGCAGGACGAAGACCCCGTCGCGCTGACGCGCGAAGAGCCAATTGAAGAGGCTGGTACGCGCGGACCCGACGTGGAAGAACCCGGTGGGCGACGGTGCGAAACGCACGCGGGTGGGCTCCACGGCTACTCCTCGAGTGAGAGGGCGCCGTTCGGGCAACTGGCGACGGCCTCGCGAAGACGCTCGTCGAATTCCGGCCCAGGCTGATCGTTGAGGACGTACATGAACCCGTCGTCTCGCACTTCGAAGACCTCCGGCGCGATGCCCATGCACACGGCGTTGCTCGTGCACAGGTCGTAATCGACAATGACCTTCATGAGTCCTCCCGGCCGATGAGTCCATCGTAGCGGCGTGATTCGCTGCGGCCTTGGTCGAGAGCCCTGCCTACACTACGAGCGAACAATGAGCGGCGAAGGAGTCAACATGGAGCGGCGTTCGATCGGCTCGCTATCGGTCTCCGTGGTGGGCGTCGGCTGCAACAACTTCGGCTCACGCCTCGACCAGGCGCGCACGAGCGACGTGGTGAGCGCGGCGCTCGACGTCGGGATCAACCTGTTCGATACCGCGGACATCTACGGCGGGACCCAGTCGGAGGTCTTCCTCGGCCGGGCGCTGGGCGCGCGACGCGACGAGGTAGTCGTGGCCACCAAATTCGGCATGCCCATCGACGACCGGCACTACGGAGCACGACCCGACTACGTGCGCTCAGCGTGCGAGGCCTCGCTCGCACGGCTGGGCACGGACCGCATCGACCTCTACCAGCTGCACGCGCCCGACGACACCGTGCCCTTCGCCGACACGCTGGGAGCGCTGGCCGAACTGGTCGCCGCCGGCAAGGTGCGCGAAATCGGTTGCTCAAATCTGAGCGCAACCCAGTTGCGCGAGGCGCATGCCGCAGCCGGTGACGGCCCGACGTTCGTCTCGGTCCAGAACCAGTACTCGCTGTTGGCTCGCGACCCCGAGCGCGACGGCGTGTTGGACGCCTGCGGGGTACTCGACACGGCATTCCTGCCGTACTACCCGTTGGCCAACGGACTGCTCACCGGCAAGGTCCGGCCCGGCGCGCCGGTGCCCGAGGGCACGCGCCTCTCGGCCATGGCCCCCGAGCGCAGCGCCCACTGGCTCAGTGAGCGCATCGTCAATCGCGTGGGCGACCTCCTCGAATACGCCGAGGAGGTGCACGTGCCTCTGCTCACCCTGGCGTTCTCCTGGCTGCTCAGTCACGCGCCGGTGAGCTCGGTGATCGCGGGTGCCTCGAACCCCCAACAGGTTCGCGCCAACGCGGCCGCGGCGGGCGAGCTCGACTCGGCGATCCGGGCTCGTTTGGACGAACTGAGCGCAGTGTAAGCCAGCCCAGTCAGTCTCGGCTACGACGCCTTGACGGTTGCGAGGATCTTGGTCAGCGTGTCCTTGGCGTCGCCGAAGACCAGCATGGTCTTGGGGTTATAGAGCAGTTCGTTCTCGATCCCGGCAAATCCGGGGCGCATCGAGCGCTTGAGAAAGACGATGTTCTGGGCCAGGTCCGCGCGCATGATCGGCATGCCGTAGATGGGCGAGCTCGGGTCCTCGAGCGCCGCGGGGTTCACGGTGTCGTTGGCACCGACGACGAGCGCGACGTCAGCGGTCTGCAGTTCGGAGTTCGCCTCGTCCATCTCCTTGAGCTGCTCGTAGGGGACATTGGCCTCGGCCAGGAGCACGTTCATGTGGCCGGGCATACGACCGGCGACCGGGTGGATCGCGAACGTGACCTCGATGCCCTTCTCCTCGAGCTGCTCGGCCAGCTCGCGAACGACGTGCTGGGCCTGGGCCACCGCCAGGCCGTAGCCCGGGATGATGACGACCTGGCTGGAGTAGCTGAGCAGCACGCCGACGTCTTCGGGCGAGCCGGAGCGCACGCTGCGCCCGTCCTCGCGGTCGGTCGCGCCGCTGGCGGTGATCACCGAGCCGAACGCCGAGAAGAGGATGTTGGGCAGGCTGCGGCCCATGGCCGCGCTCATCATCCGCGTGAGCAACATGCCCGAGGCACCCACGAGGGTGCCGGCCACGATGAGCAGGTTGGAGCCGAGCGTGAAGCCCGACGCGGCGACCGCCAGGCCGGTGAAGGAGTTGAGCAGCGAGATCAACACCGGCACGTCCGCGCCGCCGATCGGCAACACGAAGGCCAGACCCAGGACGAACGCCAACGCGAACAGGATCCACAGCAGCGTCGTCGAGTTGTTCACGAGGATCGTCACGATCAACACCGCCGCGCCCGCGCCAATCACAGCGTTGAGGAACTGCTGTCCCGGGTAGGTGACCGGGCGGCCGGTCATGAGCTCTTGGAGCTTGGCGAAGGCAATCGCCGACCCGGAGAACGAGACCGTCCCGATGAGGACGCCGAGCAGGACCTCGAGGGTGACGTAGGTGGCCGGCTTGGTCGAATGGATATGGATGAATTCGGTGATCGATACCAGGGCCGCGGCCCCACCGCCGACCCCGTTGAAGATTGCTACCAGCTGGGGCATCGCGGTCATCTGGACGAAACGCGCCACCGGCACGGCGACGATGACACCGATGCCCATGGCGAGGCCGATCAGCGGCAAGTGGTACAGCGCGTGACCGTCGACGTACTTGAAGAAGGTCGCCCCGACGGCCAGGGCCATGCCGCCAGCCGCGACGAGGTTGCCCTTGCGCGCGTGCTTGGGGCTCGAGAGCCCCTTGAGCGCCAGGATGAAGGTCGTCGCCGAGACCAGGTACAGCAGGTTGATCAGCGTGTCACGGCTCACGGAGCGACCTCGTCACTCTGGGCGGGCGGCGCCGTGGGCTTCTTCGCGCGGAACATCTCGAGCATGCGGTCGGTGACCACGAAGCCCCCGACGACGTTGAGCGTGGCCAGGATGACCGCCAAGAAGCCGAGCACCTCTTCCAGGTGAGTGGTGGCCGAGCCCAGGACGATCATCGAGCCCACGAGGATCACGCCGTGGATGGCGTTGGACCCGCTCATGAGGGGCGTGTGAAGGACGCTGGGCACCTTGGAGATCACTTCGATCCCCACGAAGATGGCCAGCACCAGCACGGTGCCGTACTGCAGCAGGGCGTTGCCCATCAGGCGTTCTCCTTCACGTCAGGGGTGAGCGCGACCGCGGCCACGCCGAGCGCCTCGGCGGTCGCGGCGTGCGCGATCGAGCCGCCGCGCGCGATCGTCACGCCGATCACGATCTCGTCGGTCCAGTCCGGTGCGAACTGGCCCTCGTGGCCCAGCAGCGCGACGAGCTTGAGGACGTTGTTGGCGTACATGAAGCTCGCGTGCGCGCCCATCTGCGCCGCCGGGTTGGCGAGCCCCACGACGCGCACGCCCTGGTGTTCGACGACTTCGCCAACGCGAGTGAGCTCGCAGTTGCCGCCGCCGTCGGCGGCCATGTCGATGACGATCGACCCCTCACCCATCGCCTCGACCATCGCGGTCGTCAGCAGGATCGGCGCGCGCCGACCGGGCACCGCGGCGGTCGTGATCACGACGTCGGCGTTGGCGACCTCGCCGGTGAGCGCCGCCTGCTGGGCCAGCCTCTCCTCGTCGGTGAGCTCTCGCGCGTAGCCCCCGGCGGCGTCGGCGGTCACGCCCAGTTTGACGAAGGTGGCGCCGGCCGACTCGGCCTCCTCCTTGGCCGCCGAGCGCACGTCGTAGGCGCGCACGCGTGCGCCCAGTCGGCGAGCGGTGGCGATCGCCTGCAGGCCGGCGACGCCCACCCCCATCACGAGGACACGCGCCGGGCGAATCGTTCCCGCGGCGGTGGTGAGCAGCGGGAAGAAGCGGTCGAAGTACGTCGCGCCGGCGAGCGCGGAGCGATAGCCCGACACCGTCGACTGACTCGAGAGGGCGTCCATGTACTGGGCTCGCGATATCCGCGGCAGCAGGTCGAAGGACATGACCGTGATCCGCCGGTCGTTGAGGGCTCGCACTACATCAACGGCCAACAGCGGCGAGAGGAAGGACAGGTGCGCCGAGCCCTCGACGAGAGTGGCGACCTCCTCAAGCGTCGGGGGGTTCACGCGAAGGCTCAGGTCGCCGGCGGGAGAGTCAGACACCGTCGCGCCCGCGTCGCGGTACGCGTCGTCGCTGAAATGGGCGCGTTCGCCGGCCCCGGCCTGGACCTGGACCTCCCAGCCCTCGGCCACGAGGGACTTCACGGCGTCGGGAGTCAGGGCCACGCGAGTCTCACCGGGGCGTGACTCTCTGTACAGCGCAATTTTCATAGTTAATTTCTACCAGCCGGTGATGGCCGCACTTTGCGGTAGCGAGCCCTCAGAGCACATTCGTGACCAAAGTCACATTACGGTCGAGCGAAGAAAATCGTCGATCGACATGGCGATCTCGTCGGGGGCATCCAGGGGCGTCCAGTGACCGACGCCTTCGAGACGACGGTACGTGAATCCGTTCTCGCAGTACTGCGCCGAGTCGATCATCTGGCGCTCGGTCAGCGCGAAGTCGCCGCTCGACCACACTCCGAGCGTCGGGGCCTGGATCGCCGGCAGCACCGGCGGGTCCGTGACGAAGGCGTCGGGCGCCAGATTCGCCCGGTACCACAGGAGGTGCGTCCTCATCTGGCCGTCTCGCTCGAGTTCGGCGATCACCGGCTCCACGCGTGGGTGGCGGAGCCATCGGCGCATCGCCTCGTAGTCGTGGTGGCGCAGGAACGCCTCGCCGAGTCCCTCATAACTGAACAACAACGTGTACCAACTGCGTTGCTGCTGCTCGATCCCGCCCGAGCGAAAGGCCGTGGGATGCCCGACCGATAGGACGACGAGGTGCGAGACGCGTTGGGGCAGGTACGCGGCCACCGCCCAGGCCAGCCCCGCTCCCCAGTCGTGGCCCACGAGCGCGACCGGGCCGCCCACCTCGTCAATCAACGCAGCGACATCGCCCACCAGCAGGTGCATCCGGTAGTCGGCGACGTTGGTGGGCTTGGTCGAGCGACCGCACCCGCGCAGGTCCGGCGTGACGATGCGATAGCCAGCCGCCACCAGTCGCGGACCGACCTCATCCCACACCGCCGCGGTGTCGGGCCAACCGTGTAGCAACAGCACCGTGGGTCCGTCTCCCTCGACGTCGGCGACGATCACCACGTCGCCGTTCAGCGCGCTGACCCGACTCACGCGTGCGACCGTACTCCGAGTAGAACGGGCGCGTGGCACTCTTTCGCTCCGCGGTGAGCTCACCCGTGGGCACCTGGGTCGTCGAAGGCGACGAAAGCGCCGTGACCAAGATCTTCATGCCCCACGAGCCCACGACCGCGTCTGACGGCGTCGCGCCGCACGCCATCAAGGTCGCGACCGACCAGTTGACCGAGTACTTCGCGCGCCAGCGACAGCAATTTGATGTCACCCTGGCCCACGTCGCGGCGACGCAGTTTCAACGCGACGTCTGGGACGCGCTGGTCGACATCCCCTACGGCGAGGTGCGCACCTACGGCGACGTGGCCAGTGCGGTGGGACGACCGAGGGCGGTGCGCGCCGTCGGCAACGCCAACCACGTCAACCCGTGGCCGGTGCTGGTGCCGTGCCACCGGGTGGTGGGCGCGGGCGGCCTCGGTGGCTACGGCGGCGGTCCCGACGTGAAGTTGTTCCTGCTGGACCTCGAGGGCGTGCGCCTCTAGTCCTCGGGCGGGGCGTCGCGGGTCCCCCACCCGCTGTGCAGCGTCGCGCGGCTTCGTCGGTCCTCCGTCACCGACGCGCTGACCAAGCGCAAGTAGATTCGTCGAGCGACCCAGAACATCATCGCGGCGAGCGGCAACTCGACAACGAGGGACCAGAGGCTTTGGTCAACGTCGCTGTAGCGAGCCGTCGTCACGTCAAACCACGCGTCCACGAGCAGCAGCGTGCCCGACGCGCAGGCGAAGACGATGAGCACGGCCCGGCGGCGCCACGCGGCCCACGCGGCCAGCAGCAGCACGGCGACCTGGGCGGCATCCATCCCGACCCAGGCCAGGTCCCAGTGGTTCGCCACGTAGTGGCGCGGTAGTGAGACACCGAGGTAGACGGTCCAGGCGGTCTCCGCGACGGCCACCACCGCGAAAGTGCTCAGCAGGGTGTCCCGGGTGCTTGGCGCGCGTGACATAACCGGTCAGCCCTTCGGGCGACGCGCCCAACTCTGGCGCCGGTACGCAGTCATTCAGCGACCCTAGGAGCCCCCGGCAGGCTGCCGACCGTCGGCCCCTCGCGTCGCACGCGCATCTCAAGGGTGGCGCCGTCACCCACCTCGACGAAGCAAGCCGACCCCCCGTGGAGGGTGACGACCTCGCTGACGATGGCCAGGCCCAGGCCCGTGCCGCCCAGGCGACGGCTTCGCGCACTGTCGGAGCGTGCGAACCGTTCAAAGAGCCGCGCGCTCTGCCTGACGTCCAGTCCCTCTCCGTCGTCGCTGACGCGCACCACCGCGTCATCGCCGTCATAGTGGGCCTCAAATCTCAGCGCAGCCGTGGCGAATCGCGTCGCGTTGTCGACGACGTTGCGGATCATGCGCTTGAGCAGCGCGGGGTCGCCCACCACTCGCGTCGGCTGCACGGCGGAGGTGTCGACCGTCAGGTCGCTCATCGCGCGAACTCGGCGCGCCTCTTCGAAGAGCAGGTCGTCGAGGTCGACGTCGACGCTGCGCACTTCAATCTCGCTCTCGTCGTTTCGCGCCAGCCAGAAGAGATCGTCGATGAGCCCGTCGAGTCGCCGACCCTCACGCACGACGGCGTCAGCGACGTCCGGCCAGTTCGCGTTGCCCGGGTCGTCGCGGGCGCGCTCCACCGTGGCCAACAGGGTGGTCAGCGGACTTCGCAACTCATGGCTGGCATTGGACACGAACTCCTGCTGGAACTTCGAGGCCGCCTCCAATCGGTCGAGCATGGCGTTGAGGGTCCAGGCCATTCTCGCGATCTCGTCGTCGCCACCAGTGACCGGGACCCTCTCGGAAAGGTCACGCACGGCAATGGCCGCAACACGACGCCGAATCGCCTCGACGGGCGCCAGCGTGAAGCCCACGCCGAGCCAGATGAGCACGCCGGCGATCAACATGAGAAGCGGAAAGGAGATCGCCACGCTGGCCATGAGTACGGTTTCGCTGTGCGTGATCGGCGCGCCGTACACGAATCCGAAGATGAACCCCGGACCTCGGCTCGTCGTTATGTACGACACCTGTCCCTGGCCGAGCTGCGCGCGCGTGGCCGCGGTGCCCGACGTCTTGATGAGGCTGATCCTCAGCCCGTTAGACGAGGTGAAGTCCGTGAAGGCACGCGCCAGCACCGGCTCGTCCGCAATCGTCGAGCTGGCCGCCCACACTTGGGTCCCGGTCAGGTTCGTCACCTGAACGACGACACTGCCGCTGTTGCCCAGGGCCAACACACCGGGACGCAGGTTCGCCGTGGACAGGCGGTCCTGGGTCTCGGCGATGACCCCATCGATCCGATTGTTCGCGCCGTGGACGAGCGACCGGTGCACCAGATTGACGATCGCCAGTCCCGTAAAGGTCAGCACGACCGCCAGGGCCACCACGAAGGTGAGGGTGAGTCGAGCCCGGATCGAGAGTTGGGTCTTCACGTCAGCCGTTGACGCGGTAGCCGATCCCGCGCACCGTCGAGATGATCGACGGCGACGGCGTTTCGTCGAGCTTTCGCCGCAGGTAGCCCACGTAGACCTCGACGATGTTCGGGTCACCGTCAAAGTGCGCCCCCCACACGCCGTCGAGGATCTCGGCCTTGGCGAGCGTTTGATCGCAGCGGTGCATCAGGTACTCGAGCAAGGCAAACTCGCGCGGGGTGAGGGTCACCTCTCGACCGTGGCTCGTCACGTGTCGCGCGACCGGGTCGAGGGAGACCGGACCGACGACGACGGGCTGGGGGTAGCCGCGTGCGCGTCGGCGCATGAGGGCGTGGATCCGGGCCGTGAAGACCGAGCGTTCGAAGGGCTTACGCAAGAAGTCGTCGGCGCCGACCTCGAGACCTTCGACCTCGTCGAGGTCGCCCAATTTGGCCGTCAGCATCAGCAGCGGCGTCTCGACGTGCGCGTTGCGCAGGTCCAGGCACACGGAAAAGCCGTTTCGTCGGGGAAGCATTATGTCCAGCACGATGACGTCAAACTCCCCGGCGAGCGCGGCGTCAAAGCCGGACTCGCCGTCGTGTCGCTCGACGACGTCGAAACCCTCGTCGGTGAGGATGTCGGCGACGGCGCGCGCGAGGTTGACGTCGTCTTCGACGACGAGCGCTCGCCGGCGTTCGTCACTCATTTGAGGTAGAGGTTACCGTCCGACTCTTCGACGACCGTGAGCTTGGAGAGCCCCCGCGTGGCGGGTCCCCCGAGCACCGCGCCGGTGTCCAGGGCGAAGGTGGACCCGTGGCACGGACAGGCAAAGACGTGATTCGACGCGTAGTAGCCCACGGTGCAGCCGGCGTGGGGGCACACGGCGTCGTAGGCCAGGAACGTCCCGGCGGCCGGCTGCACGACGATGCCGGGATCGCCGGTGGTCGGAATCGTAAAGGTGGCCGCCTGGTCCACCGGTACATCCTTGGCCGGGCCCAGCAACGTGCCGGTGGCTTTGGGCACGGTGGTCGAGGTTCCACCGGCACCGGGCACCGTGGTGGGTGTGGAGCCCAGTTGGCTCGGCGCGACCGGTGCGGGCGCTCGGCCCATGACGCGTCCAACTGCCGCCGTCGCACCGGCGAGCAGCGCCGCCGCGCCCCCGACGGTCACCGCGGTCGCGCCCCCGAGAACGAGCGTTCGCCGGTCGACCGCGTCGAGACGCCCACGCGTCGCGAGCGGAGCGCGATCGCTCAAGAGCACCGGACATACCGCCGCGTCACACGCCAGTCCCTCGCGCGCGCTACAACGACCCTTCGAGTAGTGACCACACATTCGCTGCACCTGGGCGAACGGAATGGCGACGAGCGTAGGGGACGGAGCTCGTTCGAACTTGGCTGCTCGCACGGCGATCCACGAGTCCACCGACAACCGAGATCCACTGCCCGCGATGATGAAGGGCAGCCAGGCGAAGAAGAAGACGATGTCCGCGCCCACGTAGTAGGGCGAGGAGTGGAAGCTCACCGTCAGAAAAAGGCTGAAAGCGACAATCGCGCCGCCTGCGGCGGCGACCCGCGTCCACAGTCCCAGCAGCGCACCGATGCCGATCGCGATTTCGGCGAGGGCGATGACGATGCCCATGGGTTTGGCGAATTGGACGAGGTGAGTCAGGAGGAACTTGATCGGGCTGACGCGGGTCGCCGCGATGAGCTGGGCCTGAATGGAGCTGGCGCTTTGGGCGTTGAGGAAGTTCGGGTTGGCCAACTTCTGCAGACCCGCGAACAGGAAGGTCACCCCCAGGAAGCAGCGCAGAGGCAGGAGGGCCCATTCGGCCTGGGTCCAGGCCCGCACCGGCGCGCCCATCGGCAGTCGCCGCTCGGGCGCGCGGGCGTGGCGTACCGGTCGCGTCGTCGGCATCAACCCATGCTGACACACAGAATCGTCGTGGTCTTTCGGAGCGCGCCGTCCTTACGCAATCCTTATCGGCGTCGACTGAATCGCCATCTACAACAATGGGGGCATGCCGGTCGCGACCATCCTCTCGTTCATCCTGCACGAGATACATCGTCTTCCCGGCTCCGTCGTCTACGGGATGGTGGCGCTGCTCGTCTTCGGTGAGGCCGCACTCTTCATCGGCTTCATCCTCCCGGGCGAGACGGCCGTGCTCGTCGCCGGCGTCGTGGCGAGCCAGGGCCGCGTCAATATCGGTGCGCTCTGCGCCCTCGTCGTCGTCGCCGCCATCGTCGGCGACTCGGTGGGGTATGCCGTGGGCCATCGCTACGGCGAGCGGCTGTTGAGGATTCCGGTCATGGCGAAGCGATCCGCGGAGATCGGGCGGGCGCTGGAAGGTCTGCGCCGCCGAGGACCGACGTACGTCTTCGTCGGGCGCTTCACCGCGTTCTTGCGCGCGGTCATGCCAGGACTCGCGGGGATGAGCAAGATGCACTACCCGCGATTCCTCTGGGCGAACGCGCTGGGCGGCCTGATCTGGGGCGTCTCCTTCAGCCTGCTCGGCTACTTCGCGGGCAACGCCCTCAACAAGATCGAGAAGTGGGCCGGGTGGGGCAGCCTCGGACTCCTCCTTCTGGTGATTGGCCTGTGGGTCGCGTTCTTCCTACGTCGACGCGCGCGAGCGAGGCGCGACTCAGGCCCAGAGGGCACGTAGCTGGTCGCTGGCCGACACGCGCCATCCCCGCGCGTCTCGCGACACCAGCCCCACGGGTGACCCCGTGGGTCCGAATCCGCCCACGAGGGATCGCAGGTACACCTCGTCAACGCCAGCGTCGGCGAGCTCGCTGCTCAGTTCGTGGATCGGACGAGTCAGCGACAAGGTCCGCGAACGCGCGACCACCAGTGGGCCCACGAGGTCGTCGGCGCACAGCGTCGACTCGATCCGGCGGATCTGCTCAGTGGCGCTCGCGGCGTCGGCGACCGCGCGTCGGCGCCACGGCGGCGCCGCGCCCGTTACGAAGCCCCGGGCCACGATCCCGGGACCGTCCGCGAACACCACGACGCCGTCGACCGCCGCGCCCAGGGCCTCCACGAGGCGCCGTGCGTGCTCGACAACATAGGGCTCCACCCAAGGCAGGAGCCAGGCTTCGAGTCCGAGCCAGGCGGGCCACGCGGCGTCGATGAGAGCCACGCTGACGCGCAGACCCACGGAGCGCGCGTGCGTCGCGACGGCTCGGTAGCGCGCCAGCGCCTCGTCGTTCACCTCGCCGCGGCGCGGCTCGATGCGCGCCCACTCGATGCTGAGTCGCACGCCGTGCAGGCCCAGGGTGGGCGCGAGGTCGAGAACGGTCTCGTAGTCCGACCACAACGCGCAGGCGTCGCCGGGCCCCGCGTGGCGCCCGAGCGCGATGGTGGGCGAGTAGCAGGTCGCGGGTTCGCCCGTGCGGTCGAATCCCCCCTCGACGGCGTAGCCGTCGAGGGTCGCCATCACGCGCGGCCGCACACTCACGACGTCAGTCTCGCACGGTCCTTTGAGTCAAGAACTAGCGTCGGACCCGGCGCCCGCGAGGTGCCGCGAGGGAGGAACATGGCCGACGAACTGCTCATCGAACATCGCGGACACATCGGGTTGCTGACCATCAACCGTCCCGACGCGCGCAACGCGATCAACCGGGCGACGGCCGAGGCGATCGACGTCGCTCTGGGCGCGGCCGATGCTGACGACGACGTGTGGGTCGTGGTGCTCACCGGCGCGGGCGACAAGGCGTTCTCCGCGGGCATGGACCTCAAGGCCTTCGCGGCCGGTGAGGTGCCCTTCACTCCTCACGGATTCGGTGGCATCACCCGCCGCGAGTTCACCAAGCCCCTCATCGCGGCGGTCAACGGTGCCGCGCTCGCCGGTGGGTTCGAGATCATGATCAGTTGCGACATGGTGGTGGCCGCCGACCACGCGCGCTTTGGGATCCCCGAGGCCACTCGTGGTCTGGTGGCTGGCGCGGGAGGTCTCATTCGGCTACCCAGGCGCGTGCCGTTGACGGTGGCCTTGGAGATGGCGCTGACGGGCGACCCGATTGACGCCGAGCGGGCCTACGACCTGGGTCTGGTCAACCGGGTCGTGCCGGGAGACCAGGTCGTGGACGCCGCGATGGCACTGGCCGAGCGAATAGTGCAAAACGCGCCGCTGGCAGTGCGGACGTCGAAGCGAGTCATGCGCGAGGCCGTCGAGCTCACCGAGGAGCAGGCCTGGACGCTCAACGACGACGCCTTCGCCGCCATCGGTCGCAGCGCCGACGCACTCGAAGGAGCCGTTGCCTTCGCCGAGAAGCGACCCCCGAACTGGCGCGGCGAGTGACGGTGAGCGTCTTCGCCGGTTAGTGCAGGTGGTACACGACAGCCGAGGTCACGGCGGCCACGACGACCACCACCGGAAAGGGCGCGCGGATCAGCAAAGCGACGAGCGCCGCGGCCAGTCCCGCGAGGCGGTGGTCCAAGACGATCCTGGTGCGCACGACGAGGCCCTCGGCGACGACCAGCGCGCTGAGCAGCGTGACGGGGATTAACGCGTTGATGCGCTGGAAGCGAGCGCCGGACAGCCATCGTTCGGGTACCAGGTGACCACCGAGCTTGATCGTGAAGCACAACGCGCTCGTCGCGATGAGGACCGTCCAGTCACTCACCGCGCGCGCCACCCCACCGCAATTGCGACCACCACGGTGGCCACGATCTCGAGTCCCGCGGGCAGTAACGGCGTCATCAGAATCGCGAACGCCATCGCCACGACGGCGACGCCGCGCAGGAAATTGTTCTCCAAGCGCGGCCACAGCAGTCCCAGGAACGCCGCCGGAACCGCGGCGTCGAGCCCCTACGACGCCGGTGACCCCAGGGCGTGCGCCCCGATGGCCCCCGCGAGGGTGAAGAGGTTCCAGAACAGATAGACACCGGTGCCGGTGAGCCAGAAGCCGACGCGCATGGCGTCGACGCCACGCGGGGCTTGGGACAGCGCGACCGCCGTCGATTCGTCGATCGTCACGTACGCCGCAGCCACGCGACGCCACCCGCGGTTATGCAGCAGCGGCGCCATCTGCATTCCGTAGAGCGCGTTGCGCGCTCCCAGCAACGTCGCCGCGCCGATCGCACTCGCCGGCGCCCCACCGGCCGCGACCACGCCCACCGCGGCGAACTGGCTGGCTCCGGTGAACGTGAACAGAGAAAAGAGGCAGGTCTGGAGGATCGAGAATCCGGCGGCGACGCCCGCCGCGCCGAAGGCGATCCCGTAAGTGCCGACGGTGAGCGAGACGCTCATCGCGTCGCGCACCGTCGCGCGCGGGAGGGACGTCATTGGACCATTGTGGCCGAGTCGTCCATCGATTCGTCGCGCCAGACCCCTACCCGACCCCGGGCACTACTGTGGACGTAGGCACGACAGAGGAGACAACCGTGTTCCTAGGTGAGATTTTTGGACCGGACCTGTTGATCGTCGTCATCGTGGTGGCGGTACTCGTCTTCGGCGGTTCGGCGATCCCCAAGCTGGCGCGCAACCTGGGTTCGGCGAAGACTGAGTTCGAAAAGGGACTCAAGACGGCCAAGGCTAAGGACGAGGCCACGACTACTTCCGACTCCACCGAGACGAAGGCTCCTGAGACCGACAAGTAATCCGGTGGAACTGCTGGACCTCGCCGACCGCCTCTGGCGCGGAGAGACCAGCACCGCGAGCCACCACCCCGTTGTCTTCAGCGGCGAACTCTGTGAAATCGCCGACGGCGTGGCCTTCGTGCCCACCTTCGCGAACAGCGCGGTCTTCTCGACCGACGACGGACTCTTCATGGTCGACACCGCTTCGCAGTTCACGGCGGCCAAACTGCACGCCGAGATTCGACGCTGGACCAGCCAGCGACTGAACACCGCCGTCTTCTCCCACGGGCACATCGACCACGTCTTTGGCGTCGGGGTCTTCGATGACGAGGCCGCCGAGCACGGGTGGGTCCCACCTCACGTGGTCGCCCACGAGCACCTGGCTCGCCGCTTCGATCGATACCAACTGACCGCCGGCTACAACCAGATCGTCAATCGACGCCAGTTCGGGCTGGACAACCTGATGTGGCCCACCGACTACCGGTACCCCGACGAGACCTACGTCAACGTCTACCACCTCGACGTCGGCGGCCTGGAAGTCGACCTGCGCCACGAAAAGGGCGAGACCGACGACGCGACGGTCACCTGGATCGCGCCGCGCGGTGTGCTGTGCACCGGCGACCTCTTCGTGTGGTCGAGTCCCAACGCCGGGAACCCCCAGAAGGTCCAGCGATACCCGCGCGAATGGGCGCAGGCCCTACGCCGCATGTCCGAGCTCGACGCCGACGTCCTGCTGCCCGGCCACGGGCTGCCGATCATGGGTGCGGACCGGATCCGCCAGGCCCTCACCGAGACCGCCGAGTACCTCGAGAGTCTGGTGGAGCAGACGCTGCGCTTGATGAATGAGGGCGTCCGTCTGAGCGACGTCCTGGTGTCCGTCGCCGCTCCGCCCCACCTGGCAGATCGACCGTTCCTGCAGCCGGTCTACGACGAACCTGAATTCATCGTTCGCAATATCTGGCGCCTCTACGGGGGCTGGTGGGACGGGAACCCCGCCACGCTCAAGCCAGCCAACGACCGGCGGCTCGCCAGTGAGTTGGCCGACCTGGTCGGTGGCCCGGGCCGACTGGCCGACCGCGCGGAGGCCCTGGCGGCTGAAGGCACTGACGCGGGGCTGCGCCTCGCGGGCCACCTCGTCGAGATGGCGTGGCTCGCCTCGCCTGAGGACCCGGCGATCAGTGAGGTGCGACGCCGCGTGTTCAGCGCACGTGCGGAGGCGTCCAGCTCGACGATGGCGCGCGGCGTGTTCACCTGGGCCGCTCGCGAGAGCGGTGAGGCGCCCTCGTGACGGTCAAACCCGCGTGATCACCCCGTTCTCGACTCCAGGGTCGCCGCAAAATTGACTAGTGTCTGGGCGTGGAAAAACCCACCCTGCCCCCTCAGGGTGTGACGACTCCATCCCACCGAAGGCGCCGTGTTTGGGGGGTCGTCGCGCTCCCCCTGGCCGCACTGGCCCTCGCGGGCTGCACGGTGCCGTCCTTCGGGGCAAAGGCGGGTCCCACCGAAACCTCTCGTTCCACCTACCACCTGTGGCAGGGCTTTTCCATCGGCGCCGCCATCGTCGGCGCCTTGGTCATCGTGCTGATCCTGTGGGCCGTCGTGCGATACCGGCGTCGCAGCGACGAGATCCCGCCTCAGAGCCAGTACCACCTGCCAATGGAGTGGACGTACACGATCGTCCCGATCCTGATCGTCTTCGGCCTGTTCGCCGCCACCATCGTGGTGGAGAACCAGGTGGTGGCCAATCCGAAGACCGACGTCACCATTAACGTGAACGCCTTCCAGTGGGGCTGGAAGTTCACGTACCCCGGCACCGACGCGTTTGTGGTCGGCCAGACGACCCAGAACCCAACAATGGTCATGCCGGTGGACACGAACGTGCACATCAACCTGACCTCGACCGACGTCATCCACGGCTTCTACGTGCGCGCGTTCAACTTCTCGCGCTACGCACTGCCCGGCATCAAGAACCAGTTCACCTTCCACGCGGTGGCGACCGGCACGTTCGACGGACAGTGCACCCAGATCTGCGGCCTCTACCATTCGCTGATGTTCTTTCGGATCCAGGTCGTGACGCCGGCCAAGTACCAGAGTTGGCTCGCCTCCTTCACCGACGCGGCGGCGGCCCGGGCGGCGGCCAAGGCGACCGGCCAGCAGACGTCCTCGGTGGTTCCCTCCAAGTCCACGTCCAGTCACGGAGCCCAGTAGATGGTTGACGTACTCGAACGCCCGGGACAGGTCGAAGAGCACGGCCACGAGGAGCATCACGGG
The DNA here is from genome assembly GCA_035534335.1 of Acidimicrobiales bacterium. GTDB lineage: Bacteria > Actinomycetota > Acidimicrobiia > Acidimicrobiales > RAAP-2 > RAAP-2. The sequence continues at coordinate 85,217 of DATLSF010000027.1, read as the reverse complement.
CCGACGGGGCTCCTCAAGTGGCTGACCTCGACCGACCACAAGGTGATCGGCCTGTCCTACACGATCACCTCGGTCATCATGCTCGTCATCGGCGGAGCCTTCGCCGAGATCGTGCGCGCCCAGCTCACCTCGCCCAACGGGCACGTGGTCTCGCTGGCCCAGTACAACGAGCTCTTCACGATGCACGGGTCGGTGATGATCTATCTGTTCGCCGGTCCCTTCGCCTTCGGCGCGCTGGCCAACTTCATCGTGCCGATCCAGATCGGCGCGCCCGACATGGCGTTCCCACGACTGAACGCGCTGTCGTACTGGCTGTACCTCACCGGCTCGATCACCATGCTGTCGGGCTTCTTCGTCGCGGGCGGTGCCGCCAACTTCGGTTGGGTCGCCTACGCGCCGCTGTCCAACTCGGCCAACACCCCCGGGGCGGGAGCCGACCTTTGGATCGGGGCGTTGCTGCTGACCGGGTTCTCGGCCATTTTCACCGGCGTCAACCTCTGCGCGACGATCTTCTACCTGCGCGCGCCGGGCATGACCATGTTCCGGATGCCGATCTTCACCTGGAACCTCCTCATCACGGCGATCCTGATCCTGCTGGCGTTCCCGGTGCTGACCGCCGGGCTCATCATGCTGTACTGCGACCGGCACTTCGGCACGCACATCTACTCGGTGGTCGGCGGAGGGGTTCCGGTGCTGTGGCAACACATCTTCTGGTTCTGGGGCCATCCCGAGGTGTACATCTTGGCGATTCCGTTCTTCGGCATGGTGACCGAGATCATCGCCGTCTTCTCGCGCCGGCCGGTCTTTGGCTACAAGGGAATGATCTTCGCCACCATCTCGATCGGCGCCCTGTCGCTCGGGGTGTGGGCGCACCACATGTTCACGACGGGTGTGGTGCTGCTGCCCTTCTTCTCGATCATGAGCCTGCTGATCGCGGTGCCCACCGGGATCAAATTCTTCAACTGGATCGGGACGATGTGGCGAGGGCAAGTCTGGTTCTCGACGGCCATGTTGATGGCCCTGGGCTTCCTCGCGACCTTTCTCATCGGCGGCCTCACCGGGATCTACCTGGCGAGCCCGCCGCTCGACTTCTTCACCCACGACACCTACTTCGTGGTGGCCCACTTCCACTCGGTCGTGATGGCCCTCGTCCTGGCCGGCTTCGGCGGGCTCTACTACTGGGGCCCCAAGATCACCGGGTACATGCTCAACGAACCGCTGGGCAAGATCCAGTTCTGGTTCCTCTTCATCGGCACGCAGGTCTTGACGCTGCCCCAGTACCTCCTGGGACTGGACGGAATGCCCCGTCGCGTCGCGATCTATCCCAACAGCCCGCAGTGGAAGACGCTGAACGTCTGGAGCTCGGTGGGCGCGGTGATGATCGGCGTGTCCACCATCATCTTCGTCGTCAACCTCGTCTACAGCTGGAAGCGGTACCCGGCTGGCGACAACCCGTGGGACGGCCAGACGCTCGAGTGGTTCACCACCTCGCCGCCGCCGCACCACAACTTCTACCGCCTGCCCCAGATCCGCTCGGAACGGCCGACGTGGGACTACAACCACCCCGAGCACCGCTCGCTCGCGCACGGACACCACGAGGAACCCGTGCACGAGGAGGTGCCGGTCGCGTGAGGGTCGAAGCCAAGCTCCTCTTGGGCCTCGGTCTCTTCTTTGGTCTGATGTGCGCCGTCTACTGGAACTGGAGCCTGGAGAACGCCGGCGGCGTGATGATGTTCGCGGGCATGCTGCTCGGCTTCCTGCCCGGCGGTTACTACTACTGGTGGAGCCGGCGCATGAAGCCCCGGCCCGAGGACGACCCGAACGCCACGCAGTCCGGGGGCGCCGGCGTCGTGGGTGCCTTTCCCGGCACCTCGATCTGGCCGTTCACGATGGGAATGGGTGCGTTCCTCTGCATCCTCGGCGCGGTGTTCGGAATCTGGCTGTTGCTGCCGGGTCTGTCGCTCGTGGTGTGGGCTCTCTTCGGCGGCACCGCCGAAGGACGGCGCGGCGGCCCGCACTGAGCCGGCGCGACGATTCGTCGCGCCCCCGCCACGCTGAGGTGTCGCGCAACGCACGCGTTACCCCTCTTCGGTGCGCGGCGCACGGTCCCGCCGACGAAGAAGGCCGCACGCAACACCACTGGGGCCCATCGCACTCCTAAGGGTCCCAAAGGTCGTGCCTAGGATGGTCGAGGTTGCGCGGGCGCCGCGCCAACACATCACGGTGAGGGACGAGGAGTAGCAGTGGCGGTCGCGGACAGTTCCACGAAGGTGGTCCTCGGAGGCACTCGGGGCGGTCCGGACGCCACGACCGTGCGCTCCGACCGGTGGTGGATCCAGCCCGTCGCCACGGTGTCGGTGCTGAGTGCCTTCGTGATCTATTCGACATGGGCCGCGTTCCAGAACAAGAACTACTACGTCGGTGCCCTGATGCATCGCGACCTCATCAGCCCCTTCTACTCACCGTGCCTCACCGGCTCGTGCGTTCCGGGCTCGGCCCACGGAATCTTCTTCTCGTGGTGGACGATCTCACCGGCGCTGCTGATCCTGATCTTCCCGCTGGGCTTTCGTCTCACCTGCTACTACTACCGGCGTAGCTACTACCGGGCCTTCTGGTGGTCACCCCCCGCCTGCGCGGTCGCCGACGCGCACACCAACTACACAGGCGAAACCCGATTCCCGCTGGTCATGCAGAACCTGCACCGCTACTTCTTCTACGCCGGGCTGATCTTCAACACGATCCTCACCTACGACGCCGTTCGCGCGTTCCACCAGCCCGGGATCGGCTGGGGCGTCAGCGTCGGCACGCTCGTGCTCGTGCTTAACGCGACTTTGCTCTGGCTGTACTCGCTCAGCTGCCACGCCTGCCGCCACCTGTGCGGTGGCGGGGTGCGCAGCTTCTCGGCCCACCCGCTGCGCTACCGATTCTGGAAGATGCTGACTCCGCTCAACGCCAAGCATATGAACCTGGCGTGGGCCTCTCTCATCTTCGTGGGCCTGACCGACGTCTACGTGCGCCTGGTCGCCTCCGGTGCCCTGACCGACTACCGGATCTTCTAAGGACCTCAATCGTGACCCCCTACGAGCACCACGAGTACGACGTCGTGATCATCGGCGCTGGCGGCGCCGGGCTGCGCGCGGCCATCGAGGCCGAGCAGCGTGGGCTGCGCGTGGCCGTCGTGACCAAGTCACTGCTCGGCAAGGCGCACACGGTGATGGCCGAAGGCGGCATGGCCGCGGCCATGGGCAACGTCCAGTCCGAGGACAACTGGATGGTCCACTTTCGCGACACCATGCGCGGCGGCAAGATGCTCAACAACTACCGCATGGCCGAGCTGCACGCGAAGGAGGCGCCGGACCGCGTCTACGAGCTCGAGCAGTGGGGCGCGCTCTTTGACCGCACGGCCGACGGCAAGATCCTCCAGCGTGACTTCGGCGGCCACCGCTACGCGCGGCTGGCGCACGTGGGTGACCGCACCGGGCTCGAGCTGATCCGCACGCTCCAGCAAAAGGTCGTTTCCATGGGCACCGACGTCTTCATGGAGTGCAAGGTCCTGCGACTCCTGCACGACGACGATGGTCGCATCGCCGGGTGCGTCGCCTACTGGCGCCCCACCGGCGAGATCGTCACCTTCGCCGCCAAGGCGGTCATCTTGGCCACCGGCGGGGTCGGCAAGTCCTGGAAGTTCACGTCCAACTCTTGGGAGAGCACCGGCGACGGGCACGCGATGGCGCTCTGGGTTGGGGCGCAGCTCATCGACATGGAGTGCATCCAGTTCCACCCCACCGGCATGGTCTGGCCGCTCAGCGTTCGGGGTCTGCTGGTCACCGAGGGCGTGCGCGGCGACGGCGGGGTGCTGCGCAACTCCGAGGGTCAGCGCTTCATGTTCAACTACGTCGCCGACATGTTCCGCGCCGAGACCGCTGAGACCGAGGAGGAGGCCGACCGTTGGTACGACGACCACGACGCCGGCCGCCGGCCGCCGGAGCTGCTGCCACGCGACGAGGTCGCGCGCGCCATCAACACCGAGGTCAAGGCGGGACGTGGCACTCCCCACGGCGGCGTGTACCTGGACATCGCCAGTCGCCGCTCCGCCGAGTTCATCCGCCGCCGCCTGCCGTCGATGTACCACCAGTTCATGGAACTGGCGGGAGTGGACATCACGCGTGAGGCAATGGAGATCGGCCCGACCTGTCACTACATCATGGGCGGCGTGAAGGTCGACGCGGAGACCGCCGCCACCCGGGTCCCGGGCCTCTACGCGGCGGGGGAGGTGGCGGCGGGGCTGCACGGGGCGAATCGACTTGGCGGCAACTCGTTGAGCGACCTGGTCGTCTTCGGACGCCGCGCCGGCGCGGCCGCCGCCGACTACGTGGCGGGCGCCGACGTGGCGCACGGTCTGAGCGAGGCGCGGGTCGAAGAGGCAGTGACTGAGGCGCTAGCGCCCTTTGAGCGCGAGAGCGGCGAGAACCCGTACGACATCCAGCGCGACCTGCAAGAGATGATGCAGGTCAACGTCGGGATCATCCGCACGGCCTCTGAGATCGACTTTGCACTTACGAGCCTCGAGGGCCTCGCCGAGCGCGTGCGCCACGTCAAGGTGTCGGGACCACGGGCCTACAACCCGGGCTGGAATCTCGCCACCGACTTGCCGAGCATGATCAGCGTCTCTCGCGCCACCGCGCTGGGTGCGCGGGATCGCCACGAATCACGCGGCGGCCACACCCGCGAGGACTTCCCCAAGGCCGACCCCGAGTTCGCGACCTTCAACCTGGCCACCTCGGCCGCCGACGGGCGCTGGGACGGCCCGTACGAGACGCAGCGCTCGCCGCTCCTGGCCCTACCTGACGAACTCCGAGCCCTGCTCGAGGAGGCGACGTGATGGCGGACGTGACAATGAGGATCTGGCGCGGCGACGCCTCCGGTGGCGACTTCGAGACCTTCAGCCTGGAGCCGAACGAGGGTGAGGTCGTGCTCGACGTCATCCACCGCATCCAGGCCACCGAGGCGCCGGACCTGGCGTGTCGGTGGAACTGCAAGGCCGGCAAGTGCGGCTCGTGCTCGGCCGAGATCAACGGCCGGCCCCGCCTGATGTGCATGACGCGCATGGACCAGCTCCCCGACGGACCGGTGACGGTGACGCCGATGAGGGCCTTCCCGATCATCCGCGACCTCGTGAGCGACGTCTCGTTCAACTTCGCCGTGGCCGAGAAGATCCCGGCGGTGCAGTTGCCCCCGATGCCCGAGGGCGGGTACCGCATGTCCCAGCGCGACGTCGAACGTGGCCAAGAGTTCCGAAAGTGCATCGAATGCTTCATGTGCCAGGACGTGTGTCACGTGATCCGCGACCACGAAGGAAACAAGGCCCACTACGCCGGACCACGCTTCTTCATCCGCGTCGCCGAGCTCGAGATGCACCCCCTGGACATCAATGACCGGCGCGACTACGTCCGCGAGGAACTGGGACTCGGCTACTGCAACATCACGAAATGCTGCACTGAGGTTTGTCCGGAGCACATCAAAATCACCGACAACGCGATCATCCCCCTGAAGGAACGGGTGGTCGACGCCCACTACGACCCCGTCGCGTGGCTAGGACGCAAGATCCTGCGGCGCCAGAAGCGGTCGTCAGAGGACGCCGCGGTCCAACCCGCCCCCTAGGTCGTGGCGGACTTCCTCACCGACGAATGGTTTGCCGGCCTGAACACTTCACTGACCGCGGCCGGGCCGGTGCCACTCGACACGACGGGTCCCGTGCGTGTCGTGCTGGATTTCACCGACGCGCCCAGCTCAACTCCCCACGCCCTCACGTTCACGCTCTCGCGTGAGAAGGCGTCGGTGGAGCCGGGAGATCACCTCGCGGCCGACGCGTTGTTGCGCCTTAGCTTTGACGACGCGCGAGCCTTGGTCGGCGGCATCCTGAGTAGCGCGAGCGCCTTGCGCGGTGGGCGGGTGAAGTTGAGCGGCGACCTGGACGCGGTGGTCACCCTCGTCGAGTGGTTGAAAAAGGCTCACCCGCGCGCCGAGGGTTAAGCGTGCAGCTGCCCCTGCTCGAAGACGACCGGGAGGAACCCGGGGTCATCGAGGCGCACATGATGCACGAGGATCAACCGGGTGTGGCTCCCGCCGCCGTCCTGTGCTTCTTCAACGATGTGCTGGATGAGTTCGCCGCGGCGGGTCGTCTGCGCGAGGTGTACACGCTTCGAAGTGAGATCGGCCGCAACCCCGTCTACGAATTCACGACGCCGCGGGGTCCGGTGACCGTGGTGCACCCAGGCGTTGGGGCCCCGCTGGCCGCCGGGGTCGTCGAGGAGGTCGCCGCGCTCGGTGTTCGCACCTTCGTCGCGTGCGGAGGGGCGGGCGCGCTGGTCGACGACCTCGCTCTGGGCCACGTCATGGTCGTGACGTCGGCGCTGCGCGACGAGGGTACCAGCCTGCACTACGCGGCCCCCAGCCGGATCATCGAGGCGGACCCGCTCGGAGTGAGCGCGCTGGAGGCGGCCCTGAGCGACGCCGACGTGCCGTTCTTCTTGGGACGAACGTGGACCACCGACGCGCTCTTTCGCGAGACGCGCTCGCGCGTCCAGCGCCGCACGAATGAGGGGTGCTCGATGGTGGACATGGAGTCCTCTGCGTTCATCGCCGTCGCGCGCTACCGCGGGCTCCGATTCGCCCAGCTCCTCTACGCGGGTGACTCGCTCGCGGGCGACACGTGGGACTCGCGCCACTGGGACCGCGCCGGATCAGTTCGCGAGGAACTTTTCGAAGTGGCCGCGACCGCGGCGCTCGCTCTCCACAACGCCGTCACCTGACAGGGCGTCGGTAGGCTCGCGAGTCGTGAGCGCCCCAGTCACCCGTGTCTACATCGAAGAGACATCCCGCAGCGCCTTCGCGGTGGCGCTGGAGTGGCCCGGCTGGTGCCGGCGGGCCAAGACCGCAGACCTCGCCGTCGACTCGTTGATGGACTACCAGGACCGCTACGCCGACGTCGTGTCGAGCCCGTTCGATCCCGGCACGATCAAGGTCGTCGCCACGCTGACGGGCAACGCGACCACCGACTTCGGTGCTCCCGACGCCCGTGGTCCCTGGGACGTGAAGCCCCTCACGCGAGCGGAGGCGTCGCGCTACCTCGGACTCGTCGAGGACTGCTGGCGTTACTTCGACCAGGTTGTCACGACGGCCCCGAGCGCGCTACGCAAAGGTCCGCGCGGCGGCGGCCGGGACCGCGACGCCGTGGTCGATCACGTACGAGAGGCCGAGCGCGCCTACTCCTCACGGACCGGTGCAAAGCTCCCGCCACGAACGCCGTGGCCCGAAATACGCGAGGCCATCATTGAGCAGCTGAGCCAGGGATCGACGAACCCCAAGTGGCCCACTCGCTACGCAATACGGCGTCTCGCCTGGCACGTCACTGACCACGCATGGGAGATCCAAGACCGTAGCAACTGACACGACCGCGGCGGCTTAGAGGTTGGCGGTTCAGAACCTCACGACGCCTGGGTCCTCTCTTCAGCGTTGCGCTGAGCCAGCGTAGGGCGCCCAGAGACCCGTCACGGTCCGCCGGCGTTCGAGACCGGCCAGAGACCCGACCGCTTCGCCGCGAGAACCGCGCACTCACCCGCAGGATGCATCTTTCCTTCTTCCCGGAGCAACTCCACGCGGCGAACGTTCGACTGAGACCACTTGCTGTCAGGCCGTCGGGGCGAGAACCAAAGTCGGGTCCTTTCCTCGTCGACTCTCCCGACCTTCGAGTCGATCCAACCCCAACAGAGGGCTTCGCAAACCGGCTCCTCGTAGTCGACGTTGGCGCGACCTGGCGACCTCTTGAAGAAGACCACCCCGACACCGTCACTGCGAGTGTGGCGGCGACGCAGCCACGAGCGCCACTGGCCCGAGGTCAGGGTCTCCACCTGATCGGGCTGATCCACCGCGCCGATTCTAGAAAGTGCCGACAACCGTCGCCGCCCTCCACACTCTGGCAGGGAGGCGACGAATGGTCGGCGCGCTCCATCGACTTCACAACGTTCAAAGGAACTGATCCGACGTTCAAAATCGAAGGTTAATGTCGCGGACTGGATAGCAACGGTGTCCAGCAGTCGCATTGTCGTTGATGCTGGTTAGAGTCGGTCGCAGGTTCGGTCGGGACGGGGGATGTGACACTACAGAGACAAAGCTCCGCCGGTGAATCGTTCTCTGAAGGACCTCTCATCATTCGCGCCCGCCGAATTTGGCGGGGCGCATCATTCGGTGAGTGGCGGGGACTCTGGGCAATCATGCGGCAAGGGTGGTCGCGCGGAACCCGTCCCTGGTTCGCGGTCGGCGTCGCTTCGGCCACCGCCGTCGTGTACGCGCTCGCGGAGAATCACTCGATCAGGTCGTTCCTGTGGAGGGCCGGGGGTGTGTCGGCTGCGCTTCCGCTCAAGGTCGAACTCGCGCGACTCCCACTCTCACTGCTCCTCGCGACTCCATATCTGCCCGTGTGGGCCGCGTGCGCACAGATCCTCGCGGTCTTCGGCATTGGAGAGTTCGTCATCGGACGCCGGCTAACGGTCGTGCTTGTGGTGCTTGGACACTTCGGTGCCACCCTGGTTGCTCGCGTCGTGTTGGACGCCATTCACACCAGCGTGTTTGGCCTGACACCAGCGCTGGCTCACGTTCTCGACACAGGACCCTCGGCCGCCACCACCGCGGTGGGCGCAGGTCTCTTGATTGTGGCTCGGATGAACCGGAGCGCGGTGCTCCTGGCTGCGGCGCTCGTGGCGGCGTATCTGATCGCGCCAGGAGTCGACGGAGTGGAACACCTCGTCGCCCTGGCGTGCGGCCTGGGTGTCGGGGTCATCTGCCGATTGGCTGCCTCGCGTCTCTCTTCTCGGTCCTTCCCGCCATGGCTCCGTGCGGCGCGCGATTCGCCCCTCACGCGCCGACTTCCGACACCCTGAGCAATCCGGAGCACGTTCTTCGCAACATTGGAACGGCGTCTGCGCTCCGTTAGCGTCCTTGCGAGAGAGAGGAGTTCTGTGCCGCACCCTCAGAATCAAGGACGCCGCGGTCGGCGCTCAATGACCCCTTCCCAGCGCCGCCGGTCGAACAGGCTTCGACGGCGCCCTCTCTCTTTCAACACCTCACTTCTCCGGGCTTCAGTGCTTCTATCGCTAACCAGTCTCTTGTTCGTCCCGCCAAATGCTGGGGCCGACGGTGTTCATCCGCTGACTCAGGCTTCCGCCTTTGCGGTCGGACTCGAGCGATGCACATTCGTCGATCACACTCGCCGCGTCATCAACTACTCGACATCGCCACCGTCTGTCTTGACAACGAGTCGCACCCTGGTCACCGAAGTTCGATATCCGACCCGGCGCGTCCCTGGCGAGCCCGTACAGCAACCTGGCGCACCCCCCGTCTCGCTGGTCGGCGGATACCCAACAATTGTCTTCGCCCACGGATACGACGTGACTCCGGACACCTACGCGGCATTACTGGACTCGTGGGTGGAAGCGGGCTTCGTGGTGGTGGCGCCCTTCTTTCCCGATGAGAAGTCGTCAGAGGTCGCTGCGCAGCACGGTGTGAATACCGAAGGTGACCTCGTGAACGAGCCCGGCGACCTCGCCTTTGTGACCAAGACGGTCATTCAGGCATCGACCACACCGTCGACAGAGTGCCCCATCGTGAGTGGTCTCGTGCGCGGCTCCGAGATCGCCCTCGTCGGACACTCCGATGGTGCCACGGCAGTCGGGATGCTCGCGTACGACCACGGTGTCGATCCCCAGGGCAGGACCTACGCCAGCCTGCGCACCGGCGTCCACTTCCGCGCGGTCGTCGTGCTGTCCGGCGACGAGGACTCGGCTCAGTCGTATCGGACCGAGGCCAGTCGACCTAACCTTCTCGTAGTTCACAGCCTGGCCGACCAGTGCAACCCGATTCACAACGGCGTCAAGCTCTACAACGCGATTCGCCAGCCCAACAAGTGGTTCCTCGAGTTGCTCACTGCCCACCATCTGCCCCCGTTCGACGGTACGGACGCGAGCGCCTTCAAGGTGGTGGTCGCAACGTCCGTTCGATTCCTCCAAATCTCGCTCGAAGGAATGAGGTTCTCGACTCGCTTCTTGGCGTTCGCGAACGAGCAGCCCACGATCGCGCGGACGTACGTCGGTGGACTTGGAAGAACACTCGTCAGTCCGCCGCGGCTGCCCGAGAACTGCGGCCCGAATTGACGCGTCATCGGTGGGGAGCTCATACGCCGGATGAGAAGAGAGTGCAACGGGGACTTCTTACGTGGCCATTCATGTGAGCCCTGGACCGCCTCGAAAGAATGAGCGAGATTCCAGTGGCTTCCTTCAGTTCTCGAGGTTGCGAGCGGACTGCGCCCCGGTGACGGTAGTTTGACCACGCAGTTCCGCTGCGTCGGTCATGATCTCGAACCGTCGAGACAGCCACAGCGTCGCTTCATGCGAAGCGAACGAAGTTCACAACAGATGAGGAGAGCGTCATGCTAGGAGACAGGGAAGAACACTTCGAGGGCAAAGGAACGGACCTCGACTCACTGCAGTCACACGTCGAGGAGTATCTGAAGAATGACGGCTTCACAGTCCAGACCTCGGCACCGAGTGATCAGGGTACGGTCATTCAGGCCAAAAAGGGCGGCTTCCTGCGCGAAGTAGTGACCGCAGATCGGGCCTTGACGATCACGATCTCGGGTGCTCCGAGCGACTTCAAAGTCCGTTTCGGCATTGGAAAATGGCTCGAGCACCTCGGCATTGCGGCGATCGAGACTCTGCTCATCTCCGAGCTCTTTCTGGTGATTGATGTGGCCGAATCGGCCTGGACCATGGAGATCGAAAACAAACTCATCGCGGACACCAAGGCCTTCATTGGATGAAAGTCCCCACTCCCCAGCGTCTCGCGTGACACGTGGTCTGGAGAAGGGACGTTCGCGCCGATTCGGTGTCCTGCTATGCCACCGTGCGTCGGTTGGGACGCTCGAGCGCGATGCGGGAACTTCGCCCGCTTCAGCTAGTCGCTCCCGGGAAAGTTCATGGGGACCTCCTCGAGCAGTTCGTTTCGAATTGATCCTTCGACGAAGTACTGCCCACCAGCCCGGAACAGTTGGAATGCCTCCTGGTCCGCGAGAAAGGAATCCATCTCCTTCTGGAAGGTGGCCAGGTCCGGGTACTCCCATTCGATGACGATCTCGTTGCCGACTCCCGCTACGGGGGACAGGAGCCGCGACTCCGCCCACCCTCGCGCCCGGCAGACCTCTTCGAGCTTTTTGAACGTCTTCAAATAGTCACTGAACTGGCCGTACTTGATTACTCCGATTTGTCGGGCTCGATACGCCATTGCCGGTCCCCCTTTGGTATGGGACCTGAGTATCTCGCATCACCGTGGGCCAGAGCAAATAGCGAAAATGTCCGCGGCGACACACCCCTCATCGAGACGCGTCCCCAGTGAAGGACTGTGGAACGATGTCGCGGAGTTCGCGGATCACCGAGACGTAACGGCTATTGGTCAGCGACGTTCAATGCCCGGTACGCAGAGTTTGCCCTCGTGAGGTCGAAAGGTGCGAGTGTCGCAGGTGCGACATCAACTCTCTCGGGCTGGCGCATCGAGTCGTGGTGGCGTCATTCGGTGGCGCTGCCCTGTAATTCCACGTCACGATAACCCGCGCGGCGATAGACGCCGTGAGCCCCTAAGTCGTTCGTCGTCAAGAAGACCAGGTCCGCCCCCATGTGGACTGCCGCAGAGGTCAGGGCGACAACGGTTGTAAGACCGAATCCGTTCCGACGAAACTCCTGAAGGGTTGTGATCCCGACCAATTCCGTCACACCACTGGAGATCGGCAACCACATACCAGTCGAGACACCGACGTCTCTCCAGCGCACAATGATGGCACCGCCGCCTTCAAGGCTGGGGCGGAATCGTTCGCTGGCTTCAGCGGTTACGTCGAGGGCCGCAGGATCGAACCCTCTTTCATTGATTGTCAGTGCCTCCTGAAGATCCGCTGTCGGAGACGAGGCCCGCACCTCAAGCACCGTGACATCGATGGGCAGAGTGTTCTCAACGACGCAAGTGCAGGCCAAGAGGTGTTTGTCAGTGATCGTCGAAGGGGCTAGGAACGATTGGATGCGGGCCAGATCGCTATCCGCAGATGACGCCACACGAACCGGGCGAACTGGCACGGGTTCCACAGTATCCATTGAGCTCTCTGGCGGCATCAACAATCTGCGCGTCAGGATGTCGTCTTACTTGTATCCCTTCGCTCAGAAATTCAAGTCATTGTTGAAACTAGAAATTTCGTGGATACGAGAACAAGCGTGAGATGGCAGCCCAATTCAAACCCGCTCACGACGCAACTGATCGGTTGACCGACTGATCGACAAAGTTAGATCAAGCCAAGGTTTCGGACTTCGTCGCGCTCCGCGAGTAATTCATCGGTGGTGATCCTGATCTTCTCATTGGCGAAATCATCGCGCTCAAAACTCTCTTTGACCGACCAAGAACCCCTCCCGTCGGCTGTGACGGGTAGGCCGAAGGTCAGCCCCTTGGGAGACTCGTACTCCCCGTGGCTCGTGACGCCAACCGAAATGCAGTCGTCGGCAGACGTCGCCGTGCGTAACCCCACCACCGTGTCGATAGCGGCGTTGGCCGCTGACGCGGCGGAGCTGGCACCGCGCGCTTCGATGATCGCGGCGCCGCGCGTCTGAACCGTCGAGAGGAACGCCCCGCGCAGCCACTCGATGTCGCCGATCACGTCGGGGACCGCGACGCCGCCGATCGTCGCATTCGCGAAGTCGGGGAACTGCGTTGCCGAGTGATTGCCCCAGATAGCGAGATTCTTCACGTTCGCCACTGGTGCGCCGGCCTTCTTGGCCAGCTGAGTCTCGGCACGGTTCTGGTCGAGACGCGTCATGGCGAACCAACGGTTCTCGGGGACTTCAGGAGCGTTGGAGCGTGCAATGAGGCAGTTCGTGTTGCACGGATTGCCAACCACGAGCACCCGAACGTCGCTCGCGGCGTTCTCAGCGATCGCGCGCCCCTGAGGCTTGAAGATGCCACCATTGACGTTGAGCAGGTCGCCGCGCTCCATGCCAGCTTTGCGCGGGATCGACCCTACGAGTAGCGCCCACGACGCGCCGTTGAACGCGGTGGCCAGATCGCTCGTCGCTTCCACGCCGGCCAGCAGCGGGAAGGCGCAATCGTCAAGTTCCATCACGACGCCCTCAAGTGATTTCATCGCTGGTTCGATCTCGAGGAGCCGCAGGACGACCGGCGTGTCCGGCCCGAGGAGCTGACCCGACGCGATGCGAAACAACAACTGGTACCCGATCTGGCCGGCGGCTCCGGTGACGGTGACGTGGACGGGGGTGGCCATGACTTCTCCTAGAGACGGTCAACGATCGCCGAAGCGAACTCTGAGCACTTGACTTCGGTCGCGCCGTCCATCTGGCGCGCGAAGTCGTAGGTGACGATCTTGTCGCCGATCGTCGCCTCGAGGGCCGCGACGATGTCGGTGGCCGCATCCGCCCAGCCCAGGTGCTCGAACATCAGTACTCCGGACAGCAGCACCGAGCCCGGATTGACCTTGTCCTGTCCCGCGTACTTGGGCGCGGTGCCGTGCGTGGCCTCGAAGATCCCGTGACCGGTCACGTAGTTGATGTTGGCCCCCGGGGCGATGCCGATCCCGCCGACCTGGGCCGCCAGGGCGTCGGACAGGTAGTCGCCGTTCAGGTTGGTGGTGGCGATGACGTCGAACTCGGCGGGCCGCGTCAGGACCTGCTGCAGCGCGATGTCGGCGATGGAGTCCTTGACCAGGATCTTGTCGCCGGGTTGACCACCACAGTCGTCCCACCCCACGGCCACGTCTGCGAACTCGTCGCGCACGAGTTGGTAGCCCCACTTCATGAACGCGCCTTCGGTGAACTTCTGGATGTTGCCTTTGTGGACGATCGTGACCGAAGGACGGGCCTGGATCTGCGCGTACTTGAGCGCGGCGCGCACCAGTCGCTCCGAGCCGCTCTTGGAGATCGGCTTGACTCCCAGCCCGCTCATCTCCTTGATGTTCCAGCCGTACGAGTCGAGGAGGAACGCGCGGAGCTTCTCGGCCTCGGCCGTGCCCGCCTCGAGTTCGAGCCCGGCGTAGACGTCCTCGGTATTCTCGCGAAAGATCACCATGTCGACCAGCTCGGGGTGCTTCACGGGCGACGGGACGCCTTGAAACCAGCGAACCGGACGCAGGCAGACGTACAGGTCCAAAAGTTGGCGCAGCGCCACGTTGAGCGAGCGGAAACCCCCACCGATCGGAGTGGTCAGGGGGCCCTTGATCCCGATGAGGTGGTCACGAAAGTCGGTCACCGTCTGCTCGGGCAGCCAGTCACCCGTCTCGTCGAAGGCTTTCTGACCGGCCAGGACCTCCTTCCAGGCGATGTGCTTGCCGTGCTTGGCCGCCGCGGCGTCCAACACCAGGCGCGCGGCCGGCCAGATATCTACGCCGGTTCCGTCGCCCTCGATGAAGGGGATAATGGGGTTGTCAGGGACGTTGAGGACGCCGTCGGCGCTCATGGTTATCTTTTCGGGCATCTGCACATCCTACGAGGACTCTCGGCGACCTCTCGAGGGACAAAGGTCCTGGGTCACGTGGAAAAGAGGGCGCGGTGGATCTCGCGCGTGGCGGTCGATCGGTTGAGAGTGTAGAAGTGCAGGCCCGGTGCGCCCTCGGCGAGCAGTTCGCGACACAGCTCGGTCGCCGCGACGATGCCCTCGGCGCGCACCGCGGTCGGTCCGCCGCGCTCGTTGGCCCTGACGAGGCGATCGACCAATTCGTCAGGGACCCGCCCGCCCATCTGGGCCATCCGGTCGACCCCCGACAACGTGGTCACCGGCATGATCCCCGGGAGCACCGGCTTGGTGACGCCGCGCGATCCGAGGTCTTCGACCAGGGCGGCCCACTCGCGCGCGCGAAAGAAGAACTGGGTTACCGCGAAGTCAGCCACGCGCAGCTTCTCGGCGAGAAACTGTCGGTCCGACTCGAAACTCTCCGAATCGGGGTGGCCCTGGGGGTGCGCAGCGACGCCAATGGCGAAGGGGCCGACCTCGCGAGCCAACTCGACGAGATCGAGTGCGTGGACGAACTGCGACGCCTGCACCGGACCGTTGGGGGCGTCACCGCGCAGCGCCATCAGGTTCTCCACGCCCGCGTCGCGATAGTTCGACAGGATCTCGCGCATGTCGGCTCGTGTGTGGCCCACGCACACCACGTGGGCCATGGTCGTGAGGCGGCCGGCGCGCTCAATTGCGTTGACCAGGTCGAATGTTCGTTGCCGCGCCGCGCGACCACCGCGGTAGGTGACCGATACGAAGGAGGGCTTGAGGGGCTCGAGGTCAGCCAGCGTCGCGGACAGGACGGCCGACTCCTCGTCGGACTTGGGTGGGAAGAACTCGAACGACCGGGTCGGGCCGGCCGCGAGCAGCGCGTCGATGCGCACGGGTCAGTCGGCGCGTCCGAAGTCGTCTTCGAGTCGAACGATGTCGTCTTCACCAAAGTAGGTGCCGTGCTGCACCTCGATGAAGACCACCGGCGTCGTGCCGCGATTCTCGCAGCGGTGGGCCGCGCCCAGCGCGATGTCGATGCTCTCGCCCGGACCCAACTCGACTTCGCGGCCGTCGAGCACGACGGTGGCGTGACCGCTCACGATGAACCAGTGCTCGGCGCGCTTGTGGTGGCGCTGATAGCTCAGCCGCTTGCCCGGGGCCACGACGATGCGCTTGACCTTGTGGTCGAACATCTGGTCGTCGAGCACGGTAAAACTGCCCCACGGGCGTTCGTCGTATTCGCGTCCTAAGTCGTCAACGCTCATCAGTGCACCTTCTCCGCCGCGAGGATCGCGTTGCGCAACAGCATGGCACGAGTCATGGGACCCACACCACCGAGGCGCGGCGTGATCCAGCCGGCCACCCGCGCCACGTCGTCGGCCACGTCGCTCAGGAGCTTGCGACCGGCCCAGCTGGTGCCTGCCCCGACTACGGCGGCCCCGGGTTTGACCATGTCGGCACGCAGCAGACCGGCGACGCCGGCAGCCGCCACGACCACGTCGCCCTCGCGCGTCAGTACGCCGAGGTCGTTCACTCCGGTGTGCACGACGGTCACCGCGGCGTTGCAGCCGGGGCGCTTGAGCGCGAGCAAGAGGGCCAGCGGTCGACCGATTGTCACGCCGCGACCGATGATAACGACGTGGTGTCCTTCGACGGGCACGTCGTAGAAGCGCAAGAGCTCGACGATCCCCGCCGGCGTGCACGGCAGCGGGCCGGGTGCCCCCATGACGAGTCGTCCCAAGTTCGTCGGGTGAAGCCCGTCGACGTCTTTGGCAGGATCGACGCGACCCAGGACTTCCTCTTCGTTCACTCCCGCGGGCAGCGGCAGTTGCACGAGGATCGACTGGATCCGGGGATCGGCGTTGAACCGATCCACGACCGACTCGACGTCGGCCTGGGTCGCGCTGGCCGTCAGGTGCTCGTCGAAGGTGGCCACGCCGATTTCGGCGCACTCGCGTTGTTTCATCGCGACGTAGGTCGCACTGGGTCCGTCTTCACCTACCAATAGGGTGCCCAGCCCCGCCGGTCGACCTTCGGCGATGAGGCGAGCGGCTCGATCGGCGAGCTCCATCTTCACGCGCGCGGCCACCACCTCACCGTTGAGCTCGATTGCGGACATGGGACTCCTAGTGACGAAAGTGGCGCTCGCCGGTGAGCATCATGACGATACCGGCCGCGTTGGCCGCGTCGATGACCTCCTGGTCGCGCACCGAGCCGCCAGGCTGGACCACCGCGATCACGCCCGCGTCGATCAGGGACGCCAGCCCGTCGGCGAACGGGAAGAAGGCGTCGGACGCCGCGGCCGCACCGCGGGCGAGCTCGCCCGCCTTGGAGGTCGCCAGGCCCGATGCCACAACACGCGACTGTTGGCCCGCGCCGACCCCGACGGCCACACCGTCGCGGGCCACGACCACCGCGTTAGAGGTCGTTCGCGCACAGACGCGCCACGCCACGCGCAGGTCTGCGAGCTGCTGAGCCGAGGGTGTCGCTACCGTGACGCAGCGCCACTCACTTACCGGAACCAGTAGTTCGTCGGGGCTCTGAACCAGGGCGGTGGAGCCCAGAACCCGCATCGAGCGGCCGAGCGGCTCGGGCGCCGGGGCACCGAGCAGCCGTGTCGCCGCGCGACGCTTGGCCAGCGCCGCGATGGCAAGCTCGTCGAAGGATGCGGCGACGATCACGTCGGCCTGCGGGCCCGCGCAGATCAGACCCGCCAGCTCCTCGTCCACGTGGCCGCCGACGGCCACAACGCCACCGAAGGCACTCAGCCGATCGGCCGCCAGGGCCCGCGAGAACGCGTCGTTCAGCGTCGCGGCAATAGCCACGCCCGCAGCGTTGGCGTGCTTGATGATGGCCACGGCCACGTATCCCGGCGCGTCGTCTGCTAGCTCGTGCACCAATCGCCAGGCGGCGTCGGCGTCGAACAGGTTGAGATAAGACAACTGCGAACCGCCGTGCTGGACCACGCCGTCCCACCAGGGGGTGGTGCCGGCCAGCCGGTAGCGCGCGCCGACCTGATGCGGGTTCTCGCCGTAGCGCAGGACTTCGGCGCGCTCGAGCGTGAGGTGCAGCGACGCCGGCACGACCTCGTCGACGCGTTCGGGTGCGACGCCGACGACACCACCAGTGTCGAGCCAACGTACGATCTGCGCGTCGTAGGCGGCGGTATGGGCGAACGCCGCGCGCGCCAGGCGGTGGCGGGTGGCGTGTCCGAGTCGACTCGATTCGCGTAGTTCGGCCAGAACCTCCGGGTACTGGCTAGGACTCGTGACGACGCCGACGTGCTGGTGGTTCTTCGCCGCCGCGCGGATCATGGTCGGGCCGCCGACGTCGATCAACTCGATCGACGGGTCCGACGAAAACGGGTAGAGGTTGCAGACCACGAGATCGATCGGGGCGATTCCGTGCTCGGCGAGCGCGGCCAGGTGCTCCGGATCGTCGCGGTCCGCCAGGATGCCCGCGTGCACCGCCGGGTGCAGGGTCTTCACCCGGCCGCCGAGCATCTCGGGGTACCCGGTCACGTCGGCCACGTCCAGGTGGGCGATGTCGGCGGCACCCAGTGCGCTCGCCGTTCCCCCGGAGGCGAGGATCTCGACGCCGAGCTCGACGAGATCGGCCGCGAAGTCCACCAGTCCGGTCTTGTCCCAGACGCTCACCAGGGCGCGCATTCAGTCCTCCAGAGTTTCAGCGACGCTCGCGGGTTCGCGGCCCTCGGCGAGCGCCGCCATCACCCTACCGACGACCAACGGATAGAGCGATCGCTCGACAGCCTTGATGCGTTCGTGCAACGTGGCTTCGTCGTCGTCCGGCTCAACGGGCACGCGACGCTGGGCGAGCACGGGCCCGTCGTCGAGGTTCGCGGTGGCCAGGTGCACCGTGCAGCCGGTCTCGCTCACCCCCGCGGCGAGCGTGCGCGACACCGCGTGCCAGCCCGGAAACGCCGGCAACAGGCTTGGATGCGTGTTGAGTACCCGGTCCGGGAATTCGGCGAAGAACCCCGCGTCGAGTACTGTGCCGAACCCGGCCATGGCGACGAGGTCGACGCGCGGGTCCAGCGCCTCACTCAGCGCGCTCGTGTACGCCGCGCGGTCAAAGCTATCTGAGAAGCCTCCGAAGAGCGCCCGGTCGACCAGAAGGTCCTCGACTCCGGCGTCGCGCGCAACCTCGAGTCCTCGACAGGGCCGGTCGGCCACCACCAGCGTCACGTCCACGGATTCGAGCATCACCTCGAGGATGGTTCCGGTCCCGGACACCAAGACGCCCAGACGCGCGCGGCTCACTGCGTCAGAGCGCCTTGACGATCTCGACCATCTTCTGTCCGGCCTCGGTGGGGTTCGCGCACACGTGCACCCCCGCGTCGGCCAGCGCGTCCATCTTGGCGCGCGCCGTTCCCTTCGAACCCGACACGATGGCCCCCGCGTGGCCCATCTTTCGACCAGGCGGCGCGGTGACGCCGGCGACGTACGCGACGACCGGCTTGGTCATGTGCTGTTTGATCCACTCGGCGGCCCGTTCCTCCTCCGATCCCCCGATCTCGCCGATCATCATCACCGCGAGGGTCTCGGGGTCGTCCTGGAACGCGCTCAAGCAGTCGATGAAGTTGGTGCCGGGCACCGGGTCGCCACCGATGCCCACGCAGGTCGTCTGGCCCACACCCTGCTGGCTCAGCTCGTGGAGAGCCTGGTAGGTCAGCGTGCCCGAACGCGAGACGATGCCGACCGGGCCGCCCGCGAGGGCAATGTCGCCCGAGGTGATCCCGATGTTGCACTTGCCCGGGCTGATAATGCCCGGACAGTTGGGGCCGAGGAGGCGCACACCGGGGTGCTCTTCGACCAACCGGTTGTAGGTGAGGGCCTCGTCCTGGGCGGGAATCCCCTCGGTGATGCACACGATGAAGGTGATGCCACCCGTCGCGGCTTCGAGGATCGCCGTCGGCGCGAAACGCGGTGGGACCACGACGAACGAGGCGGTCGCCCCGGTCGCGGCGACGGCCTCGGCGACGCCGTCGTAGACGGGAATGCCGTCGACGTCGGAGCCTCCCTTGCCCGGCGTGACGCCCGCGACCACCTTGGTCCCGTAGTCGCGGTTGCGCAACCCGTGGAACCGACCCTGGCCGCCGGTCAGTCCCTGGACGATGACCTTGGTGTACTCGTCGACGAAGATGCTCATGCGCTCGCCGCACTCGCCAGGGCGACGGCGCGTCGCGCCGCGTCCAGCATGGTCGATTCTGTGATCAGCGACTCGCTGAGGTGGGGCTGGAGGATCTCTCGCCCGGCCACGGCGTTGGTGCCGTCGAGGCGCAGCACGATGGGAGAGGTGATGGCTACTCGCTCGAGGGCCTCGAGCACCCCCTGGGCGACTTCGTCAACGCGGGTGATGCCGCCAAAGATATTGACGAGGATCGACGAGACCTTGGGGTCCGTGTTAATCACTTCGAGCGCGGACGCCATGACGTCCGCGTTGGCCCCGCCACCGATGTCCAAGAAGTTGGCGGCACTCCCACCCACCTGGTTGACCACGTCCAGCGTTGACATGGCCAGCCCGGCGCCGTTGGCAATGATGCCCACCGTGCCGTCCAGTCCGATGTAGTTGAGCCCTCGCTCCTTGGCCATCTTCTCGCGTGGGTCCTCGGTCTCGGTCGCGCGGTACTCCTCCCACTCCGGGTGGCGGAAGGATGCGTTCTCGTCCAACGTGACCTTCGCGTCCAACGCGTGGACGCGACCATCGGGGGTGAGGATCAGCGGGTTGATCTCGGCGAGGTCGCAGTCGCCCTCGGTGTAACAGACGTAGAGCTTGACCAGCAGTTCGGCCGCCTGCTCGCGCGCCACGTCGTCGAGGTCAGCCTCGGCGACCCAGCGCCGCGCGGTCGCCACATCGAGGCCGACCACTGGATCGATCTGGAGGAAGGCAATGGCGTCGGGGTTCTCCTCGGCGACCACCTCGATCTCCACCCCACCCTGGGCGCTGAGCATCCCCAAGTGAACCTTGTTCGCCCGGTCCAGGGTGAAGCTGGCGTAGTACTCGCGCGCGATATCGCTCGCGTGTTCGATCCATAGCCGACGCACGACGTGGCCCTTGATGTCCAGTCCCAAGATGGACTCGGCGTGCTGGCGAACCTCGTCGATGTTCGACGCGAGCTTCACGCCTCCGGCCTTGCCGCGCCCGCCGACCTTCACCTGGGCCTTGACGACGACCGGCAGGCCCACGTCCTCGGCCACCGCCACGGCGTCGGCCACAGTGTCCGCGACGCCCCCGGGTGACACGGCGATGCCGAAGCGCGCGAAGTACTGCTTTCCCTGATACTCAAAGAGATCCATCGACGATTACCTCTGACTGTCCTCGCGACAATCTAATGGAACCTCCGGCACCCCTAGGAAGCCGGCTCTCGCTCGTCGAGCGTCGCCGCGAGCCATTCGCCGATCTCGTCGAGCGACGCCCCCGGCGTGAACACCCGCGACACCCCCGCGCTCGTTAGCGCGGCGACGTCGTCGTCCGGGATGATGCCACCGACCACGACGAGAACGTCACTGCGGTCCGCGTCAGCCAGCAACTGAATGACTCGAGGCACCAGCACGCGATGCGCTCCCGACAGTAGTGAGAGTCCAACGGCGTCCGCGTCCTCCTGGACGACCGTCGCGACGATCTGCTCGGGTGTTTGGTGCAGGCCGGTGTAGACCACCTCAAATCCGGCGTCACGCAGGGCGCGGGCGATGACCTTGGCGCCCCGGTCGTGTCCGTCGAGGCCCGGCTTGGCGACGACGACACGGTAGGGGCGCTTCATCGTGAGGTCATCTTACGGCCGGTTCTGCGGGCGCTTCTGGCCCGGTCGCCAATCGGGAGACAACAGAGCCGCGAGTAGCGTGGGGTGTCGTGACGACGGCGACGACCCCCGATCGCGGTCCGTTTCGGGCCCTGGTCTCGGCCATGCGACCGCGCCAGTGGGTCAAGAACGGGCTGATCGTCGTCGCACCCGCGGCGGCGGGGACCCTGACGCACGCCGACGTGTTGCGCCACACGGGGGCCGCGTTTCTGGCCTTCTGCGCCGTGTCCTCGGGCGTCTACCTGGTCAACGACCTGCGCGACGTTGAGGCCGACCGCGAGCACCCCACCAAACGACACCGCGCTCTGGCCGCAGGTCAGCTGTCCGCGCCCGTGGCCATCGTCAGCGCGGTGGTGCTCTTCCTGGTTGGCTTCACGATCCCCGTCTTCCTCTGGCAGCCCGAGGGGCTCTTCCTCGTGCTGGGCCTCTATCTGGCCAACTCGTTGGCGTATTCGTTCTACGTCAAGAACCTCGTGATCATCGAGATGGTGTCGGTCGCATCGGGCTTCTTCCTGCGCGCCTACGCCGGGGCCGCGGCGTCGCACATCTTCGTATCGACGTGGTTCCTCGTGGTGATCTCCTTCGGTGCCCTCTTCTTGGTCGTGGGTAAGCGGTCCGCCGAGTTGGAGAAGGTTGGCGCGGGCATCACGCGCCGGGTCCTGAGCGAGTACAGCCGAGACTTCCTGCATTCGGTGCTCACCCTCAGCGCCGCGGTCGTGGTCACCTGCTACTGCCTATGGGCCTTCGACACGTCGGCCACCGGGCTGTCCTCGGCCCATCACTACATCGTGCCCATCCGACTCTCCGTGGTGCCGGTGGTGATTGCGGTGCTGTTCATCATGCGATCGGCCGAAGCGGGTAACGGCGCGGCGCCCGACGAGCTGCTCTTTCACAATCGCGAGATCCAGGCCATGGTGCTGATATGGGCGGTGCTGCTCTGGGTGGGCGTCTACTGATGACGCGTCAGCGCCTCACCGGCTGGGGTCGCACCGCCCCCAGCGTGGCCGACGTCGTGACCCCGGACGACGAGGCGGGCGTCGTCGACGTACTGACCACGTCGCGAGCCCTCATCGCGCGAGGACTCGGCCGCAGTTACGGCGACGCGGCCCAGGTCGGCGGTGGCGTGGTGGTCAGCAACTTGGGCCTCGGCGGAATCGGGACCATCGGTGACGACGGCGTGGTCAGTGTCGGGGCCGGTGTGTCGTTCGACGAGCTTCTAGCGACGTCGATTCCTCAGGGGTGGTTCGTGCCGGTCACCCCGGGCACCCGTCAGGTCACGCTGGGCGGCGCGGTGGCGGCCGATGTGCACGGCAAGAATCACCACGTCGACGGGTCCTTCGGCGCGCACGTGCGATCCCTGCGCCTGGTGACGCCGAGCGGTGCAACCACGGTGTCGCCCGAGGACGACCCCGACCTCTTCTGGGCCAGCGTCGGAGGCATGGGCCTCACCGGTGTCATCACCCGCGTGAGCGTCCAGATGTTGAAGATCGAAACCGATCGGGTGCTCGTCGATACCGAACGCTTCGACAACCTTGACGCGGTGATGTCGGCGATGGTCGAGGGCGACGCGGGCTACCGCTACTCGGTCGCCTGGGTCGACTGCATGACGCGCGGCGCCCATATGGGCCGCGCGGTGCTCACGCGGGCCGACCACGCACGAGCGGCCGACGTGGCGACGCCAACCCTGCAAGCCCCCAGAGGCGCGCGCCTCGGCGTCCCCTTGGACGCCCCGAGCGGACTGCTCAATACGCTCACGGTGCGCGCCTTCAACCAGGTGTGGTTTCGCTCCGCACCGCGCCACGAGGTCGCCGAGGCCCAGTCACTCGCGACGTACTTTCATCCCCTCGACGGTGTGCGCGACTGGAATCGCCTCTACGGACGGCGCGGATTCGTGCAGTATCAGTTCTGTGTCCCCGACAGTGCCGCCGACACGGTGGTTCGGGTGATAACGCGTCTGGCCGACTCACGCGTGCCGAGCTTCTTGGCCGTGCTGAAGCGCTTCGGCGCCGCCACTCGCGGCCCGCTCTCGTTTCCGGCCCCGGGCTGGACGCTGGCGCTGGACCTGCCAGTGGGTCCCGCCGCGTTGCCCGGCGTACTCGACGAGCTCGACGAACTGGTCATCGCCGCCGGTGGCCGGGTGTACTTCGCGAAGGACGCCCGCCTCGACCCGGCCAAGGTACGTGCGATGTACCCGCGCCTCGACGAGTTCCTCGAAGTGAAGAAACGTATCGACCCCGAGAACCGCGTGACCAGCGACCTCGCGCGGCGCCTCGGGCTAGGAGGACAGTGACCATGGAGAACGCCTTCGGCCAACCCCAGAACGTGGTGGTGCTGGGCGGCACGTCGGATATCGCTCGGGCTTTGACCAAGCGCCTGTGCGCGTCGCGCACCCGCACCGTCGTGCTGGCTGGGCGCGATGACGCGCTCCTGGCCGCGGCGGCCGACGAGGCGCGCGGCTACGGCGCCACGAACGTCGACACCGTCACCTTCGACGCCGAAGACCTTGGCGACGCCGCGCGCTGCGTGTCGGAGGCCTTCGCCAAGGCTGGCGGCCCGGTCGACCTGGTCGTGGTGGCGGTCGGGCAGTTGGGCGACCAGACGATCGACGAAGATGACCCCACAAGGGCCGCGTCGATGGCGGTCGTCAACTTCGCGTGGCCCAGCGCTGCCCTCGCCGAGATCCGTCGCCGCCTCGTGGCGCAGGGACAGGGTCGCGTCGTGGTCCTGTCGTCCATCGCGTCGGTACGTGTACGCCGTAACGCTTACCTCTACGGTGCAGCCAAGGCGGGCCTGGACCGCGTGTGCCTCGGCATGGCCGAGTCGCTCGCGGGCACCGGAGCGAGCCTCCAGATCGTCCGGCCCGCGTTCGTGCACTCCAAGATGACGGCGGGACGCACGGCGACGCCCTTTTCGACCGGGGTCGACGAGGTCGCCGAGGCCATCGTGCGCGGGATGGCGACCGCCGAGCCGGTCATCTGGAGCCCGCCACTGCTGCGCTACGTCGCCTTCGTGCTGCGGGTGATCCCGGCGCCGTTGTGGCGTCTGGTCGCCGCGCGCGGCTAACCCGAAGACCCGGTAGTGGTCGTCGTTGTATTTGACTGCGGTGGACGCAGGGACATCGTGAAGAAGTCGCGCGCCCACCAGCTCGTGAAGTAGATGGTCGGCGGCTCAGTCATCTGGCCCAGCAGGCTCGTGCCGTTGCCGCCGTTGATCGGTGCGTTGAGCGCACCGGTGAAGGACGAGTACTGCACCCAGTCGGTGTTGATGTCCAGTTCCATCCCGTAGCGCGCACCGGCGCGCACGAGCACGTTGGCCAGGTCACTGATCGACATCGCTGGGCCGCCCACGTAGACCAGGGCCCCGGTTCTCGTGACGCCCAGACCCGATCGCCACACGTTGAACGTGCCGCCGAGGGTCTTGCCCCACTTGTCGGTGTTCTGATTCGCCAGACCGGGCACTGCCTTGTAGTTGTTGACGATCAGGTCCAGGTTCTGACGCACGGAGGCGACCTGGTTGTCCATCGTCAGTCCGTGTCCCCACGCGCCCACGGTCATCGTGCCGTCCTTGAAGATCACCACCGACGCCGCGCCATTGCGCAGGGGGATGATCGTCTTGCCCTGGGTGTAGTACCCGCCGTTGGCGTCCTGCATACGAAAGCCCGCGTTGAACGCGGCCACGAGCGTTTCGGAATTCTTGGCACTCACCGGCGCGGTGTAGGCGAAGGGTCCGCCCGTGCCGGGGATGAAGGAGCCGGAGTAGAGCTGGGCCTTCAGCAGGGTGGGGTCCATCCACGCGACGCCCACCACGTAGCTCGTGTGCACCGGGTCCGGGCGCACGAACGCTTCGTAGACGGTGGGCACCCCGTTGGCCGTGCGTCGACCGACCACGTGCCAGACGCCCTCACCCGGCAGCGGGTTGGCGACCGGCGACACGATGTTGGCCGGCGCGGGGAGGTGATGGAGTCCCGCGGGAATGACCACCTTGGTCTGACCCTCTCCAAAGACGTGGGGTCCCAGCGGAGCACCACCCTTCTTGGGCGGGTGCAGCTTGTACCACTCGGTCTCGCCCCAGGTCACGAAGCCGCCCAGCCCGTGCTGTCGTCCCCACTCGGCCGCGCGGGCCTGGAGCGAGCCGCCGTAGGAGGGATTGCGCAGGGCGAAGGCCAGCGTCACTCCCAAGTATCCGACGATGCACAGCGTGGCGACGGCCAGAAGGACGATCGCGCGGCGACGCCAGTAGACGTAGGCGGGGAGCCGGTGGTGCTGCGGGGGGCTGGGTGGCCGGTACACCGGACGCGCGAGGTCCATGAAGCAACAGTCTCTCACGCATCCGTGCTGGGACCGTCAGAGCTTGCGGGTACTTCTTATGTTCGTCTTAGGTTTCCTCGGCGCGACGCAGCGGCGTCATCGCCAACACCAAACTCTTGACGCCGTGCTCGTCGAATCGCACGGTGGCTCGAGCGCGCGAACCCTCTCCCTCGACACTGGTGACGACTCCGGGGCCGTAGCGGTCGTGCACGACGAGGTCGCCGACGACCAAACCGAGGTTCTCCGCGCCGGTCGAACGTACCGGCGGCGCGGCACCGGACCCGAAGGCGCGACCCGAGGTGAAGTCAGTGTCGCGACCGAGGAATCCCTCGTCGAGGTCGACCGGTCGTCGCATCGGCCTCGTCGCCGAAAGGTCGTTGACGAGTTCCGCGGGAATCTCGGTGAGGAAGCGACTGGGTATTGCCGGTGCGTGTTGGCCCCACAAGGTACGACTCCACGCGTGGGTGAGCACGAGGTGGCGCATGGCCCGCGTGATGCCGACGTAACACAGCCGGCGCTCCTCTTCCAGTTCGTCGTCGTCGCCCATGGCTCGACGATGTGGGAAGACGGTCTCTTCGAGTCCGGTGATCACGACGGCCGGGTACTCCAGGCCCTTGGCGATGTGCAACGTCATGAGCGACACCGCTCCAACCTCGCTGTCGAGCTGGTCGGCGTCGGAGATGAGCGCCATTCGCTCGACGAAGTCGAGCAGCGAGTCGTACTGGGAGGCGGCCGACGCAAGCTCGCCGAGGTTCTCCAGCCGTGAGTACGCCTCGTCGCTATTGTCGTCGCGCAGCGCGTCACCCATCCCAGTCTCGCGCACGATCGCGTCGATCATCTCGCGCGGGGTCAGATCGTTGGCCAGGGCGCGCAACTGCTCGAGCAGGAACGCGAAACGCTCCGCCCCATTGAGCGCACGACCGCTGAGTCCCGCCGCGCGCGCGAAGGGCGCCGTCTCGGCGAAGGAGAGGCCGTGCTCGGCGGCGTAGACACCCAGCCTTGCCTGGGCGGTCGCCCCAATGCCGCGCTTGGGCTCGTTGATGACGCGACGCGCCGACGCTTCGTCTCGCGGATTGACGATGAGTCGCGCGTAGGCCAGCGCGGTCTTGATCTCCTTTCGATCGTAGAAACGCATCCCCGACATGACGCGATAGGGAACGCTGGCGCGCAGGAGCTCCTCTTCGAGCACCCGGCTCTGCGCGTTGGTGCGGTAGAACACGGCAATCTGATTCCACCCGAGACCGTGCTCGGTGCGCAATCGGCGCAGCTCGCTGGCCACCCACCGGCCCTCGTCGTACTCGTCGCCCGCGCGATAAAGCCGGATCCGCTCGCCGGCCTCGCCCACCGTGAACAGGTGCTTGGCCCGACGCCCGACGTTCTTGGCGATCACGGCGTTGGCCGCGTCCAAGATCGTCTGGGTCGAGCGGAAGTTCTGCTCGAGCACGATGACCGCGGCGTCGGGGAAACGTTGTTCGAACTGCAGGATGTTGCGCACGTCGGCGGCGCGGAACCGATAGATCGACTGGTCGGCGTCACCAACCACGCACAGATTGCGGTGCTCGGCCGCGAGAGTGATGACCAACTCGTTCTGAACACCGTTGGTGTCTTGGAACTCGTCGACCAGGAGATGACGGAAACGCTTCTGATATCCAGCCAGCACCTCGGCGTCGAGACGGAACATCTCGACGGTGTTGACCATCAGGTCGTCGAAGTCCATCGCGTTGGCGAGACGCAGGCGTGTCGCGTACAGGGCGTAGATCTCGGCGATGCGCCGATGCAACGGACCGTCATGGCGGCCGGCGTCAGCGTACGCCTCGGGCGAGAGCATCTCGTTCTTGGCCGCGGAGATCGCCGCGGAAACGCTACGCGGCGAGAGCCGCTTGGTGTCGAGGTTGAGCTCCTTCATGATCCGCTCGACCGCGGTCTCGGCGTCGCCGGCGTCGTAGATGGTGAACCCGCGCTGGTAGCCCAGGACGTCGGCGTGGGCGCGCAACATCCGCAGGCCGGCCGAGTGGAAGGTCGACACCCACATCTGTCCGGCCTCGGCACCCACCAGGTCAATGACTCGCCGACGCATCTCGTCGGCGGCCTTGTTGGTGAAGGTGATCGCCAGGATCTCCCACGGCCGAGCGTCGCCGGTAGCGAGCAGGTGCGCGATGCGTCGCGTCAGCACGCGGGTCTTGCCCGACCCCGCCCCCGCGACCACCAACAGCGGACCTCCGCGGTGCACCACCGCGGCACGCTGCGGCTCGGTCAGCCCCTCGAGCAGTGAATCGGGGTCGAGCCGCGAGACCTGCTCGCGCGTTTCCCAGAGCAGTTCGTCCGAGAACGGGTCTCGGCTCACTCCCACTCGATGGTGCCCGGCGGCTTGCTCGTCACGTCGAGCGCCACGCGATTGACCCCCTCGACCTCGCGGATTAGGCGGTTGGCGATGCGCTCGACGACGTCGTAGGGCAGACGGGCCCAGTCGGCCGTCATGGCGTCGTCACTGGTCACGGCGCGGATGATGATCGGGTAGGCGTAGGTGCGCCCGTCGCCCATGACCCCCACCGTACGCACCGCTGGTAACACCGCAAAGCTCTGCCACAGTTCGCGATACAGCCCCGCGCGCTTGATCTCGTCGACGACGACGTGGTCCGCCTGGCGCAGGATCTCGGCGCGCTCACGCGTGACCTCCCCGACGATGCGCACACCCAGCCCCGGTCCTGGGAAGGGTTGGCGCCACACGATCTCCTCCGGCAGGCCCAACTCCTCGCCGACGCGCCGCACCTCGTCCTTGAACAGTGCGCGTAGGGGCTCAACGAGCTCGAAGGTCAGATCCTCGGGCAGTCCGCCGACGTTGTGATGACTCTTAATGTTGGCCGCGTGGCCCGAGCCCGACTCGATGACGTCGGGATAGAGCGTGCCCTGGACCAGGAAACGCGGTCCCTCGCCGCCAGCGCCGAGTTCGCGCGCCACCTGCTCGAACTCGCGGATAAAAAGTTCGCCGATGATCTTGCGCTTGGCCTCGGGGTCGACCACCCCGGACAAGGCGTCGAAGAATCGATCCTGGGCCTTTACGTGGATCAACTCGACGCCGAACTGACGCGTGAATGTCGCTTCGATCTGCTCGCCCTCGCCGAGGCGCATGAGCCCGGTGTCCACGAAGACGCAGGTGAGCTGGGTTCCCACGGCCTTGGTGACCAACGCGGCCGCCACGGCCGAGTCGACCCCGCCCGACAGTGCGCACAGCACCCGCTCTGTGCCGACTTGGGTGCGGATGAGCTCAACCTGCTCTTCGATGATTGACGTATTCGTCCACGTTGCGGGCAGGGCCGCGGCGTGGTGCAGGAACGAACTGAGCAGGTCGGCGCCGCGCTCGGTGTGGGCCACTTCGGGGTGGAACTGGACCGCGTAGAGGCCCCGCACCGGGTCCTCCATCGCCGCGACCACTCCCGGTGAGCGGGCGGTGACGGTGAAGCCCACCGGAACCGTGGCAATGGCGTCGCCGTGGCTCATCCAGCACGTGGTAGTCGGCCAGTTGTCCATGAGCATCGAGGGCCCGGGCTCGCGACGCAGCTCGGTGCGTCCGTACTCGCTCGATCCGGTATGCGCTACGTGGCCGCCGAGCTGTTGGGCCATGAGTTGAGCGCCGTAGCAGATTCCCAGCACCGGAACGCCGAGGTCGTAGATCGCCGGGTCCAGCGACGGCGCCGGCGTCTCGTAGACGGACTTGGGACCACCCGAGAGGATGATCGCGCCCGGCGACTTGGCCCGGACCTCGTCGGCGGTGATGGTCGGCGGGACGATCTCGGAGTAGACGTGCGCCTCGCGCACCCGTCGAGCGATCAGTTGGGCGTACTGCGCCCCGAAGTCAACGACTAGGACGCCGCTCAATGCCCCATGCCCACGCCCTGGGAGCGTTGCAGCGCCTTGCCTTCGGTCTGCAGCGACGGGGCGAGCATGATCTCCGCCTTCTGAAACTCCTTGAGCGTCTCGTAGCCGCACGTGGCCATCGACGTGCGCAGCGCGCCGAACAGGTTGAGTCGTCCGTCGTTCTCGTGCGCCGGTCCGAGCAAGATCTCCTCGAGTGTGCCGCGAACCTGTGTGCGCACGCGGGTGCCGCGCGGCAGGGTCGGATGAAAAGTTGCCATGCCCCAGTGGAAGCCCCGCGCGGGTGCCTCCACCGCGCTGGTCAGCGGCGAGCCGATCATCACGGCGTCGGCGCCGCAGGCGATTGCCTTAGCGATGTCGCCACCCTTGCTCATGCCACCGTCGGCGATGACGTGGACGTAGACACCGGTCTCGTCGAGGTGGCGCATGCGCGCTCCGGCGACGTCGGCGATCGCCGTCGCCTGGGGAACCCCGATGCCCAACACCGCCCGCGAGGTGCAGGCGTTACCCGGACCGACGCCGACGAGCACACCCGCCGCACCGGTGCGCATCAGGTGCAGGGCGGCCTGGTAGCTCGCGCAACCACCGACGATCGTCGGGAGCTCAAAGGCACGGATGAACTTCTTGAGGTTGAGCGGCTCCACCGTCTTGGAAACATGCTCGGCCGAAACGACCGTTCCCTGAATAACCAGGATATCCAAGCCCGCGTCCATGATGGTCGGTGC
Organism: Acidimicrobiales bacterium; assembly: GCA_035534335.1. Lineage (GTDB taxonomy): Bacteria > Actinomycetota > Acidimicrobiia > Acidimicrobiales > RAAP-2 > RAAP-2. Next base: position 54,909 of record DATLSF010000027.1, on the reverse strand, counting down.
CATCCATTCGGTGCGTTGAGGAGTGACCGAGCCCGAGGTGACCACGCCGGCCCCCTTCATCTCCTGGATTCGCGCAGCGACGAGCTCGAGCTTGATCGGCTCGAGGTACATCTGTTGCATGCGCGCCGTGGCCTTGTCGTCGTCCAATTCGCGGATCTCTTCGAAGAGCGGCGTGGGATCCTCGTAGCGGGTCCACAGCCCTTCGAGGTTCAAGACACCGAGCCCGCCGAGGCGCCCGATCGCGATCGCCGTGGTGGGTGAGACCGCACCGTCCATCGCCGAGCCCAGCATCGGCAACTCGAACCGGTAGGCGTCGATCTGCCAGGAGATGTCGACGTCCTCGGGGTCGCGGGTGCGACGTGAGGGCACGATGGCGATGTCATCGAAGCCGTAGGCCTGCCGCGCCGACTTGTAGATGCCAATCTCTACTTCCGCCATACAGACCTCCGCACACGCGCCGTCGGTGACGCTTCGTGTGCACCAATCTACCGGAGTGCCCTATGGCGCCAGCCGTTCACCGGGCCAGGCGACCCCGAGCGTGACGCAGAGCAACTCGGTCAGCACGCGTGCCGTCGCACCCCAGATGATCTCGCCGGGCACCTTGAAGAAGTAGATGGGAAAGTAGCCCTCGTCGTCGGCGCCGGGACGCCGGGCCTCCCGGCGCCACAGCTCTGCCACGAAGGTGCCGTCAGCGACGAGGTCGGCGAGGGCCACGCTGAAGACGCGTTCAACCTCGGTCGGGTCGGCCACGAGCGTGGGCGGGTGGGCCAGCGTCGCGACGACCGGCCAGATCGCCGACTCGGAGGCGAACGATGCGATTGGGCTCAACCAGCCCACGAGTGTCGCCTCGCGCGGGTCGAGGCCCACCTCTTCGTGGGCTTCGCGCAACGCGGTTTCCGCTGGTGATTCGCCCGGATCGCTGCGACCACCGGGCAGGGCGACCTCGCCGCGGTGGTTGCGCAAGGCAACACTTCTGCGCGTGAGGATCACCTGGGTTTCGCCGTCGAGCTCGTAGAGGGCCACCAAGACCGCCGAGCGTCGGGTTGCGGGCCGACTGGCGGCGTCGACAACTCCTTCTAGCTCGCGCAGTCTCTGCGGCGCGGCACCGGTTCGCCCCGAGGCGTGCAGGCGTTCGACGACCGCGGCTAGATCGAGACCGCGTCGAGCGTCGGGTCCCAGGTGTGCCCACGGCGCAGGTCCGCCGGTCCGTACGTCGGCCGGTTCGGGAATGAGTTGGGGATAGTCGTGATCCTCGAAGCGCTCTCGCGAGGACGAATGGCGGGTCATCAAATCTCTCGTAAAGTTGAACTGGCCGTTTCGCCCGACCCTACCGGCCCACCCACAGGAGCCCCCCCGATGAAGAGCCTCGCTCGTTTCAGCGTCCGCCGACGGTGGTGGATGCTGGGCGCGTGGGTCGCGTTGATCATCGGAGTCAACGCCGCTTCCTTCGCGCTGGGATCGGCCTTCTCCAACACCTTCACCCTTCCCGGTACCGACTCCACGCACGCCTACCAGCTCCTCACAACCGCCAAGGGGGCCTCAGGCGACGTTGACCAGATCGTCCTGGAGGCGCGGACGGGCTCGGTGAACTCACACGAACACGAGATCAACGCCATGCTCGCGCGCGTCGCCAAGTTGCCCGCGGTGTCGGCGGTCATCTCGCCCTTCTGCTCGGGGATCGCGTGCGCCGGTCAGCCCCAGATCAGTCATGACGGCACGATTGCCTACGCCATCATCCACTTCTCGGAGCCGGGATTTCGTCTCTCCAACGCCCAGATTCAGTCCGTCGAGACCGTCGCGAGCACGGCGCGCTCATCGAGCCTCAACATCCAGTTCGGCGGGAACGCGTTTGGCCAACTCGACTCGCCGCGTGGGTCCAAGGGTGAGGTCTACGGTCTCGCGTTGACCGCGATCGTCCTCATCTTCGCGTTCGGCTCTATCTGGGCGATGCTGCTGCCCCTGGGCATCGCGTTGTTCGCGCTCGGGGTGGCGACTGCGTCGACCACCTTGCTCAGCCACGGGCTGGCCATCGCTCAGTTCGCGCCCATTCTGGGCTCTCTCATCGGCCTCGGCGTGGGGATCGACTACGCGTTATTCATCGTCACGCGTAGCCGCCAGGGGCTACGCCGCGGACTCAGCGTGGAAGACGCCGTGGTCACCGCGATCGACACGTCGGGTCGTGCCGTCCTGTTCGCGGGGTCGACCGTCTGCATCGCGCTGCTCGGGATGCTCTTCTTGCGGCTCTCCTTCCTCAATGGCGTGGCCGTTTCGGCGACACTGACGGTGGCGATCACGATGCTGGCGTCACTTACGCTCTTGCCCTCGCTGCTGGCCTTCCAGAAGTTCCGGGTGCTGAGCCGACGCGAACGTCGCGCGCTCAAGGAGCACGGACCGGAGCCCACGATGATCGAAGGCGGCTGGCAGCGCTGGGCCCGCTTCGTTTCGCGCCATCCGCGCACTCTGTCGGCGGCGGCGCTGGCGGCGATCGTGCTGATCGCCGTACCGTTCTTCTCCCTGCGTCTGGGGAGCTCGGACCAGGGGTTGAACCCGCCCTCGACCACCACGCGCCAGGCCTACGACCTGCTCGCCACGGGGTTCGGCCCGGGCTTTAATGGGCCGCTGTCGGTCGTCGCGTCGGTCCACGGTGCGGCCGACCTCGCGGCGATGCAGCGCCTGGACGGCGCCCTACACGGTAAGCCGGACGTGGCCTCGGTCGGACCGGTGATTCCCTTGGCCCACGGGACCGTCGCGCTGATCACCGTGGTGCCCAAGTCCAGCCCGCAGGCCGTCGCCACGACCGACCTCATCAACCGGATCCGCGACCACTACATCCCGGCGGCCACGTCCGCCTCGCATACCGCGATCTACGTCGGAGGCCTCACCGCGATCTTCGGCGACTTCGCTACGGTGCTCAAAGCCAAGATCCCCCTCTTCGTCGGGGTCATCGTGGCACTGGGGTGCCTGCTCTTGATGGTGGCGTTCCGCAGCGTGCTGGTGCCGCTGGTGGCGGCGGTGATGAACCTGCTCGCCGCCGGGGCCGCGTTCGGTCTGGTGGTCGCGGTCTTCCAGTGGGGGTGGGGCTCTTCGCTGATCAACGCGGGGGTCGGACCGGTTGAGTCGTTCCTGCCCATCATCATGATCGCGATCCTCTTCGGGCTCTCGATGGACTACCAGGTCTTCCTGGTCTCGCGCATGCACGAGGAGTGGCTCAACACCAACGACAACGAAGAGGCCATCGTGCGGGGCCAGGCCAACACCGGACGCGTGATCACCGCCGCGGCGCTCATCATGATCTGCGTCTTCTCCTCGTTCGCCTTCGGCGGTCAACGCATCATCGCCGAGTTCGGGATCGGACTGGCCGGGGCGGTCCTGCTGGACGCGTTCATCCTGCGCACGGTGTTGGTGCCCGCGCTCATGCACTACCTGGGACGGGCCAACTGGTGGATGCCACCGTGGCTGGAGCGAGTCGTCCCCCACGTCGCGGTCGAGGCGACTGAGTAGTCGCTACCTCGTCTGGGTCGAGTCCGGGTTCCGGGCCAGGTTGACGTAGAAGTCGCCAATGGCTTCGGGTGCGATGTCGACGTAGGCCGAGCCCGACGTGACCACCTGACCGATCGACGCCGCCCAGAAAATGCCCACGAGGGTCTGGGAGTCGAGGCTCTCACGCACCCAACCGAGGGACTTGGCGTCCTCGACCAGAGCGACCCAGCGCGCGAACTGAATGTCGAGCAGTTCACGGAACCTGATACGTGATCGCTCGTCGTTCCACACGTCGAGCAGGAGCTTGATGATCCCGCGCTTCTCGTCGAACTGTCCCGACGACCACGCCCGCTCGATGTTCTGGCGCACGGCGTCCCAGAACTCCTCGGCGTTCTCCATTGAGATGGCCGTTTCGGCGCGCGACAGGATCTTGTGAAGCGGCTCGGCCATGACGAAGTAGTTCGCCATTTGGGCCTCGGCGATGACTTGGACACGCGACTCGAAGTGGTAGTAGATGGTCGGCACGCCAATGTGGGCCTGCTCGGCCAGGTCGACGACTCGGAAGTTCTCGCTGCCGGCCTCGGCCACCATCTTGGAGGCCACGTCGAGAATGTGGCGCCTCGTCATCGATTCCTTCTTTTCCACGCCTCACCACTTCGATCGACCGCGCCCCCACGGGCCGTAGAGAAACGAGACTAGGTCTCGCGCGAAGGGTGGCCGCGAGAAACCAGTCCGCCACGAGGATTTCCATAACGCCGTTAAGAAAATTAAATTACGCGCGCGACCCACCGGAAGCGCAAAAAAAAGGGCCGGGCCTCGCGGCCCGGCCCTACTGCGACATCAGTCCTTACATCATCCCGCCCATGCCACCCATGCCGCCGTCACCCATGGGGGCAGCCGGTGGCTCGGGCTTGTCGGCGACGATCGCCTCGGTGGTGAGCAGCAACGCGGCGATGGACGCCGCGTTCTGCAAGGCCGAGCGAGTCACCTTGGCCGGGTCGATGACGCCGGCCTTGACGAGGTCGACGAGTTCGCCGGTGGTCGCGTCCAGGCCCACTGAGCCCTTGGCTTCCGCGACCTCGCGCACTTTGACCGCGCCTTCGTAGCCGGCGTTGGCCGCGATATGGCGCAGCGGCGAGGACAGCGAGTTCGACACGATACGCGCGCCGGTGGCCTCGTCACCCGTGAGCTTGGCCGCCAGGGCGTCGACCGCGGTGCGCGCGCGAACCAGCGCGGTGCCACCGCCGGCCACGATGCCCTCGTCAATCGCCGCACGCGTCGCGCTCAGGGCATCCTCGATGCGGTGCTTCTTCTCCTTGAGCTCAATCTCGGTGGCCGCGCCGACCTTGACCACGGCGACGCCGCCGGCCAGCTTGGCCAGACGCTCCTGGAGCTTCTCGCGGTCCCAGTCCGAGTCGGTGTCGTCGATCTCACGCTTGAGTTGGGCAACCCGTCCCGCGACGTCGGCTGACTCGCCAGCGCCGTCGACGATGGTCGTCGCGTCCTTGGTGACCACGATGCGCCGCGCGCGACCGAGCAGGTCAACGGTGGCCGACTCGAGCTTCAGGCCGATCTCCTCGGAGATCACCGTGGCGCCCGTGAGCACGGCCATGTCCTGGAGCATGGCCTTGCGTCGCTCGCCGAATCCGGGAGCCTTGACCGCGACCGAGGTGAAGGTGCCGCGGATCTTGTTCACGACCAGCGTCGCGAGCGCCTCGCCCTCCACGTCCTCGGCGACGATCAACAGCGGACGACCCGACTGCATGACCTTCTCCAGTACGGGCACGAGGTCGTGCACGGCGGAAATCTTCTGGCTCGTGAACAGCAGGAGGGCGTCTTCGAGGACGGCCTCCTGGCGCTCCGCGTCCGTGACGAAGTACGGCGAGAGGTAGCCCTTGTCGAACTGCATGCCCTCGGTGAGCTCGAGTTCGATGCCGAAGGTGTTGGACTCCTCGACCGTCACGGTGCCGTCTTTGCCGACCTTGTCGATGGCGTCGGCAATGACCTCGCCGATCGCCGGGTCGGCCGCCGAGATGGTGGCGACCTGGGCGATCTGGGTCTTGTCGGCGACCTCTTGGGACTGGGCGGCGATCGACTCGACGGCCGTCGCGACGGCCTTCTCGATTCCGCGCTTCAGCCCGGACGGGTTGGCGCCGGCGGCCACGTTGCGCAGCCCCTCCTTGATGAGGGCCTGGGCCAGGACCGTGGCGGTCGTCGTGCCGTCGCCGGCGACGTCGTTGGTCTTGGTCGCGACCTCCTTCACCAGCTGGGCGCCCATGTTCTCGAAGGGGTCCTCGAGTTCGATCTCCTTGGCGATCGAGACGCCGTCATTGGTGATGGTGGGTGCGCCGAACTTCTTGCCGATGACCACGTTGCGGCCCTTGGGGCCGAGGGTCACCTTGACCGCGTCGGCCAATTTGTCGACTCCGGCCTCGAGGCCGCGGCGGGCCTCTTCGTCAAACTTGAGCAGCTTGGACATGTCTCTTCCTTGTTGATCGACGGCGGACGCCGTCTCGGACTACTTGGTGACGGTGGCCAGTACGTCGCGGCCCGACAGAATGAGCAGGTCTTCTCCGTCGACGGTGATCTCGGTGCCGCCGTACTTGGAGTAGACGACGGTGTCGCCGACGTTGACGCCAGTCGGGATCAGCTCGCCGGTGTCGGCGCGACGGCCCGGGCCTGCGGCCAGGACCTCGCCCTGCTGGGGCTTCTCCTTCGCGGTGTCGGGAATAACCAGACCCGACGCCGTGGTGGCCTCGGCGCTGTTGGGACGGACCACGATGCGGTCCTCGAGGGGGTTGAGCTTCATGTTGTTGAGCCTCCTGGGCGATTAGCACTCGGAACTTGCGACTGCCAATTTAGCAGCCACGAGCAAAGAGTGCCAACCCGGGGCCATGCCCCTTTTCTATGCTGGCTCCTAGCCGGCTAAGGAGCGACGTTGACGGCCTCACCCCCCGACCGCCGGCACCCTCAGTGACGCTCGAACCGGTCCAGCGCCACGATCTGACCCTGCTGGCGGTGCTGCGCGGTGTGTCCCTCCTGGGCGACTTTGCCGCGCTGACCGCGCTCTACCTGCGCCTGGCCCCCGCGCACCACGCCTGGGCGATTGCCGCGCTCTCGATCGCCGCCTCGCTGCCCCTGGTGGCGCTGGCACCGCTGGCCGGCAGCGTCGTCGATCGCTCACCGGCCAAGCGACTCCTGGTCTACCTGGGACTCGGGCAGGCCGCCATCTGCGTGGCGCTCGGCCACTGGCACGGGCTTGACGCGACGATCCTGCTCATGGCGGCGCTCAGCTGCCTGGTCGCGTTCTCGATGCCCGGCTACACGGCCCTCGTGCCGGTGGTCGCCGGTGAGGAGAACGTCGCCCGGGCTCAGGGCGTGCTCCAGTCGGCCCAAGCCCTCGCCTCGGTGGCGGGGCCGGTCGTCGGCGGCCTGCTGGTCGGGGCCACTGGACAGAGCTGGCCCCTCTACCTCGACGCGATCAGCTTCGCCGTCGCGGCCGTCGTCACGACATTGCTCCACCGTGACCGGCGCCCGTCGCCGGCGACGGTGGTCGCCGAGGTCAACGCGCAAAAGGAAGGCATGCTCGCGGGCATCCAACTCATCTTCGGTGACGGACTCCTGCGCGTCATCTTGGTGACCGTCGGCGTCTTCATGCTGTCACTGGGCATGGTCAACATCGCCGAGGTGTTCTTCGTCACACAGACGCTGCACGGCTCGGCCACCGAGTACGGACTCGTGGGCGCCAGCTTCGGCGTCGGCGCCGTGGTCGGGTCGCTCCTGGCCCAGCGACTCGCCCAGGAGCATCGACGTCTCGCGCGAACGGTGCTCATCGCCATCGTCGTCATCGGCGCCGCGCTCGTGGTTGAGGGTCTCGTGACGCGCGTCGGGCTCGTCTATCCGCCGATGGCGGCGGCCGGGGTGGCCGCAGGATTCGCGAACGTGGCGGCGATGACGCTTTTCACGGTTCGCACTCCCGAGCGACTACGCGGTCGTATGTTCGCCGCGTTCGGTGGCGTCTTCACGTCGTGCGAACTCGCGGCCACCGCGTTGGGTGGCGTCGTTCTCACCGTGATCGCGCCGCGCACGGTCTTTCAGATCGGCGGGATTGCCGCGACCGTGACGGCACTGGTGCTGGGACCGCTAGGCCTGCGCTGGGACGCCGCGCGTAGTAGCCGCGCCGTGGGAGAGGTCGACTCCTAGGGCGCGAGTCGTTCGCGACGCCACACCCCGTCGCGTCGCTCGTAGGCGACACGGTCGTGGAGCCGGTCGTCGCGACGCTGCCAGAACTCGACGGCGCCGGGGGTGAGTCGGTAGCCGCCCCAGTACTCGGGACGCGGCACCTCTCGCCCCTCGAAGCGCGCCGTCACCTCGGCCACCAGTCGCTCAAGCTGCGCGCGGCTCGCGAGCGGCTCGCTTTGGGCACTGGCGTGCGCGCTGAGCTGGTGCGCGCGAGGCCGCGTCGCGAAATAGGTGTCAGACTCGTCGGGGGTCATCGGCGCCACGTCACCCTCGACCCGCACCTGACGCCCGAGCGGCTCGCAGTACCACAGGAGCGCGGCGTGAGGATTGGCGGCGAGCTCTCGTCCCTTGCGTGAATGGTAGTTGGTGTACCAGCCGAAGGTGTGGTCGTCGACGTAGCGCAACAACACCATCCGAGCGCTGGGACGTCCCGACGAACCGGCACTGACCAGCGTCACCGCTTCACGCTCGTCCATCACCTCGAGAGCCTCGTCGAACCACCGGCGAAACTGCGCCACGGGATCGGGGTCGCAGGTCGCGACGTCCAGGGGCACCCAGCGCTCGCTCACGACAGGTCCGCCAACACCCAGTTCGGCCGCGCCGAGATGTCCAGACCGCTCGGCCCGGATCTGGCGAGTCGGGTGTGCGCGGCCGCGGCCACCATCGCCGCGTTGTCGGTGCACATCGCCGGGCTCGGCAGGTGCGCGGCAATGCCGAACTCGCTGGCCAGCTCGCGCACTCCCGCGCGCAGGGCGCTGTTGGCGGCGACGCCCCCGGCGAGGGCGACGCCCGCCACCGTGTGGCGCGACAGCGCAGTAGCCAGTTTTCGCAGCAGCTGCTCGGCGACCGCCGCCTGGAAGGCGGCCGCGACGTCGGCGACGGGAACCTCGCGATGCATCGTCGTCTGGCGCACCACCGCGGTCTTGAGACCGGAGAAGGACAGGTCCAGGTCGTCGCCGGTCATCGAAACCGGCAGGGCCAACGAGTTCGCGTCGCCGGACGCGGCGAGTCGGTCGATCTCCGGACCACCCGGGTAGCCCAGGCCGAGCCATCGCGCGACCTTGTCGTACGCCTCGCCGGCCGCGTCGTCGATGGTCTCGCCCAGCACCCCGTAGTCCCCGGGGCCTCGTTGGAGCACGAGGAGACTGTGACCGCCCGAGACCAGCAGCGTGAGCAGCGGCCACTCCAACCCCGGGTCTTCGAGCAGGGGCGCGAAGAGGTGGCCCTCGAGGTGGTTGACGCCCACGAGCGGCACACCCCAGGCCAGGGCGTAGGCCTTGGCGGCCGAGAGGCCGACCAGCAGCGATCCGACGAGGCCCGGCCCGGCGGTCACCGCCACGGCAACCACGTCGGGGTGGCGCGGGTCGAGCCCGGCGTCCACGAGCGCGCGCTGGACCACCGGCGTCAGGGTGGTCAGGTGGGCGCGACCGGCCAGCTCCGGGACCACCCCTCCGAAGGCTCGGTGCTGATCGATCGAGGACTCGACGACCGACGAGAGCACCTGGTAGTCGCTGGTGACCACCGCGGCCGCGGTCTCATCACAACTCGTCTCGATGCCTAGGATCGCCGCCACCGCACCAGCGTAGGGAGGCGACCGGCTAGGGCGCGAGTTCGGCCCACAGAACGAGGGCGTCCTCACCTGTGAGCTGGTAGTAGTTCTTGCGCACGCCAACCGGTTTGAACCCGTAGCGGTAGTACAGGCGCTGGGCGCGCACGTTGGACACGGCCACCTCCAACGTCGCACGCGCGACACCGCGCGTGCGAGCGTCGTCCCACGCGTCGTCCAGCAACGACGTCGCCACGCCGCGACCCTCGTCGCCTGGACGCACCCCGAGGGTGGTCACGTGCAACTCGTCGGGGGCGAACATCACCCCCAGGTACCCCACGACCCGGCCCGCGTCGACCGCGACGGTGTAGCGACGGGTGTCAGGCTGGCCCAACTCGTCGAGCAGCATGCCACGCGTCCAGGGCTCGGGGAACTGGTCGCGCTCGATCTCGAGGAGAGCACCAATGTCGCGACGCTCCGCGAGCCGGATGCTCCAGGACGTCACAGCCGCTCGCGGGTGACGAAGTTAGCGACCGCGTCCGCGTCGCGCAGGTAGATCGGCGCCACCACGTCGACCGGCGCTCGACGCGCGCCGACGTCCAGCGCGGCAGCCATGGACGGCACCCGAGTGGGATTGAACGAGACCAGAGGCGCGTCCGCGAAGAGTTCGGCGTAGCGCGCCGCGCCGTCGCCGACCAAGGTGACCGCTACCGCCCCGGTGATCAAGCGATCGGCCACTTCCTGGGGCGTCACGACGGCCGTGTCGTGGACGGCAGAGACGATCTCGCCCAGTTCGAAGCGTTGCACGAACACTTCTCCGCGTCTCGCGTCCACGACCGCGAGGAGTCGCCCGCGCACGCCGTCGGCGAATGCCCCGTGGGCCAGGAGCTCGAGCGACGTCACCCCCACGAGATCACAGCCCACCGCGTGGGCCAAGGCCCCCGCCGTGGCCAGGCCAACACGAAGACCGGTGAACAGGCCAGGCCCTTGATCGACCACGACGCGGTCCAGGTCGCCGGGCGACAGGGCGAGTTCGTCCAACATCGCAGCGATGCCCGACGACAGGACCTCGGTGTGACGCCGGCTCTCGTCCAGAACGCGAGTGAGCTGAACGTCACCGGCGCGAACGCCGATCGCGCACGCCGTCGTGGCCGTCTCGATGGCCAGCAGGTTCACCGCGCCCACTCCTCCAGCTGGTCGCTTCGCTGGGCGGCCACCGCGCCGTCCACCTCGAGCCACCGATCATCCTCGCCGACGGTGAAGCCTACGGTCAGGACGTCACGCCCGAACACCGGTGCGGCGAGTTCGCCCCACTCGACGAGCGCGATGGCCGACTCCTCGACCAGTTCGCCGAGCGCCAGGTCGATGGCCTCATCAACGCTCTCGATGCGATAGAGGTCGGCGTGCAGGAGCGTCGCCACCCCGACGTCGTTGTGGCAGGCGTGCTCGCGAACCATGGTGAACGTCGGACTGGTGACGCGCTCGGTGACGCCGAGCCCGCGGGCTACTCCCTGGACGAATGTCGTCTTACCCGCGCCGAGAGGCCCCGAGAGCAAGACCATGTCGCCCGGACACAGCAACGCCGCGAACTCCTCGCCCGCTTGAACAGTCGCGGCGGCTCCGCGGCAGTACCGTCGCCAGGTCACCGCGGCTCCACGATGCCGCGCAGCACGCGCAGGTCGGCCCGCACCACCTGAGCCAGGCTCGGCGTGCGCAACACCGCGGCTGGATGGTAGGTGGCCAACGCGGGTCCGCCGCCGATCGTGACCACCCGGCCGTGGATCGAACCCATTGGCTCGCGTAGACCCAGGACCTCGCGCGCGGCCGTCGCGCCCAGAGCCAACACCGCGCGCGGTTGAACATGCTCGAGCTGGGCGCGAAGCCAGGGACGGCAGGCCGCGAGCTCGTCGGGCGCCGGCACCCGGTTCTCGGGTGGGCGGCACTTCACGGTGTTGGTCACGAAGCACTGATCGCGCACCAGCCCCACCTCCTCGCCCAACAGGCGAAAGAACAGGTTCCCGCTGCGCCCGATGAAGGGCTCTCCGCCCTCGTCCTCAGTGCGCCCCGGCGCCTCACCCACGATCATGACCACGGGGTCATCTGGCCCAGTGCCTACGACCACGCGCTGGCGGGTCTCGGACAGCCGACAGCGCGTGCAGGTCACCAGTTGCGTCAGGTCCAGGGCCATCACGCCGGCACCAGGACGCGCGGCACCCTGGCTCCGACGCCGCACAGGATCTCCCACGTGATCGTGTTCGCGCGCTTCGCCCACTCCTGCGCGGTGATCTCCTCACCACCCTGGCGCCCGAGCAGGACGACGTCGTCACCCGGTTTCACGGCGTCGTCCCCGCAGTCGACGAGCAGCTGGTCCATCGTGACCACCCCAGCCAGCGGGTAGCGCCGCCCTCCGATAAGGACCTCGGCGCCCCCGTCGAAGAGCCGCAGCGGGTAGCCGTCGGCGTACCCGAAGGGAATGGTGGCGATGGTCGCCGCGCACGTCAGCGCGCGCCGGCGACCGTAGCTCGGGCGCTCTCCGGCCGGCACGCGCCGCGCGGCCACCACCTGAGCGTGCAGGCTGAGCGCTGGGGTGAGCGTGACCCCCTGGGCCGAGACGACGTCGCCCGTCCAGTCGCTCGGTGCGTAGCCGTAGAGGGCGAGACCGACTCGAGCCATCGACCGCCGGGCCTCGGGGTAGGCCAGCGCCCCCGCGCTGTTGGCCGCGTGCAGGACGCGCGGCGACACACCGCGGCTCGCGAGACGAGTGACCACCGCGTCGAACAGCTCGATCTGACCCCGAGTGAATACGCGGTCCTCGTCGTCGGCACCGTCGGCCACGCTGAAGTGGGTGTAGAGGCCCTCGAGGTCGATCGACGCCGACGCGAGCAGCACGTCGACCACGGCGTCAACCTCGTCGGGCGCCACGCCCATCCGGTGCATCCCCGTATCAACCTTGACGTGCACCCGGTGGCGTCCACCTCGCGCCTCGGCGGCCGCCACCGCGGCGCGCGCTCCGGCGAGTGAGCCCACGGTCAGCGTCAGGTAGTACTCCAGCGCGTCGGGCACGCTGGCGGCGGGGACCTCAGCCAGCAGGAGGATCGACTCGGTGAAGCCCGCGTCGCGCAGTTCAATACCCTCGTCGACGAGCGCGACCGCGAGTGAGTCGGCGCCGGCACCCAACAGGGCCTCGGCGGCGAGCGGGCCACCGTGACCGTACCCATTGGCCTTGACCACCGCGCACAGGTCGCTCGGCCCCAGCACCGTCTTCAGCGCGGCCACGTTGTTGGCGAGCGCCGCAGCGGAGACCTCCGCCCAGGCGGGCCGACGCACCCCCTCAACCGGCACGGCGGGCCTCGGGGAAGTGGGCGTCCACGACTACTCGACGGTCACGGTCTTGGCGAGGTTGCGCGGCCGGTCGACGTTGCGACCGAGCCCGCGCGCGACGGAGTAGGCGAACAACTGCAGGGGCACGATGTCCACCATCGGCGCGAAGAGAGGCTCAGTGACCGGCACGCGCAGCACGAAGTCGGCCACGGCGTCGATCTGATCGTCGTCGTCGGACGCCACCGCCACCACGCTCGCGCCCCGCGCCTTGACTTCGGACAGATTGGACAGCATCTTCTCGTGCAGCGCCGGGTCGGTGGCCACCGCGACCACCACGACACCGGGTTCGATCAGGGCCAGCGGGCCGTGCTTGAGCTCACCCGCCGGATAGCCCTCGGCGTGCAGGTAGGTGACCTCCTTGAGCTTCAGGGCTCCCTCCAGCGCGGTCGGGAATCCGACGTGGCGACCCAGGAAAAAGAAGTCGTGCGCCCCGACGAGCGCGCGAGCGACCGCCTCCACGTCGCCGCGTCGCGTCAGGGCTCGCGCAACCTGGGGCCCCACGGCGTTCAGTCCCAAGAACAGCGCATCCACGTCGGCGGGCGCGAGTGTCGCACGCAGCTGAGCCAGGCGCAGCGCGAGCAGCTCGAGCGCGGCCAGTTGAGCGACGTAGGCCTTGGTCGAGGCGACCGAGACCTCGAGACCCGCGCGGGTGTAGATCACGGCGTCGGCCTCGCGGGCCAGCGACGAGTCCACCACGTTGGCGACGGCCACGACCCGGGCCCCTCGACGCTTGGCCTCTCGCAGGGCCTGGATCGTGTCGATGGTCTCGCCGCTCTGGGACACTCCGATCACCAGGGTGCCGACCTCCACCACCGGGTCGCGGTAGCGGTACTCACTCGAGATGTCGACCTCGACGCCGAGCCGAGCCCAGCGCTCCAGCGCGTACTTGGCGACGAGGGCCGCGTGATAGGACGTACCGGCCGCCACGATGACCACGCGCTTCACGTCGCGCAGTTCCTGATCTCTGACCCGCATCTCGTCGAAGGTGATCGTTCCGTCGCCGCGGCGTCGATCGAGCAACGTCGCGCGAAGCGCGTCGGGTTGCTCGTTAATCTCCTTGATCATGAAGTCGTCGTGGCCACCCTTTTGAGCGGTCTCGAGGTCCCAGTCGATCGCCAATTGACGCAGCAGCACGGGCGCGCCATCGAGGTCGACGGCGCGAAACCCCTCGGGTCCGAGTCGCACGACCTCGTCGTCGTTCACCGCGTAAAAGGCGCCCGCGCGGTCCAGGATCGCCGGGACGTCGCTGGCCAAGTAGGTGGCCCCCTTGGTCGTGCCCACGACCAAGGGCGAGATCCGGCGCGCCGCCACGATCACGTCGGGCTCGGACGCGTCCACCACGGCCAGCGAGAACGCGCCGCGTACCACGAGCAGGCTCGCGCGCACCGCGTCCATCAGGTCCAGTCCGCGGGCCCGACCCTCTTCGACGAGGTGGGCCAGGACCTCCGAGTCGGTCACCGAGGTGAAGGCGTGACCACGCTCTTCCAGCTCGGCGCGCAGGGGGCGATGGTTCTCCACGATCCCGTTGTGGATGATGGCCACTCGGCCCGAGCAATCCAGGTGCGGGTGGGCGTTGACGACGTCGGGGGCGCCGTGGGTCGCCCAGCGCGTGTGACCGATACCGGCGCGAAAGCCCGCCGGGGCGCTCTCGCACTCCTCACGCAGCGCGGCCACCGACTCCGTGCCCGCCGCCGAGCGCGCGCGCCACGTCTCGCCCGAGCGCACCAGGACCACGCCGGCCGAGTCGTATCCCCGGTACTCCAGGCGTTGCAGACCGTCGAGCAGGATCTCCAGAGCGTCGGCGGAGCCGACGACTCCAATGATGCCGCACATGACGTCAGCCTACTCGTCGACTTTTTGGCGCCCTTGAGGCGACTGACCTAGTCGACGTAGTCGCGTCGCAGTCGCGAGGTGAACGCGTCCACGACGTCATGGTCGAGGGCCTCGACCATGACGCGCACGAGCGGTTCGGTACCCGACGGGCGGATCAGGAGGCGCACGTCGTTCGCGTCGACGCGATATTCGGCGACGACCTCGTCAAAGAGCGCTCGGACCGCGGCGTCGTCGAAGCGGTCGTGCGTGACGTTCACCAACGCCTGGGGCACGCGGCGCCACGCCGCGTTGGCCATGTCGAAGAGTGGTCCTCGCCGCACGACCAGTTCGCACAGCAGCAAACCGGTCAGGAGCCCGTCGCCCGTGGGAGAGAGATTGCGAAAGAGAAGGTGACCGGACTGCTCACCGCCGAAGTCCCAGCCGCGCTCTTCCAGGGCCAGCAGGACGTTACGGTCGCCGACGTCGGTCTCGACCACGGTCACCTCGCGTGCGGAGAGCGCCCGGTGCAAGCCCAGGTTGGTCATCGAGGTGACGACCAGTCCCCCCTCGAGCCCGTTGCGATCCAGGAGGTCGAGCACGAAGAGGACCATCAGGTCGTCGCCGTCGCGCACCACGCCCGTGGCGTCGACGGCCACGAGCCGGTCCGCGTCGCCGTCGAAGGCCAGGCCCAGGTCGGCGCGACGCTCGCGCACCGCCCCCACCAGGCTCGCCACGTTGGTCGACCCGCTCGCGACATTGATGTTGTGCCCGTCGGGGCGGTCATGCATCATCGTCAGGCGCGCGCCGCTCTGGGCGAAGAGCTCGTGGGCCACGTGACTCGCGGCGCCATTGGCGCAGTCGATCACCAGGTGCAGTGAGGACAGATCCTCGGGCACCAGCGCCCTCAAGTGCTCGACGTACTCCCCCTCGGCGGTCGCGTCGATCGGCGGTGCGGCCCCCAGCTCACGCGGCGGCGACGCCGCGGCATTGAGCGCCGCCTCGACGGCCCGCTCAGTGGAGTGGTCCAGCTTGCCGCCGCCGGGACCCAGGACTTTGAGCCCATTGTCGTAGTAGGGATTGTGCGACGCCGAGACCACCACGCCCACACCACCGCGCTGCCGCGCGATGACCGCGACGCCCGGCGTGGTGAAGTAGCCCAAGTTGATGCCGGTCGCGCCACCATCGGCCAGTCCGGTCAGGACTGCGGTGGCCAGTGGAGGCGAGCTCTCGCGGGTGTCGTAGCCCACGAAGACCGGCAGGGCGAAGACCTCGGCGACAGCGCGACCGAGCCGGTACGCGAGATCGAGGGTGATCTCGTCGCCGAACCGCCCTCGAATGCCATCCGTGCCGAAGCGCACGGCCACGGCCATTACCTCTTCGAGTACTGGGGAGCCTTGCGCGCCTTCTTGAGACCGTATTTCTTGGTCTCCTTCTTGCGCGCGTCACGGGTGAGCAGGCCCGCCTTCTTGAGCGCGGGCCGGACGGTCTCGTCGACCACGAGGAGCGAGCGCGCGATGCCGAGGCGCAGCGCGCCGGCCTGGCCCGCCACGCCGCCCCCCTCGATGGTGGCGTCGATGTCGTAGGTCTGCTGGGCGTCGAGCAGGCGCAGCGGCTCCATCACCATCTGGCGATGGGTCGCGGACGTGAAGTAGTTGTCGAAGGCCCGCGAGTTGATCGTGATCGTGCCGGTGCCCGGACGAAGGCGCACGCGCGCGACAGACTCCTTGCGACGGCCAGTGGACTGGATGGGGGGCGTGGACACAAGTGCTCCTTAGCCGCGGCGAATCGCCGAGGTGTCGTACGCGGTGGGCTGCTGGGCCGCGTGAGGGTGGTCCGCGCCCGTGTAGACGAAGAGCTTGCCCATCTGAGCGCGCCCGAGGCGGTTCCTAGGCACCATGCCCTTGACGGCGTCGAACACCAGCTTGGTCGGGTCCTCGTCCATCAGGGACTGCCACGAGGTCGATCGCAGGCCGCCTGGGTAGCCCGAGTGGTGATACGCGAAGTTCTGGCGCGCCTTGTTGGCGGTCACGACGACCTTGTCGGCGTTGACGATGATCACGTAGTCGCCGGTGTCCACGTGCGGCGCGAAGAACGGGCGGTGCTTGCCGCGCAGCAACGTCGCGGCCACCGTCGCGACCCGACCGAGGACGAGGCCCTCGGCGTCGATCACGCGCCACTCGCGCGTGATCTCATGGGCCTTGGGTGAATAGGTGCGCACAGGAGTTCCCTCAAACTTGCTTGACGGTCCCGAAAGACGGATCCAGAGGACCCCCAAGTCTAGGAAACCTGGGGTTCGTACGCAAATCTCGGCGATTTCGGGCCGCCCGAGACCTACCAGATGGACACGCGCTCAGCGGGCTCGAGCCACAGTGAATCGTCAGGGCCGACGCCAAAGGCGTCATAGAACTCGTCGACGTTACGCACGATCTGGTTTACGCGAAACTCTGGCGGCGAATGCGGGTCGATCGCCAGCAGCCGCTCGGTCTCGGCCGGGCGATACTGCACGCGCCAAACCTGGGCGTAGGACATGAAGAATCGCTGGGCGGCACTGAGCCCGTCGATGACCGGCGGTTCGGCCCCGTCTAAGGAGATCAGATAGGCCTTCCACGCGATGCCGACGCCGCCCAGGTCGCCGATGTTCTCGCCAATGGTGAGGGCGCCGTTCACGTGCTGGTTCGGGACCTCGAGCGGTGCCAGCGCGTTGTACTGGTCGATCAACGAACGGGTGCGTTCCTCGAAGGCGCTGCGGTCGGCCGCATCCCACCAGTCGGCGAGCCGACCCGTGCCGTCGAAGCGCGAGCCCTGGTCGTCGAAGCCGTGACCGATCTCGTGGCCGATCACCGAGCCGATGCCGCCGAAGTTGGCCGCGTCGTCGCGCGCCACGTCGAAGAAGGGCGGCTGAAGGATCGCCGCGGGAAAGACGATCTCGTTGAACCCGGGGTTGTAGTAGGCGTTGATCATCTGGGGCGTCATGAACCACTCGTCGCGGTCGACGGGTGCGCCGATCTTGGCCAACTGGCGACGGAACTCAAACTCGCTGCCGGCGCGCACGTTCGCGATCACGTCGGAGGGGTCGATGACGAGCGTCGAATAGTCGCGCCACTTCACGGGGTAACCGATCTTGGGAGTAAAGGCGTCCAGCTTCTCCAGCGCGCGCTGGCGAGTGGGCGCGCTCATCCACTCCAGATTCGTGATGCTCTGTCGGTACGCCTCCACCAGGTGCGCGACGAGGGCGTCCATGCGCTGCTTGGCCGCTGGCGGGAAGTGACGTTCGACGTAGACCCGACCGACCGCCTCACCCATCAATCCGCCGACCAGCCCGACGCCGCGCTTCCAACGCTCGCGCAGCTTCGGCGTGCCCGTCAGCGTGCGACCGTAGAAGTCGAAGCTCTCCTCGACGAACGGCGTCGAGAGGAAGGGCGCGTCGCCGGCGATGATCCGGTACGACAGCCAGTCCTTCCACGCGTCGAGATGCTGGTCGTTCACCAGCTCCGCCACACCGCTCGTGAAGCTCGGTTGGCGCAGGACGATCTCGTCGAGGGCCGCGGGGGGCGCGTCGAGTCCGCCGACCCAATCGTCGAGACCGGGGGCCGGGTCGCCGGGGTGACCACGCCCCTCGGCGAAGAGTTCGGCCGCGGCGGGCCACGCCACCAGGTTGTAGGTCTTGACGCTGTCGCGCGACTCCACGTTGTCCCAGTGGTGGCTGGCGACGTGGGTCTCAAGGTCCACCACCCGCGACGCGCGGACCGCGGCGTCGTCCAGACCGGCCAGTTCGAACATCTTTGCCAGGTGCTCTCCGAAGGCCGCGCGCACCGACGCGAAGTGCTCCTCGCGGTAGTAGCTCTCATCGGGCAGCGAGATCCCACCCTGCTCGAAGAACACGAGGTAGCGCGAAGGGTCACCGGGGTCGTTGTCGACGAACACCTGGTAGATCCCGTCGGTGCCGCGGCGTTGCAGCTCACCGATCGTCGCCAGCAGTTGCGCCGCCGATTCCACGGCGGCGACTCGGGCCAGTCGTTCACGCAGGGGCTCAGCACCGCGCTCCTCGATACGATCCTCGTCCATAAAACTGGCGTAGAGATCGCCGAACTTACGGGCCTCGCTTCCGGGCTCGGCCGTGCGGGCCTCCTCGACAATCTCGTGGATCGCGGCCTCGGACGCCTCGTCCAAGATCGTGAACGAGCCGTAGCGCGACTTGTCCTCGGGAATGGCGTGGCTTCCGAACCACTGCTGGTTGACGTGACGAAAGAGATCGTCCTGAGGCCGAATCTGGTCGCTCAATTCGTCAAGATCAATGCCGGATTTCTGGGGTGCGCTGTCCATTCGCTACACATTATCGACGCCCCCCGAAAACTGATATTTGCGTAAACGCCATGATCGTTGGCGTCAATTCGCGCGACGTACACGACGAGCGCGTTTACGCCTCAGGGCCGTTCGAAGCGCTCCGGGTACCCAATCGCGACGAGGGCCAGGCCAGCCGCGGGTGCGGGCGCGGGCAAGCCGTGGCGTTGCGGGGTCTCGAGTCGCTCGGCGATCACGTCGACGCCGAGCCGACCTTGACCCACGGCCACCATGGTCGAGGTCAGACATCGCACCATGTTGTGGCAGAACGACGCGGCACGAATCGACAGGCGCACGGCCGTCGACGCGTCCGGCGCAAGGGTCCACGTGTCAGACAGCCGCTCCCAGGTCAGTTCGTGGACGTCGCGTGGAAGGGGCTGGTCGCGCGGCGATCCGTCGGGGCGCCGGCAGAAGGATCGAAAGTCGTGCACGCCGAGCGCCGCCGCTCCCGCCCGATTCATCGCCGCGACATCCAGCGGACCGGCGACGGCCCACGACCACGCGTTGGTCAGGTCGAGTGTGGGTGTCGGCGTCTCGAGCACGAGGTAGCGGTACGCACGCCACGTGGCGCAGTAGCGCGCGTGGAAGTCATCACCCACCACCCGCGCGGAGAGGACGCGGACTCGCCCAGCCAGCAGGCCGTTGAGCGAGCGCGCCAGGCGGTCGGCTTCGGGGCCGCGCTCGTCGCCGAAAAGCGGAACTTCCAGGTCGACGTGAACGACCTGACCGAAGGCGTGCACCCCGGCGTCGGTGCGGCCCGCTCCCACGAGGGTCGGGGGTTGGCTCAGGCGCAGGGTGACCGCGAGGGCCGCGGCCAACTCTCCGGCGACCGTGACGGTGCCGGGTTGGAGCGCGAAACCGTGGAAGTCCCGGCCGTCGTAGGCCAGGTCGAGGCGCCAGCGTTGCGTGGCGCCGGGTGGCTCAGACGAACTCAATGCGCGCCATCGGGGCGTTGTCGCCCTGACGCGGCCCGAGCTTCAAGATGCGCGTGTAGCCGCCGGGACGCTCCACGTAGCGCGGGGCGATCTCGGTGAAGAGCTTGTGGGTCATGTCCTTGTCGCGGATCAGCGCCACGATGCGGCGTTGGGCGTGCACCGAGCCCTCCGGCGCGTTCTTGGCCGTGGTCACGACTCGCTCGACCACCGGGCGCAGGGCCTTGGCCTTGGCCTCGGTGGTGACGAGTGACTCGGCAGCGATCAGTGAGGCGACGAGGTTGCCCAGCATCGCTTTCTGGTGGGCGCTGTCGCCCCCGAGGCGTCGGCCGCGAGTAGGTGTACCGCGCACGATCAGTCCTCGACGCGCAGCGACAGACCGCGCTCTTCGAGCCGGTCGGTCACGTCCTTGAGCGACGTCGCCCCGAAGTTGGTGATCGAGGTGAGGTCGCGCTCGGTGGCGTTGATCAGCTGGGCAATCGTGTTGATGCCCGCGCGCTTGAGGCAGTTGCGTGAGCGCTCGGTGAGCCCGAGCTCCTCGATGCGGATGTCCAACTCGCTGGCGGCGGCCTGAGCCGTGCCCACGTCACCCAACTCGAGCGACGGCGCCTCCTCGTCGAAACCGGCGATCAATTCGACCAGCGACCCGAGTGTCTTGGCCGCCGAGGCCAGGGCCTCACGCGGTGAGATCGACCCGTCCGTCTCGATGTCGATGACCAGGCGGTCGAAGTCCTTGCTCTGCTCGACGCGCACCGGCTCGATCTCGAAGCTCACGCGGCGCACCGGCGAGAAGATGGCGTCCAGGGGGATGACGCCGATGGTCGACGAGCCCTTGTTGCCGTCGGCGCCCACGTAGCCCTTGCCGCGCTCGACGGTCAGCTCCAGGGTGAGCACGCTCTTGGGTGAGGTCAGGTACGCCAGGTGCAGGTCGCCGTTGAGGATCTCGACGTCGGCCGTGGTCGACAGGTCCGACGCGGTGACGGGCCCCTCGCCGCGCTTGTCCAGGTGCAGGGTCACGGGCTCGTCGCTGTGGACCTTCAGCAGCAGGTCCTTCAGGTTGAGGCAGATGTCCTGGACGTCCTCTTTGACGCCCTCGATCACGCCGAACTCGTGCAGGACGGCCTCGAACTTGACGCGCGTGGCCGCCGCGCCCGGAATCGACGAGAGCAGGGTGCGGCGTAGCGAGTTGCCCAGCGTGTGGCCGAAGCCCGGGTCGAGCGGTCCGATCCCAAAGGACTGGCCGCTATTGACCTCGTCGCCGAGGGCCTCAATGGTGGGTCGCTGAATGATCAACATAGGTACTCCTTAGGGGTGGTCAGGCGTTATTTCGAGTACAGCTCGACGATGAGCTGCTCGCGGATGGCTTCGTCGATCTGCTCGCGCGCGGGCACGATGCGCACCGTGACGGCGAAGCCATTCTCGGCGGTCTCGAGCCAGCCGGGCACGGCGCGGTCGAGAACGTCCAGGTTGCGCTTCACGTTGAAGTTCTCGCGGGTGACGGCCTTCAACGTGACGACGTCACCCGGGCGCACCCGGTAGCTGGGGATGGTGACGCGCTTGGCGTTGACGCTCACGTGGCCGTGGCGTACCAACTGGCGGGCCTGGCTGCGCGAGGCGCCCCAGCCGGCGCGGTAGGCAATGTTGTCCAGGCGCAGCTCGAGGAACTGCAGCAGGTTGGTGCCGGTGATGCCCGGGCGGCGGTTGGCCTCTTCGTAGAGGTTGCGGAACTGCTTTTCGAGCACGCCATAGGTGCGACGGGCCTTCTGCTTCTCGCGCAGCTGGGTCAGGTACTCCGACCCCTGGCGCTGGCGGTCGCGCCCGTGCATGCCCGGCGGGTAGGCGCGGGTCTGGCGGTCGGAGTTCTCCGAGACGGGGCACTTGAGCGAGAAGCATCGCTCGCCCTTGAGGTAGAGCTTGGTGCGCTCGCGACGACAGAGTCGGCACACGGGTCCGGTGTATCGAGCCATGGTTCTCTAGCCCCGCCGACGCTTCTTGGGACGACAGCCGTTGTGCGGCAGTGGCGTCACGTCCTTGATGGCCACGACCTCGATGCCCGCGGCGGCGAGCGCGCGGATCGCGGTCTCGCGACCCGAGCCCGGTCCGCGCACCAGCACGTCGACCTTCTTCACGCCGTGCTCCATCGCGGCGCGCGCGCACTTCTCGGCGGCGGACTGCGCGGCGAAGGGCGTCGACTTACGCGATCCCTTGAAGCCGACGTTGCCCGACGACGCCCACGACAGGACGTTGCCCTCGGGGTCGGTGATGGTCACGATGGTGTTGTTGAACGAACTCTTGATATGCGCGACGCCAAAGGCGACGTTCTTGCGTTCCCGGCGCCGACCCTTGCGGACCGTGTTGGGCTTGGCCATTACTTAGCTACCTTCTTCTTGCCGGCGACGGTGCGCTTGGGACCCTTGCGGGTGCGCGCGTTGGTGCGGGTGCGTTGTCCGTGGACTGGCAGGCCCTTGCGGTGGCGGATGCCCTGGAAGCAGTTGATCTCCATCTTGCGCTTGATGTCCTGGGCGACGTCGCGGCGCAGGTCACCCTCGACGGTGACGTTCTGGTCGATGTAGGTGCGCAGCTTGTTGACCTCGGACTCGGTGAGGTCCTTGACGCGGGTGGACTCGTCGACGCCGGCGGCGGCGCAGACCTGTTGGGCGATGGTGGGGCCCACTCCGAAGATGTAGGTCAGCGCGATGACCACACGCTTGTCGCGGGGGATGTCGACTCCGGCGATACGGGCCATTCTCTTCTCCTAGCCCTGGCGCTGCTTGTGGCGCGGGTTCTCACAGATCACACGGACGTGACCGGCCCGGCGAATCACCTTGCACTTCTCACAAATGGTCTTGACGCTCGCGCGGACCTTCATTATCGAACTCTCTCTTTGGAACCGGAGCTATTTGTAGCGGTAGGTGATGCGTCCACGGGTCATGTCGTAGGGCGTGATCTCCACTTGGACCTTGTCGCCGGGCAGGATGCGGATGCGGTGCATGCGCATCTTGCCGGAGCTGTGGGCGAGGACGGTGTAGCCGTTCTCCAGCTCCACGCGGAACATGGCGTTGGGCAGTGGCTCGACGACTGTCCCCTCGACGGTGAACGCGTCTTCCTTGGGCTTGCTCAGGTTCTGTCTCCTTGTTGGGCACTGCAGGGCGCGGTGGAGCCAGGCTCCGCCACGGATGGACCCTCGGACACGCCAAGAGGTCGGCTGACCATTCTACCGTTTTTTGGCTTGAGCGCAAAACTCGGCTGTTGGTCAGTGCGACGCAGACGGGTCCTCGAGCCCTTCAATCATACCGTGAGGGACCCTCAAAATCGACGGGCCGTGATTCTGGGGCGCTGGACGACCCAAAACGGACCCTCATTCAGCGCGCAGGACCAGGGCGGCCGACGTACGCGCGGCGCTGCGACCGGGCAGGGCGGCCACCACGTTGGCAAAAGCCAAAGCCCCTGCCGCAACCAGAAGAACCGACAGGGCCGGGACGGTCGGGTCGGGCACGGCGTTGATGCTTCGCGCGAAGAGCGTCCACAGCTCTCGACCAATGAGGACGCCGAGGGGGACCCCCAGCAGGACCCCGACGCCCGCCGTGGTCGAGGCCTGCCAGGCGATGGCCGAGGAGAGTTGACGGTGAGTGAACCCCAGAGTCTTGAGCAGGGCCAGATCACGCCGACGCCGTCGCACCGAGGACGCCAGCGTGACTCCCAGGGCCAGGATCCCCCCAAGGGCCAAACCGGTGGCGAGCAGCACTGGGGTGGAGCCGACGCTGCGATAGTTCACGATCTGGACGGGGCGCAGCACGCCCAACACGCTGACCGAGTTGCCGACGGAGTGCTTGTCGTGGTTAAGGACCTGGTTGGCAACTCTCGCGACCCTGTCCAGGCCGGCGCGTGCGACAGCGGCGCTCACGCCAGTTCGGGTACGCACGAAAACCAGCTCGGGCCCGTTGAGGTTCGGATCCGAGCCGCCGCTCGAGAAGTTGATATGAGAGAAGTTCACCGGCAACAGAGCTCCAGTTCCCATGGCGGTGTGTTCGGCCACAAAGCTGGCGTAGCCGACGGCCGGCAACGTCGCAGTGCCCACGATCGTGAGCTTGGTGGGTGCGAGGTAGTAGCCCTTGTTCTTCGGTGAACCGAGACTGACCTCGACGCTGTCGCCGACCTTCTTGTGCAGGAGAGCGAGCGTCGCGGCACCCATGACGATCTGATGCCTCGTCCTCAGCCCGTGGCCCGAGAGTGTCGGCGGCGTCACCTTCGCCCCCACCCTTTGCATCAGAATCGGGACTTCGTGGTTGTCGATCTCGATGTCGGTGTAGTCCGCTCCGCTCCACGCCGCCACGGACGGGTCGTGCGAGAGTGCCGCGATCGCCGCGGGAGGAACATTGTTGGAAGGGTTGAGAAGGTAGTTCCAGTTCCACCCGTAGAGCGGGGGACGAGAAATCAAGGTCGAGAACCCGCTCGCGAACGTCAGCGTGGCGACCACCATCGCCACTGCCAGGATGGTTCCGCCAATCACCGAACGCACCGGCACCGTGGCGCGACCTCGTCCCGGATCCACCGCGAAGTGAATGCCGACGGTTGCGGCCACGGGCAAGAGCGTCACTGGAGCGCGCTCGGAGAGGTGAGCTCCGCGCCCCGCGAGCAGGCTCGGTCGCGCCGATCCTCGCTGCACCTCGCGAAGGGATCGCACCAGGGTGAAGAGGCTAAGACCCACCAGCAGCACCGCGGCACCGACTCCCAGCACGGTCGCGTCCGCATTGAAACCTCGGTCCGGAAAGACCGCCCGGACTGGTCCCAACGGCGCGAGTGGTGAGAGCAGCACTGCCACGCCCAATGCGAGCACGGTGCCGGTCCCGACTGCGGCGAGGGCTCCCACGACCCCCTCGATCACGCTGGCCCGGGGGCTCGCGCCGAGCGCGCGCATCACACGACGGTCCTGGTCGCCACGGCGGATCAGCCGGGAGATCGCCTGGGCCACCAGCACCAGGCACGCCAGTGCGGCAATCGCGCCGAACGCTCCGAGGGCGACGGACTCGGGCTTGATGGCGAGTTCGACCTCGTGGGTCACCGTGGAGGTGACGTGGAATTCGTAGATGTCGCCGCGCGGAACCAGACCGATCAGTTGACGTTCCACCGTCGCAAGACCGCGCGGGCCGTTCTTCAGTTGGATCCCGTACAGCGCCGGGGTGAGTTGGTCGGGCACCACGCGGGCCAAGCGCTCCGTGAGCGCGCGGTCCATGAAGATGAAGCCGTAGGTGCGGTCGATATCGTCCTGGACCAGCTGCGTGTTGAAGGTGGCGAGGGCGACCAACCGAAGGTGCAGCTCCAGTGTCGGCTTCACTCGAGGGGTCCCGAACCCCGGGAACGTCGTCTGGGCGTTCGTGTACACACCGAAGGGAATGACCTCTCCGACGTGATAGCCCAGCTGCTGGGCGGCGCCGGACGTCATCACGATCTCGTTGGCTCGACGCTGATCCCAGGTCCGCCCTCCGAACACGGCGAGACGGTCCTGGTGCGACATCATCCCGTCCAGGCTGCCGGCGGTGTTGATCGACGCCACTGTGTTGAGTCGGGGTGCACCCGCCACCGTGAGTGGGGCGATCTTCGGGATGAGCGCCGAGACGACGTGCGAGACGTCGGGTAGGCGACGAATGGCCGGCGCGATATTTTGCCCCGGGCCCCCAATGCCGGCGGTGTGGAAGACGGACATTGTCAGGGTCGACGCGTCGGTGCCCGCCAGGAAGATCGGATACGAGGACTGGGTGCGACGCGCGGCGGCGACCGAGGCCATCGCGACGCCACCCAACAGTCCGATCAGCAGGACCACCGCGAGGTAGGCGGAGAGCTGGCGGGCGAAGGTCGCGCGGTACCGGTACCACGTGACGTGCAGAACCTGTCTCATCTCGATTGGCGCCTCCGCGGGCACCCGTCCACGGGTGTCCCCGACATCCTGGCGCGTCACACCTCAGGCAACGAGCAAGGTGACCGCACGAGGTGGCCTCGTGCTAGCACCCCGGAACTAGACGGTGAAGACCTCGGGGCCGTCGTCGGTGACGCAGATGGTGTGTTCGAAGTGCGCCGACAAAGAGCCGTCCGCGGTCATCACCGACCAGCCGTCGTCGAGCATGTAGGTCTCGGCGCCGCCCACGTTGACCATGGGCTCGACCGCGAAGACCATGCCTTCCTTAAGGGTGGGACCGGGCGAACCGGGCCAGTAGTTAGGCACCTGCGGGCTCTCGTGCATCGCGGTGCCGATTGCGTGGCCGACGTACTCGCGCACGACCGAGTAGCCGGCCGCCTCGGCCACGCTCTGGACCGCGCGGCCGATCTCGTGCAGGCGTTGGCCGACTTTCATCTGGTCGATCCCGGCCCAGAGGGCGCGTTCGGTCACGTCGATGAGACGACGGGCCTCTTTGCTGATCTGCCCGACCGGCGCGGTGTAGGCGGCATCACCGTGGTAGCCCTCGACGATGGCCCCGCAGTCAACCGAGATGATGTCGCCCTCGACCAGTACGTAGCTCCCGGGGATGCCGTGGACGATCATGTCGTTGGGGCTGGTGCAGATCACCGCGGGAAAGCCGTGATAGTTGAGGAAGTTGGAGCGAGCCCCGCGCCGCTCGAGCACCTCGGCGGCGACCTGGTTGAGCTGGGCGGTCGTCACGCCAGGACGAATGGCCGCGCGCGTGACTTCGTGCATCTCGGCGACGACCTTGCCCGCGCGGCGCATCTTGGCCAACTCGTCGGCCGAGCGCCTCACGCGAGGTCCCGGGCGCCGATCGCGGACTCGATGTCCGCCGTCACCGCATCGGGCGTCTGGTCTCCATTCACAGTCACCAGTATTCCGCGCGAACGATAGAAGTCGAGCAGCGGCGCGGTGTCGCGCTCGTAGGTCTCCAGGCGACGTCGGATGGCCTCGGGCCGGTCGTCGGCGCGCTGGACCACGTGGCCGCCGCACTTGGCGCACACGCCGCTGAGCGCCGACGGATCGGTGTCGCGGTAGATCGTGCCGCAGTTCTCACACACCCGGCGTGACGAGAGCCGGGCCGTCGCCAGCTCGATCGGCACGTCGAGATTGATGCACAACCGCACGCCGTTCTCACCCAGCAGGACCTGCAAAGCCTCGGCCTGGGCCAGGTTGCGCGGGAAGCCGTCCAGCAAGGCGCCGCCGGCGGCGTCGGGAGCGGCGAAGCGCTCCTCAACCAAGCGGATCACCAGTTCGTCCGAGACCAGGGCGCCGGCGTTGAGTATGGAAGCAACCTCGTGTCCGAGGGGCGTCTCAGCCTTCACCGCCGCGCGCAGCATGTCGCCGGTCGACACGTGCGGGATGGAGTAGAGCACGGCCAGGCGGTCACACTGGGTGCCCTTGCCCGCGCCCTGCTTACCCAGGACCACAAGATAGAGAGGCGTGGACATGCTTAGCGCTTCAGGAAGCCTTCGTAGTTGCGCATCATCAGCTGGCTGTCAATCTGGCGCATCGTCTCGAGCGCCACGCCCACCGCGATCAGCAGGGTGGTTCCGTAGTAGGGGAAGCGGTTGATGTTCCAAAAGGCCATGAGCAGGCTGGGCACCACAGCCACCGAGGCCAGGAAGACCGCGCCGACCACGGTGATGCGACTGAGCAGCTTGGCGAAGTACTTCTCGGTGGGCAGCCCGGGTCGGATGCCCGGCACGAAGCCGCCCTGCTGGCGCAGCATCTCGGCCTGTTGGTGCGGCTCGAAGGCGATGTAGACGTAGAAGAAGGTGAAGGCGAAGATCAAGATGAAGTCCGAGAGGATGTAGAAGAAGCTCGTCGGGTGCAGCGAACTGTTGACGAAGTTCGTGAAGCCCGCCCAGGGCACGACGTTGGACATCAGCACCGGGATGTAGAGCACCGACGACGCGAAGATGATCGGGATCACGCCCGCTTGGTTGACCTTGAGCGGGATGTACGTCGAGTTGCCACCCATTTCTCGTCGACCCACCACGCGTCTCGCGAAGGTGATGGGGATACGACGCTGCCCGTTGTCCATGAAGACGATCAGCACCAGCAGGGCGATCGAGATCACGACGATGGTCCAGAACTTGACGGGGCCACCCTCGGCCAGCACTGCGCGACCGCCCGAGGGCAGCCCGGCCACCACGTTGGCGAAGATGAGCAGGCTCATGCCCTGGCCGACGCCGCGCTGGGTGATCAGTTCGGCTAACCACATCACGAAGGCCGTGCCGGCCGTCATGATGAGCACCATGAAGAAGCCCAGCCACAGCGAGAACTTGGGGATCAGGTCGATGTTGAATCCGAGCAGCGCCGAGTCGTGGCCGTGGAAGGCGTAGATGAGGCCGGTGGACTGGAGCAGCGCGAGCCCGATGGTGAGGTAGCGGGTCGTCTGGGTGATCTTCTTCTGACCCACCGCCCCCTGGTCCCGCCACTCGGTGAGCTTGGGGATCACCGTGGTCAGCAGCTGGATGACGATGGAGCTGGTGATGTAGGGCATGACGCCCAGGCCGAAGACGGCCAGGCGCGTCAGCGCACCGCCGGAGAACAGGTTGAGGAAGCCCAGCACGCCGCTGGCTCCGGCCTTGGACTGCAGGAGCTGGACCTGGGACCAGCTGACACCGGGGATGGGCAGGTTGGCGCCGAGTTGGTAGAGGCAGATGATCGAGACCGTGAAGAGGACCTTGTTGCGAAGGTCCGCGACGCGAAAGATGTTCGCGAGTCTCCTCAGCACGGGCGACCTAGCGGTTCTGGTGCTGGTTGCCCGACGCGGGCGGGCGCACCGAGAAGGGGAGCTCGAGCAGGGTCACGGTGCCGCCGGCCGATTCCACGGCCGCGCGCGCCGACGCCGAGGCGGCGTGCACGCTCAGGCTGACCGGCGCGCTCAACGTTCCGCGCCCGAGGAGCTTGACGAGGTCACCCTTCTGGGCCAGGCCGTGAGTGACCAGCACGTCGGGGTTGACCTCGCTTAGGCCGAGGGCGGCGAGCGCGTCGAGGTTGACCGGGGTGTAGGCGACGCGGAAGGGGTTGGTGAAGCCCTTCTTCTTCGGGATGCGCTGGATGAGGGGGTTCTGTCCACCCTCGAACTGGGCGGGGATCTGGCGACGGGCCTTTTGACCCTTGGTGCCACGACCCGCGGTCTTGCCCCCCTTGCCGGCGGTGCCGCGACCCACGATCCTGCGACGGGTGGTGGCGCCGCGCGGGGCTTTGAGTTCGTGGAGCTTCATTTAGACCTCTTCCACTTTGATCAGGTGCGGCACCCGAGCGATCATCCCACGGATCTCGGGGCGATCGGGCAGCACGTTGCTCTGGCCGATGCCGCGAAGTCCCAGGGCGCGAAGCGTCCCGCGGTGCTTGGGCTTGGTGCCGATGGAAGAGCGCGTCTGGGTGACTTTGAGCTCGCTCATCAGGAGACCTCCGGGACCTTGAACAGGTCGCCCTCGCGCTGGCGTTCACGGTAGGCGCGTAGCGTACCGGCCGGGATCACGTGCTCGGCCGCCTGGTTGCGGCTGGCGGCGACCTCTTCGGGCCGGCGCAGCTGCTTCAGTCCCTGGATCGTGGCGTGGGCCACGTTGATGCCGTTGGAGGACCCCAGCGACTTGGCGATGATGTCCTTGACACCGGCCATCTCCAGGATCGCGCGCGCGGCGCCACCGGCGATGACACCGGTCCCGGGGGCGGCGGGCTTCATGAGCACCCGACCGGCGCCCGACGCGCCCAGAACCGGGTAGATGATGGTCGATCCGGCCAGCGGCACCTCGAAGAGGTTCTTGCGCGCCTCTTCGATGCCCTTCTGGACGGCCAGACCGGCCTCCTTGGCCTTGCCGTAGCCCAAGCCGACGCGGCCCTTGCCGTCGCCGATCACCATCAGGGCGGTGAAGGAGAAGCGTCGGCCACCCTTGACGACCTTGCTCACGCGATTCACCTTGATGGTGCGCTCTTCGAACTGTTCGACGTCGGCCATTAGAACTCCAGTCCCGCGGCGCGCAGGGCGTCGGCAAATGCGGCCACGCGGCCGTGGTAGTCAAATCCGCCGCGGTCGAAGACCACGGTCGAGATGTCGGCGGCCTTGGCGCGCTCCGCGAGGACCGCAGCCACGGCCTTGGCGCCCTCGACGTTGGCGCCCGACACGCCGCGCAGGGCCGGCTCCACGGAGGAGGCTGAGGCCAGGGTGCGGCCAGCCACGTCGTCGACGATCTGGGCCGAGATGTGCTTGTTGGAACGGCTCACCGCCACGCGGGGCCGTTCGGGCGTTCCCGACAGGCGACGGCGGATGCGCGCGTGTCGCCGCAGGCGCAGTTCTCGGGTAGAGCGGGCCATTACTTCGCCGCCTTTCCGGCCTTGCGCGCGACGCGCTCGCCGAGGTAGCGCACGCCCTTGCCCTTGTAAGGCTCGGGCTTGCGGAGTTTGCGGATGGAGGCGGCGACCTGGCCGACGGCTTCCTTATCGGCGCCCTTGACGATCACGCGCGTGGGCACGGGCACCACGAAGGAGATGCCCTCGGGCGCGGCGAAGGTCACCGGGTGCGAGAAGCCCAGCGCCAGGTTGAGCTCGTGCTCGCCGGCCGCGGCGGCGCGGTAGCCCACCCCGATGATCTCGAGCTCCTTGCTCCAGCCGTCGGTGACACCGGTGACCATGTTCGCCACCAGCGTGCGCGTCAGGCCGTGCAGGCTCTTCTGGCTGGTCTCTTCGCTGGCCCGCGCGACGTTGAGCACGTCGCCGTCCTGGGTGATGGTGATCCCCGCGGGCAGCGTGCGGCTCAGGGTCCCGTTAGGCCCGGCCACCGTCACGACGTCGTCAGCCACGTTGACCGTGACCGCGGCGGGCACGGTGATGGGATTGCGGCCGATGCGACTCATGAGCACACCCCCGAACGAGGACAACGGCTACCACACATGACAGAGCACCTCGCCACCCAACTTGGCCTTGCGCGCTTCGCGGTCGGTCATGAGCCCGTGGCTCGTGGACACGACGGCGACGCCGACGCCACCGAGGACCTTGGGCATCTGGTCGGACTTCTTGTAGATGCGCAGTCCGGGCTTGGAGATCCGCTTGATCCCCACGATGGTCCTCTGGCGGTCCTCGGAGTACTTCAGCGTGATCTCCAGCGTCGAGCCGGGCTTGCCTTCGACCTGGGTCGTGCGGTAGCCCGCGATGAAGCCCTCGCGCTCGAGCACCTTGGCCAGGTTCTCCTTGAGCTTCGAGCTGGGCATCTTCACGCTGTCGAACATCGCCGAGTTGGCGTTGCGGATCCGGGTCAGCATGTCGGCGATCGGGTCGGTCATTGTCATATCGATCCCCCTACCAGCTGGCCTTCGTCACGCCGGGCACTTCGCCCGCGTGCACCATCACGCGCAGACAGATGCGACAGAGCCCGAACTTGCGGTACACCGAACGTGGTCGTCCGCAGCGCTCGCAGCGCGTGTACGCGCGCGTCGAGAACTTGGGTGTCTTCTTCTGCTTGATGATGAGAGCCTTCTTGGCCATATCTATCGGGTCTCCTGCTTGAAGGGGAAGCCGAACGCGCGCAACAGCGCGCGCCCCTGCTCGTCGTTGACCGCCGTAGTGACGATCGTGATGTCAAATCCACGCGGTGCGTCGATCTTG
This sequence comes from Acidimicrobiales bacterium, assembly GCA_035534335.1. Taxonomy (GTDB): domain Bacteria; phylum Actinomycetota; class Acidimicrobiia; order Acidimicrobiales; family RAAP-2; genus RAAP-2. The sequence goes on along the minus strand of DATLSF010000027.1, from coordinate 23,603 downwards.
TCGTAGTCGACCTCGGGGAAGATCAACTGGTCGTTGATGCCAAAGGTGTAGTTGCCCCGACCGTCGAAGGACTGCGGCGACAGGCCGCGGAAGTCGCGGATGCGCGGCACGGCCAGGCTAAGGAGCCGGTCGAAGAACTCCCAGGCGCGGTCGCCGCGCAGCGTGACCTTGACGCCGATGGGCTGCTCCTCGCGGAGCTTGAAGTTCGCGATCGACTTCTTGGCCCGAGTGATGACCGGACGCTGGCCGCTGATCGTCTCGAGGTCGCGCTGGGCACCCTCGAGCAGCGAGGCCTGCTGGGTGGCGCGACCGACCCCGGAGTTGAGAACGATCTTGACCAGGCGCGGAACCTGCATGATGTTGTCGAGTCCGAGCTCCTCCTTGAGCGCGGCGCGGATCTCCTGGTCGTAACGGACCTTCAGGCGTGGGCGGGTCGTGGTCACAGGGTCTCTCCACACTTGCGACAGACGCGGATCTTCACGCCGTCGTTGTCCTGGTAGCCGACCTTGGCCGGGCCTTTGTGACTCGGGCACCACAGCGCCACGTTCGACGCGTCCAGGGGCATGACCTTGTCGATGATGCCGGCCTGCATGGTCGAGCCACGCTGCTTGGTGTGGCGCTTGGCCACGTTGAGGCCGTCCAGCACCACCTGGTTGCTCGCGGGCAGGGCCTCTTCGACCGTGGCGCGCTGTCCGACGAACTTGCCAGCGATGACCAGCACGTCGTCTCCCTTACGAATCTTCATTACAAAACCTCCGGCGCGAGCGAAATGATGCGCATGAACTTCTTGTCGCGCAGCTCGCGGCCCACCGGGCCGAAGATGCGCGTGCCGCGGGGCTGGCTCTGCTCATTGATCAGCACCGCGGCGTTCTCGTCGAACTTGATGTACGAACCGTCGGGCCGACGCTTCTCTTTGGCCGTGCGCACCACGACGCAGCGCACCACGTCGCCCTTCTTGACGGCCGCACCCGGGATGGCGTCCTTGACCGTGGCGATGAAGACGTCGCCGATCGACGCGTAGCGCCGCCGTGACCCGCCGAGCACGCGGATGCACAGGACCTCTTTGGCCCCTGAGTTGTCGGCCACTTTAAGGCGCGACTCCTGCTGAATCATCGCGCGCGCTCCACAATCTCCGTGAGGCGCCAGCGCTTGAGCTTCGACAGCGGTCGCGTCTCCTGGACCCGGACCAGGTCGCCAATCCTGGCCTCGTTCTTCTCGTCGTGGACGTAGAGCTTCTTCGTGCGCTGGACGGTCTTGCCGTAGCGCGCGTGACGCACCCGCTCGTTGACGGCCACGACCAGCGTGGAGTTCATCTTGTCCGAGACGACGACGCCCTCGCGCACCTTGCGTGGGTTCGTACGACCGGTGTCGACGGGGCTCGCCGGCGCGCTGGCCGGCGCGGACGCCTCGACCGGTGCCGTCACGGGGGCGTCGGCGACGTCGGTCACGTCGGTGGTCTCGCTGGCTTCGGGGGCTGGAGTGTCACTCATGACGGCTCACCTTCACTGAGGGCCTCGGCGGCCGCGATCTCGCGCTCGCGCACGAAGGTCGAGAGCCGGGCGATGTCGTGGCGCACTGCGGACAGACGCGACGAGTTGTCCAACTGACCGGTGGCGCTCTGGAAGCGCAGGTTGAACAGCTCGCGACGAGCCTCACCCAGGCGCTCGAGGAGTTCGTGGTCGCCCAGCAACCGCATCTCGGCGATGTGCTCTCTGGTCTTGGCCATTAGATCGTCACCTCCGGGGTGCCGTGGGTTCCGGGTCGGATCACGAACTTCGCCTTGATCGGAAGCTTCTGGATGGCGCGCTCCATGGCGGCGCGCGCCAGCGTCTCATCCACGCCACCCAGCTCGAAGAGCACGCGGCCGGGCTTGACGACGGCCACCCAGAACTCGGGGTTGCCCTTGCCCGAACCCATGCGGGTCTCGGCCGGCTTCTGGGTCACGGGCTTGTCGGGGAAGACGCGGATCCACACCTTGCCGCCACGCTTGACGTGGCGGGTCATGGCGATTCGCGCAGCTTCGATCTGGCGCGCGCTGACCCAACCGGACTCCTGGGCCTGGATGCCGAAGTCACCGAAAGCCAGCTCCGTGCCGCCCTTGGCCATTCCGGCCCGACGACCACGCTGCTGCTTGCGGTGCTTTACCTTGCGAGGCATCAACATGGCTACTCCGCGTCCTTGCGGAAGTGCGGCGTGTCGGTGTGCTCCTGGGTGGTGCGCCGTTCGATCTCTTCTTCGACGCTGAGCTGGCGCTCGACCTCGTCGGTCGTGGCCAGCAGGTCGGCCGGGTCGACGTCGACGACGACCTCTTCGACACTCGGGTCCAGCTCCAAGACCGTCTCGTCGCTCGTGGTCTCGGTCTCGTCGCTCGTCGGACCGGACTCGACGCGACGCCGTCCGCCGCCCGCGCGGACCACGCCCTTGGGCGCGCTGGCCGACGAACCGACCGGCACGGCGTCGCCCGCGGCCATGGCGGCCTCGCGCACGATCTTCTCGTCGTTGGTGAGTTGGTAGGGCAGGATGTCGCCCTTGTAGATCCACACCTTGACGCCGATGCGTCCGGTGTTGGTGCGCGCCTCGCGGAATCCGTAGTCGATGTCCGCTCGCAGCGTGTGCAGCGGGACGCGGCCCTCGCGGTACGACTCGCGCCGCGACATCTCGGCACCGCCGAGGCGGCCCGAGGCCTGGATGCGAACACCCAACGCCCCAGCCTTCTGGACGGTCTGAATGCCGCGCTTCATGGCACGGCGGAAGGCCACCCGGCGAATCAACTGGTCGCAGATGCCCTGGGCGATCAGCGCCGCGTCGAGCTCGGGCTGCTTGATCTCTTGGATGTTGAGCGAGATCTTGTTCTTCTGGCCGGTGATGCGCTCGAGGTCCTTCTTCAGGCGCTCGGCCTCGGCCCCGCGGCGACCGATGACGATGCCGGGGCGCGCGGTGTGGATGTCCACGCGGATGCGGTCCGAGTTGCGCTCAATCTCGATGCGGCTCACCGCCGCGCTCTCGAGCTGGCGCGTGAGGTAGTCACGGATCTTCCAGTCCTCGATGACGAGGTCCTTGTAGCCGCGCTCCTTGAACCAGCGTGACTTCCAGTCCGTCGTGATTCCGAGCCGGAACCCGTAGGGATTGACCTTCTGACCCATTACTCGCCCGTCTCTTCTGTTGCGTCGGTCGACGCCTCGTCTTTCGTTGATTCGTCGGCGGCGTCGGTCTCGTCGCCCTCGGTCGTTTCAGTCGCTTCGGTCGCCTCGGTCGCCTCGGCCGCCTCGTCAGCATCTGGGTCGGCCGGCGACTCGACGACGTCGTCGGCCGTGGTCTCATCGACGTCGACCTCGGCGCTGTCGACCTCGTCGACCAGGACCTCGTCGACCGGTGTCTCGTCGACCGGGGTCTCGTCGACGGCGACCTCCTCGGCACGCGCACCGCGACGGGTCGCGGGGCGCTGGCGTGAGGACGCAACCCGGCGCGAGCGAGACGCCGCGGCCTGGGCGCTGCGCGACGCGCGCAGCACTTCAAGGCGCTCGTCGTCGAGGCGCGACACGATCACGGTGATGTGGCACGCGCGCTTGCGGATGCGGCCGGCGCGGCCCCGCGCGCGCGGTGTGAAGCGCTTCATCGTGATGCCCTCATCGGCGTAGGCGGCCGAGACGTAGAGCTCATCGGCCGACTGCGCGTCGTTGTTGACCGCGTTGGCGACGGCCGACGCCAGAACCTTGGCGATCACGTCGGCGGCCTCGCGGGTGGTGCCGGTCAGGATCTCGCGCGCCGTGTTGACGTCCTCATTGCGTATGAGGTTGAGCACCACGCGGGCCTTGCTGGCCGACATGTGGTACCCGCGCAGGGTCGCGCGGGTCCCCAGGCGTTCGTTGGTCTTCGGACCGGGCATCAGCGCCGCCCCGTCTTCTCTTGGCCCGCGTGGAAGCGGAAGGTGCGCGTCGGAGCGAACTCACCGAGCTTGTGGCCGACCATGGACTCGTTGACGAAAACCGGCACGTGACGACGGCCGTCGTGCACCGCGAAGGTGTGCCCGACCATGTCGGGGATGATGGTCGAGCGCCGGCTCCAGGTCTTGATGACCCGCTTCTCGTTGGCCGCGTTCATGGCGTCCACCTTCTTCAGCAGGTGACTGTCGATGAAGGGACCCTTCTTGAGACTGCGTGACATGACTACCTCCGTGAGCCGCGACCACGGCGGCGGCGAATAATGAGCGAATCGGACGCCTTGGGCAGGCGCGTGCGGCCCTCGGGCTGACCCCAGGGCGACACCGGGTGGCGTCCACCGGAGGTCTTGCCCTCGCCGCCACCCAGGGGGTGGTCGACGGGGTTCATGGCCACGCCGCGGGTCTGGGGGCGAACGCCCTTCCAGCGGTTACGGCCGGCCTTGCCGATCTTGATGAGCTCGTGCTCGGCGTTACCCACCACTCCGAGGGTGGCGCGACAGTCAATCGGCACGCGACGCATCTCGGTCGAAGGCAGACGCAGGGTGGCGAATCCACCGTCCTTGGCGACCAGCTGGACGCTCATGCCGGCGCTGCGGGCCATCTTGCCGCCGCCGCCGGGACGCAGCTCCACGTTGTGGACGGTCGAACCGGTCGGGATGTAGCGCATGGGTAGTGCGTTGCCGGTGCGGATGTCAGCCTTGGGGCCTGACTCGACGACGTCGCCGATCTTGAGGGTGTTGGGGGCGAGGATGTAGCGCTTCTCGCCGTCGTAGTAGTGCAGCAGCGCGATGCGACAGCTGCGGTTGGGGTCGTACTCAATGGCGGCCACCTTGGCCGGCACGGCGTCCTTGTTGCGCTTGAAGTCGACGATGCGGTACTGCTGCTTGTGGCCGCCGCCGCGGTGGCGCGAGGTCTTGCGCCCGTAGCTGTTGCGCCCACCCGACTGAGGCTTGGGCGCCAGCAGCGACTTCTCGGGACGGTCCTTGGTGATCTCGGAGAAATCCGAGACCGTCTGGAAGCGCCGGCCGGGGCTGGTTGGTTTGCGGTGTCGCAGGGCCACGGTCGTCCTCAGTTCTCGAACAGGTTGATGGAGTCGCCCTGGCGCAGGGTGACGATGGCGCGCTTGGACGACGAGCGGTGACCGGTGACGTTGGTGCGCCGGTTGCGCGTGGCCTTGCCCTTGCGGTTCAGGGTGTTCACGTTGACGACCTTGACGTTGAACGCCTGCTCGACGGCGTTGCGCACGTCGATCTTGGTGGCCCGCGGGTCGACGACGAAGACGTAGGTGTGGTTCTCCATCAGGGCGTAGGTCTTCTCTGAGACCACCGGGCGGATCAGGACGCTCATGGCATCACGCATCAGTCGTGCTCCTTCGCAGCGGGCAGGGTCTCGTCCGTGAAGAGGACCCAGTCGGCGTTCAAGACGTCGTAGGCGTTGAGCTCGCCGGCGTCGATGGTGGTCACGAAGTCGAGGTTCTTAAAGGAGCGGTACGCCACGACGTCCTCACGGCCCAGCACCACCAGCACCTTGCCCAACAGCCCCAGGGCGACGAGCGCGCCCAGCGCGTCCTTGGTCTTGGGAGTGTCCCAAGCGGAGAAACTGTCAATCAGCGCCACGCGCTCCTCGGCGGCTCGGTCCGACAGCGCGGACTTGAGCGCCAGGCGGATCATCTTCTTGGGGGTGCGCTGCTCGTAGGAGCGCGGCTTGGGTCCGTGGGCGATGCCACCGCCGGGGTACTGCGGCGCACGGATGGTTCCCTGACGCGCGCTGCCGGTGCCCTTCTGACGGAAGGGCTTCTTGCCGCCGCCGCGCACCTCGGTGCGCGTCTTGGTCGACTGGGTGCCGGCGCGCTTGGCGGCCAACTGGGCCGTGACCACCTGGTGGAGCACGGCGACGTGCGGCTCGATGCCGAAGATGGTGGGCTCGAGGTTCACGGTGCCTAGCTCGGCGCCCGCGAGGTCGCGTCGCGTGACCGTGCGCGCGACCGGCTCGGGTCGGTCCTTCTTCACCGGACCGCGCAGGTAGTCGACGTCGCTCATCGCGCGCCTCCCGCCTTCATCGGGTTCTTGACGCTGGTGCGCAGCACCACGACGCCGCCGCGCGGTCCAGGCACGGCGCCCTTGACGAGTACCAGCATGCGCTCGACGTCCACGCCGATGACCTCGAGGTTGGTCGTGGTGACCTGGATCCCGCCCATGCGTCCGGCCATGCGCGTGCCCTTGAAGACCCGCCCCGGCGTGGCGCAGGCGCCGATCGATCCGGGCGCGCGGTGGTGCTTGTGGTTGCCGTGGGCGCCGCCCTGGCCTTTGAAGTTGTGGCGCTTCATCGCGCCGGCGAAGCCTTTGCCCTTGGAGACCGCGGTGGCGTCGATGCGTTCACCCTTCTCCAGGGTGTCGACCAGGATCTCCTGGCCGACCTCGTAGCCGCTCACGTCGTCGAGGCGCAGCTCGACCAGGCGCTTGCCCGGGGCGACGCCGGCCTTGTCGAAGTGGCCGCGCTCGGGCTTGGAGAGCGCCGTCACGCGCTGGGTACCCCACGTAACCTGCAGGGCGCTGTAGCCCTCCTTCTCCGGGGTCTTCACCTGGACGACGCGGGCCGGGCTGACGCGCACGACGGTCACCGGCACGGCGCGGTTGCGCTCGTCCCAGACCTGGGTCATGCCCACCTTCTCGCCGACGATGGCCTTGGTCGCCACGTAGTGCCTCTCTCTAACTGTTCCGCGTATCGGTTCGTCCGACACACAGACGCCCCGCCGGGCTGGTGACCCGAACGGAGCGCTCGACTGGTTCGGTCCGGTGTTCCCTCGGGCATCCGGACACGTCATTTGTTCGCCGGGCCGAAGCCGCGACATTCCCCAATTTCGGGGGCCTTTCAGGTTACACCGTTGCGCCCCGGCGGCGCAAAGCCACCGGGGGCGACGCTAGTTCTGGCGGATCTTGATCTCGATGTCCACGCCGGCCGGCAGGTCGAGACGCTGGAGCGAGTCAACGGTCTTGGCGGTGTGATCCACGATGTCCAGCAGCCGCTTGTGCACTCGCATCTCGAAGTGCTCGCGGCTGTCCTTGTGCTTGTGCGGCCCGCGCACCACCGTGTAGCGGTGGGTCTCGGTCGGCAGGGGCACCGGCCCCTGCACGCGCGCGTTGGTGCGCTCGACCGTCTGGACGATCTTCGCGGTGGACTGGTCCAAGACGCCGTGATCGAAGGCCTTCAGCCGGATGCGGATCTTCTGTCGGTTGTCGGCCATGTCTCTCTTACTTCAGGATCTTGACGACGCGGCCGGAGCCGACCGTGCGCCCGCCCTCGCGGATGGAGAAGGTCAGGCCTTCTTCCATCGCGATCGGCTTGCCCAGCTCCACGGTCATCTCGGTGTTGTCGCCCGGCATGACCATCTCGGTGCCCGAGGGCAGCTCGATGGTGCCGGTCACGTCGGTCGTGCGGAAGTAGAACTGCGGGCGGTAGTTGGCGAAGAACGGCTTGTGGCGTCCGCCCTCCTCCTTGGTCAGCACGTAGACCTGTGCCTGGAACTGCGTGTGCGGCGTGATGGAGCCCGGCTTGCAGAGAACCTGGCCGCGCTCGACGTCTTCCTTCTTGGTGCCGCGCAGCAGCGCGCCGAGGTTGTCGCCGGCCTGGCCCTGGTCGAGCAGCTTGCGGAACATCTCGATACCGGTGACCACGGTCTTCTGCGTCGGGCGCAGCCCGACGACCTCGACCTCGTCGCCGACCTTGATGACGCCCTGCTCCACGCGACCGGTCACGACGGTGCCGCGGCCGGTGATGGACATGACGTCCTCGATCGACATCAGGAACGGCTTGTCGGTGGAGCGCACGGGCTCGGGGATGTAGCTGTCGACGGCGTCCATCAGCTCGATGATCTTGTCGCCCCAGGCCTCGTCGCCCTCGAGGGCCTTGAGCGCCGAGACGCGCACGATCGGCGTGTCGTCGCCCGGGAAGCCGTAGCTGCTCAGCAGCTCACGCACCTCGAGCTCGACCAGTTCGAGCAGCTCCTCGTCGTCGACCATGTCGGCCTTGTTGAGGGCCACCACGATGTAGGGCACGCCCACCTGGCGCGCCAGCAGCACGTGCTCGCGCGTCTGGGGCATCGGCCCGTCGGTCGCCGAGACGACCAGGATCGCGCCGTCGACCTGGGCGGCGCCGGTGATCATGTTCTTGACGTAGTCGGCGTGACCGGGCATGTCGACGTGCGCGTAGTGGCGATTCTTGGTCTCGTACTCCACGTGCGCGATCGAGATGGTGATCCCGCGCTGGCGCTCTTCGGGAGCCTTGTCGATCTGGTCGAAGGGCGTAAAGGTCGTGCCGCCCACGCGCTCGGACAGGACCTTGGTGATGGCGGCCGTCAGCGTCGTCTTGCCGTGGTCGATGTGACCCATCGTGCCTACGTTGACGTGCGGCTTGTTGCGCTCGAACTTCTGCTTTGCCATTGTCGGGGACTAACTTTCTCTCTCGTGACGGGTTGGGGACTCCGTCGGGTTTGTTTCGGCCCTCCCCGACCACGGTTTGGACCTGGTTTTCGCTGGTCGCCCAGCCTTCTTACGCGCCCGTGGCCTTCGCGACGATCTCCTTGGCGATCGCGTCGGGTACTTCTGCGTACGAATGGAACTGCATGGTGTACGTCGCGCGCCCCTGGGTGCGTGAACGCAGGTCAGTAGCGTAGCCGAACATGTCGGCTAGCGGCACTTGAGAGGCGATCACCTGGTAGTTACCCCGGTGTTCCATGCCCTCGACGCGTCCGCGCCGGCTCGACAGGTCGCCGATCACGTCGCCCATGTAGTCCTCGGGCGTGACCACCTCGACCGACATGATCGGCTCGAGGAGCACCGGGTGGGCCAGGCGCGCGGCCTTCTTCACCGCGATGGATCCGGCGATCTTGAAGGCCATCTCCGAGGAGTCCACGTCGTGGTAGCTGCCGTAGGTGAGGCGCACGCGCACGTCGACCACCGGGTATCCGGCCAGCACGCCCGAGGTCAGCGCCTCCTGGATGCCCTGGTTGACCGGCTGGATGTACTCCTTGGGGATGGCGCCGCCGGTGATCTCGTCGAGGAACTCGTAGCCGCCGCCAGGCCCGGTGGGCTCCAGCGTGATGACGACGTGGCCGTACTGGCCGCGCCCGCCGGTCTGGCGGATGTAGCGCTCCTCGACCTTGGTGACCGTCTTCTTGACCGTCTCGCGGTAGGCGACCTGGGGCTTGCCGACGTTGGCGTCGACCGAGAACTCGCGCTGCATGCGACTGACCAGCACCTCGAGGTGCAACTCACCCATGCCCGAGATGACGGTCTGACCGGTCTCCTCGTCGCTGCGCACGCGGAAGGTCGGGTCCTCCTCGGACAGCGCGTACAGCGCCTTGGAGAGCTTCTCCTGGTCGACCTTGGTCTTGGGCTCGATGGCCACGTGGATGACCGGCTCGGGAAAGACCAGCGTCTCGAGCTGGATCGGGTGGTCGACGTCGCTCAGCGTGTCGCCGGTGGTGACCTGCTTGAGGCCCACGACGGCCACGATGTCGCCGGTGCGAATGGTGTCGAGGTCCTCGCGGTTGTTGGCGTGCATGAGCAGCAGGCGGCCAAGCCGCTCCTTGCGCGCGCCCTTGGTCGTGTTGACCACGGTGTCGCCCTTGTTGAGGGTGCCGGAATACACGCGCAGGTAGATCAGCTTGCCGACGTAGGGGTCGGTCATGATCTTGAACGCCAGCGCGGCGAACGGCTCGTCGTCGCTGGGCTTGCGCTCGAGGACCTCGTCCTTGCCGGGCTTGGTGCCCTGGGTCGGCGGTAGGTCCACCGGCGACGGCAGGTAGTCAACGACGGCGTCCAGCATCGGCTGGACGCCCTTGTTTTTGAAGGCGCTGCCGTTGAGGATCGGAACGCAGTGGTTCTCCAGCGTGCCCACGCGCAGCGCGCGACGGATGTCGGCGGGGAGGACCGTCTCCTCGTTGAGGACCTTCTCCATGAGGTGGTCGTCGAAGCGGGTCAGCACGTCGAGCAGGGCGTGGTGGTACTCCTCGGCCTGGGCCCTGTACTCCTCGGGGATCTCGATCACGTCGAAGCTCTCGCCCTTGTCGTCGTCGTGGTAGAGCACGGCGTTCATCTCGACCAGGTCGACGAGGCCGATGTAGCCGCCCTCGGAGCCAATGGGCAGCTGCACCACCGCGGGCACGCAGTCCAGGCGGTCGCGGATCATGTCGACGCAGCGGAAGAAGTTCGCGCCGATGCGGTCCATCTTGTTGACGAAGCAGATGCGCGGCACGTGGTACTTGTTGGCCTGGCGCCACACGGTCTCGGTCTGGGGCTCGACGCCGGCGACGGCGTCAAAGACCGCCACCGCGCCGTCGAGCACGCGCAACGAGCGCTCGACCTCGACGGTGAAGTCGACGTGGCCCGGCGTGTCGATGATGTTGATGCGGTTCGAATTCCAGTAGCAGGTGGTCGCCGCCGAGGTGATGGTGATGCCGCGCTCCTGTTCCTGCTCCATCCAGTCCATGGTCGCGGCGCCCTCGTGGACCTCACCGATCTTGTAGTTCTTGCCGGTGTAGTACAGGATGCGCTCGGTCGTGGTGGTCTTGCCCGCGTCGATGTGGGCCATGATGCCGATGTTGCGGACCTTTTCGAGGGGGTATTCACGCGCGGTCATTGCAGGGGGGACTTTCTTCTTCTTACCAGCGGTAGTGGGCGAAGGCCTTGTTGGACTCGGCCATCTTGGCCATGTCCTCACGCCGCTTGACCGCGGCGCCCACGCCGTTGCTGGCGTCAATGATCTCGTTGGCCAGGCGCTCGCTCATCGTCTTCTCACGCCGTTTGGCGGCGAAGTCGGTCAGCCAGCGAATGGCCAGGGTCGTGGCGCGCCGGGGGCGCACCTCGACCGGGACTTGATAGGTGGTGCCGCCCACGCGACGCGGGCGCACCTCGAGCTCGGGCCGGACGTTCTCCAGCGCGCGCTTGAGCGCGGCGACCGGGTCGGCGCTGGTCTTCTGCTCGACCTGCTCCAGCGCGGTGTAAACGATGCGCTCGGCGATGGTGCGCTTGCCGCGCTCGAGGATCTTGTTGGTCACCTGGGTGACCAGGACCGACTTGTAGATCGGGTCGGGAACCAGTTCGCGGCGGTCGGCGGGGCCCTTGCGCGGCATTAGCTCTCCTTCTTGGCGCCGTAGCGGCTACGGGCCTGTTTGCGGTCGCGCACGCCCGAGGTGTCCAGCGCCCCGCGGATGATCTTGTAGCGCACGCCCGGCAGGTCCTTGACCCGGCCCCCGCGCACCAGGACGATCGAGTGCTCCTGGAGGTTGTGTCCGACGCCGGGGATGTAGGCCGTGACCTCGACGCCTGAGGTGAGGCGCACGCGCGCCACCTTGCGCAGGGCGGAGTTCGGCTTCTTCGGCGTGACCGTGTGGACGCGCGTGCACACGCCGCGACGCTGCGGCGCGCCCTTGAGCGCGGGCGTCTTGGTCTTGGAAACCTTGTCCTGGCGGCCCTTTCGGACCAGTTGGGCAATGGTGGGCACGCGGAACCTCTTCTAGTTGTACATCGCTCGTGGGACGCGCCGAGAGAGACCGGCGCGCGGACATTCCATCTTAGGGCAATTTCGCCAAGACCGGCAAGCCGCCCGGCCCGAGGGCCGGTCGCCTCGCTAGAGCGCCCGACCGCCCAACTCGTCCTCGGGGTTGACCACGTCGTTCTCGGGCAGCGCCGACTCGTCGTAGCTGGCCCCGATGTTCTGGAAGGCGGCCATGTCGGCGCTGAAGGTGTCGTCGCCGGAGAGCTCGCCCAGCAGGCTGGCCAAGTCGAGGTCGTCGTCGCTGACCTGGGCCCAGGCCGGCAGCAACTCGGCGCCCGGCATGTCCAGACGCAGCTCACGCCGGTTGTAGTACTCCAGGCCCGACCCCGCGGGGATGAGCTTGCCGATGATGATGTTCTCCTTGAGGCCCACCAGGTGGTCACGCTTGCCTTCGATCGCCGCCTCGGTCAGCACACGGGTGGTCTCCTGGAAGGAGGCCGCCGAGAGCCACGAGTCGGTGGCCAGCGACGCCTTGGTGATTCCCATGAGCTGGGCCCGGCCGTCGGCGGCCTCGAGGCCGCTGGCCTCGATCTCGTCGTTGGTGTCGTTGAAGAGCTTCACGTCGACCATCGCACCGGGCAGCCAGTTGGACTCTCCGGCGTCGACGATCTGGACGCGACGCGTCATCTGGCGAACGATCAGCTCGATGTGCTTGTCGTGGATCGACACGCCCTGGTCGCGGTAGACGTTCTGGACCTCTTCGACGAGATACTGCTGGGTCTCACGCGTCCCGCGATACTTCATCATGAGCTTCGGGTCGAGCGGGCCATCGTGCAGCGGCGTGCCGACCTCGATCTCGGCACCGTCGTCGACCAGCAGGTGGCGCGCGATCGAGATCGACTCCTCCTGCACGTCACCCTCGTTGGAGACGATGGTCACCTTGCGCTCGCGGCCGATCAGCTCGACGCGCACCACGCCTGAGTACTCGGCCACCTTGGCCGCGCCCTTGGGGGTGCGGGCCTCGAAGAGCTCGACCACGCGCGGCAGGCCGTGGGTGATGTCGCTCTCGGTCACGCCTCCGGAGTGGAAGGTACGCATGGTCAGCTGGGTGCCCGGCTCGCCGATCGACTGCGCGGCGATGACGCCGACGGCCTCGCCGAGCTCGACGAGCTGGTGCGTGGCCAGGGACAGCCCGTAGCAGTTGGCGCACACGCCCTGGACCGCGTCACAGGTCAGCGTCGTGCGCACGCGCACGCGGTCCACCACCACGTCGTCGCGCAGGCGATCGACGTCGTCAGCCATCAGCATGGTGCCAGCCGTGATGACCGAGCCGTCGACCAGGGTCACGTCCTCGGAGAGCACGCGACCCCAGAGCTTGGTCTCGAGGTGAGCGCGCTGGGCCCGGGTGTCGGGCGCGACGTGCTCGATCCACATGCCGCGGTTGGTCCCGCAGTCGAACTCCTTGACGATGAGCTCCTGAGCCACGTCGACCAGGCGGCGCGTGAGGTAGCCCGAGTCCGCGGTGCGCAAGGCGGTGTCGCCGAGGCCCTTGCGGGTGCCGTGGGTCGAGATGAAGTACTCCAGCACCGACAGTCCCTCACGGAACGAGTTCTTGATCGGGCGCGGGATCATCTCGCCGCGCGGGTTCGACACGAGACCCTTCATGGCCGCGATCTGACGGATCTGCTGGGAGTTACCGCGCGCACCCGAGTCCACCATCATCCGGATCGGGTTGTCGGCCTTGGCGTTCATGGCGCGGTCGGTGGCGTCACCGACCTCCTTGTTCGCGTTGGTCCAGATCTCGATCTCCTGCTGGCGCCGCTCGTCGTCGACGATCACGCCGCGTCGGTAGTTGGTCTCGACCTTGGCGGCCTGCTCCTCGTACTTGTTGAGGATCGCCGTCTTCTCCGGCGTCGTGACGACGTCGTCGATCGAGATCGTGAGGCCCGACTGGGTTGCGAAGCGAAAGCCCAGCGACTTGATGGCGTCGAGCGACTCGGCGACCTCCTGGCGGCTGTAGCTGCCCGAGATCTCCTCGACGATCGTGCCGATGGGCGTGGCGTTCTTGCCGATGAGCTCGTTCACGTAGCGGAACCCGAAGGGCAGCGCCTCGTTGAAGAGCACCCGCCCGGGCGTCGTGATGAGACTGCGCGGCTTGCCGTTGGACTCAATGCCGGCGTCCTCTAAGCGCGTGTCGAGCGAGGACCCTTCCGGTGGGCGGATCTCGATCGGCGTGCGCAGACCGAGGGCCTTGTCGGCCAGGGCGCGCTCGAGCTCGTACACGTGGCGAAAGACCCGCGGGTTCTCCACCTCGGTGTCCGAGGGCAGGGTGAGGTAGTAGGCGCCGAAGACCATGTCCTGGGCCGGCTCAGTGATGGGCCGTCCGGTCGCCGGGGTGAAGATGTTGTTGGTCGACAGCATCAGGATCCGGGCCTCGGCCTGGGCCTCGGCCGACAGCGGGACGTGCACGGCCATCTGGTCGCCGTCAAAGTCGGCGTTGAAGGCCTTGCACACGAGCGGGTGGATCTGGATGGCCTTGCCGTCGACGAGGACCGGCTCGAAGGCCTGGATGCCCAGTCGGTGCAGCGTCGGCGCGCGGTTGAGCAGCACCGGGTGCTCGCGGATGACCTCTTCAAGGACGTCCCACACCACGGTCTTGCGACGCTCGACCATGCGCTTGGCCGACTTGATGTTCTGGGCCACCTGGGTCTCGATCAGGCGCTTCATGACGAAGGGCTTGAACAGCTCCAGGGCCATCATCTTGGGCAGGCCGCACTGGTGCAGCTTGAGCTGAGGTCCGACCACGATGACCGAACGGCCCGAGTAGTCGACGCGCTTGCCCAGCAGGTTCTGACGGAACCGTCCCTGCTTTCCCTTGAGCATGTCCGACAGGCTCTTGAGGGGCCGCCCGCTCTGGCCGGCGACGGGACGTCCGCGACGGCCGTTGTCGAACAGGGCGTCGACGGCCTCTTGGAGCATGCGCTTCTCGTTGTTGACGATGATGTCGGGCGCGCCGAGGTCCAGCAAGCGCTTCAGACGGTTGTTGCGGTTGATCACACGCCGGTAGAGGTCGTTGAGGTCACTGGTGGCGAAACGGCCTCCGTCGAGCTGGACCATCGGACGCAGGTCCGGCGGAATCACCGGCACGGCCTCGAGGATCATGGCCCGAGGGTCGTTGAGGCGCCGACCCTGGTCGTCGCGGCGGTTGAAGGACTGGACGATGGCCAGTCGCTTCAGGAACTTGGCGTGACGCTGCGCGCTGAGCGGCTTGCGGCCGTCCTTGGCGTCAATCATCTCGCGCATGACCTTCTCTTCGTCATCGAGGTCCATACGCTCAATCAGCTGCATGATGGCGTCGGCGCCCATGCCGCCTTCGAAGTACTCGCCGTAGCGGAACTCCATCTCGCGATACAGGACCTCGTCCTCGACGATCTGGCGCGAGTGCAGCGCCTCGAAGGTGTCGAAGGCCTGGCGTGCGAGCTCGCGCTCCTCGGCGAAGCGCTGACGCACCCCGTCGACTTCCTTTTCGGTGCCGCGCTGCAGGGCGCGCAGCTCGGACTCCTTGGCCCCGTCGGCCTCGAGCTTCTCGGCGCGTGACTCGATGTCCTTGAGCTTGGCGTCGATGGCCTTGGCCTCGCGCTCGGCGACCTCGACCAGCTCGTCGGCCAGCGCCTGGCGCAGTTCGGGCAGCTCCTCGTGGCGCTTGTCGACGTCGACGAAGGTGACCATGTGAGCGGCGAAGTAGATGACCTTCTCGAGCTGCTTGGCCTTGAGTTCCTCCTTGGGCGCGGTGCCCATGAGCAGGTAGGCCAGCCACGAGCGCGTCCCGCGCAGGTACCAGATGTGCACCACCGGCGCCGACAGCGCGATGTGACCCATGCGCTCGCGGCGCACCTTGTCACTCGTGACCTCGACCCCGCAGCGCTCGCAGACGATCCCCTTGAAGCGAACGCGCTTGTATTTGCCACACGCGCACTCCCAGGCCTTCTGCGGCCCGAAGATCTTCTCGCAGAACAGGCCGTCCTTTTCGGGACGCAGGGTCCGGTAGTTGATCGTCTCGGGCTTCTTGACCTCGCCCGAGGACCAGCTGCGGATGTTCTGGGCCGTCGCCAGGCCGATGGACAGCTCGTCGAACTGATTGACGTCCAGGGGGCTCATGACAACTTCCTTTCGGCGGCGCGGCGTGCGTCTTCCTCGTCACTACCGCGCTCGGGGCGACTGATGTCGATGCCCAGCTCACGGGTCACCGAGAAGAAGTCCTCCTCAGTGTCGGCGAGGTCGACGTGCTGCTTGTTCTTGTCGCGCACTTCGACGTTGAGGCACAGCGACTGCATCTCTTTGATGAGGACCTTGAACGACTCGGGGATCCCCGGCTCGGGCAGGTTCTGACCCTTGACGATCGCCTCGTAGGCGCGCTCGCGACCCTTCATGTCGTCGGACTTGACCGTGAGAAGTTCCTGGAGTGCGTAGGCGGCGCCGTAGGCCTCGAGGGCCCAGACCTCCATCTCACCGAAGCGCTGACCACCGAACTGGGCCTTGCCGCCGAGCGGCTGGGCCGTGATCATCGAGTACGGGCCCGTCGAGCGCGCGTGGATCTTGTCGTCGACCATGTGGGCCAGCTTCAAGATGTAGGCGTAGCCCACCGAGATCGGGTTGTCGTACGGCTCGCCGGTGCGGCCGTTGTAGAGCTCGACCTTGCCGTCGAGGTCGCCGGCGAGCAGACGCTTGCCGTTGGCCCCGTCGACGTTGAGCGACGCGAAGGTCTCTTGGATCGTCGGCTTGTCCTTGGCCCACTCCTTCTCGTCCCAGTGGGCGCCGTCGAAGGACGGGGTGGCCACGTAGACGGCGGGCTCGGTGCGCGGACGGGTCTTGCGATACGGACGGGTCGTGGGGTCCTGCTGGTCGGCGTGACCTGAGGTGCCCACGGCGGGGTTGACCTCGATGCCGGCCCAGCCGTGTCGCGCGGCGTATCCCAGGTGGCTCTCGAGCACCTGACCCACGTTCATGCGGCTCGGCACGCCGAGCGGGCTCAGGATGATGTCGACGGGGGTGCCGTCGGCCAGGAACGGCATGTCCTCTTCGGGCAGGATCTTGGAGATCACACCCTTGTTGCCGTGACGCCCGGCGAGCTTGTCGCCCTCGGAGATCTTGCGCTTCTGGGCGACGTAGACCTTGACCAGCTGGTTGACGCCCGGGGGGATCTCGTGGTCCTCGTCGCGGCTGTAGACCTTGACGTCGATGACCTTGCCGGACTCGCCGTGGGGCACCTTGAGTGAGGTGTCGCGCACTTCGCGCGCCTTCTCGCCGAAGATCGCGCGCAGCAAACGCTCCTCCGGTGACTGCTCGGTCTCGCCCTTGGGTGTGACCTTGCCCACCAGGATGTCGCCGGCGTCCACCTCGGCGCCGATGCGCACAATGCCGCGGTCATCGAGGTCCGCCAGGATGTCGTCGGGCAGGTTCGGGATGTCCCGGGTGATCTCCTCGGCGCCGAGCTTGGTGTCACGCGCGTCGATCTCGTACTCCTTGACGTGAATCGAGGTCAGCACGTCGTCACGCACCAGGCGCTCATTGAGGATGATGGCGTCCTCGTAGTTGTAGCCCTCCCACGGCATGTAGGCGACGAGCAGGTTCTTGCCGAGCGCCAGCTCGCCGTGGCTCGTGGAGGTGCCGTCGGCCAGCAGGTCGCCCTCGGCCACCGTCTCGCCACCCACGACGAGCGGCTTGTGGTTGATCGAGGTGTCCTGGTTGGAGCGACGGAACTTGTTGAGGTTGTACTGCTTCTTGCCCAGGGGCTTGCCGTAGCGGTCGGCGACGTCCTTGTCGTACTCGACCACGATCCGGTCGCCCGAGACGAACTTGACGACGCCGTCGCCCTCGGCGATGAGCACGTCACCCGAGTCCAGGGCCGCGCGGGCCTCCATGCCGGTGCCCACGAAGGGCGCCTCGGGCATGATGAGCGGCACGGCCTGCTTCTGCATGTTGGCGCCCATGAGGGCGCGCTGGGCGTCGTCGTGCTCGACGAAAGGAATGAGTGACGTCGCCACCGAGATGATCTGCTTGGTCGAGACGTCCATCAGCTCGACCTCGTCGGGCTTGACGAAGTCGATCTCTGAGGTGGTCGAGGACGACTTGTTGGACGCGCCCACGCGCAGTCCGGTGCCGATCGGGCCGCGACGTACCAGGACGCGCTCGGCCTTGATCACGCCGTTCTCGTCGACCTCGGTGTTGGCCTGGGCGATGACGTAGCGCTCCTCCTCGTCGGCCGTGAAGTACCGGACCTCGCCGGTGACCTTGCCGCCGGCGACGACGCGGTACGGCGTCTCGATGAAGCCGTACTCGTTGATGCGCGCGTAGTTGGCGAGGTAGCCGATGAGCCCGACGTTGGGGCCCTCGGGCGTCTCGATCGGGCACATGCGTCCGTAGTGACTCGAGTGGACGTCACGTACTTCCAGGCCCGCGCGCTCGCGGCTCAGGCCGCCGGGTCCCAACGCGGACAGGCGCCGCTTGTGGGTCAGGCCCGACAGGGGGTTGTTCTGGTCCATGAACTGGCTGAGCTGGGAGGTCGCGAAGAACTCCTTGATCGCCGACATCACTGGACGGATGTTGATGAGCGTCTGGGGCGCGATGGCCTCGACGTCCTGGGTGTTCATGCGCTCGCGCACGACGCGCTCCATGCGCGACAGTCCCGTGCGCAGGGCGTTCTGGATCAGTTCGCCCACGCTGCGGATGCGCCGGTTGGCGAAGTGGTCCTGGTCGTCGATGTGGTACGTGGTCTCCTTGGCGGTGCGGTCGCGCGCCAGGTTGAGCAGGTAGGTCGCGGTGGCCAGCACCTCGGCCTTGGCCAGCACGTGCAGCGCCGGGTTCGGGCGCTCGAGCACGTCGCCGAAGAGCTCGAGGTTCTTGGCGACTTCGGTGCCGAGCTTGCGGTCCAACTTGTAGCGGCCCACGCGCGACAGGTCGTAGCGCTTCTCGGAGAAGAAGGCGCCCTCGAAGTACTGGCGGGCGGCCTCGACGGTCTGGACCTCGCCGGGACGGGCGCGACGATAGATCTCGAGCCAGGCGGTCTCCTGGCTGGCGCGCGCGAAGTTCTCGGGCGTGTCATCCAGGTTGTACTTGTCCATGTGACGCGCGATGTCGGTGAGCGCCTTCTTCCAGTCCGCGTGGTACTGGTCCTCCAGGAAGTCGAAGTGCGCGACGAAGCGCTCGAAGAACGGCTCGTCCATCGTCGTGTCGAGCGCGCGCAGCAGCGTGAAGATCGACACGCGGCGCTTGCGCGCGATGCGCGCGCCGGCGTTGGCGGCCTTGTTGCGCTTCTCTTCGAGGTCGACCTGGAGCCACTCGCCGCGGCTCGGGTGGATGGTGCCCTCGAAGGCGACCTTCTCGTCCTTGCCCGGCTGGAACAGCACGCCCGGCGAACGAACCAGCTGGCTCACCACGACGCGTTCGGTGCCGTTGATGATGAACGTACCCTGCTCGGTCATGATCGGGAAGTCGCCCATGAAGACCGTCTGCTCTTTGATCTCGCCGGTCTCGGAGTTGAGGAAGCGAGCGCGCACGAAGATCGGCTGGCTGTAGGTGGTCGCACGCTGGCGGCACTCCTCAACCGTGAACTTGGGCGGACTCTTGAGGTCGGCGTCGTCGGGGTCGAACTCGAGCTCGAGTGAGAGGCGTCCCGTGAAGTCGGTGATGGGCGAGATGGCCTCGAAGGCCTCGCGCAGCCCCTGTTTCATAAACAGGTCGAAGCTGTCACGCTGTATTTCCAAGAGGTTTGGCAGGGGGTATGCCTCACCCAGGGCCGAAAAGTTAAAGCGCTCTGGGCTAGTAGACCGAGACGTCAACGGTCAATCCTCCGTGTAGGTGGGCGATTAGAGGGCGTATCCGCGCGCAGCGGCGCCGTCCGGAGACGACAAAGCAAGGCGCAAGGACACGGTGAGTCGATTCTAGCGGGAATTTGGGCAGACGCGCAACTAGCGCTCCCCGTTGTGGGCAGCGCGACCGCCGGAGCGGTGGCCATACCCTAGGCAGAAACCGCGGCCCGGTCAAGTACCGCAGATCGGGCGCCGCCCCGACCGACCAGGCGGTCGGGGCGACACCCAAAGAGCGGTGAAACTACTTGACCTCGACGGTCGCGCCGGCAGCCTCGAGGGCCGCCTTGGCCTTATCGGCGTCGGCCTTGGAGACCTTCTCGAGGACGGGCTTGGGGGCGCTATCCACGAGGTCCTTGGCCTCCTTGAGACCCAGGCTGGTGAGAGCGCGGACCTCCTTGATGACCTGGATCTTCTTGTCGCCGCCACCGGTCAAGATGACGTCGTAGTCGCTCTTCTCCTCGGCGGCGGCCTCGTCGGCCCCGCCTCCGCCCGCCGGTGCGGCGGCCACGGCCACCGGTGCGGCCGCGGTAACGCCGAACTTCTCTTCGAACTCCTTCAGAAGCTCGCTGAGCTCGATGACCGACAGCGCGGCGATGCCGTCGAGGATCTGATCCTTGGTGATAGTTGCAGCCATGGTGATTCCTTTCTTAGGTGGTGCGGTTTAGTGATCGGCCGGTTCGTCCGCGACGTCCGGTGCGGGCGCCTCGGTGGTGTCGGTCGCCTCGGCGGCGGGAGCCGCGTCCTCGACCGCGGCGTCCGTTGCGGGCGCCTCGGTGGTGTCGGTCGCCTCGGCGGCCGGTGCCGCGTCCTCGACCACGACCGCGACCTCGGCGACGGGTGTCGCGGGGTCGTCGCTCGCCGCCCCGGCGGCGTCCTCAACCCCGGCCGGAGTCTCGGCGACCTCGGGCTCGACGACGCTCGGGGCGACGGGGCCGCCTCTGGCGTCGATCAGAGCCGAGAGGCCGTAGGCGAAGTTCTGGGGCAGCGCCTGGAGCAGACCGGCCATGGTGCGCATCGGCGAGGCCAACAGACCGGCCAGGCGCGCGAGCAGCACGTCGCGGTTGGGCAGGTCGGCCAGCGCGCTCAGGTCGCTCAGCGTGAGCGTCTTGCCGTCGAGCACGCCACCCTTGACGATCAGCGACGGGTACTCGCGCGCGAAGTCGCGCAGCGCCTTGGCGACGGCCGTGACGTCGCCGTCGATGAAGGCAATGGCCGTCGGTCCCTCGAGGAACGCACCGATTGGTTCGGCCGTGGTGCCCACGATTGCGCGGCGCACCAGGGTGTTCTTGAAGACCTTGTAGTCAGCACCCAGGGTGCGCAGCTGGCGGCGCAGCGCCGAGATCTGTGTGACGGTGAGCCCGCGGTACTCGGTGACGACGGCGGTGGAGGAGGCGGCAGCCCGCGCGACGACCTCGTCGACGGTGGCGACCTTGTCGGGTCGAACCTTGCTCATCTCGCTCCTTCACCGGATGCCGCCCGGTACGGGCCGGGACATCCGAGCGAGCCGAGCCTCTCGGCCGACTCGAACTCCTCGTCGGGCGGACCGCAAGGCCCTTTACGTGGTTTCCCACACCGGATGTCTCTGGCGTTCTACGTCTGTGGCACTGCTTCGTGCGAGGGGTCAGCCTACCTGGCGAGCCTCAACACGTCAAAACGGTCACGCGGGGGCGAGCACCTCGTCGGCGTCACGCGCGCGCGTCGGGTCGATCTTGACCCCAGGTCCCATGGTCGACGAGACGGTCACACTCAACAGGTAGCGCCCCTTGGCGCTCGCGGGCTTGGCGCGCACGAGCTCGTCGAGCACGGCCTGAACGTTGCGCACCAGGTCGTCGCGGCTGAAGCTGACCTTGCCCACGCGCAGCTGCACGTTGCCGATCTTGTCGGTGCGGTACTCGACGCGCCCGCCCTTGAACTCGGTGACGGCCTTGGCCACGTCGGTGGTCACGGTGCCGGTCTTGGGGTTGGGCATGAGCCCACGCGGACCGAGCACCCGGCCCAATCCGCCGACCTTGCCCATCAGGTCCGGCGTGGCGATGGCCACGTCGAAGTCCAAGAATCCGCCGGCGACCTTCGTCACCAGGTCGTCGGCGCCGACCACGTCGGCTCCGGCGTCACGGGCCGCTTGGGCCGCCTCGCCGTCGGCGAAGACCGCCACGCGGTTGGTCTTGCCCGTACCCGAGGGCAGTGAGAGCGTGCCGCGCACGATCTGCTCGGCCTTGCGCGGGTCGACGCCGAGACGTACCGCGAGCTCGACGGTTTCGTCGAACTTGGCGGTCGACAGGGCCTTGACCTTCTCGACGGCCTCGACCACCGGCAGGGTTCCCTCGCGGTCGACCTGAGCCAGGGCGTTGGTGTAGTTCTTTCCGTGCTTCACGACTCTCTCCTAGCCCGCGACCGTGATGCCCATCGAGCGGGCAGTGCCCGCGACCTGGCGCGTGGCCATCTCGAGGTCATCGGTGTTGAGGTCCTTCATCTTGATCTTGGCGATCTCGGCGAGCTGGTCGGTGGTGACAGAGGCGACCGTCTCACGACCGGCGGTGTGCGCGCCCTTGGCCAGTCCGGCGGCCTGGCGCAGCAGCACCGGCGTCGGCGTGGTCTTCAGCACGAAGGTGAACGTGCGGTCCTCGTAGATCGAGATGTCCACCGGGATGACCGTGCCGCGCATCGACTCGGTGGCCGCGTTGTACTGCTTGCAGAACTCCATCGTCTGGACGCCGTGAGGCCCCAGCGCGGTGCCCACCGGCGGCGCCGGGGTGGCCATGCCGGCCTCGAGCTGAATCTTCACGACTGCGACGATCTTCTTCGCCATGGTTGTCTCCTTAACCGATCTAGAGCTTGGTGACCTGGGTGAAGTCCAGCTCCACCGGGGTCTCGCGCCCGAAGATGTCCACCAGCACCTTGACCTTCATCTGGTCCTCGTTGATCTCGGCCACGTGGCCCGAGAACGTCGCGAAGGGTCCGGACTTGATCTGGACGGTGTCGTTGACCTCGAACTCGTGGGTCGGCATGCGCCGCTTGATCACCGGCTGCTCGACGCCCTCGACGTGCGGGCGGATGATGTTGTCGACCTCGCGGCGCGTCAGCGCAGTCGGGCGGGTCTTCTCGGCACCGACGAATCCGGTCACCCCTGGCGTCGAACCGATGACGTAGAAGATCTCGGGGTCCGGCTCACAGCGCACCAGCAGGTAGCTCGGGAACATGCGCTTGGAGACCGTGGCCTTGCGGCCACCCTTGAACTCGGTGACGTCCTCTTCGGGCATGTAGATCTCGTAGATCGACTCGGACAGCTCACGGCTCTTGATGATGTTGTTGAGCGCGCCGATGACCTTCTGCTCGTGGCCGGCGAAGGTGTGCACGATGTACCAGCGACCGGGGCGGTCGTAGGCGCTCTCGACAAGGGGTTCCTCGTCGAGGATGTCGACGTCTAACACGTCGCCCTCAGCGGTCTCGTCGATGTCGTTGGTCTCGAGGTCGTTCACGGGTGCCTTACTTGTGGAAGAGGAACGTGACGAACTTGGAGAAGCCGAATCCCAGTCCGAAGATGAGCGACGTCATGAAGACCAGCACGCAGAACACGATGGTGGTGTAGTTGATGACCTCGGGGCGCGTGGGCCAGGCGACCTGGCGCATCTCCTCGCGCACCTCACGCAGGAACGCGGCGGGCGTGGTGCGCGGTGACTTGCGGCGCTGGACGTCCTGAACCGTGGTCTGACGTCGCGACGTGGCGTCGCCGTCGGCGCCTACCTGGCCCTGTCGCTGCATCATGCGCTTCTGTTCGCGGTTCATCTCACGTCTCTGTTCGGCACTACGGATCGAAGTCCCCTCCGAGCAGGGCAGGAGGGACTCGAACCCCCAACCCCCGGTTTTGGAGACCGGTGCTCTACCAATTGAGCCACTGCCCTCTGCGGCGCCTGCGGGCCGTAGGGAACGTCCAGCCTACCATCTGGCCCGCGCAGCATCCCTAGCGGGTCTCCTTGTGCAGCGTGTGGCGCCGGTCGAATCGGCAGTACTTGGACATCTCGATGCGCTCGCGGTCATTGACCTTGGACTTCATCGTGATGTAGTTGCGCCGCTTGCAGCTCTCGCAGGCCAGGGTGACCTGGACCCGCTTCTCGTTCTTGGCCATCGTCATTCTCCTCTCCGGGCGAACCCGGTGCTGCCTGGTAGCGGCGGCGGGAGTCGAACCCGCGACACCACGATTATGAGCCGTGTGCTCTAACCACCTGAGCTACGCCGCCTGGCGAGCCCTCTGTCGGGGTTGAACCGACGACCCCTTCCTTACCATGGAAGTGCTCTAC